>CANNGA010000014.1 GCA_947504035.1 uncultured Flavobacteriaceae bacterium
ACAAGAAGCTCTGCGAATATGAGATCATTTGCTTAAAGTTATAGAAATTAACAAACCTAAAAATCAGCAAGCCCTATTTAGACTAGGAGTTCTGCGTTTGTCGTAAATCTTAATGCTATGCAGTGATTTAGAGGGATAGTTTATAAGGAATGTTTATTTAAAATAGCTGTGATTTTTAACTTTAGAAGTAAAGCCTAAAACACTATTAGGCCATAACTTTCTGGACTAGACTTGCCTTTACTATGGTACACGATATACGGCAAATTATTAACGGTTAAGCATTGGTTAAAAAAAGATGATGAAAAAAATATTTTATGTATAATCACTAGCATCCGAAAGTCTAAATATAAAAAAGCCTGAGAATCCCGTATTTTAGTTTTGCGAACAAAAAATACAATTAATGGGATTCTTCAAGCGAACTAAAAATACGAACAAACCACTAATCCGACAAATCTTAGATTTAGTACCGACTTGGTTGCTAGTTCGCTGTGCTGATAAACATAAAAGTGACAAAGGGTGTAGTAAATATAAGACTTACGATCAATTCGTAGCCTTAACTTTCGGACAGCTCAATAAATGCATTACATTATGAAGGCGTCAAAAAAATCAGAGCAAAACCACAAACTATAATAAACTTCGAACAAGACTTATTTTCTATAAAAAACTAAAGAAAACACCTGTTTGTAGCAGTTAACAACTTAATTTATAGAAATCATGAAAACTTTCGGACGGCTGTGCAAAAATTCATTGTATAGGCTTAGTGTCTTTTAAATTTTTTGATATATCTCGTAATAATCTGGGTAGTCTTTTACAAGAACGTCAAATCCTTTAGCTTTAATAAATGCATTGAAATGGCTTTTTGCGCTTTGCTTGTCTTTGGCGTTAAAGTATGCTTTTGCTTTGTATAGTGGTAGTAAAAAATAGGTGTCGGCATTAAGGTATTTTTCTAGTTTTTCTAAAAGGTCTAAGGCTTCGGTATGTTCGTTATACTCATTATGGTACTTAATCACTTCTAGAATGAGTTGGCTTGTAGCTTCGTAATTTTCTTTAGGTTTTGGTAAATCGTTATATGCTTTTTGCAATACCTTAAACACCTTATCTTTTTCTCCTTGCTTATGGTAATCTTGGGCTTTGGCCAAGGCTATAGCTATTTCTTCTTGCTGGGCTACCGCCAAAAAATTGTAGGGTTGGTTGGTTTTTGCAATGGTTGCTCCTGCAGCGGTTTTTATGTAAGTCGTAATGTTTTGCCCTTTAAAGGCTTCGTCTAACGCGCCATCTGCCCAACGTTTCATTTTAAAAAAACCATCCCAATCTCCAAATTGGGGCCTTTCTTCCCAATTGCTTTCTACGTTTAAGGGTTGTTTGCTCGTCCAAACACATTCTTCTTCGGCGTCTTTTTCTCGCTCTATCACTTGTACGTTACCATTGGGTTCAAACGAATAATGCCAAAACTTTGTAAAATCATCATCTCCTTCTTTACTATCAATGAACTCCCAAAAAGCTATTTGAAACAAAAAATATTTTCCGTTATTCTCTTTATTAAAAGAATAATACATGAATACTCTATTGTATTCATCTAGGAAGAATACAGTTATGTCTTTTGCGTTGTCTAAGTGTAGGTACGCTTCTGTCAAATGTCCATCCATTTTGCAAGCATAAAATTGTAAGTCATGCTCAAATGCAAATTTTGCCCATTCTTCAACACTTTTACAAGTTTTTAAAAACTTATTTGCTTTTTTTTGGGTTTCAATATTACCTAAATTTGGTTTGTATTTTGGTTTATATATTCTGTTATAATAACGCAATGTGATTTCTTCACTTTGCATTCTTCGTTTTGCTCTAAACCAATCTTGATATATATAATCGTTCATTTTTTACAAGAAATTCATTGTATAGGCTTAGTTTGCCTTAAATTTTTTGATATATCTCGTAATAGTCTGGGTAGTCTTTTACAAGAACGTCGAGCCCTTTAGCTTTAATAAATGCATTGAAATGGCTTTTTGCGCTTTGTTTGTCTTTGGCGTTAAAGTATGTTTTTGCTTTGTATAATGGCAATAAAAAATAGGTATCGGCATTAAGGTATTTTTCTAGTTTTTCTAAAAGGTCTAAGGCTTCGGTATGTTCGTTATACAGATTATGGTACTTAATCACTTCTAGAATGAGTTGGCTTGTAGCTTCGTAATTTTCTTTGGGTTTTGGTAAATTATTATATGCTTTTTGCAATACCTTAAACACCTTGTCTTTTTCGCCTTGCTTATGGTAATCTTGGGCTTTGGCCAAGGCTACAGCGATTTCTTCTTGCTGGGCTACCGCCAAAAAGTTGTAGGGTTGGTTGGTTTTTGCAATGGTTGTTCCTGCAGCGGTTTTTATGTAAGTCGTAATGTTTTGCCCTTTAAAGGCTTCGTCTAAAGCGCCATCTGCCCAACGTTTCATTTTAAAAAAACCATCCCAATCTCCAAATTGGGGCCTTTCTTCCCAATTGCTTTCTACGTTTAAAGGTTGTTTGCTCGTCCATACACATTCCTCTTCGGCATCTTTTTCTCGCTCTATCACTTGCACATTGCCATTGGGTTCAAAAAGATATTTCCAAAATGTTTTATAATCTTCATCTGTCTTTTTGTTTTCTGTCCATTCCCAAAAAACCATAGCGAAAAGAAAATACTGTCCATTGTTTTCTCTCTTAAACGCATAGTACATAAATACATCATCATCTTCATCTAGAAAAAATACAGTAATATCTTTTATGTTATCTTGATGTAAGTAGGCTTCTGTTAAATGCCCATCCATCTTACAGATTTGAAATTCTAAATCATGTTCGTAGGCAAATTTTGCCCATTCTTTACTGCTTGTACAGGTTTTTAAAAATTTGTTGGCTTTTTTTTGGACAGCTATATCGCCTAAATTTGGATCGTATTTGGTATTATACATATCTGCATAATACCAAAGGGTGTCTTCTTCATTATGTTGCTCTTTGTACCCTCTTAACCAGTTTTGATATATATAATTGTTCATTTTTTACCAGAAATTCATTGTATAGGCTCAGTTTGCCTTAAATTTTTTGATATATCTCGTAATAGTCTGGGTAGTCTTTTACAAGAACGTCGAGCCCTTTAGCTTTAATAAATGCATTGAAATGGCTTTTTGCGCTTTGTTTGTCTTTAGCGTTAAAGTATGCTTTTGCTTTGTATAATGGTAATAAAAAATAGGTGTCGGCATTAAGGTATTTTTCCAGTTTTTCTAAAAGGTCTAAGGCTTCGGTATGTTCGTTATACACATTATGGTACTTAATTACTTCTAGAATGAGCTGGCTTGTAGCTTCGTAATTTTCTTTAGGTTTTGGTAAATCATTATATGCTTTTTGCAATACCTTAAACACCTTGTCTTTTTCTCCTTGTTTATGGTAATCTTGGGCTTTGGCCAAGGCTATAGCCATTTCTTCTTGTTGGGCTACCGCCAAAAAGTTGTAGGGTTGGTTGGTTTTTGCAATGGTTGTTCCTGCAGCGGTTTTTATGTAAGTCGTAATGTTTTGCCCTTTAAAGGCTTCGTCTAACGCGCCATCTGCCCAACGTTTCATTTTAAAAAAACCATCCCAATCTCCAAATTGAGGCCTTTCTTCCCAGTTGCTTTCTACGTTTAAAGGTTGTTTGCTCGTCCAAACACATTCTTCTTCGGCGTCTTTTTCTCGCTCTATCACTTGTACATTGCCATTGGGTTCAAAAGTATATACCCAAGATTTTGTGTAATCATCGTCTGTTTTTTTGTGCTCTGCCCATTCCCAAAATTTCATGCCAAAAAGGAAATATTTACCATTTTCTTGTAATCTAAATATATAGTGCATAAATACATCATCATCTTCATCAAGAAAGGCAACACCAATATCATTTCTAATATCTTGCTTTAAATAACTTTCTGTTAAATGCCCATCCATCTTACAAACACAAAACTCTAAACCATGGTCGTAGGCAAATTTAGCCCATTCTTTACTGCTTGTGCAGGTTTTTAAAAATTTGTTGGCTTTTTTTTGAGTATCTACATTCCCTCGGTTGGGATTGTATTTGGGTTTGTATACGTGTTTTAAGTAATAATTTAAAGTTTGTTCTTTTGTATGTTGCTTCTTATAGCCCCTTAACCAGTTTTGATATATATAATTATTCATTTTTTACCAAAATTTTGATTGTATTTTATTAAATTCTTTTAAAGCTTTACCACTTATTTCTCGTATTGTTACACCAGCCTCTTCAGCATAATCCAAAATTTCTTTAGGTATACCATTTTTCTGTGGTGGAATTTCAAGTACTTTTTTCATATCAAAAGTATCAACTTGATCTGCTAACTTTCTACTTTTAGTCGTTTGATTAGCATACTTTGCACCAATTTCATCGATATAACCTTTGGCTGTTTTTTCTGTAATTTCAGAAAGCTGCGTAAATTTATGTGAAATTAATTGGTTATTCTTTAATACATCTAAAACTTTTCCGTTCACCATTTTAATCTGCGAATTGGCGGCACCATAGGCTTTACGCATGGCCTTGTCGAACATTTGCCCGTTGAGTATGTTTTTGGCGTATGTTACACCTGCTTTAGCTAAGGCCACTAAACATACTTTGGCGTTGTGTACCAGCCACTTTAGCTTGCCTACAAAGTAGGTGTGGTAATCTTTAACCTCAAAATTATAAACGGTTTCTTTTTGGTACTTAAAGTTTGTGGCTTTTATACGGTGCCAGTTTCCGCTTTTGGTGTGTACTTCGTCTTCGAGGGTTAAATCTGTGGCTTGTTTCCAACCGCTTTTGGTATAAAAAGGATGCGCTGCGGTGGTTTTAATAGTTTCATTATCTAAAACAACCTCTAGCGTAGCATCGGTTGGTTTAGATGTAGTTTGTACGACGCGTTTTAAGGCTTGTTTGCCTGTTTTTTCATTAAATGCCCATACGAGATCGCCACTTTTTACCGTTTCTATAGGCCGTTGCCCTTTTGCTGTAGCGACTAATGTGCCTTTTGTAAAACAAGCGGTTACACATACAATGCTTTTTGCTGTAGCTAGTTTTGCGGTGGCTTTACTTACCCCCTTTACAAAAGCGTGTACACTGCCTTTTGTTAAACTTTTGGCGCCTGCTTTGGTGGTTGCTTTTGCAGCTGTTTTGCCTATAATTTTAATACCTTCTTTAAAGCCTGCTTTAATCCCCCCTTTAACACCTGCTGTTGCTAATGAGGCACTTCCTAAGGTAAGTATGTCTAAAGCTAAAAAACCAACATTTAAGGCCACCATACCCCAGTTGCCTTTTTTGGCTTCACGTACCATTCCAATAATATTACCTACTATGGGTATGAGTTCTGCGGTATCCCACCAGCCCCAACCGTTAGCTTCTTCTTCGCCGTGTTCGTCCATTAATGCATCGTACGTTTCGGGCGGTAAGGGAATTTGGCCACTATTTAAAAAAGAAATTTCACCTCCAGAGCTGCATTGTATGCAACTTTTTTTAAGTAGTGTTTTGCCGCCTTTAATTTTAACGCCATGCGTGTCTTGCCATTCTAGCGGTATAGGGGTGCAGGGCTTTCCGTTTTGCAAACTACAGGCCCCAAAAGGCATAATGTGCTGGTTTGGTATTTTATCTCGTGTATTAGACGGTGTAAGTCCGCTTATTTTTACACCTGTACAGTTGGTAGGTTGAAAAGGTGTAGGCAGTGTGCCTTTATCACAGAGCATTAATGCTCCTTTTACAGCATATTCTAAATCGTGCGACATTTAGTTTTTATTTTCTGTTATAGTTGGCTTACAGACCTGTTAACCATAAAATAACATGTACGAATATATGTTATTTACACCGCAAATCTAAGCTATTTTTTACAACATGTAAATGCATTGCGGTACTAGGTGTGCGAATTTGTATTGAGATGAACCGCTATAATTCTTATGCGCATTCTAGTGGATGGCGCTAAGGTTAAAAGCTAGCGCCATGCCTTTGGCAAGTGCCGTATGGCGTAAGCAATAAGAAATAGAGTATGCTTTTTTTATATTAAGGATATGCCTCAGTTGTAATTGCGGTTTATCCGTAAGGCTATAGGTGTATTTTATAAAAATACCCAAAAGATAACATATGTAAAGCCTTACGTGTAGAAATTATTTAATAAATTTGGTGCTTATTAGAGTACATCATTTTTCCCAAAAACTGTTTTTTTAGTAATTGTAAGAATTTATGTTAATAAGTTCGTTACAAAACGGCGTTACGACCAAGAAATAAAGCGTTTTCATTTCTTATTTTATGGGGTTCAATTATTAACCTTAAAAGATTTAAGATGAAAAACATTAAAACACTAGTAGTTTTAGGCGCATTATTATGTGGCGTACTAACGTCTTGTACCAAACAAGAATTAGATGAAGAAAACCCACAACAGATTAATAAAAAGCAAATTAAAAACCCAAGAGACAAATAGCAAGACTAATCAAGGATTACAAAACGTTCCTATAAAGGCAGTATTGCTATTCGATACCTTAGAAATGGTTATCATAGCTCTACTGTCTTTTGTTTGCGTTACCGCACCCTTTTGGCACATTTTTTATAAAGAAGGGGCTAACGATGGTGTACTTGGTTTTCCCTCAATGCGCTCCTTTTTATACAGTTTTGGGGTGCATTTTGCGCTTTTTGGCTGTGCCGTGTTTTTGTTGCTGGTTGTAAATAGAATTACAGATAGTAATAAACGATTTAGAACGGTAGGTAATATTATTGGCGGCGGCTTTTGCTCAGTGGCAGTGTACTATTTACTTTATGTCTTTATCACCAAGGACGACCCATTTCCTGATTATATGTATGAAATTGCATTTATCACAACCTCTATTTTGTTTTCGGTGCTTATTGTACTTGTGTTTCAACTGCAGTTTAGAGCCAAACAAAAGCTAATGAAAGAACGCGAAGCATCAAAAGCATTTATCGATACCGCCTTAGGTTTTATAGACGAAATTAACCATACCATTGTTAAATAACCATGATACAAACACTACAAACGCGCTTAAACACCCTAATAGCAGACTACCATAGTGGGGCTTTGGGTTTCGAAGACGCCATAGACAGCCTAGAAACACTAATTAACGAATATGCAGCACAGTCTAATAACGAAGAAGATGTGGCCAAAATACGCAGCGCATTACGTAAAATTGTGTTGCAAATACGCGGTTTAGAACATTTAGATTTAAAAATAAAAGCGTATAAAGAAACCAATAATGCATTGCGTTTGGCTGTAGGTTTAGAGCCTAAACCTTAACCTACACTATTGTAGAGTGGTGGTTATTTTTGGTAAACGCACTATTGTTTTTTAGTGACGCCATTAATTTCTCTCAATAAGGCATTTTGGGCATCTAGCCGTTCTGCCGAAATCATCTTTTTTACGGTAATGATTTGTTTTACGTCTTCTTCATGAAACAAAAACGCATTATTAATAATTTGTATATGCTGTTCTGATAAGTGTTCGCCTGTTGCGGCCTCTTGGTTGCTCGCTTCTGTATTTACCAGTAATTTGTTTGTAGTGTAAAAGTCGTTAAAGCCTTTTAATTTTTCTAAATACTTGCGTCTCGTTTTTTCATGAGGCTTACTGTCTTTCTTTAAGAAATCGCTAATAGCTTGCTGAGAATCTCCTATCTGCAAGGCTATAACGTCTTGGCTTAGACCTTCCTTTGCTATGAATTCTCTTAAAAGTAATTTAAATGTGCTCACCCGTATGTGCTTTTTCTTTTAAAAACTTGTAATTTGTTTGTTTTACTTGTTTTTTACTTGTAAATTTGTATCAATCTCAGTAAAGATACTAAATTTATAGAGATAGAAGCGTGCTCAAATCGCAATGCAATACGGTGGTTAATGGTTAAAATAATTGTAATGTGAGGATAAGGATTAAGAAATTCGAGAGCTTTTAATGCCTTAGAGCCGTTTCGAAAAATGTTGGTTAATAATTGAAGTATAACCAAAAAGTACATGGCTGTAAAAGCAAGGAATTACATCATTTTTGGGAAAAATGTAAGCTTTTGCAGTTCATGTATTCCCAAGACATAATAATGCACTTAATACGCATAGTTGTATCGTATTTATAGTGTGGATCATAGCACTTAGGGCGTCCATTTTATAGCAAGGCTTAAGAGGTTTGCCGTAAACAACGTTTAGCTCTAAGTTTAAGTGCTCAATTCGTCTCTCAATTTAAAAACTAACACTACTTCAGTTAGGTTAGTCACCAGTTAGTTTTAGCCCTGTATTAATAGCATACAGGGCTTTTTTATTACAATTAAAGCAATACGTTAGTCCACCCCTTAACTAGACATTAAACAGGTTTTAGTGTCATTTTACACACATTAGGTAATGATATAACGCATGGCGGCGTAGTCTTTTTTCTTGGAATTATCGTATTTTTACTCAAAGAGGCGTAATGCGTCTTAATTAAAACGTAACGCTAATAGACGACTAGCTTATATAACCATGGCAAAACCACCGCAACCCCATGTCTTAAAACGCATAGAAGACAGAGTATCTCGATTAGAGCAAGATTTAAAAATTAAAAAAACCTTGTCACAACTAGACAAAAAATGGTTGGCGCTTTACCGGTATTGGTATAAAAAAGATACCCAAAACGTGCATCGTACTGTAATGGCACTGTTAGATAGATTAAATCCTTATTTAGGCTACGATTGGCGTGTAGGCCCAGAAGTAAAGGCAGAGCTAAAAGCAAAAGGCATAGATTTAGAAGGCTTACCTGCCCGTTTAAAACAAGGCCTGTCTTTAAACACAAAAGAACTGGGGTGGATTTCTCTGCAGCGTAAAGCCTATCTAAAAAATCCAGAGCGTTTTCCTGAATTTAAAACAGAATTTTTAGACCAGTTGCAACCTTATTTGGGCTACGATTGGCGTATTCCCAATGGGAGTATAAATAAAGTAACAAAGGTAAATACCGCTAAAATAGCCAAAGCACTAACCACAGGGCAGCCCGTACCAAAAGCCATGAAGCGGTGGTTAATAGTGCAAAAAGAGCGTTACCACGAGCGGCCAGAACGTTTTAGTGCGGTACAACTAAAAGCATTAGAGGGGTTAACCCCTGTATTAGGCTGCTCTTGGACTGCCTATATAGGCGACCAAGACAAATGGGTAGACGCCCTACTTAGCGAAATGGAAACCTTATTACAAAACGGAAAACCCTTAACAGAAAGGTGTCGCCATTGGTTATATGCCCAAAGAGCAAATTATAAACTGCACGCCAACACCTATTCACCAGAGCGCAAAGCACGTCTAGACGCGCTAAACCCCTTGTTGGGTTACGACTGGAAAGTCCCTAAACTAGAAATACGTACTACCAATATTGCAAAACGTACGGTGTTCATTAAAGGGTATCTTGCCAAAGGCAAGCCCCTAGAGTCCCAAGATAAATCATGGTTAGAAGGCAGGCGACGTGCGTATGCTAAAAATAAGGCCCAATTTACCAAAGCAGAAGTAAAACACCTTAATACACTAAACCCTTTTTTAGAACTACCTTGGTACCTCACAAAACGAGAACAGCGGCGGCAGTTGCGTACATTTACCTATTACATAGAACAAATTACAGCACTGCAAAAACCGTTTAAGGAACTGCCAGAACCGTATAAAGATTGGGTTTTAGACCAACGCAAGGCCTACCATAATAACAAAGCTGCGTTTTCGCCCAAAGCATTACAGCAACTAGATGGTTTAACCCCAATTATAAAACGCCAGTGGAACAGCTTTCCTAAAACGACTTATAATGTTGTGCAATTCGAGAAACGTTATACAGAAATAAAGCAAAAACTCCAACAAGGCGTCCCTTTAGATGTACCAGATAAGAAGTACCTCATGTTAAAGCGTAAACAGCACCATGAAGGGCGCTTTAAAGACCCTAAAGCCATAGAACGCTTAGACCAACTTAATGCGTTGTTGGGTTATGACTGGAAAGCAATACGTTCTGTACAAAATAAGAGTAAATCTTTTAAGGAACATTTTAAAGACATCTCCAAGATATTGAAGGCTTTTGAAGCTTTAAATAAAACACAGCGCGAATTTTTAAGAAAACAACGTGTCATTTACCAAAAATCTCCTAAAACCTATCCTAGAGAACGGTACGATGCTTTAGAAATGCTTATCCCTTATTTAGGGTACGATTGGAAAGTTAAACAAAAACACTATGGCGAAAAATTAAACTTCGAAGACCGCGCTAAGTGTATAAAACGGCAATTAAAAAACGGCAAATTACTTACTATAGAAGAAAAAGACTGGCTGCGGAAACACCGCCTTATTTACCGTAAAGATCCTAAAGCTTTTGATAAAAAACGCCAATACATTCTAGAGGATTTAATACCTGTATTGGGTTACGATTGGAAAACCTATAAAAGAGAGCGCGATGCAGAACTTACAGATCCTTTTTTAAAAGCCTAAGACCTTATTTTAAGGGGGTAATAAAGGATGCAAAAGACCGCATAGGTTTATTTAAGAGGATGAAGACGATGTGTTTTTTTTGAACAACAGGCAACGTATTAAAATAGATTCTAAACAAAAAGCCATCTCTAATGAGATGGCTTTTGTAGGCATACAAATGTATGTATTCTATAATTTAGTGACCATGACCAGCGTGGTCTTTTAATTTATTAGCACCGCTTTCTAATGCATTTGCAGCATCAGTAGCCGCTTTTTTAGTCGCGTCGGCAGCTTTATCTGCAGTTGCAGTAGCAGCGTCTACAGCCTCTCCAGCTTTAGCTTCTACAGCATCAACAGCATTTCCAGCAGCAGTTTTAGCAGAGTTAACAGCATTTCCAGCAGCGTCTACAGCACTATCAACAGCATCTCCTGCCTTTGCAGTAACATTTTCTACAGCAGCTCCTGTAGCTTCAACAGCACTATTAACAGCAGCTCCAGTGGCCTCAGCAGCTTCTTTTGTCGCTTCAGCAGCATTTTCTACAGCGTTTTCAACAGCACCTTCTGCGTTCTTAGTATCTCTACATGATGTTAAAGATACCCCTAAGGCTACTAATAAAGCCGATCCTAAAATTACTTTTCTCATTTTTTTCATTTTTAGTGTTAATTGTTTAGACGTACAATTTAATTAGTTAAATTATAAATCCATTGTTTTTCTTGGTTTTTTTACTGAAAAACGATTTATATACGTAGATAATCTAGTATTTGGATGACGGCACCCTTATTTTTATCTACATACTCCGCATTTTTAGACCCACATTGTTTTCTAAAGTCACTTTGTGCGATAAATTGTTTTAAAATGGTATCGAACGCGTTTTGATTTGCTACAGAAAATAAACCGCCATGCGCTATTAAAGCTTGGGCTTCTGGATATTTTTTATGGTGCGGCCCTATTATAATAGGAATGCCAAAAACAGCAGGCTCTAAGGTGTTATGCAGTCCCGTTGTACCCATGGCTCCACCAACATAGGCAATGTCGGCATAACTGTATATCTTAGAAAGTAAACCTATAGTATCTACAATTAAAACCGAATACTGCTCTAATGCTTTACCATGTCTTTCTGAGTATAAAAGCACCTTTGTATTTAGCTTAGATTTTAAATGAAGAATGTCTTGAGATTTGATCGTGTGAGGCGCAATAATAATTTTTAAGTCTGGTGTTGCATAGGTATTTATAAAATGAATAAAAAGCGCATCGTCTTCTGGCCACGAACTGCCTACAACAATACATAAGTGCTCATTTTTAAATGTAGCAATAACGTCTATGGTGTTATCGTGTTGCAGTTGATTAGAGACCCTGTCGTATCGCGTATCTCCAGACACGGTAACATGGGGATAACCAATGGTAGCTAACAAAGCTTTAGAGTTTTCGTTTTGCGTAAAAATATGATCGAATGCAAACACAGCGCGCTTAAAAAGAGTACCATACCACTTAAAATAGAGTTGTTCTTTTCTAAACGCGGCAGAAATAAGTAGCGCTTTTGTGGTGCTGCTTGAAATGGCATTGAGGTAGTTAGGCCAGATGTCGTATTTTACAAAAATACTTAGTTCTGGGTGTACTAATGTTAAGAAGCGTTGGGCATTTGCTTTAGTATCTAAAGGCAAATACACAACAACATCTGCTACAGGCGTATGTTTTCTAATGGTATATCCAGAAGGAGAGAAAAAACTAAGC
Organism: uncultured Flavobacteriaceae bacterium; assembly: GCA_947504035.1. Classification (GTDB taxonomy): domain Bacteria; phylum Bacteroidota; class Bacteroidia; order Flavobacteriales; family Flavobacteriaceae; genus Jejuia; species Jejuia algarum. The sequence continues at coordinate 12,127 of CANNGA010000014.1, forward strand.
ACTATAATATGCGTAGGGTAATGTAAGCGCAAGGCCTCAAAAACAGGCAACCCTTGTTCGTATTCGCCCAAGGAGGCGCAATGAAACCAAAGCGTACGTGTTGTAGGCGTTAGTTTAGATTTTAAAACGTTAAAGGTCTCTGCACGCCCTAAGACGCCTTGTTTTATTTTAGGGTGAAATGGTGCAATACATTTTAAAAAAAAGTGTGCAACGCGTATACCTGTATTGTAAATAAAGTTCAAGGTAAAAATGTTTCGTGCTAAAATACATTTCTTTACAAGAATTATACAGCTTACATATATGAATTTTGTAGTTTTGTCCTTAAGATGTTCAGTTTAAGGCCTCATTAAAAGCGGTTGTAATTGAATAGAAAATGACCTTCAAAATAAAAACATGAAGAAGATTCAAATGGTAGACCTTAAGGGTCAATATAGTGCTATAAAAGAACAAGTGAATGCTTCCATACAGGACGTTATAGAGCATACAGCATTTGTTAATGGTCCTAAAGTTCATGAGTTTCAAAAACATTTAGAAACCTACTTAGGGGTAAAACATGTTATTCCTTGTGCCAATGGTACAGATGCGTTGCAGATTGCAATGATGGGTTTAGGATTAAAGCCCGGTGATGAAGTGATTACTGCAGATTTTACGTTTGCGGCTACAGTAGAAGTTATTGCGCTGTTAAATTTAACCCCCGTTTTAGTCGATGTAAATAGCGACGATTTTAATATTAATGTAGCAGCTATAGAAAAGGCCATTACGCCAAAAACAAAAGCAATAGTGCCCGTGCATTTATTTGGACAATGTGCAGATATGGAAGCTATTTTAGCTTTGGCAAAAGCACATGGTTTATATGTTATTGAAGATAATGCGCAAGCCATTGGTGCAAACTATACCTATAAAGATGGTTCTAAAGCAAAAGCAGGAACATTAGGGGATGTAGGTGCTACGTCTTTTTTTCCTTCTAAAAACTTAGGCTGTTATGGAGACGGAGGCGCTATTTTTACAAATAACGATGCTCTAGCACACACCATTAGAGGTATTGTAAACCATGGCATGTACGAGCGTTACCACCATGATGTGGTTGGGGTAAATTCCAGATTAGACAGCATACAAGCTGCAGTTCTAGACGCTAAATTACCGAAGTTAGATGGCTATAATGCCGCACGACAAGCCGCTGCTAGAAAATATACAGAAGCGTTTAAAGACGTAGACCAATTGGTAACACCAAAACGATCTAATGGTTGCGATGGCGGTATTTGTGATACTTGCGATTGTCACGTATTCCACCAGTACACATTACGAGTTACAAACGGGCGTAGAGATGCTTTGGTTGCGCATTTAAATGAAAAAAACATTCCTTGTGGGGTGTATTACCCTATACCGCTTCACAAACAAAAAGCATATGCAGACAGCAGGTATAATACTGCAGATTTTCCTGTAACGCTGCAACTGGTAGAAGAAGTTATAGCATTACCTATGCATACCGAATTAGAGGATGCACAAATAGAATACATTACATCAACAATTATAAAATTCTTAAATGGATAAAATAGTAGTCACAGGTGGATTGGGGTTTATAGGATCTCACACCGTTGTAGAACTTCAGAATGAAGGTTATGAGGTTGTTATTATAGATGATTTATCAAATTCATCAGAAAATGTGCTTGATGGTATCACCTCAATTACGGGGATAAAGCCTGTTTTTGAAAAATTAGATTTAAAAGACAAGTCTGGTGTAGAAGCCTTTTTTGCAAAACATAACACCATTAAAGGGGTGATTCATTTTGCAGCAAGTAAGGCTGTTGGTGAAAGTGTAGAAGAACCGTTGTTGTATTATGAAAACAATATTTCAACGTTGGTTTACGTTTTAAAAGAATTGAAAAAATTACCAGCAGCAAGTTTTATCTTTAGCTCGTCTTGTACCGTATATGGGCAAGCCGACACGCTGCCAATTACAGAGAATGCACCTGTAAAGCAAGCAGAGTCGCCTTATGGTAACACCAAACAAATTGGAGAAGAAATTATAAAAGATACCTGTAAGGTAGAACCTAGCATTAAAGCGATTGCATTACGCTATTTTAACCCTGTTGGGGCGCACGACTCTGTAGCTATAGGTGAATTGCCTATTGGAGTACCTCAAAATTTAGTACCTTTTATTACGCAAACAGGTATTGGGCTTCGTGAACAATTGTCTGTTTTTGGCGATGATTATCCAACGCCAGATGGGACTTGTATTCGCGATTATATTCATGTTGTAGATTTAGCTAAGGCACATGTTGTTGCTTTAGGTAGACTATTGCAAGGTAAAAACAAAGCCAACTATGAGACTTTTAATTTGGGGACAGGTAAAGGCAGTTCTGTTTTAGAGGTTGTTAAAGCTTTTGAACAGGTCTCTGGAAAAAAACTTAATTATAAGATTGTAGGACGCAGAGAAGGCGATATCATTTCGGCTTATGCAGATACCGATAAGGCGAATAATGAATTGGGTTGGAAGACAGAATTAACTTTAGAGGATGCTATGCGCTCTGCGTGGAAGTGGGAACAAAAAGTGAGAGGCTAAATGGGAGTTATAATAACTGCCGTTTCTTTATAAATAAAAAGGTGCTAAATGTAAATTTAGCACCTTTTTTAATGTTAAAAAGCGTATTTAGGACGCTATTTCAGATGTTTTTTTCTTCTGTTTAAACATAATAACGACAAGTATAATCATACCCGTAGTAACAGAGATATCGGCAAGGTTAAAAATGCCTGTTCGCAAGAGATCTGTAAGTCTTATATAAAGAAAATCGGTAACACTGCCATATGCAAACCTATCGTAAACATTGGCAATACCCCCGCCAATAATACTAGCAAATGCAAATAAGGACCAATGGTCTAAGCTTTTATCCTTTATAATGTGTCTTAACACAAGGCCCAAAACCACCACAGGTAAAAGGAGTAAAACAAAGAGCTTTACGGTTGGATTAAGGTCACTTCCCATACCTAGAAATGCACCAGTGTTTTCAACATTCATTAATTGGAACACATCACCAATAATAGGGGATGATGATCCTGCTTCAACATAGGTTCTTACCAGTACTTTAGAAATTTGATCTAAGGCTATGGTAAGTATTATGGTAATACCTATGTATATATTTCTACGAGATAACTTCATTTAAGATACGGTTTCGAAAGTTGCAGATGCTGTTTGGGCAGTTCTGTCTATTTTCTTAACGAGTCCTTGTAATACTTTACCAGGGCCTACTTCTGTAAATTGTGTCGCGCCATCTGCAATCATTTGTTGTACCGATTGTGTCCAACGTACAGGAGCCGTTAATTGTGCGATTAAATTGGCCTTAATAGCTGTTTCATCTTTTACGGCATTGGCCGTTACATTTTGATATATAGGGCATTTGGGTGTGCTAAACGTCGTGTTTTCAATAGCAGCCGCTAATTCTTCACGAGCAGGTTCCATTAAAGGCGAGTGGAAAGCACCACCAACAGGTAATACTAAGGCGCGGCGGGCACCTTCAGCTTTTAAAGTTTCGCAAGCCGCATTTACAGCGTTTATAGTTCCAGAGATCACCAATTGTCCAGGACAGTTGTAATTGGCTGCAACAACAACACCTTCAGTAGCGTCACATACGTTTTCAACACTATGGTCTTCTAAGCCTAAAACGGCAGCCATAGTGCTAGGTTGTAACTCACATGCTTTTTGCATGGCTAATGCTCTTTGAGAGACCAGCTTTAAACCGTCTTCAAAACTTAAAGTACCATTGGCAACTAGCGCCGAGAATTCGCCTAAAGAATGTCCTGCAACAAGGTCGGGCTGAAAGGTATCGCCCAAAGTTTTAGCGAGTATTACAGAGTGTAAAAAGACCGCTGGTTGTGTGACTTTTGTTTCTTTTAAATCTTCTGCAGAACCTTCGAACATTGTATCTGTTATCGAAAATCCAAGAATATCATTAGCCTCTTCAAATAAATGTTGTGCTACAGGAGCGTTTTCATAAAGGTCTAAACCCATTCCAGAGAATTGAGCACCTTGACCAGGGAAAATATATGCTTTCATATGCTTTAAAATTTCTATTATATCTGTTGTATATCAACGTATAAATAGGAGTTGTTTCGTGCTGTTTGTTTTGCGGTAAAAGTAATAATAAAATTAGAACTATGCCCCATTTGTCGCTGCTTCTGCACAACGTTCGCCATCCATAGCGGCAGAGATAATACCACCTGCATAGCCACCACCTTCACCACATGGAAATAAATTGGAGATTTCTGGGTGTTGCAGTTGGGCCGTTCTAGGAATAGATATGGGCGAAGACGTTCGCGATTCTACACCTATAATATTAGCTTCGTTGGTGTAATAGCCTTTCATTTTACGTCCAAACGCTTCGAAACCTTTACGCAAGCGCCCGCCAATAAATTTAGGAAATAAAGAGTGTAATGGTGCCGATTTAAGACCAGGTTGGTAGGAGGTGTCATTTAAAGTGTTAGACAGTTTTCCCTCTACAAAATCTGTGAGGCGTTGGGCAGGTGCCACTTGGCTTCTGCCACCAGCGGTAAAGGCCAAACGTTCTAAGTCTTTTTGGTACTCTAAACCTTTAAGAGGCCCAAAGTGCTCGTATTTTGGTAAATCGGTATCAACATTAATTTCTACAACAATACCAGAATTGGCAAAACGGTTATTGCGTTTGGATGGCGACATGCCATTAACGACAACCTCGCCGTTAGCTGTAGCAGCGGGTACAATAAAACCACCAGGACACATGCAGAAGGAATACACACCACGGTTTTTAACCTGTTCGACAAGGCTGTACGAAGCAGCAGGTAATAACGCATCGCGACTACTGGAACAATGGTATTGAATGCCGTCTATAATATGCTGGGGATGTTCTGCCCGCACGCCCATAGCGAACGATTTTGCTTCTATAGCAATGCGCTTTTGGTGTAACAGAAGAAAAATATCTCTTGCAGAATGCCCTGTAGCAAGTATTACTTTGTCTACAGCCATTTCATTGGTCTCGTTAAGTGTAATGGCTGTTATGGCTTGATTCTGTATCGTGAAATCGGTTACACGGGTTTCAAAATGGACTTCTCCACCATATTTTAAAAGGGTCTCACGTATGTTCTTAACCACTTTAGGGAGTTTATTGGTGCCTATGTGCGGGTGGGCATCAATAAGAATTTGATCTGTAGCGCCATGGTATACTAAGTTTTCGAAAATACGACGTACGTCACCACGTTTTAAACTACGTGTATACAGCTTACCATCGCTATAGGTACCAGCACCTCCTTCTCCAAAGCAATAATTAGAATCTTCGTTTACATGATGGTCTCTGTTTATGGCTTTTAGATCGCGTCTGCGATGCTGTACGTCTTTACCACGTTCCAAAACAATAGGTTTAAAGCCAAGTTCTATACAACGCAAAGCAGCGTACATGCCAGCAGGCCCAAAGCCTATAATATGAATGGGCTTTGCTTTCGAAACGTCTTTATAGTTAAACGTATAGGTAGAACGCTCAGGAAGTGCTTCTTGAATGTATACAGCAACCTTATAGTTCAATATAATTTTAGAAGTTCTCGCGTCGATAGATTTTCGAAGGGTTTTAACGCCTGTAATTGTAGTTCTGTCTATCCCTAATTTAATGGCAGATTTTAAAATAAGGATGCCTTCAATTTTTTCTTCTTTAAGTGTAATACGAAGTTGTAACTCTTTTACCATTTTGCAAAATTAATGAAATAACAACGAGGAGAAGCAGATATTTTAAGATCTATGTTGTAGGAGGTGTTGCAATTGTATGTCACAATGTGGGCCGTCTTTTAATCTGTTTTAGCTCGAGTTGCATGCGTCCAGTCGTCTGTTCTAAAAGAAGATAGTGGGAGTAAGCCTGTGGTGAATAAAGACCCTTTTACCCAATTTTTCCAAGCATAGCGTACGGCTACCGGTTTTTTTACTTTAGGACTTTTAACAAAAAGCTGTTTTCTATTTATAATTTCTGCTGTAGCGGGATAGAATACTTTATCTGCTCCAGCAATTTCAAAATCGTTTAGCGTATTTGGGGCGTACAAGCCATGGGCTGCATTTTCAAATTTTAACACCAGTCCATTTGTTTTGCGTTCTGCCATTTTAAACCTTGGTGTGGCATAGTCTACAGTTTCATACCCATAGGTAAGATGCAAGGCATTGGAGAGTAGCCTTTGGGCCACTTCTTTTTTTCGTGGCGGGTGTATATAGTCTTTAGCGCCTATATCCATAGTAATGGCAATACCCGAATTGGGAATGAGATCTAAACATTTTAACTGTGCTTCTCTCATAAAAGCAGTATTCTCTACCGTTTGAAAAGCAGCATCTGCATTGTAATTGTATGGCGCTATTTGGACATAATAGAACGGGAAATCTCCAAGCTGCCATCGCATTCTCCAGTCTTTTACTAGGGCAGGAAATAGTGTCATGTAAGCATTTGGCGCCTCTCTATTAGATTCGCCTTGGTACCATAACACGCCTTTAATATTGTAATGCAGTAAGGGGTGTATCATTGCATTAAATAATGCTGTAGGGGTATGATTAGCAATTTTAGAAATATCAAAATTAGGAATTTCGATAGTTTGATGTGCTTTTAAAGCCGTAGTACTCATCCATGCTTCGATAGTACTGCCTCCCCATGAGCTATGGATAATACCAACAGGAACATCCAAGGTGTGTTGTAACCGTTGCCCAAAAAAATACGCAACAGCACTAAAATGAGCTGTGTTTTGAGAAGAGGCTTCTTGCCAGGGGGTATAGGCTTTTAGATCTTTTAAAGGGGATTTAGCCCCTCTTTTATGTACCGAAAAGAGTCTTAAATTGGGGTTGCGCGCTTCTATAATAGCTTCTGGCCCTCCAAATGTGGGCTGTCCAGGGTAGCCTTTTAGAGGCTGATACATATTAGATTGCCCAGAACATAGCCATACTTCTCCAAAAAGAATATTTTTTAGCACCGTTGTTGTTGTGCTGTCGGTTATAGATATGGTTTGGGTTTGTTTGCTATGTGTGGTTACGACCTCTGTGGACCAATAGCCTGTTTTGTTTGCTTTAAGGGCTACGGGGGTATTTAACCAAGATGCTGAAATGGTTACAGCTTCGTGTGCATTGGCCCAACCCCATAAGGTTACGGTTGTATTGCGTTGTAATACCATATTTGAAGACACAATAGCAGGAAGCTTAATTTTAGCAAAGCCTGATGAGGTACTTACGAAATAGAAAAATAAAACATATAAGATGTAAAATTGGCGTTCCATTTTAAAGGTATTGTGGCTATGCAAAACTTATTTTCTCTTATAAGTGATAAACGAAAAGTCATACTTGTGTTCGGCATCTTTAGCGTGAAATTCGTTATGGGTCTCCTCCCAAACAGCCGCATCTACATCAGGGAAAAAGGTATCCCCTTCGAAATCATGATGCACACGTGTTAGCTCTATACGATCTGCTAAAGATAGCGCTTGTTTGTAGATTTGTCCACCACCAATTATAAAAGGGCTGTGATCTGCTTTAGAAACCTGCATGGCCTCTTCTAGAGAATTAACGACAATAACGCCTTCTGGTACGGTGTAGTTTTGTTGTGATGTAATCACAACATGTGTTCTGTTAGGTAAAGGCTTAGGAAAGCTTTCAAAGGTTTTTCGCCCCATAATAATATAATGGCCGCTGGTTAAGGTTTTAAAACGTTTAAGGTCTTTACTTAAGTGCCAAATAAGTTGATTGTTTTTACCTATTGTATTGTTTTCTGCCACAGCAACAATAATGGTGTACTGTGTAGTTGTAGGTGCTATAGTGGGATTAGTGCTAATGCTGTCATTAAAAAGGGCACTTTTCGCTTTTAGAAGTTCTTCTTTTTTCAATTCGTTTTTAAGTTGATTTATGCGTTCTTGTTGTTGGCTAACGAGTTTTTCTAATTGCTGTTGTTCCCAAGCTTTGCCCATAAATTTTTGAGTTACAAAAACATTGAAAGCATGATATACAAATAACAAAAACCATGCTGAAATGGCATAGACAAACCAATTAATACCAGCAAATGTAAGCGTTGCACCAATATCTAAAACGGTATTGGCAATAATTAAAAGGATACATCCTATTAAGAATAAAATAAAATGCGCATACAGTTTTTTCTTTTGCTTGATGCGTCTTTGTGCATTTTCAATAAGCTCTAATTGCGCTTTGTCTATGACGGGGCGTTGTTTCTTTTTTCCAAACATATTTGCAATATATAAAAGTAAATTTAAATTATAAGATTTTGTAAAACGAATACAAGAGCGCAATTTTTGGTATTAAATTAATAATTAAAGCTTTAAAATAGAGGTCGTTTTTTTAGGGTGTTATAAATCCTCTAATGAAGTCTTTCCATTTTTTTAAAGATAAAATTATAAGTAATACATATTACTAAATTAATAATTCTTTAGTCTTAAGGCATGTATGTAGTGTTTGTATGAAATACTTTATTAAATTTGTATTAGTAATTTAAATTTATAATTATGGCTATCAAAAAGCAGTATTTAAAAAGTAAACCTATATGTAAAGTAACGTTCTCTATAGAAGCGGAAGAAGCAAATAAAGTGGCTGTAGTAGGTTGTTTTAACGAATGGAACTCCAAAAAAGCACCATTAAAGAAATTAAAAAATGGGACTTTTAAAACGACAGTAGATTTAGAAAAAGATAAGTCTTATGAGTTTAGATACATCGTAGATGGAGAGTTTGTAAATGATGTAACCGCAGATGCTTATGCGTGGAATGATTATGCTGGTGCTGAAAATGGAGTTATAACGGTGTAGTACTATTTGAGTTATCTGTTAGCGGATAACTGTGCGTTCTTCTTATAGTTTATAAGACCTAATTTTACATCTGGTAATGCTTGCAAAAAAAAATATTTTTTTGCAGGTTAGATGTGTACGGCTTTACAAAAACCCCGCAAATGCTTTATTTTAAAACTGTTCTGTTTTAAACGTATACGACGAAAAAGGCGTATTTGCAATATGAAATCAAGTCCTTGTACGCGTTATACAGCTACTTTTCCTTTGATATGAGGATGGGGATCATAACCTGTTAGTGTAAAATCTTCAAAAGTAAAGTCAAAGATATTTGTAACACTTGGGTTTAAAGTCATTTTAGGCAATGGGCGTATGTCTCTAGACAATTGGAGTTCCAGTTGTTCATAATGATTGCTGTAGATATGCGCATCTCCTAAGGTATGGATAAAATCGCCGGCTTGGTAACCACAGACTTGTGCCATCATCATTGTGAATAATGCATAAGAGGCGATATTAAAGGGGACACCTAGAAATATATCGGCACTACGTTGGTACAATTGGCAAGACAGTTTACCATTCGCTACATAAAATTGAAAAAAAGCATGGCATGGCGGTAAAGCTGCTTTGCCGTTGGCTACGTTGTCACTAAAGGATTTTGAGGTGTCTGGAAGTACAGAAGGGTTCCAAGCAGATACGAGCATACGTCTGCTATTAGGATTGTGTTTTAAGGCGTGAACAACCTCTTTAATCTGGTCGACATCATCGTTGTTCCAGTTGCGCCATTGGTGTCCATAAACAGGGCCAAGATCTCCATTGTTGTCTGCCCATTCGTTCCAAATACGCACACCGTTCTCCGTAAGATATTTGATATTGGTATCTCCTTTTAAGAACCATAAAAGTTCGTAAATAATAGATTTAAGATGTAACTTTTTGGTGGTGACCATAGGAAACCCTTCGCTGAGGTCGAAACGCATTTGGTAGCCAAAAACACTTTTGGTGCCTGTACCTGTGCGGTCCCCTTTTTCGTTACCATTATCTAAAACATGTTGGACTAAATCGTGGTACTGTTTCATGTTAAAAGGCGTTAGCGTTTAGAAATTTCATCACGGATATGCGCTGCTTTTTCGTAATCTTCATTCGCAACAGCAGCTTCTAATAATTTATGAAGTTCTTCTAATGGCTTTGATGAATAATCATCTTTGGCGACAGCAGGTTCTAATTCTCCAGAAAGAATATCATCTACTAAAACACTGTCTTCAGAACCTGAAGCTGTGTCTTCATCGTCTTTACTAGGATCTACCTTTAAATAAATACCAGCTTTATCTAAGATGTTTTTATAGGTGAAAATAGGAGCTTCAAAACGAAGCGCTAAAGCAATAGCATCGCTGGTGCGTGCGTCTATAATTTCTTCAATTTTATCGCGTTCACAAATTAAACTAGAATAGAATACACCATCTACCAACTTATGAATAATGACTTGTTTTACAACAATATCAAAACGATCTGCAAAGTTTTTAAAGAGGTCATGAGTAAGAGGCCTTGGAGGACGTATTTCTTTTTCTAAAGCAATAGCAATAGACTGTGCCTCAAATGCACCTATAACAATAGGAAGTTTACGATCACCATCAACTTCATTCAATATTAGGGCATAAGCACCATTTTGGGTCTGGCTGTACGAAATGCCTTTTATGTTTAATCTTACTAAACTCATAATTTATTAAAACGCAAAGAACTGTTTAAATTAGAACATTACCAACTGCCAAGGCAATTTTTGGTATGAAATGCTAATTTAAGCAGTTCTATAGTAGCATACAATTTATAAAAATAAATTTTATGATGCTTTAAATGCTTTTAATTTTTCTATAAGTTGGGGTACGACTTCAAAAGCGTCCCCAACAATACCATAATCGGCCGCTTTAAAGAAAGGTGCTTCGGGATCTGTATTGATGACTACTTTTACTTTAGAGGCATTAATTCCTGCTAAGTGTTGTATGGCTCCAGAGATACCTATAGCAATATATAAATTAGAAGCAACAGGCTTACCTGTTTGACCAACATGTTCGCCATGTGGGCGCCATCCAAGATCTGAAACAGGCTTAGAACAAGCCGTAGCGGCCCCTAAAACGTCTGCTAGTTCTTCAACCATACCCCAGTTTTCTGGGCCTTTTAAGCCTCTTCCTGCAGAAACTACAATTTCGGCATCGGCAATGGTAACTTTATCTGTAGCTTTATCGACAGCTGTTACGGTAACACCTGAGTCGGCTAAAACAGGAGAAAAATCCACTGCAGTGGCACTAGCACTGCTTTCTACCAATCCAAAAGCATTATTAGATACGCCTATGATTTTAACTGTAGACGTGATTTCTGCAACTTCAAAAGCTTTATTGGTAAAGGCAGAGCGTTTTACGGTAAATGGTGCTGTGCTAGAAGGTGTAGCTACAACATTAGAGGCATAACCTGCTTCTAAGCCAACGGCTAAAAGAGGTGCTAAATATTTGCTGTCTGCACTAGAACTCACGATGACAACTTGTGCTTGTTCTGCTTTGGCAGCTTGTTGAATAGCATCGGCATACGTGTTGGCACTAAATGTATTTAATGCAGGATGATTTACCTTTAATACTTTGGCAACACCATAGTTCCCTAGCGGCGTAACATCATCTGTATTTATAGCAATAGCAGTTACAGTAGTTCCTAATTGGTCTGCAACGGCTTTAGCATAAGACGCCACTTCAAAAGCGGTCTTCTTAAATGTATTTTGTTCTGATTCTGTATATACTAAAACTGACATAACATGTATCTATATTAAAACTTCAAATTTCTTGATCTTAATTGTAATCTTGGAATTCGAATAATGAGGTTTATATAACTTTAGCTTCGTTATGAAGTAAATTAATTAATTCGTCTATATTATCGGCAGAGACTAACTTTACAGCGCCTTTTTCTTCAGGTTTTTCAAATGAAACTGCAGCTGTATGCGCATCTGCGTTTGTGGGTTCAGCAACGGTTAAAGGTTTTTTTCTGGCCATCATAATGCCTCGCATATTGGGAATACGAAGATCACTCTCTTCAACCAGTCCTTTTTGCCCACCTATAACTAAAGGTAATTGCGTACTTAGTGTTTCTTTTCCACCATCTATTTCTCTAATAGCAGTTACTGTTGTGCCATCTATATCTAAACCAATACAATTATTTACAAAATTGGCCTTTGTTAATCCAGCGAGCATACCAGGTACCATACCACCATTGTAATCTATAGATTCGCGACCTGCGATAACGAGGTCGTAAGCACCTTTCTCTACAATTTTAGCAATTTCTTTGGCTACAGAGATGCCATCTTTAGCAGCAGTATTTACACGGATAGCCGCATCTGCACCTATGGCTAAAGCTTTACGTAACGTAGGTTCTGTTTCTGCCGTGCCTACGTTTACAACCGTAACGTTAGCGCCTTGTTTTTCTTTAAACCACATGGCACGGGTAAGTCCAAATTCATCATTAGGGTTAATGACAAATTGCACTCCATTGGTGTCGAACTTTGTGTCATTATCTGTGAAATTTATTTTTGACGTCGTGTCAGGAACATGACTTATACAAACTAATATTTTCATAAAAACTATATATTAAATCCTCTCGCGTTTTATTAATGCAACGAAGTTAGTTATTTTATTTGAAAAATACTATGCATGCATAGTATTTTAGAGAGAGAATTCAGAATGCAGTGCTGATTACGTGTAATGATGTTTGTAGTTAGCTATTTGATTTTGAATTTATTAAAAAATGAAATACGTATTAGCGGTCTTAAAACATAGGCTGATTGGCCTTTTGAATTTAATCACTCTTATACTTTTATTATAAATGGCAAAACAATATTCTAAGGTTCTATTTAATTTGATTTGAAATGCAGTGCGTTAAAAGCAGGGGGCATTACTGTTATAAAAAGAAAAATAGCGTGAAATTTGGAGGCTTTCATAATGCGTTGCATCAAAATTTATGAAGGGATACATTAAAAATAAAGTATTACTGCTCGTGTAAAAGACGAACATAATAAAATATTTTTTAAAGGGAATAGAACTGAAATGCATGTATTATGTATAGATTAGCGTATTCAAATACTATAGTTTGAATAGTGTAACACCATTACCTAAAATAAATTTTATATTTTAATTGTAAGTTTTCTTTGTGAAGACAGTCTAAAGCAAAAGGATTTCATTTAATCATACCACCTTTTTATGACACCTAAAAATAAATGAAATGAAAAAAAATTACCTTAATGTATTAAGTGACTTAAAATTCCTTTTAAAACTTACAGTCTTTTGTAGTATTAGTGTGGTAAAAGCCCAAAGTGATTTTCCCTTTGATGCTATTCCTTTAAATAATGGCGCATTTGACGCTAGTATTAATATAAACGTAGCCCAAGGGACAGAAGAATTTAATAATTTATTGCTAGGAAGTAATGTCGATTTTAATACTAGTATTGCTAGACTACTTTTATCAAGAGCACCTTTGTTAGATTTTGAAGGAAATGTGATAAATCAAAATGCAGCCAATCAAGGCTTTAATAGTTTAGAAGGACAGCGTTTTATAGAAGAGAACGATCCTGTAGTTTTGCGATTCCCACAAGGCGTATTCGCTAATACCTACCACTGGGAACGTATATTAGATGATGAGGGAATGGAGTTAGCAGCTGCAGATTCTAGACATATTATAGATCCTTTTGTTATAGATGGGCGAACAATATCTCGGCATAATAGTCCTGTAGAAGTTCGTATTGGGTATCCTGCGTTGAGGGATATTTTTGATACAGCAGCTAACCTTGGTAAGCCTTTAGATTTATTAACAGTACTAAGTATCATTGGAAATGATGCAGACTCTAACGGAAGACGATGGTCTTCTATGATTGCAGATGGGCATGATGTAAGAGACATGGAGTTAGGAAATGAGTTCTTTTTTAGAAGTCAGAGGTCTGGAACAATAAATACGGAAGCGCAATGGCGTACCCGTGCGTCATCTATCGTAGATGAAATTAAAACTAGAGCGGCTGGCTTAGGACGAACTGTACGTTTCGGTATCCCTATTGCTTACAGACCAGGAGACCCTCTTGAACCACAGTCGAGACGTGATAGTGATCAAATGTTCAATAACTTGATTACTCAAGATGAAAGTTTTTTCGATGCTTTAGTGGTGCATAGATATGTTAATGTTGATAGAGAAGATACTGATACGCCAGAAAGCCTATCAGAGGCCTCTTTACGTAGATTACTTTGTGCTAGTGTTACAATGGATGAGTCTTTAACCTATTGTAAAACACAGGTTAGTGAAGCTAAAAATTCAATATGGCTTACAGAGTGGGGTGTAGCAGGTAGTAATGAAGATGGTATTGGAGCAAGTTTTTTAGGAGCGGCAGATACATATTCTCATATTATTCGTAATATAGATCGCCTTGAAGTTGAGCGTGTCAACTGGTTTTCTACAGTTGGGTTAAATTCGCAATATACATTAGAGAGAGTAAATGGAACGGTTGTAGCCACACCTACTGGATATGGTGATATTTATAGAGTTTTAAGAGACAATTTAAGAGACTCAGACGTATTTCAGAGCGTTGAAGTAACTTCTCCTGAATTACGAAGTAATAATGTGGCGCAAGGCACAAATGCCTTGAGTATCATACCTGTAAGAAATGAGGATGGAACACCTCGTTTGGTTATCATTAACAAAACAGATCGTAATGCTAGGTTAACAGTAAGTACAGATGGAGCTGTAGAAACTAGTGTTAATTATAATGCTATAGGTGTAAGATGGGAAAACTTAACAGATATAGCATCTAGATCATACGCAGAACTTCAAAGAGATACAGATGCTATTACAGTGCCACCTTATTCTTTAATTAGAGTTAGTATGAGTTTTGGAGAGGGTACGCCTGTATTGTCTACAAGTGGAAGTGGAGATATAGCAGATAACCAAAGTAGCGTTGTTTTATATCCTAATCCTGCATCATCTATAGTAAACATAGCTCTTAAAGGCATGAATACAGCAGATGTTGTCATTACAGATTTATTAGGGAAAGTTGTCTATCAAACTCAAACAAGTCAAACCAATTTAAAGTTGGATACGGCATCTATTCTTAATGCAGGTATTTATCTTGTAAGTGTAACAGACGGTAACAATAGAAGATTTGTAAATAAATTAATCGTTAACTAAAGGCAACTAAAAACGAATCTATTTATAGAAAGCACCATTGCAAATTTTTATAGCAATGGTGCTTTTTTATTCGTAAACTCTAAAACTTTAAAATTAAGTGAGGTAGATATTAAAGCAAAATGTATAACATTCTGAAATATGAATAGGCATAAATGATTAAATCATAATGAAAACGTTTAAAAAATAGGTTTAATTTAATTTATAAGCTTGTTTTTTTCATCAAAAACATATTTTGACTTAGTTTAATTTGTGAGCGTAAAAATTGATGATTATTTCCTTATTTTTGCTTTTTAAAAAAGTAATAACAATCAATACTAGATGAAAACAATTCAATTCAGAGAAGCAATTTGCGAAGCCATGAGTGAAGAAATGCGCAGAGATGAAAGCGTATATTTAATGGGAGAGGAAGTTGCTGAATATAATGGTGCTTATAAAGCATCGAAAGGCATGTTAGATGAATTTGGGGAAAAACGTGTTATCGATACACCTATTGCAGAGCTTGGTTTTGCAGGTATTGCTATAGGATCTACAATGACAGGGAACAGACCTATCGTAGAATACATGACTTTTAACTTCTCTTTGGTTGGAATTGATCAAATTATAAATAACGCTGCAAAAATTAGACAGATGTCTGGAGGACAATTTAAATGTCCTATCGTATTTCGTGGACCTACGGCTTCAGCAGGACAGTTAGGTGCAACCCATTCTCAAGCTTTTGAAAATTGGTTTGCCAATACACCAGGATTAAAAGTCGTGGTGCCATCTAATCCTTATGATGCTAAAGGTTTATTAAAAGCAGCCATTCGTGATGATGATCCTGTTATTTTCATGGAAAGTGAACAAATGTATGGTGATAAAGGCGAAGTACCAGAAGGCGAGTATATCTTACCTATTGGTGTGGCTGATATTAAGCGTAAAGGTGAAGATGTTACAATTGTTTCTTTTGGTAAAATTATAAAAGAAGCTTATAAAGCAGCTGATGAACTAGAGAAAGAAGGTATCTCTTGTGAAATTATAGATTTACGTACAGTAAGACCTTTAGATCGTAAAGCGATCTTAGAGTCTGTCAAGAAAACAAATCGTTTAGTCGTTTTAGAAGAAGCATGGCCTTTTGGAAATGTTTCTACAGAAATTACTTATTTAGTGCAAAGTGAAGCTTTCGATTATTTGGATGCACCAGTTATAAAGATAAATACAGCAGATACACCGGCTCCATATTCTCCAGTATTATTGGAAGAGTGGTTACCAAATCATCAAGATGTGATTAAGGCTGTAAAGAAAGTACTTTATAAATAAAGTACTGTAATAAGAGTTCTATACAGAAAAAGCGCCATTAGTAATTATTTGCTAATGGCGCTTTTTTATGCCCATAAATCACATTTTATAGTTTGCAAAGGTATTTTAAACTTTAAAACAATGGGATTAATTCAGATTTACATTTGTTTTTTAGTATTGAACGTTTTTGGGGATAGTGTACAAGTACTTGATATGACATTTATAATTTTAAACGATCTAAATTATAAAAAACATAACTAAAAATATATGAATAATCTCTCCTAATTTTGGTCTAAGCAAAACAAGAAATTATGAAGACACAGGTAGTTGATTAAAAACACAGATTAAGGACACTGTCTTTTGCTTTGGCATAGGAAAAGTAAAGATGATGTTGAGATCTTTGTGACTATTAAAAAAAGTTAACCCCTATTTTTTAAACTTAGACACTTTATGGAATAGTGTCATTTTTGTTTAGAAAAGCTTAAGCTTTTTTAGAAGATAGCGATAAACAGAATATGGAACGTATTTGTAGGCTAAAAAAAAGCCGATAATCATTTGATTATCGGCTTTTATTACCTTGTTTAAGATGGCATTTAGTTTTTGTTTCTAAGCTTTCTTGCTCCAAAAGCAGCAGCTCCTAAAACTAAGATGCTTAAACCTCCATCTAAAGGAATAGATTCTCCTGGTTTAGAACCTCTAGGTCTTCTAGTTCTTTCGTCTTCCCTTCTGGTTCTAGGCCATTTCTCTTCTCTTTCTCTTCTTGGCTCTCTAGTTCTTTCGTCTTCTCTTCTGGTTCTAGGCCATTTCTCTTCTCTTTCTCGTCTTGGCTCTCTAGTTCTCTCGTCTTCTCTTCGAGTTCTAGGCCATTTCTCTTCTCTTTCTCTGCGGTCTCTTCGCGTTCTTTCTTCTTTTTCATCATTACCTGTTGCGGCATTAGCTTCGAAAGAGCTAAATGATAATGTTAAAACGAATAAAAGCGATAGCGCTAATTTTAAATCAATTTTTCTGTTTACTTTCATGTTATTAAATTAAGAGGATCATTATAGTGCCACAAAGATATATCGTAGATTTTAATTATAAATTTGTTTTAATATATATTTGTTAGGAAGACCATTTTATCGATGAAATGCATTGCGGATGTATAGCGTTTAAGAATATAACTGCGTTTTTAAAATTTTTAATTCTTTGAAGAAGAATTGAAATGTTTTTTAACGGAAATAACATCGTTTTTATCTAGAGACCTATAAAGTAACATTTTAGTGTTAAAGTGTATTTTTAAGGTAAATCCTAGCGCGTTTAGTTGTTTTAAGCTTGTGTGTTCATTACATTTACAGCCTAAATTTGATAACTATGAGCGAAAAAAAGACTGAAAATAGTGAAGTAACATTTGATGTTTTAATAGAAATACCTAAGGGTAGTAGAAATAAATATGAATATGATTTCACATTAAACAAAATTCGTTTTGATCGTATGCTGTTTTCATCTATGATGTACCCTGGAGATTATGGGTTTATTCCTGAAACATTGGCACTAGACCAAGACCCTTTAGATGTTTTAGTACTAGGACATCAACCCACTTATCCAATGGTTGTTATGGAGGTAAGACCTATAGGTGTTTTTTATATGACAGACGAAAAAGGACCAGATGAAAAAGTAATTTGTGTTCCTGTATCAGATCCTATCTGGAGTAATAAAATGGATATTGAAGATTTAAACCCGCACCGTTTAAAAGAAATAGAACACTTTTTTCAAGTCTACAAAGATTTAGAGAAGAAAAAAGTTGATACAGGGGGCTGGGGAAATGCAGCAGCGGCATTAAAGATTTACCATGAGTGTGTAGAACGCTACGAAAATAGTGAGCACAAGAAAAAACGCACGTTTACAATATAACTTTAAGATATTCTTAAAATAACTTAAAAAAAATGAACCATCTTTAAATAAAGGTGGTTTTTTTTATCACTTATATTTTCATATTTTTAGCAAAAGCATAAGTATTAACCACTTAACTAAATTAAAATATGGAAATAGTAATTAAAGGACTACCAATCTTTGGCGTATTAGCATTAGTATTTGTATGCATTAAAAGTGCATGGATAACAAAACAAGATGCAGGTACAGATAAAATGAAGCGAATCGCTAAAAACATTGCAGATGGCGCAATGTCTTTTTTAAAAGCGGAGTATAAAGTACTCGCATTATTTGTAATTGCCGTTGCTATTTTACTGTTTTTTAAAGGAAATTATGAAGAAGGATCTAACGGCATGGTAGCAGTATCCTTTATTATAGGAGCCATATGTTCTGCCTTGGCAGGCTTTATAGGAATGAAAGTGGCCACTAAAGCCAATGTACGAACTACAAGTGCAGCCAGAACATCTTTAGGTAAAGCACTAGAGGTGGCGTTTGCTGGAGGCGCTGTTATGGGCTTAGGCGTAGTGGGCTTGGGCGTGTTGGGGCTTAGTGTCCTTTTTATGGTTTACAGTGAAATGGGGTGGGGATTAAATGAGGTATTAAACGTATTGTCAGGATTTTCATTAGGTGCTTCATCTATAGCGCTTTTCGCTAGAGTTGGCGGGGGTATTTATACGAAGGCTGCCGATGTGGGAGCCGATTTGGTTGGAAAAGTAGAAGCAGGTATTCCAGAAGATCATCCTTTAAACCCAGCAACTATTGCCGATAACGTAGGCGACAATGTGGGAGATGTTGCAGGAATGGGGGCAGATTTGTTCGAGTCTTATGTAGGGTCTATTATAGGAACTATGGTATTAGGCGCATTTATCGTGACACCAGACTTTAAAGGCCTAGGGGCAGTGTATTTACCCTTGGTGCTTGCCGCTGTGGGGGTTGTAATGTCTATTATAGGTACTTTTTTTGTAAAGGTAAAAGATGGGGGAAATCCGCAAACAGCTTTGAATATAGGGGAGTTTGGTTCAGCAGGTCTTATGCTTGTGGCGTCTTATTTTATTATAAATAAATTAATTCCAGAGGGTACAGAAGGTTTAGTTCATGGGGCTTTAGGTGTGTTTATAGCCGTTATTGCGGGGTTAGTAGCAGGTTTGGCCGTAGGGAAAGTTACAGAATATTATACAGGAACAGGTTCTAAACCTGTTAACTCTATTGTAAAGCAGTCGGAAACTGGAGCCGCAACAAATATTATAGCAGGATTAGGAATTGGTATGATGAGTACAGCTCTTCCAATTATTTTAATTGCCGCAGCTATTCTTGTGTCACATCATTTTGCAGGCCTATATGGCATTGCAATCGCCGCTGTGGGGATGCTAGCAAATACAGGTATTCAATTGGCTGTAGATGCTTATGGACCCATATCTGATAATGCGGGTGGTATTGCTGAAATGGCAGAATTGCCTAGCGAAGTGCGTGAACGTACCGATAAACTAGATGCTGTAGGTAACACCACTGCAGCTATAGGCAAAGGGTTTGCTATTGCTTCGGCAGCATTAACAGCTTTGGCATTGTTTGCGGCCTTTATGAAAACAGCAAATGTTACAGCTATAGACGTTTCTAAGCCTAATATTATGACAGGTTTACTTGTTGGAGGAATGCTGCCTTTTGTGTTTTCGGCCTTATCTATGAATGCTGTAGGACGTGCTGCCATGGCGATGATAGAAGAAGTACGGCGCCAATTTAGAGATATTCCAAAATTAAAAGCAGCTTTAGAAGTAATGCGTGCACTAGATTCAGACATGTCTAAAGCAACTGAAGCGCAAAGAGCAATATTCGATGCTGCCGATGGTGTTGCTGAATATGATAAATGCGTGGCTATTTCTACACAAGCCTCTATACGTGAGATGGTATTACCAGGTTTATTGGCTATTGCAGTACCTGTAGCTGTTGGTTTTATTGGCGGTGCAGAGATGCTAGGAGGACTTTTGGCAGGAGTTACCACTTGTGGTGTGCTTATGGCTATTTTTCAGTCTAATGCTGGTGGAGCATGGGATAATGCTAAAAAGATGATAGAAGAACAGGGGCGAAAAGGGTCTGATGCTCATAAGGCAGCCGTAGTAGGCGATACAGTTGGAGATCCTTTTAAAGACACCTCTGGGCCCTCATTGAACATTTTACTAAAACTAATGTCTGTGGTAGCCTTAGTTATAGCGCCTAGTATAGCAGTTCCTGCAGAAGTTGTTGTGACCCATAGCTTTGAAGTAGAACCTATAGAAATTACGATGCCGGCAGAAGTTACTTTAAAATATGACGTAAATCTATTAGAAAATATAGGGGCTTACGCACGTTTAGACGAACTAGAAATGCATACGACCAGAATAGCATCTCCTAGAGCTAAAGAAATAGTAATACACGAAAGTGAGGCGCTAAAAGTTAGCATAATTAGAACTTAAATACACTATTTATCTGATTTATAAAATATAAATACCAAAAGCTACATTTTATGTGGCTTTTGTTATATTTTTATGCGATGTTTAAAAGAGATCCATTACAAATAATAGTCTTTAAAACAAGTGGAACTTCCAAGCGTTTTTACCTCAGAGGGCGTGCGTTACAAGACGAAAACATCGATTTAGATCAAAAAGGGTTGGCGCGTTTGTTGCTTAATACTTGGAAACGTTTTGAAACCGATGAGATTAAGTTTGCAGAATTAGTGGTGCACCTGCCAGATAATTCTAGGTATCACGTGACAACAGACAAACGGGGGTATTTTCTTTTAGATAAAGCTATTGATGGTTTAGAACGCTATGTTGATGATGAAGGGTGGATTCCAGTGCAAATTTCATATAAACATATTCCTAAAAAACGAACAATTCAATCTGGGAATAAATTTGATGGAGCGATACTACTACCATCTGCTAATGTCTCTTTTGGGGTAATTAGTGATATTGATGATACTATTTTGCATACTGGAGTTGCCTCCACCTTAAAATGGCAGGTACTGTATAATACATTTTTTAAGGCGGTAGGGAATCGTATCGCTTTGAAAGGGGCCGCAGAGTTTTACCATTTATTGCATAAAGGCAAAACAGGAGCAGAGGTAAATCCTATATTTTATGTAAGTCACAGTCCTTGGAATCTATACCGTTACATCAATTACTTTTTAAAGAAAAATAACTTTCCTAAAGGCCCTATAGTTTTAAGGAACTTTCCAAGACTTTTTCGTAAAAAAAGCACCTCAGAGTTACCCGAAAAACACCAAGAAATTTTAAATTTATTAGAAAAGCATACCAATTTAAAATTCATTTTAATAGGGGATAGCGGAGAGCATGACCCTGATATTTATTTAGAAATAGTACAGCAATATCCAGAGCGCATACGTGCTATCTATTTAAGAAATGTAGCGCACGTAAAAAAAATGAAACGCGTACAAGAATTGTTTGAGAATTATGACGAAATTCCAGTATTATTGGTTGAAAATAGTGAACAAGCGATAGCACATGCTAAAACCTATGGTTTTATTGCTTAGACATTTCTAAACCACATTTTAAAAATTCGGCATATGTAGCAACATCAGGAGAATACCCAACAGGCGTATTTAGTACGCGTTTACCATCACTGCTTAATAATACATAATAGGGTTGTGAGTTAGATTGAAAGAATTCAGTTTGAAAATGAGCCCATTTATGACCATAATTTTTAAGTTTACGTTGGCCACCATTTACTCTGCTTACGTCAATTTGTTCATTTTCTGGAAGTGCTTTTTTATCGTCAACATAAAGCGATATTAATACATAATCATCTCTTAAGTAAGCATCTATTGTCGGGTTAGGCCATACATGTTCTTCCATCTTTCTGCAATTTACACAGGCTAAACCTGTAAAATCAATCATAATGGGCTTGTTAACTTGTTTTGCATAAGCTAGACCAGATTTTAAATCTTTAAAACAATTCAAATTATTAGGGCAAGCGTTAGGGTATAAAAAGCTATAACCTACAGGAGGTGCTAAGCCACTTAGAAGTGTTAGTGGTGTGAATGTTTTTGTAGTTGTATTTATTTTAAAACCAGATGCTAAGTAAATTGTAAATGCAGCGACTAGAATACCACTTGATATTCTAAAAAAAGATAATTTTTTAATGGGGCTATCATGTGGGAATTTAAGTTTACCAAATAGGTATAGGGCCAATCCTGAGAAAATAACAATCCATAGGATGAGAAAAGGTTCGATTTTTAAAATATTCCAATGGGCTACTAAATCGGCATTGGATAAAAATTTAAAAGCAAGTGCCAATTCAAGAAAGCCTAAAACAACTTTAGTTGTATTGAGCCAACCTCCAGATTTGGGTAAAGCATTTAACATGTTAGGGAACATGGCGAATAAGGCAAATGGAAGTCCTAGAGCAACACCAAATCCTGCCATACCGGCTGTGAGTTGCCATGCGCCTCCATCAGCAGTTAAAGAGCCTGCTAGTAAAGAACCTAAGATAGGCCCTGTACAAGAAAATGATACTATCGCTAAGGTAAGTGCCATAAAAAAGATGCCAATAAGGCCGCCAGCGTTTTCGCCTTGCGTTGTTTTTGTAGTCCAACTTGCCGGTAAGGTGAGTTCATAAAATCCAAAAAAGGAGAAGGCAAAGAAGATAAACACAATAAAGAATATAACGTTCAACCAAACATTGGTGGAGATTTCATTTAATATGTCTGGGTTTACAGAGTCTAATAAATGAAAAGGGCTACTCAACAAGACGTAAACCGCAAAAATAAAAAAGCCGTATAATAGTGCTTTTGAAACTCCAGAAGCTTTACGAGATGCATCCGTTTTTTTTGTAAAAAAACTAACGGTTAGTGGGATCATTGGAAATACACAAGGCGTAAGTAGAGCTAAAAGGCCACCTAAAAAACCCAAGCCAAAAATACGCCAAAGCGAATTGTCATTAGAAGTTATAACTACAGATGTGTTTGTATTGGAAGCATTTGTAGTACAGGTGTTGTTTGCCTTGGTAATTGTATGAGGCGCCATGCCGTACAATAATGCGTTAGCCTTTGTATTATCAATTAGCGTTTTTTTTTTAGAGCTTTCAGTGCCATTGGTTTGTGGCAACTGTTTTAAGTTAAAGATTAAAGGCGCATCGGTAGGTGGGGTGCATTTTTCATCGTCACAGGCCATGAACAGTACAGATCCTGTAATTTTAGTTATATTTTTAGTTACTGTTACAGCTTGTTCAAACCGGACCTCTCCTTCAAAATAAGTAATCTGCATTTCAAAAACAGGATCGAATATAGAGATGCCTTTTTCTTCAATGGTTTTTCCATTAAGTGTAAAATCCGAAGCGGCATTATCGTAAGTAAACGCGGTAGCGACAGGACCAAATTCAGGGATCTCTTGTGCGTATAAATGCCAGCCCTTTTCGACTTTAGCAATAGAAATAAGTTTATATTCCGTATCGGATATTTTTTCTGTTTTTGTTTCCCATAAAACAGGATTAAAAATTTGGGAAAACCCAAGACTTGAGTAGATGAATACGAAGAAGAATAAGAGCTGTTTCATTTTAAAAGCTTAAAGTGATCTAAGGGGTTAGGCGATTGGTTGTAAGGTTCATTACAAATTAACATTAAGAAATTGACTAAAACGCAAATTTGTAGTTGTTTTAATATAGTTTTAACGAAATAACAAAGCGATTTAAAACAGGCCGTTAATTTCTGCATCTATAGTATTGATAACATGTCCTAGGTCTTCGGGTTTGTCTACAAAATTTAAATTATCTACATCGATAATAAGTAATTTACCTTTGGTATAATTATGAATCCAAGCTTCGTAACGTTCATTTAGGCGGCTTAAATAATCGATACTAATCGAATTTTCGTAATCTCTACCTCGTTTATGAATTTGAGAGACTAAGTTAGGTATGGAGCTGCGTAAATAAATTAGTAAATCGGGACCCTGTACTAACGATTCCATTAAATCAAATAAAGATCTGTAATTTTCGTAATCTCTATTCGTCATTAAGCCCATGGCATGTAGGTTTGGCGCAAAGATGTGGGCATCTTCATAAATGGTACGGTCTTGTATGATGTCTTTTCCACTTTCTCTAATTTGTAAAACTTGACGAAAGCGGCTATTTAAAAAATAAACTTGTAAATTGAAACTCCAGCGTTCCATTTGATTGTAAAAATCGTCTAAATAAGGGTTGTCCACCACATCTTCAAGTTGAGCTTCCCATTTGTAATGTTTTGCAAGTAGTTTAGTGAGCGTTGTTTTACCAGCGCCGATATTTCCAGCAACAGCGATATGCATAGTCGTGTTATTTAGTGTTTATTTGGAGTTCTTGGAGGGATTTATTGTTGTAAATATACAAGGTTTCGTTGGTTACAAAAAATTGAGTTATTAAAATATCTTCTAAGTTGATAGGGGTGAGTGTGTTATCTTTTGGTTTTATAAGAACTAAGGTGTTTCCTTTTTTTAAGTATAAGGTTTCATTATCCTCTTCAATAGTTTCAAATCCAGTGTTTTCAAAGGTTCTCACAAGGCTTCCAAAATAATTATAAACTAGAAGTTTTTTAGGTGTTAGTACATAACAATAGTTATAATTACTAGTCATGTCTAAAATGGGGCTATCGATAGGACGCAAGGTTCTAGCTATGGTTTTTTGTTTTTTATAATCGAAGACTTCTAATATTTGATCATCTTGATTAAATAACCAAACGGTATTATCGAAACCTGTAGTAACGTGAGAGACATTTTTGTAGTTGGCAATGGTATTAAAATCTATTTTGAAAATTTCAGCTAAACGGTTATCTAAGATAATGAGCGTGTTGAGTTCTTGGTAAAATAGATTAATTTTTAAAGGATTGAAACTGTTAGCCGATGTAAGCGCTCCTAATTGTAGGTTGTTGTAGCTAATGGTCTTTTCAAGACTTTTTTTATAGATTGTATTTGTTTTGGTGAAAAAAACGGTGCCAAAGTTATCGATACCAATAATAGCATCAGCAATTACAGGTGTTTCCTTTATTAGCGTTGTACGAATAGTGCTTTGTGCTTTAATTGAAAAGCTAACCCACAAAAAAAAATAGAATAGTGTCCTCATATTAGTAGTGAAAAATACAAAAATCAAACCATTTTAGGGATATCATACGTTTTTAATACTAAAAAGAGGTGTAAGCAACCTGATTTGTTTTTTAACATTTTTTTAAGATAAAGTGTTTAAACTAAAAAGATTTAATGGCGTCTAAATTTTAAGTGCATTTTAAAATAGAACTATGAATTTACGATTAAAGTATGTATTGGTAATTTGTTGTATCGGGCTAAACTTTGTAGTGCTAGCCCAAGATTTTCAAGGCAAGGCGTATTATCAATCTAGAACATCGGTAGACATGAATAAATTTGGACGTCCCGATATGACAGAAGTACAAAAGCAACGTATGGCTGAGCGCCTAAAACAAATGTTTCAAAAAACATTTATTTTAACTTTTAATCGTATAGAATCTATTTATAAAGAAGAGGAAAAGTTAGTGACTCAGGGTGAAAATCAAAGGGGACGTTTTAGAGGCATGATGTCTGGAGCTATAGATGGTGTGACGTATAAAAATGTAAAGACTAAAGCTTTGCTAAATAAGCATGAGCTATTTGGAAAAGTGTTCTTAGTTGAAGATAAACTACCTAAGTTAGAATGGAAAATTACTGGGGATACTAAGCAAATTGGAGGGTATACCTGTTTTAAAGCTACAGCAATTCAAACATGGGAAGATTTCGATTTTACTGCTCTTAGAGGAGCTTCAACAGCAGGTGAAGACAGTGAGACTGTTACAGAGGAAGCACCTAAGCCTATTGTTGTTGAAGCTTGGTATACGCTACAAATTCCCGTAAATCAAGGACCTGCTAGCTTTTGGGGACTGCCAGGATTAATTTTACAAATCAATACAGATCGTACAACAATTTTGTGTTCTAAAATTGTATTAAATCCTAAAGATAAATTAACACTCAAGGCGCCTTCTAAAGGAAAGATTGTAACGCCAGAAGCTTATCGCACAATCGCTATTAAAAAGTTTCAGGAAATGCGCAGCACTTTTAGAAGGCGCGGCGGAAACCAAGGTGGAAGACGTTAATATAAACACAACCTCTTAAAAGATATGACACATAAAATAACACTGCTTTTTAGCCTAATAGTAACTTTAGGGTTTTCGCAGGTAAAACTTAGGGGGATTGTAACAGATAGTATAGGCAAACCGTTAGAATTAGCAAATGTTATAGCGATAAACGAGAAGACCTCTACAATGGAGTCTTATGGAATAACAAATGATAAAGGAGCGTATGTGTTAACTTTAAGTAAAAACTCTAGCTATACGTTACAGGTGAGTTATATTGGAATGAAAACCTATGAAGATGCTATAAGTACAGAAGCTACGGCTATAACTAAAAATATAACAATGACTTTAGACAATGCGTTAGAAGCAGTCGAGTTAACCTATGATTTACCAGTAACGATTAAAGGTGATACTTTAATTTATAATGCTGATGCTTTCAAAAATGGTACAGAACGAAAATTAGAAGATATTTTAGAAAAATTGCCTGGTGTAGAAGTTAATGATGAAGGGCAAATAGAAGTAGAAGGACAACGCGTTACCAAACTTATGGTAGATGGAAAAGATTTTTTTGATGGGGATACAAAGTTAGCAACAAAAAACATTCCGTCTAATGCGGTAGATAAAGTACAAGTCCTTAAAAATTTTTCAGAAGTAGATCAATTAAAAGGTGTTACGAATAACCAAGATAACTATGCCATAAATATCAAATTAAAAGAAGGTAAAAAAAACTTTTGGTTTGGTAATATCACGGCAGGTGGAGGGACATCTTCAGAAGATGAGTTGTATATTGCACAACCTAAACTGTTTTACTACAGTCCTAAGTATAGTGTGAATTTTATTGGCGATTTAAATAATACAGGGGAACCAGCGCTTTCTAGGAGTGATTTAAGAGGTTTTGGAGGCGGTTTTCGTGCGCCAGGAAGAGATAGTGGTACAAACTTAAATTTAGGAACTAATGGTTTGGGGTTTCTAGCAGTACAAAATAATCGCGCACAAAATATAGAAAACCAATTAGCAGCTAGTAATTTTAGTTATGCACCTTATAAAACTTTAGATGTAAGTGGTTTTGGGATTTTTAATAGCAGCCATGTTGATATTCGTCAAAAACAATCCATACAATTTACAAATCCTAATTTAGAAATCCCAGATGAAGAGACAGATCAATTAACCCGTCAACGTTCAGATATAGGTTTGCTTAAACTTAGTACAGTTTACAAACCAAATGCAAATCATCAATTGGATTATGATGTTTTAGGGCGTCTCACAAAAGAGACTCAAGACAGACAATTGGTTTCTTCAGTTCTGGGAGCGACGCGTCAATTTGAAGCTAATACGCCATTTAGTGTAAGTCAAAATATAAACTACTATTACACGTTAAGTACAGCTCACATTTTTGCTTTTGAAACACAGCATTTGTTAAAAAACGAGGATCCGTTTTACAATGCAATTTTAGAGGATCAAGATAATTATAGGAATGTGGCCGATAATTTGGGTTTAGACGCCAGCCAGATAGGTTACAATGTAAACCAAGATAGGCAGGTTAAGACCCATCAATTAGATGCTAAATTAGATTATTGGTATGTTTTAAATGCAAAAAGTAATATTAATTTTACTTTGGGCACTATTATAAGCCGTCAAGATTTCGATTCTAATTTATTTCAAATATTAGACAATGAAACACGTTTAAATCCAGAACCAATTATAAACAATGGTATTGCTATTAATACTGCGAAATACAATTTTGGAGATTATTATGTAGGTGCCAAATACACTTTAAAGTTAGGCAAGTTTACATTTACGCCAGGAGTGTCGGGACATATTTATAAGTACGGTAATGAACAATTTTCGCAAGAAGTTCAAGAGGACTTTTCTTTACTCTTGCCGAGCTTTGAAACTCGTATTCAGTTAAAAAAGAGTGAAAGTTTAACACTGCGTTATAGGATGCAAAATCAATTTACAGATGTCACTAATTTAGCAAGAGGTATTGTTTTGAATAATTTTAATAGTATTGCTATAGGAAATCCAGAGTTGCAAAATGCGATAACTAATACAGTTAGTTTATTTTACCGTAGTTTTAATTTATTCAATTACACGAATGTATTTGCGAGAGTGAGTTATAGTAATACGATAGATCAAATACGATCGTTGTCCAGTTTTGAGAATGTCGTTCGGACAAATACGTTTTTCAATTCAGGATTTACAGATGAAAACATCACAGCTAATGGACGTATACAACGTACCTTTGGGAAATTAAGGTTGGGTTTAAATACAAGATTTGATTATACTAAATTCAATCAGTTTATTCAAGGAGAACGGGCTTTAAATGAAAGTTATAGCCAAACGTACATACCAGAATTGCGTTCTAATTTTAAAGAAGCTCCCAATTTTAAAATGTCTTATCGGTATAGGGTGAATACGAACCTCCAAGGCGGAAGACGCACAGTATTTACGACGAATGCACCCTCGGCGTCTTTCGATGTCTATATTTGGAAGTCGTTCTCATTTTTAACCAGTTACACTTATAATAGGCAAAGTAATCCTAATAGTTCCCCTCAAGAGTTCGAAATTTGGGATGCTTCGCTGTCTTATCGCAAATCTAAAAATGCGAAATGGGAGTACACAATAAAGGTTACAAATTTATTGAATACACAATCTCAAATACAGAACGGTAATACAAATGTTTCTGTTTTTACGTCAGCGTATTTTATACAGCCACGTTTTGTAACGTTTAGATTGCGCTACGAACTTTAAATAAGTAGCGCCGTGTCTTTGCTTTTAAATAAAGGAGATTATCGCTTTTGGTTATTGTTTTTTGATTTGTATGATGTCTCCACTAAATTCTTGATATATCTCATGAAGATCGTAAGCTATTTGGGTAAAGAGGTTGGCATAGATATAAGGTTTACATTCGTATATAGACGTTTTGCCTTCTAGTTCTGCAATACCTTTAATAAGACCGCAATTTAAATCTTTGAAGCTTTCTTTTGCAATTATAAATAAATGTTTAATTTCTTCTACAGTTGGTCTATAAGCTATATTGTAAGTGAATTTATTTCGTACCGTATTGATATTTAGTAAAACATTAGCTTGAGATTCAGATATTAATTCAAGCCCTTCAGCAAGCACTATAAGTCTACAATGGGTAATTTTGTCTTCACAATCAGATAATTTGAAAGAATCTATTTCTACTAATTTAATAAGCATGAATTCAATCATGAGATGTCCAGAAATAAATGAAGATATAACACCGTCAGGGTCTACGGCATTTAAGTACAATTGATCAAATGGTATAATTTCTCTATCCATAGAATGCTTATAGTTTGTTACTTCAAAAAAATAAAATGAGGTAACAAGGGTGCTAATTTATAGAATATATCTTACAACGACAATATATTACCCTAAAATTGAGGTAATTAATTGTATTTGGTTTAGTGAAATAGGCAAATAGCAATACTAAATGCTTTGCTACGGTATCATCTATGAAATTTGGCTTTTTTGTATCGATTTTACGATTTTGTTGTTGTCTGGTGGTATTTGAAATTATAAAATAGTTTCTTCTCTATCAGAAAAATGATTTAATGATGTGTTAACTGTCTATGTTGCAAAGGAATAATTTATAAATAGAACATGCAGCATTTAAATCTTATTTTTTCCCTCATTTCATGAAATTTAACAGATATTACCTAAGGTTTTTCCGTATGCTTTGATCTGTTTTTAGAATTTAGATATGGTATATAAGTGGGACTGTTGTCGTTTGTAAAGTAGTGCTAATATTTGCGGGGCTAGACATTAAAGAATACATAAAATACAGCGTACGCGCTTTGTGCACCTTAAAGTATTGGAAACTTTAAGTAATAAGTAGACCTCTTTTATGATTGGTATAATTGGATTAAAGGCATTCTATTAGAAATCCAATGCTTCCTAAACCTAAGCACAAAGGCGAGAAGAATGTCGAATCTGCTTTAGCAAATTCAGTATGTTTTATGGTTTTAAAGAAACCAACATATTTAAATTCTCCAATAGCTCGCAAAATAAAAATGGAAGGAATCGACCAATAGATATATGGTGACAACCAAATGGGGATGTTAAACTTAATTACGTTCGCTTTAATAAGATAAAAGCTTCCAAAAATGATGAATACAACAGCTACGACTACTGTAGCGAACTTAGGAATTGCCAGAGTCGTAACCTTTTCAGTTGTAGAAGGAATAACTTTACTTAAGCCCCAAGTACCACCAAATAACCAATAAAAATGAAAAACGCCAAATAGTGTGTACACAATACATAAAGCGATAGATAGAAGTATTAAAATCATAATTTAGATATTTGAAAGATGTATTCTGATTGTTTTCTGTTAAGAGCAGCCGGCATACATCGCATAAGTGTATTTCTTAAAGCTATTAAAATAGGGTGAGAGAGATGTGCAATTTTACCAAGTCTCCAACTGGTATTAACAACGCGATGCGCTTTAGGTAATCTTATGTTTTGAAAAGTAGCAAAGCTAGTAGTGTCATCATATTTGTCTACGCATTCTGCCAAAATATAGGCATCTTCAATGGCTTGGCAAGCACCTTGACCTAGGTTAGGCGTCATGGCATGGGCGGCGTCGCCAATAAGACATACATTTCCTGTATGCCATGTGTGTAAAGGGTTTAAGTCGAATATTTTAGCGGTATGAATAGCTGTTGTTTCAGTAGCCGCTAATAGCGCTTTTATAACAGGGTGGTATGACTTATAATAGTTCTGGATTGCTTTAGGATTGTGTATTTCTGTGGCAGAAGTGATAGACTTTAGCGCATACCAATAGACTTTATCTTCGGCGATTTTAACGAATCCGAAACGTTCTGATTTACCCCAAGCTTCATACAGAGCATTAGTATAAGTGCTCGGTAATTTGAAATTCGTAAGTCCTCGCCAACATATTTGTTTCGCATCGCGTATGCGTGTATTAGAAAATAAATGTTGACGTACTGTAGAGTGTATACCATCGGCACCGATAAGTTTAGAAGATTCTATAGAGATGCCATCCTTAAATTTTAAGATGTACCCTGTGTTAAAGGGTTTAATCGTGTCTAGATGGTGCTCCAAATATAATTCAGTGGACGCGAGCTGGCTTGATAAAATGTCTTGCAGAGTACCACGATGTACGGCAATATTTTTAACCATCTGTTTTTTCTCAAAATACGTTAGGTCAATTTTAGATATGGAGTTTAAATTTAACGTTGTAATATGCATTGCAGAAATAGGCTCTCCCTTACTTTCTATGGCATTTTTTAGCCCTAATTTTTCGTATATCTGCATGGCATTATTTGCTAAAATAATACCCGCTCCAACGTTTTTTAAGGTTTTAGCTTGTTCAAAAACTCTAATTTTGTAACCTTTTTTTTTAAGCGCAATAGCTGTCGTTAGCCCCCCTATGCCGCCGCCTATAATATCTATAGTCATAAAATACAAGTTTTAGTGTAGTACAAATCTACTAAAAATAATTAAATTAGTACGATTGTACTAAAAAAGATATCTTTGTACTTATGAATGCAACAAAAGGAAAGATATTGGCGGCTTCGTTACAGCTTTTTAATACGCATGGGATTTCAAACGTGTCTTTAAGAACGATAGCAGAAGGCGTTGGTATTAGTGTTGGGAATTTACAGTACCATTTTAAAAAGCGAGAAGCTATAGTAGAAGCACACTATTTTGCTTTAGTAAAAAAAATAGATGCGATTGTCTTTTTAGAATCAGAGGATGTATTTAAATCTTTTTTTAATAGTGCCGATGGACTTATTCATATGCTTTTTGAGTATCATTTTTTCTTATTAGATTTTACAACGATAATAAGAAATAATAGTAAAATAAAAGCGCATTATTCTGAAGTATCCAAACAGCGGGAGATTGCATTTCTAGATAGTATACAGGTACTCATTGCTGAAGGATTATTTCGAAGAGAAGCTTTACATGATGAATACCTTAGTGTTTTTAAGCGTATTGAAGTGATTAGTAATTTTTGGTTTTCCTCTATACTTATTCAGGAAGATACGTTACATAAAAAGGCAATAAAGGACTATAGCAGTCTAGTGAGCCAAAGTTTGTACCCTTATTTAACAGATTTAGGGAAAGATAGGTACGCAAAGTTGTTTCCAAATCAAATGGTATCAGGAAGCCAAACATAAAAAAAGACTGCATGTAGCAGTCTTTTTTTATAAGAAATAGAGATAATTATTTACTTTAAATCAAAAGTTGTTTTAAGGCTCGTATAGGAGCTTCCTCCAATAAATACTTCAAATTTACCGGGCTCTACGACAAAGTTGCCTGTATTGTTATAAAATCCTAGTTCGTCTTTAGTTAAGGTAAAGCTTACCTTTTGTGTTTCTCCAGGGGCTAATTCTATTTGCTTGAAGCCTTTAAGCTCTCTAATAGGTCGTGTTACACTAGCGTGTAGGTCTCTAATGTACAACTGTACAACTTCCTTACCTTTAAGTTTCCCCGTATTTGATATATCGCATGTTACCGATACGGTCTCATTAAGACGGTATGTTGCTTTAGAACGTTTGATGTTTTTGTATTTAAATGTCGTGTAACTCAAACCGTGTCCAAAAGGGAATAATGGTGAGTTTTCTACATCACTATAGTGAGACCAAAATACAAAATCAGGATTATTAGATTGTTCGCTTACAGGCCTTCCCGTATTTTTGTAGTTGTAGTAAATTGGAATTTGTCCCACGTTTCTAGGAAAAGTCATTGGTAATTTTCCACTAGGGTTATAGTCGCCGTACAAGACTTGCGCTACAGCATGCCCCGTTTGCGATCCTAATTGCCAAGCTTCTACAATGGTAGGAACATGGTTATTAGCCCAATTTATAGTGAGCGGTCTTCCATTATTTAGAACAAGTACTATTTTTTTGTTAACAGCGTAAACGGCTTCTAAAAGTTCTTGTTGTACTCCAGGTAATCCTAATTCTGTCCTACTTCTACCTTCGCCACTTTGAAAACCATGCTCTCCCAATACCATAACCACAACATCTGCTTTTTTAGCTGCAGCAACAGCTTCACTAAATCCGCTTTTGTCATCTGTATTTAATTTGATGTGTATGGTGAATTCTGTTTCACTTTTGTTAACATCAGCACCTTTGGCATAGATAAGTTTGTTGCCTTTGTAGGACTCCATACCTTGTAGTACAGATACCGCTGTACTATCTTTAGAAGCCAACCTCCAACTTCCTAAAGGGCTGTTGGTATCTGCAGCTAATCCACCTATAAGTGCTATGGTTTGACCTTTCTTTTTGAGCGGTAGTAATTGGTTTTCGTTTTTTAACAACACGATAGACTTTTTAGCCATATCTAGAGCTGCAGCGTGATGGGCTTTACTGTTAATTACGGTTTTTTCTCTTTTCGCATCACAGTATCTATAAGGGTCTTCAAATAAACCTAATTCGTGTTTTACGGTTAAAATTCTACGAACAGCTTCATCGATAATTGCTTCCTTAACAGCACCTTCTTTTACTAAAGTTTCAAGTTCGAAAACATAAGCATTAGACTCCATATCTAAATCACAGCCTGCAAGAGCTGCAAGTCGAGAAGCGTCTTTTTTATGTTGTGCATAGCCCCATGTTACCATTTCTTTTATTGAAGCCCAGTCTGATACCACAAAACCTTTAAAACCCCATTTGCCTTTTAAAATGTCTCTAAGCAAATAGGCGTTACCTGTGGCTGGCACACCATTAAGTTCGTTAAAGGAATTCATCATGGTTTTAACACCACTGTCGGAAGCAGCTTTAAATGGCGGTAATACCGTGTTGTATAGTGTAGAACTGCCTATATCTACTGTATTGTATTCTTTTCCTGCTTCAGAAAAACCATAAGCGGCAAAATGTTTAGCACAAGCAGCTATGGTATTTGGAGCAGACAGGTCATTACCTTGGAAGCCTTCTACTCTAGCTTTGGCAATTTTACTGCCCAAAAACGGATCTTCTCCAGCGCCTTCCATAACACGTCCCCAACGGGCATCTCTAGAAATATCTACCATTGGTGCAAAGGTCCAATTTATACCAGCTGCTGCAGCTTCTGCGGCTGCTACACTAGATGATTTTTTTATGGCGTCTAAATCCCAACTGGCGGCTTCGGCCAAAGGAATAGGATTTAATGTTTTATAACCATGTATGACATCAAACCCAATGATAAGCGGAATTCCTAATCGGGTCTCTTCAACGGCTATTTTTTGAACGGCTTTAACTTGTTCTACGCCTTTAACATTAAGCATAGACCCCACTAAGCCTTCTCGTAAGTGGTCGTATTTTACTTTTGCATTACCGTCTTTTGGTCCAGGGCCAGTAACATCCCAAAAACCATTGTATTGGTTCATTTGGCCTATTTTCTCCTTAAGCGTCATAAGTTGTAATAAGGAGTCTACCTTTCTATTTATCTTAGGGTTTTTAGAATAGGAGTCTGGTTGCCCTTGTGCTGAACATGATAAAAGTACAGCCGTGAGTAATGGCAATAATCCTGCAATTTTTGTTTTTAGTTTCATCTGAAATTTTATTAACCCCTAAGCACATTAGAGTACTTAGGGGAATAATTTAAGTATAGTAATTAAGGTTATATTAGTCTATAATTACTTAAAATTAGAATTTATTTTTTGATAACATCATCCATATAGAATATTCCAGAATCTGTTGATGGTCCATTTACAATAAAAATGAGTTGAGTATAAACACCAACCTGTTCGGCTGGCAGAGGAGAGAAATTTGTGTCGTCGTTTGGTTCAAAGGCTTTTGTAGCATTCGAATAGTCGAATGTTAATTCTTCCCAGCCAGAACCACTATGAGGTGCTGAAACACTTGCAGATCGCGCACCATTAAGACCTTCTTTCACATCTACCGCAAACATACCAGCTACGGTAGAGTAAAGTTTTACCGTTACTATTTTATCCTCTGTAGTCAAGTCTAAATTAGGAATAGAGAATCCAGATCCTTGAAATTCACCTTCTCCTCTGTTGATTTCTAGGACTTTTGCAGATGTATTTATTCCTGTTGAAAAAGGATTATCTACAATTCTTATAGGCGCTCCAAATTCAACAATACCTTCTAATATTTCGTCTTCAAAGTTAACCTCAAATTCAGGGACGCTGTTATCTATTGCACGTCTAATATTGTCAACAAGAACCGTACCTTGCGTGGTGCCAGGCCCATCAGCAAAAAATACTATTTTAGTGTATCGACCTGTTGCAGCGATAGGTTGAGAGTTTTCTGGATCTCCTTGTATAAATACTTTAGAAGCATTAGCAAAATCAAATTCTAAAGTTTCCCATCCAGATCCAGTGTGTTGCGCAACAACTTCGGCTCCACGTTCGCCGTTAACCCCATCGTCAAATTGTAACGTGATAGGAATTGTATTCTCACCATCATAAAAGACATCTACATTAATTACTTTTAAAGCAGCGCCAAAGTTAACAGGCGACAATAATTCATAAGCGAAACCTTCAAAGGCAGTCCCAGAATTTGTTACTGCAAGAACGTTAGATGCTGTATCGTTAGTTCCAGATAAGTTAGGATTTGGTACAATTTCTGTAGACACGCCTCCAAAATTAGAGAACTCGTATTCTGTTAAAGGGTCATCAAAAGATAATGATAGATCTAAATCACCAGCATTAAAACTTACAGTTTCCATGAATTGCTCCGATTTGCCAGTTTCACTACTACTGGCAGTGGTTACGATATCAAAATCGCCACCCATAGGATAGAGGTGTCTTACACTTTCGCCAGGTGCGACAGTTTCTGTTGTCCCATCACCAAAGTTAATTTCAAAATCTGTAGTGTTATCAGCGGCAGGCGTTACGCTCACTTCTCTAGCGGTTTCAGACCTTACTAAACCACTATCAAAATTTAAGATTCGTGTGGTTTCCACAAAAATATCTTGTGTGATTTCAGTAGTTTTATCATTGGGAGCTATAGCGACTATTCGTATGGTGTAATTGCCTTCAGGGTAAACGTTTGTAGGTGTTTTGTCTCTTCCAACGAGTGCTTGTGAATTGCTAGGGTCTCCAAAAAAGACTTGAAAAGACGACGCACCTACAGCAGAAGGAGCAACAGTAACCAGTCCAGAGTTATCTTCTGCGACCTCAATTTCGGTTTGCACTTCAGAAGGTGCAGCAGCAGCAAACAGCGTAGCTTCAAATTCATCATCTTTACACGAGTAAATGACTAATAGGACCGATATAAAAGTTAATATTTTTTGAGTTTTTTTCATCACTAGAATAGTTTTGGTTTAAAAGTTATAATTAGAAGTTTCTTCGTTTTATTTTAATGCTCTTAAAGCTAATAAAACTTTTAGAGTCTTATATAGACATACAACACGTCTACTATAAAATGCATTATTTTTGTTATAAATTCTATGTACTTATCTTCTAAGGGAAAGGTTTGGAAGTGCTTATATAACTGTTTGTTATGAACATAGTGTTATTTTTTTATTTTAATAAATTGTAAAAAGTCATTGTTTTTAACAGACAAGATATATGGCATTTTATTTATGGTAATAAAAGCCATGTCTTTAACATCTCCTCCCGTAAAGAAGCCACTTGAAGAGGGTGATAAAGGGGTAAACTTACCTTCGCCATTGCCTTTTGCGAAGAGACCATAGCCAGCATCAGCTCTTGGTGTTTCGACTTCCGATGCATATAAATTTCCAGCTGTTAAAATGTCTAAGTTTCCATCTTTGTTGATATCTCTAACCAATATTTGATTGATAGGGCTAAATTGAGCTTCTTGAGGTAAGATGTGTTTTTTAAAGCCTTTATGGGTACGTTCTAAGTAGATACTTGCAAATGATTTGACTTGATAGTGTAGCCCCTTTTTCAACTTAGTTTCATCATAAACATCGGTTAAAGTTGCTGTAGAGAAGTCGGTGTAATTTTTAAACTGTTTTTTTATACTCGGTATTTGTTGCGAGGAACACTCTCGTCCTCTTACAGGGTATTTTTTACCTTCATTATAGTAGCTAAGTACAATGTCGTTGCGGTTGTTTTCGTCAAAATCGTTAAAATAAATATCGAAAGTTTCCTCGGCATTGGCTTTATACTTATAATTTAAACCGAGGTTCCCACAAATTAAATCAAGATCTCCATCCTTATCAAAATCACCACTAGCAAGACTAAACCACCACCCTACGGTATCTTCTAAACCGAGGGATTTTGTTACATCTTTAAACGCCCCTTTGGTGTTTTTAAACACTTTTATTGGCATCCATTCTCCAGACACGAAAAGGTCGTCCCAACCATCTTTGTCATAATCCATCCATAAGGCTGTTGTTACTAAGCCTAATTTTGAGAAATCTGCCTCTTTAGAGTTGGCTTTTTTGAATTGAGGCCTTCCTCTTTTGCTAATGTTTTCCAGCAGATAGCTGTTCGCAGGATAAGGATAGTTTGCAGGTGTCAATCTACCGCAAACAAAAAGATCAATATCACCATCTTTATCGTAATCATTAGCAACAACACGACTGCCACTTGATGTGAATTCGGGCAATGCAAATTTACTTTTATAAAAATGGCCATCACCTCGGTTTACGTAAAGGCGGTCTTGTAAGCGTTTAGAAGTCGTTCCAAATTCGTTTCCACCACTTACAATATAAAGGTCATTATCACCATCGTTATCAGCGTCAAAAATAAGAGCGCCAATGTCTTCATGAAAGCGGTCTTCTAAAAGTAATTTGAGTTTTTGTTGTTCGAAACGACCATCTTGGGTTTGAAAAAAGAGACCACCAGGGTATTTTGAAGCAGCTCCAACGTAAAAATCATCTAATCCATCTCCGTTAAGATCGCCAACAGTGATGCCCGGACCAAATTGAGATGTTTTGTGCGGCAGTAAAACTTCATATTTAAAATCATCAAATACATTTTCTTTATGTTTATAGAGTGCTAAGGTATCTGCATAGCTATCAAATAAATGAGAGTCTATCGCGGTTTTAGCACTATTACTGGATTTCGCTAAAGTCGCATCTTTATAGTTTGCCGTAATATGTTGATTGGCCTTTACATCATTTAGAATTTGAATTTTACCATCGGGCCATGAAATTTTAGCGGCTTTTATTTTAGTTGCTGTGCCCAACCCAAAATGCAATTGAGGCGCTACTGAAGATTGAAACCCTCGACTTAAAGTAAGGGTTTGAGTTTGTTGAAACTCTTCTAAATCAATGTCGACTTTAGTCCCCAAACCAAAGGTGTTTTTGGGGTGCCCTGTGAAATTAAATGTGATGTAATTGTGCTTTTCTGCACTTTTGTTTTCAAAAAGCGTGACAGCGTCATCAATGTTATTCGTTAAGATTTCAAGATCGCCATCGTTGTCTAAATCTACATAAACAGCACCATTTGAAAATCCTTTATAAGTTAAGCCCCAATCTTGATTTGCTTTTTCAAAGGTTAAATTCTTATTGTTTTTAAAGACATAGTTATCCAGTTTTTCAGCGGGTATTTTTAAGCTCTTAGAAAGCAAACTGTCTTTGTGTTTCTTTTTTCCTCGAAGTGCTGCAAAATAGTCTTTATTGTTAATTTCACGTCGGGTTCCATTGGAAATAAAGATGTCTTTCCAACCATCGTTGTCTAAATCGACAAATAAAGGGGCCCAACTCCAGTCTGTAGAGGATAATCCTGCTAAACGAGAGATGTCACTAAACTTAGGGGTTGAACCGCCATGATTCCCTAAGCCTAATTGTAGTGTGTTTTGCATGTATTGGTATTGAAATCCTGCTTTTTCAATATTGGTGAATAACTTAGGATTCATACTTGCCATGTTGGCTTTCGAGCGTCTGTTAGAAGCTGCATCCATATCCATTTGAA
Source organism: uncultured Flavobacteriaceae bacterium (assembly GCA_947504035.1). Taxonomy (GTDB): domain Bacteria; phylum Bacteroidota; class Bacteroidia; order Flavobacteriales; family Flavobacteriaceae; genus Jejuia; species Jejuia algarum. The sequence goes on from CANNGA010000014.1 coordinate 51,168, forward strand.
GGATATCTAATAGCCCATCATTATTGAAATCTGCAATATCGACACCCATGCCATAAAACGACGTGTGTTGCGTTGTTTCCTTTATTTTGTCTGTAAAGGTGCCGTCTTGATTATTGATATACATACAATCTGGCGTCCCAAAATCATTAGAAACATAGAGGTCGAACCAACCATCGTTATTAAGGTCGGCGACCGTAACACTTAAAGACAGACTGTATAATTTTACATGCGCAGCTTCTGTTACTTTTGTAAAAGTTTTGCCGTCATTTCTATAAAGGTTATCTGTTTCTACATCAGTTACGCGATCCATGCGCATTTTATAGTTGTAGCTGTTATAGTTAAAAGGCGTGATGGGGTAGTTTGCGACATAAACATCTAGATCACCATCGTTATCATAATCAAAAAAAGAAGCATCAACACTATTGCCTATATCGTCCAGACCATAAGCTTTAGCGCTTTCTGTAAATGTATGATCGCCATTGTTGATAAATAATTGATTTTGTTTAGGTTGGGATTGGCCTCCTACAAGGCAATAGATGTCTAAGAAACCATCGTTGTTCACATCAGCCATTGTTGTTCCTGTATACCACCTGTTATCACCACTAATATTAGCGCTATCTGTGATGTCTTCAAATTTTAGGTTGCCTTTATTAAGATATAGTTTGTTGGCTACCATATTGCCCGTAAAAAACAAATCTGTAAGACCGTCGTTATTAATGTCTCCAGCAGATATGCCGCCTCCCATATATAAATAAGGATAAGTGAAATAGTTTAGCGTATCATTTTCTGTCAGAATGTTTGCAAAAGTGATGCCTGTAGTGTCCTTTTTTAGTTGTTGAAATAATGGCGTGCTTTTCGTGTTTTTATTTGGGGGTGTTTCAACTGCATTTTTTTTACAAGAGGTGTAATTAAAAACGAAGCAGAACAGAATAAAGTAGTGTGTTATTTTCATACTTTAATATACAAAAAAAATAATCTTTTAAATGATTATGGTATTAGTTGGATATAAGATGTTTTTTTGAAATAAAGAAAGAGTAAGAACTCTTCGTCTTACTCTCTCTATAGAAAAACAAGTTAATTGTAATTCACTTAAACTATCGTTGGTATTGAATTTAGTAACCGAAATTTTGATCAGATTCTGATATAGCAAGGTTCGCATCAATTTCAACCTGAGGAATAGGGATGAGACGATGTATTTCTGGATTATAGTTTCTCGTATTGCCTTGAATATCTAAACTGGAACTAATTTCCTGATCATCGAGATCCCACCGTACCAAATCATCAAATCGTACTTGTTCCCCACATAATTCGACCATGCGTTCATGTACAATGGCGTTGAATACGCCGTCGGGAGTATCGACAGGGAAACCAGCGGCATCCATTTCGGGCGTGCCATATAGCGGCATTTCTACTCTGGCACGAATTTGATTTAGAAACTCTATAGCTCCAGGATCGTTACCTAATTCGTGTTCTACTTCGGCTTGCATTAATATAACGTCGGCATATCTTAATATACGTGCATTTGTTGAGCCATTTTGTACTACAGCGGGATTATCGTATAGCTGAGAAAATTTATGCCATCTTGTACCTTCAGACCAAACCAAATCATCATTGGGACCAAAAAGATCACCGTCTTGTAAAATAGCAGATTGTAATCGCGGATCGCCTTCTTCAAATTCATCTATAAGTTTATCTGATGGAAATAAGTTCCCCCATGCGGTATATTCTTGAGCGTGAAAAGTGACTTCAGATACTCCAATACCGGTTTGAGACCATAAATCCGCTTCGATACTATCTCCATTAAATGAAACTTCAAACATAGATTCGTCGTTATATTCTCCAGAATCATTAAAGTTGTCGTCATAATCTTCTAATGGTAATAAAGTATAGTCTGTAATTTGTGCAAATGTGCTTTGTGCTTCAGGGTACATTTCTCTGTGTAGATATACCTTACCAAGTAATCCTAATGCTGCACCGCGCGTTGCTCTACCATTTTCAGTACTGCCCTTTGGATACAATAGTCCAACAGCTGTATTTAAATCGCTAATGATACTTTGGTATACACGGTCTACAGTGGCTCTTGGTTCTGGAGTGATATTGTCCTGAGATTCTAAAAGTAAAGGTACACCTCCATAGCGCTTAACTAGAAAATAGTAATAAAGACCTCTAAGGAAATAAGCTTGTCCTACAGCATCTTCTACATCAGCTTCGGTAAAATCTGAATTGTCTAAATTAGATCGCATAACTTCCTCGCCTTCTATAACGAAATTACAAGCACCAATACCATTGTAACAATTGTTCCATGTAAGTGAACTTTGTTCTAAAGAAGGTGTTAAAGCAAATAAGAATGCGGTAACGAAATTGGGATCAGCTCGAGATATAGATTCATCAGAAAACGCATCAGGTAATATATAACCAAAGCGCTGATACAAACCTGCATTTTGTAACTGTGCATAGGCTGCGTTTGCAGAGGCTTCAATTTGTGCAATATTTTGAAAGAAAGTTTCTCTTGAAAGGTCATTTGTGTTACGTACAGCAACATCATCTTGACATGATACTGCAAATAAAGCAGCCATCATTAAGATTACTAAATTAAATTTAAATTCTGTTTTCATAATTTTTTAAAATTCTAATTGTAAACCTAGTATAAGTGTTTGTGGTCTTGGTGCTTCACCGCGATCTATGTTAGTACCTTGTAGTAAGCCATCTGCACCATAGAAAGGTGATATTTCTGGGTCTAAGCCATCATAATCTGTGAAGGTTAATAAGTTTTGACCTTGAACATATAGCCTAGCTTTACTCACAACACCTTTAAATGTATTATTCAACAAGGGCGCTGGTAATGAATAGCCTAAAGTTACGTTTCTAAGTCTTACAAAGGACGCATCTTGGATGTAACGTGTAGAAATAAAGTTATTAGGGTTACCACCTTCAAACCTAAATCGAGGCACATCTGTGATATCTCCTGGGTTTTGCCAGCGTCTTAAAACCTCTACACCGTGATTGGTTACGTTTTCTTGTCCTTGTAAAAACCATATATTAGAATTTAATGCATCTACACCATAAACACCATTGAATAATAAACTTATATCAAAGTTTTTATATTCTGCTTTGATGTTAGCAGCAAATGTAAAATCTGGATTTGGGTCTCCAATGACAAAACGATCTCTATCATCAATATCTCCATCACCATTAACATCTCTGTAGCGTACATCTCCAGGTTGTACAGTTAAGACTTGTCCAGATTCTGGGTCTAAGTTGTCAGCTCCTAAATGGTCTATGATTTCTTGTTCATCAGCATAAACACCTTCAAATTCTAAACCAAAGAAGTGAAATATAGGTTCTCCTGGCGCTAAACGGCTTAATTGCTCTGAAAAAGGCGGATTAAAAGAAGCTTGTCGTAATTGTTGTGTAATAGAACCTAAGGAGCGTACTTCACTTTTAGAGTTGGAGACATTACCCCAGAAACTCCATTTAAAATCGCCTTCATAATCGTTATATCCTAAAGTAAGTTCAAGACCGCTAACTTCAACATCTCCCACATTTTTTGGAACAACAACACCGTTTATTTTCTCTCCTGGGATTCCTGCAGATGGTCTTTGTGCTTCTCCTACGATTAGACCATCACTGGCATTATTAAAATAATCGGCGGCAAAAGTGACTTTATTATTCCATAAACCTATTTCGAAGCCATAATTCTGGTTGATACCTCTTTCCCAAACCAAATCACGATTGTTTGCACCAACAACAGAAAAACCGTTTTCAGTAATACCATTTATAGGAAAATTAAAGCCAGAACCAACAGCAGGCGTAAATTGATTAACGCGATTAAAGCGGTTTGGTAATCGATTATTACCTGTTATACCATAACTGGCCTTAAATTTTAAATTATTAATGACATCATTATCTTGAAGGAAACTTTCATTAGAAGCAACCCAACCAAGAGATCCACCAGGGAACCAACCTACACTATTTTCTGGGGCAAATAAACTAGACTTATCTCTACGTATAGAGGCTTGTAGTAAATATTTACCTTTATAGTTGTAGTTTAAACGCCCTAAATAAGAAACTAAGTTTATAGGAATCGTTCTACTATCCGAAAATCCATTTTGTACCTCTGGAATTTCAGAAGTAATGTCTGTAGAAAGGTCACCACTTAAAACTTCAAATGTCCTGTTTTGCTCTTCAGCAACTAAGGTTAGATCGAAATTGTGTCCTGCAAATGATTTATTGTAGTTAAGTGTATTGGTTAATATCGTTGATATATCATTTGTACGGCTCTTAGATACTACAGTATTCGCTTGGTTAAATTGTCCACTTGTTGCAAAAGCTCTAGAGATATCATCTTGAAAACTATAGGTCGCATCTAAACCAAATTGAGATCTAAAGGTTAAACCTTTAAAAATTTTGAATTCTGCATATAAACTTCCAATAAGTGACGTAGCTCTATTTAAATTATCCTCAGTATCTTGTACTCTAACTTGGTTTCTAGAGTTGTTAACATCTCCATCATTAGGTGATCCAAAGGTGCCGTTGGCATTACGAATAGGAATATATGGCGCCGCTGCAATAATATTGTAAAGCGGTACACGTCCTCCACTTACTTCAGGCGCTATGGTTTCTGTGTAACCATAAGCAAAAGTTTCTCCTAACTTGAAAAAGTCATTTATTTTTGCTTCTGCATTGGCATTGAAGGTGTAGCGTTTAAAGTTCGTGTCTATATAGATACCATCTTGATCGAATGCAGAGAATGCAAAATTATACTTGGCTTTTTCTGTTCCACCATTAGCACCAAAGTTATAATTTGTTAAAAGTGCAGTTCTAAATAAGGCATCTTGCCAATCAGTTTCTATACCATTACCATTAAATAGTGGATTGTCATTTATGACACCAATTTCGGTACCACCTTGTTGTTGCGCATTTATTTCTCTAATGTATTGTACATATTGTTCTGTATTTAGCAAATTGTACCTCTCATTAGAACGTTGGAAGCCTGTATAGGTGCCAAATTTAAATGATGTTTTACCTACAACACCTTTTTTGGTGGTGATAATAATAACACCATTAGAACCTCTAGAGCCATAAATAGCTGCCGCCGCTGCATCTTTTAAAACATCTATTTTTTCGATGTTATTGGGGTCTATACTATTTATACTACCTGTAAAAACGCCATCAACAACATATAAAGGCTCGCCATCTCCAAAGGTGTTCAACCCTCTAATAGCGACTAAAGTTCTTGATCCTGGAGAGCCACCGCTCGTAATGTTAACACCAGCAGCTCTACCTTGCAATGTTTGGGCAATATCTGCCGCAGGAATTTCACTAATTTCTTCTGATTTTACAGATGAAATGGCAGTAGTAAGATTGGATCTTTTTTGAGTACCATATCCAACTACAACAACTTCATCTAAAGTGGCTATATCTTCGTCTAAAACGATATTAACGACTTCTTTTCCTGCCACAGGAATTTCTTGTGTAAGGAAGCCTATATAGCTAACGACTAAAATAGCGTTTTCGGATAGGTTTTGAATTTTGTACTTACCATCAAAATCTGTAGTAACACCGTTGGATGTGCCTTTCTCTATTATACTGGCACCAGGTAGCGGATTAGTGCCATCAGAAATTATACCGGTTACGGATTGGGAAAACACCGTACTGGTAAAAATAAAGACTACAACAAAGCGCAGTTTTTTTAAAAAATACATTGTCATAAATGTTGAGTTTAATTAGTTATAGTTAATATTTGTGTTAAAGTTTATTATGAGTTCTTCAAATTTACCTGCTGATTAGAGTTTTGATCTAAAAGAATTGAAGCAATAACTGGTATTTTTGATGCAAATGTAATACTAAGCATATGAAAAGTAGGTTTTTTTAACATTTGAAAGTGCTTTTGAGAGGTTAAGGCTACTAGGTGTGCTTGGGTTTAGTTTGTAATAACTAATTCAAGTTTTATTGAAGAATAGTACTGTATTTAGTGTGAGATTTAGCGTTCTTGATTTTGGGGCTACACTTAAAACTAAGGATTAGTTTTAAGTGTAGCCTTATTAAATGGTTTTAGAGCGTACAGTACAAAACATATAGCGCTCCTTCTAAAACCTATGAGGTCTAGAATAGACATGATTTTTAAAAGAAATAGAATCGTGCTGTAAAATTTTAACCCTATTTCATAGAATCAGTAGGAAGGTAGCCGTATTCAGATTTAAAACATTTTGTAAAATAAGAAGGAGAAGAAAACCCGATTTTATACGTCACTTCATTTACGTTATAATTTCCTGTTTTTAAAAGTTGTTTAGCCTTTTCTAATCTAATTTTCCGAATAAGTTCGTTCGCAGAAATCCCTGTTAATGCTTTAATTTTTCTGTAAAATTGACTTCGACTTAAGTTAAATTCACTAGAAAGTATTTCTACACCAAGATTAGTGTCGCTAATGTTTGAACCAATAAAATCTAAAACTTTTTCAATAAAGGTTTTATCTAAAGGGGTTGTTTGTGTTTTAGTGCCATTGGCAATAAAACCTGCGTTATATTTATCAAATAGCAACTGCCTGCTTGTGAGTAGCTGAGAAAGTGTAGATTTTAGAATCCCCATGTCGAAAGGCTTGTTTAAATAAGCATCTGCACCAGAGTTTATGCCTTTTATTTTTTCCTCGGTCATAACTTTAGATGTGAGCATGAGTAAAGGAATATGACTTGTCTTTACATTTGTTTTTATGTTACGACAAAGTTCATAGCCATCCATGACTGGCATAACCACATCTGTGAGAATGATATTAGGCGTTTCTGTTTCGGCGATTTTAAAACCAGAGGCTCCATTTTCGGCAGTAAAAACAGTATAACTGCTTTTTAATTCGTTTTTAAGGTAATCTCTAAGTTCTATATTGTCTTCTACAATAAGTACAGAATGTTCTTTTTTTACTAAAGCATATTCTTCTGTTTCTGGAATCGTACTTAAGGAATCTTCTGGTGTATGGATTGTTTTTGAAAAACTAGGTTTTTGTATGTCTTCAGGAATGGAAATATCTACAATTTCTTCGTTGGTATACTGTGATTTTCCAATAGGAAAACTGATGATAAACGTAGTGCCTTTTCCAATAATACTCTTAACATTAATTTTTCCCTTGTTAAGCTTTGTAAAACTCTTAACCATTTCTAAGCCTATACCTGTGCTGCCATAATAGTCTTTATTGTCTTTGCCAACTTGATAAAAACGTTTAAAAATATTTTTGTATTCTTTTTGATCTAATCCAGGGCCGGTGTCAGATATAGATATGTCTATTGTATTAGATAGTTCGACGTCTTCAGCTCCAGCAATTTCTCTTATTTTTATCACGACACTAATTTTACCTTTATCGGGTGTTATTTTAAAAGCATTGGATAATATATTGAAAAGAATTTTTTCTAACATGCCTGGGTCAATCCATGTTTTTAAACTGCTTATAGAGGTTTGAAAGGTAATGTCTATATGACGTTGCCTAGCTTCTTCTTCAAAATAGACTAAAACATCTTGAACTTTAGAAATAATGTCTATTTCTTTAGCTTGTACTAAAATTTTGTTGAGTTGTAACTTTCTAAAATCCATTAATTCATTAATTAAACGCGACAGTCTGTCTGCATTTTTACGAATAATATTATGCTTGTGTTTAACCGTTTCGGGTAAATCTAAAGCCTCGTTTTTGATGATATCTTCTAATGGATTTATAATAAGAGTTAGAGGAGTTCTAAATTCGTGCGATATGTTTGTGAAAAACTGAAGTTTCTTTTTGTTTAAGTGTTCTTCCTGTAGTCGCTTTTCACGTTCAAATTCTATGAGTTGGCGTTGTTGGAACCGTGTTTTTAAAAATTTACTAATTAAAAATAGAGCTGCTAAAAAAAGGAGCAATGCACCAATATATGCAGGTATACTTTTCCACCATGGCGGTAAAATACTAATTTGTAATTCTAAAGGTTGCGCGGTCCAAACCCCATCGTTATTGGCCGCCTTAAGTTTAAAGATATATTCCCCTTGTGGTAAGTTGGTATAAGTAGCACTTGTAGCATTGCCAACATAATTCCAGCTCTTGTCAAACCCTTCTAGCTTGTAAGAGTATTGGTTTTTTTTAGGTAATGTGTAGCTAATACTGCCATAAGACAATGTAAAAACAGATTGATTATGTTTTAATGTGATTTTTTGGGTTTGTGAAATGACTTTTTTTAAAGGGGATTTTTCGTCATTTATTTTAATATTTTTATTGAATAGTTTTAGAGCCGAGAGGTATAGTTTTGGGGGAATAGCATTGGTCTCTATGCTTTTAGGGTTAAAATAATTGATCCCAGAATAGCCTCCAAAATAGAGGTGTCCTTCTTTATTCTTTAACACGGCGCCATTATTGAAATAGTTATCCATTAAGCCATCTTCAATAGTATAATTTATAGCTTTTTTTAGTTGTAAATTTAAATGGGTAATACCAGAAATACCACTTACCCATAAGGCGTTAGTATCATCTTCTATAATACTGTTTACAGAGGTTTCTGTAAATCCTTCGAAATTTGCGTAGGATGTAAATGTGTCCGTTGTTTTATCATAAGAAAAAAGCCCTCCACCATTGGTGCCCACCCAAACGGTATTATCATTAGATTGGTAAATGGAAAGTATATCGTGGATACTAGGATGGTTTTTTGTGATTTTGGCCATGGCTTCTCGCATGGATTTTAGTTTAAAAGCACCACTAGCCATTAATTCTATTTGATAGAGTCCGCTAGTAGTACCCATCCATATATAATCATTACGGTCTGCCATTACGACTTTAACATCCGAATTTGTTAAGTGGTAATCTATGAAAGGTTTTGAATCGCAACGAAAAAAAGTATCGGTATCAGGATCGTAATAATGTAGCCCTTTTAAGAATGAGCCTATCCAAATTTTACCATTAGAGTCTTCAGTAAAGCTTACAATACCATTAGAGGCTAATGTTTCGTTGGTATTTTCGCGATTGTAATTGATAAAGCGTTTTGTGCCTTTTTTTAGAAGATAGATGCCTTTGTCCCAAGTGCCTACCCATACATTTTCTTTGCTGTCAATGAAGACGGTTTGTATAGATTCACTATCTAAGCCTTTGTAATGGGAGTGTGGAGACCCATTAATATGTTCAAATACATTCGTCTTAGGTTTGTAAATGTCTAAGCCACCCGTTACACCAATCCAATACCACCCTCTTCGGTCTTGTTTTATAGCAGCTACCGATTGCCCTTGTAGTGAGTTGTTGTTATTCGTGAGATTTTGTATGGAGTAGAATTTATTACGGTAATTATCATGAATACCAATACCTCTATTGTAATAGCCTACCCATAATCTATTTTGGTGGTCTACATAGAGTGACCAAATAGAATTGGAGTCTATGCTTTTAGAATCATATAATTTATGGGTATACTTTTTAAGAATTTTACCATTAGGATCTAAAACGAATAAGCCGTCATTCTCACTGCCTACCAAAATCTTGTTTTTAAAAATGGATAGTGATAATATTTTTTTGTCTGTAATAGGTTTTACTTCTATTTTAAGGTTGTGTTCTAGAGTAGAGAATTTGTAGATGCCTTGGTTTTCAGTACCTGCCCAGAGGTTGTCATCATTATCAAAAATAACAGTTTCGATATAGGTTTCTAAAAGATGTTGTTGCGCTTTATTTGCTATAGTAATTTCCTCTAGAGTGTTATACTTAGAATTGAGACGTCTTAAGCCTAAATTAGTCCCTGCGTAAACAATACCGTTTTTAGATCTGCATAAATGATTTACAAATAAGTCGTCACTACTGTCATTTTCTATTTGAATGTCTGAAACTGTAAGGTCTTTTATAGATAGCTTTTTAATACCATCGTCGTAAGAGCCTATAATTAGGTTTTTATGAGCGTCTTCGATAAGAGATTTTACATTTATATTTTGAAGTGTATCCAGATGGTTTTTCTTTAAAATGATACGTTCAAAAACATCTAAATCACGATTATACTTGTTTAACCCAACATTAGTGCCTACCCAAAGGTTGTTTTCAGAATCGAGATATGTGGTGTAAATTAAGTTGCTATTAAGAGAGGTGTCATCTAAAGCATCATAAGCATATGGATAGTAGTTGATACCATCGAAGCGGTATAATCCTGCGCCTCTGGTACCAATCCAAATGAAACCAGAGTTGTCTTCTGTTATAGAGGATATAGGCATTTTTGGAACACCTTTTTCTATAGTTACAAAACTTAAATTTTTAAGGTCTAACTCTTGACCAAAAACAGTACAAAAGCTTAGAAAAAGAATAAAAGTTAAAAGTCTCGTTTTTAAAAGTGAAAACATATATAATGTAGGTGTTATACCTTTGTTACAACGTCTTAATAGTATTAAAAAAAGAGGTTGTATATTAATAAGGTTATAGTGTTTGGCAACGTTTAATTTTAAGCTTCTGTAAAGTTTCAATAGTAGATTTATAATTTTATTTTTTGTAAACGCGTACCCAATCCACCTGCATGGTAGCGCTGCTAACAAATTGATTTTGACTTATACCTTCAAAAAATACACCGCCTACAGCTAAATTGAGGGCTATTTGTTGTTTTTTGCCAAATAGTTCAGCCACAAAATTCTTAGAGTCTGCAATATAAGTATGCAGTAGCACATTATCGAATAAAATGTCCAAACTATTGGCTTTCCATATCAATTCATAGGTGTGAAAATTGTCTGTAATATCTGTGTTAAGTTGATGGTTTTTAGCAGTGTCTTCGTCTTTTGTCAAAGGCATGTTAGGTGCTGTGCCATAAAAAATATTTGATTGAAAGGTTGTTCTGCGATTGCCTCTTGCTTCTAAGATGTCAATTTCACCATTTGTAGGCCAAGGATCTGCATAGGTCCAAAAAGCAGGCCACATCCCAGTGCCTTCAGGAAGTTTAATACGTGAAACTATACGGTATTCGTTTTCACCTTCTATATTAGAAGGCCCAAATTGTGTTTTTGTTTCCAGTCTACCAGATACATAATTAAAATCTTTTGGCGTTGTGTTAAATGGGGTGGTCGCACCAGTAGCAGATTTACGTTCTGCAGTTATGGTTAATAGTCCATTTTCTAAAGTTAACTGTTCTGTAGTGTATAGTTGAATTTCATTGTTAAAAGCGCCGCCTTGCCAAATATTCCATTGGTCTAAATTGGTATTAAACTCGTCTTCGAAAACGAGTTCCCAAGCACCGTCGGTTTCTGAAGTTTCTGGAGTCTCAGGTGCTTCTGTTATTTTTGGAGTCTCAGGTGTTTCTCGTTCTGTTCTTAAGAGGTCTTCTTGATCTTTAGTGCTTGAACATGCGAGAGCGTTCAATGCAAAACAGAGTAGGGTTAGTCTTTTGATAAAAGCAATTTTCATTAGAGTATCATGTTCTATTGTAGAGTAGTAAATATAATTAGTATTGTGTCTTTATGTAAAATAGAGATGTGATAAAAATGATGCAATTTAAAAACGCATGGTGCATCATAAGCATTAAATAGCATTGTAGCCTTTTAGTTCATAGGGTTTTAGTCGTGGAATAGAAATGTATAAAGCAAAGTTTGGGGCATCGTCTTTTTAAAATACTGCTAGTCTAAAAGTAATTTAGAGCTTGTCGTTAAGTTTCCATTATATGTGATTTCAAGTTCAACTTCGGCCAACGTATTGGTGCCGTTGTGTTGTAGGATTAGGGGGTAGGAGCTGCCGTGTTTTAACAGTGTTAAATGATGCGGTGTTTTTAGTTTAAATGCATTTTTGTCTTTACCCTTTAGAACAATTGAAGAGATAAAACAGCCTGTATTTCCCTTTTTTGGTTTTAATAAAATCGTACGTGTTGTATTTCTTTTAAAGGTAATGCGTCTAGGGAGTTGCAATTTGGTTAGAGCGATTGTTTGGCCATGAGGGTTGTCTTTATTGTAAACTTCCATGTGCAACTGTCTGCCACCGCCTCTTTTAGGAGAGCCTCCTGTAATGTATATACCACGACCAGACGTGATCGCTTGAGTGCCATGTCTTGGGTGTGTCATTTTTGCTTTAGGAGACCATTGTTTTGTTTTGGGGTTATAAGCTTCTACAATACGATATGCTGGACCTTTTTTTGTGCCTTCACCACCTATAACAAAAAGTTCGTCATTAAAAAGAGCTACAGCAGGTGCCGCACGCGGTGTAGGAAGTTGTGTTTCAGTAGTCCATGACTTCTCTTTTAAGTCGTAAACATCTACAGGAGCTATAAGCGGTTGAAAAACGCCTCCAAAACCTCCAGATTGTCTGCCGCCTAATGTGTATAGTTTGTTATTATAAGCCATTAAACTAAAATGGTCTCTTGCATGAGGCGCATGGTCAAGAATTGTCCAAGTATTAGCAATAGGATCGTAAAGATCAAACCAATTTACATAGCCACCATCATGACCCATAGTGTTTCCGCCTACCAAATAAAATAGATCATTATAAATTGCGAGGCCAGCGCCGCCACGTCTTCTGTTTTCGGGTATTTCAGGACCTTTAATCCAAGATTTTGTAGGCGGATAATAAAGCCAAACATGCGTTGCAGGTATTTCTTTAGGAAATGTGTTGGTTTCAAAACTGCCTATTACCCAAATAAAGCCTTCATAAAATAGGGCTTGAAAGTGATTAAATGGTTTTGGTGCTTTACCACCTTTCTGCCAAGTATTTTTTTTAAAGTTATAGACATCTAATGTTTGCGCGTCTTCCCGGCCACCAAACATAACGAATGTAACGCCAGCTTGTACAAAAGAACATTCATGTCTGGCACTATAATTTTCGTCTTCGTGTTTATCGATCCAGCCATCATTTTGAGTAAAACCAGTAGCGCAAAAAAGCAGGCATAAACATATAGGTATACGACACATGTAATGTTTAAATTTAGAGCATAGCACAGAAAGAGGACTGCTAGTAGAGACTGAAAAAAGGAACATACGCGAAGCAATCCATTTTGTGTCAGCGTTTAAAAATACGAATAAGTGATTCAATACTAATAAATGTTTTTATTTTCGTGAAACGAATTTTAGTGGTGTTAAGGTATCACTTTTTGAAAAAATAAAAGATTATGAACAGAGCATTGTTTTTTAATTGTATGTTATTCCTGTCTAGTTTTATAGGATTTGAAGCATTATCACAAGAGGTTTCAATAGAAGGGACATTAAAGAAATGGCATAAAATAACGTTAAGTTTTGAAGGCGAGACTCTAAGTGAGCATGACGCCGATAACCCTTTTTTGAATTACCGTTTAAACGTATTGTTTAAACATAAAGGACATGCTGTAACAGTGCCTGGGTTTTATGCCGCAGATGGTGATGCCAAAACAACAGGAGGGTCATCGGGTAAAGTATGGCAAGTGCGATTTACACCAGATGATTCTGGTGAATGGGAGTATGAAGTATTTTTTAGAAAAGGAAAGCATATCGCTATTAATGATAGTTTGTATGCAGGAACTCCAACAGGTTTTAACGGTGTTAAAGGGCGTTTTGTTGTAGAGGAGGCAGATGTAACAGGATCTGATTTTAGAACCAAAGGCCGGTTAAAGTATGATGGCACACGTTATTTGAAATATACAGGTAGCAAAACCCCTTTTTTGAAAGGTGGCGCAGACAGTCCTGAGAATTTTTTAGCGTATTATGAGTTTGACCAAACTCCAGCGTCTCATAAATACGAAGCGCACGCAAAAGATTGGAATATAGGGGATCCTACTTGGGGGCAAGGCAAAGGGAAAAATATTTTTGGAGCTTTAAATTATTTGGCATCCAAAGGGATGAATTCGGTATATTTTTTAACAATGAATGTACAAGGCGACGGTAAAGATGTTTGGCCTTGGACTTCTAAAAATGAACGTTACCGTTTTGATTGTAGTAAGCTAGACCAATGGGAAGCGGTTTTTGATCATATGGATGCTTTAGGGATCATGCTACACATGGTAACGCAAGAGACCGAAAATGAATTGTTATTAGATATAGGTGAATTGCAAACGCAGCGTAAATTGTATTACCGCGAATTGATAGCGCGTTTTGCGCACCATTTAGGAATAACCTGGAATTTAGGGGAAGAAAATGGCTGGCAAGACTGGTCGCCTAAAGCACAGAATGATGCAGACAGAAGGGCTATGGCGCGTTATATAAAAACACACGATCCGTATTCTAATTTTATAGCCTTACATACGCATGCGGCCCCTCATGCACAAGAACACATACTAAATCCATTATTAGGTTTTAGATATTTAGACGGGGCGTCTTTGCAAACTAAAGCACCAGAAGATGTGCATCGTATTACTAAAAAATGGATTAACACCTCGCAGGAATTTGGACAACCATGGGTCGTAACTCAAGATGAGATAGGGCCAGCTCACGAAGGTGCAAAGCCAGATGCAGACGATGCAGAACACAATAAGATACGTACAGAGGTATTATGGGGGAATTTAATGGCTGGTGGGGCTGGCGTAGAATGGTATTTTGGCTATAAATTTGCACATAATGATTTAAAATGTGAAGATTGGCGTTCTCGAGATCTACTTTGGGAGCAAACAAAGCACGCTTTAGATTTTTTTAAGACACACTTGCCTTTTCATGAAATGAGTGCTCAAGACAAACTCACAGAAAATCCTAAAGACTATGTGTTTGCAAAACAAGGTGCGGTTTACGCTGTGTATTATCCTGAAATCGAAAAAACAAAATTAAACCTGTCTGCCTTTTCTGGTAAATATCGAGTGCAATGGTATAATCCTAGAACTGGAGGTGCACTACAAGATGGAAGTGCCAAATTTATAAAGGGGGGTAAATGGGTTGCTATAGGGATGCCTCCAAACAAAATAAAATCTAAAGATTGGGTCGCTTTAATTACTAATGTCACAGAACGCCTCGAAACAAAGAAAGATATAGCACCAGGTATGGTATTAAACGCACTAAACGACTTTATTCCGCTTCAAGGTAAAACCATATATTACAAGGATAAGAAAAACAAAGCACTAGCTATTAAAGCATCTTTATTAGAACAACGAAACGGTTTTGCAAGTGCCTACACTGTTTTTAAAGGTGAAACAGGAATGTATGAAGTGGTCTTACATAGTATGGCAGAACAAGATGGTGAATCACTTTATGGCTTACATTTAAATAAAACATTAGTAAAGGAAGTAGAAAATCCAGAAGTGACTGCATCTTTCGAAAATGTAAAGCTTAATTTAGGGGTCTTGTATTTAAAAACAAACGATACCATTACCATACGATCTAATGCGGCTACCAATGGGAAACTGCCAGAGCATGGTGGTACGGCTTGGTCTAGAGGGCGCTGGAATGGCTTGGCATTACTTAAAAGCACTATTTTAGAAGCAGAAAAAGTGAAAGCTGCAAATGCCATAGAGGCGGTAAGTGGTACTACTTTTGAAATTGAAGCAGAACACTTTCATTTGAACACAACAAATAAGAGTTTGCGAAAGTGGTATGTTAAAAAAACAAAAGCACATAGCCCTTTTTTAAATAGCGAATTGCATGCAAGTACAGCCAGTGGTGAAGCTTATATTGAAGCGTTACCAGATACAAGAGTAAAACATAAGGACCCGTTAATTAGAGGAGAGAATTTTTTCCCTATAGCTGGCTCAGGAGGTATCGTTGGGTATAAAGTTCATATTAAAACCCCTGGCCGTTATTATGTCTGGGTAAAAGCTTATTCTAGCGGTCCAGAAGATAATGGTGTACATGTGGGTGTTGACGGGCATTGGCCAGAAAGCGGACAGAGAATTCAACTGTGTAAAGGGAAACGCAAGTGGACTTGGTCTTCCGCGCAACGTGTGCCGAAAAACCATTGTGGGACACCTAAAACGATTTATTTGGATATTGAAACCGCTGGAGAGCATGTGGTTATGTTTTCTATGCGCGAAGATGGTTTTGAATTGGATAAATTTATACTCACTCCAGATGTAGAATTTACACCGCACTAATTTTGGTGTGTTAACGCTGCTTTTTCTTATGAAAAGGCATTCTTCCAAATAGAACGTTAATACTTTTTTTTATGTGTTTAATTTCGCTATTTTTGGCCACAATTAAAAATAAAACAAGACAATGAGACTAATTAAAGTATCACTTTTGGTAGCTATTATAGGATTGGCTTCATGCCAAAATAAGCCAGGAGCAGTAACAAAAAAAGAATTAAAAACAGCTTTAGACTCTGTAAGCTATGCTATTGGAATGGATGTCGCTAGAAATGTAAAATCTAGTTTTGACAATTTCGAAAACGATTTGTTCATACAAGGGTATAACAATGTCATAGATTCTACAGATATTCTGTTAGATCAAACACAAGCACAACAAGTTGTACAAGCTTATTTTCAAAAAAAGCAACAAGAAGAAGTTGCTAAAAGAAAAGCAGAAGGTGAAAAGAATAAGGTAGAAGGCGCTCAATTCTTAACTGAAAACTTAGCTAAAGAAGGAGTTAAAGTAACAGAGAGTGGTTTACAGTATAAAGTTTTAAAAGAAGGTACAGGTGCAAAACCAGCTGCCGATTCTAAAGTAAAAGTACATTACCACGGAACATTAATAGACGGTACTGTTTTTGATAGTTCTGTAGATAGAGGAGAGCCAACAGAATTTGGTGTAAATCAAGTTATCAAAGGTTGGACAGAAGGCCTACAATTAATGAAAGAAGGTGCGAAATACAAATTTTTCATTCCTCAAGATTTAGCTTACGGTGCAAATCCAAGACCAGGAGGCGCTATTAAGCCTTACGCTACTTTAATTTTCGATGTAGAATTATTAGAGATTAAAAAGTAAAAATTAAGACTTTAGTCGGATATCAAAAACAGGAAGTTCTACTTCCTGTTTTTTTTGTTTGTACTTTTGCCAAATAGATTAATGCATACCAATTTTTAATTATATGGAGCACAAAGCAGGTTTTGTAAATATTATAGGAAATCCTAATGTCGGAAAGTCAACCCTTATGAATGCTTTTGTTGGAGAGAAACTCTCTATCATCACCTCGAAAGCGCAAACCACGCGGCACCGTATTTTGGGCATTGTTAACGGCGATGATTTTCAAATGGTGTTAAGTGATACACCTGGCATTATTAAACCCGCTTACGAATTACAGGCATCTATGATGGATTTTGTAAAATCGGCATTCGAAGATGCAGATATACTTATTTACATGGTAGAGATTGGAGAGCAACAATTAAAGGATGATGCTTTCTTTAAAAAAATAACAAACTCTAAAATTCCTGTATTATTACTTTTAAACAAAATAGATATTTCTAATCAAGAACAGCTAGAAGCACAAGTGCAACTCTGGACACAAAAAGTGCCCAATGCAGAAATCTTTCCAATTTCTGCCTTAGAAGGTTTTAATGTTAAAGAAGTGTTTCATCGCATCATAGATCTATTACCAGTCTCACCTCCTTTTTATCCAAAAGACCAATTAACAGATAAACCAGAGCGTTTTTTTATTAATGAAAAAATACGAGAAAAGATATTGCTACACTATAAAAAGGAAATTCCTTATGCTGTAGAAATTGAAACAGAAGAATTTTTTGAAGAGGCCAATATCATTAAAATCCGCTCTGTGATTATGGTAGAGCGCGAGACCCAAAAAGGTATCATTATAGGGCATAAAGGCAGCGCGCTTAAACGTGTAGGGGTAGAAGCAAGAAAAGATCTAGAGGTCTTTTTTGACAAGAAAATTCATTTAGAATTATATGTAAAAGTGAATAAAAATTGGCGTAGTAACCAAAATCAGCTGAAACGTTTTGGTTACAATAACCGTTAAAAACTAACTTTAATTTTTCATAGGCTTAACCTTTGCTTGATACGCTAGTTTCATATTTGTGAATTAATTAATCTCACAAAATTATGACACTTAAAAACGTATTAACAGTAATTAAATCGTTATTTCTAGGGCTTTTTATAATAGTATCTTCATGTGCCGACGATGGCATGGATGGCGCTAATGGACTGGATGGCGCTAATGGGCAAGATGGACAAGATGGAGAAAACGGACAGGGGGTTTCCCTTTTTACAACACAAGCAAGCGTGGAATTTGTAGAAGGCACACCAGAAATCTCTACTTATGATGCAACAACTCAAACACTATATGCTACAAATGCTGGCGCCAAACAGGTAGAAGTTATTCGTATTGCCGAAGTTAATGCCCCTCAACTTCAAAACCCTATAGATATTACAGCTTTTGGCGGGAATATAAATTCTGTAGCCAGTAAAAATGGCTTTTTAGCGCTTGCAGTAGAAGCAGAAACGTCTACAGATAACGGAAAGATTATTGTTTTTAAAACAGATAATCTTACAATACCATATTTAGAAGCTAACGCTGGTGCTCTGCCAGATATGATTACTTTTACGCCAGATGCAAAGTATATTATTGCAGCTAATGAAGGCGAGCCTAACGATGCATACTCTATAGATCCAGAAGGTTCTATAACCTTAATAGAAGTGGCGACTAAAGCAGTGTCTCAAATTTCTTTTAATGCCTTTAATTCCCAAGAAGCAGTATTAGAAGCCCAAGGGTTTCGTGTATTTGGACCAGGCGCTAATTTAAGTGCAGACGTAGAACCCGAATATATTGCCGTAGCATCAGATTCTAAAACCGCTTTTATTGCATTACAAGAAAATAATGGCATCGCAAAATTAGATATAGCTTCTAAAACGATAACCGCTATTTATCCATTAGGTACAA
This sequence comes from uncultured Flavobacteriaceae bacterium, assembly GCA_947504035.1. Lineage (GTDB taxonomy): Bacteria > Bacteroidota > Bacteroidia > Flavobacteriales > Flavobacteriaceae > Jejuia > Jejuia algarum. Next base: position 69,832 of record CANNGA010000014.1, read on the forward strand.
AAGATTTTTCTGAAACGTTTTTTGATGTGAGCAACAGAGACGATCGTGTTGGTAACCTTAATACATGGCCTGTATTAAGTTATTATCAGCCCGATGCCATTGCGTATTTTGAAGTTGCGGGCACTGGATATATAATTTCTGCTAACGAAGGTGATGCTAGAGATTATGAGGGCTATTCTGAGGAAGCGCGCGGTGACGATTTAAATCTGGATCCTGAAGCATTTCCAAATGCAGCAGAGTTACAGCAAGAAGAAAATTTAGGACGTTTAAAAGTAACGACTGCTAATGGTGATACTGATGGCGATGGCGATTTTGACGAAATTTATGGCTATGGGGGGCGTTCTTTTTCCATTTGGAGTACTACAGGTGATTTGGTATTCGATTCAGGAAATGAATTTACACTAAAAACACTTTTCGATTTTGGCAGTTACCCCGAGGGCAGATCAGATGATAAAGGTACAGAACCAGAAGCCGTAACTACTTATGAAGAAGGTGGTAATACGTTTGCTGTAATAGGGTTAGAACGTAGTGGCGATGTTTTAGTGTACAACATCACAGATGTACATAATCCAATATTTGTACAGCGTTTAAGAAATACTTCACCAGAAGGATTACTTATAATCCCTGCTGTCGATAGTCCTAATGGTAAAACACTTTTAGTGGTGTCCAACGAATTTCCTGAAGATGGAAAACTAAATATCTATTCGAAATAAACGTTTAAATAATTTATAACCTAAACGCCAGGGGATTTGCCTTGGCGTTTTTGTTTTGCTCCGTTTTTTATACTGTATAGAGAGGGTTCATACAACGACACGATAAGAATCTGCATTATTTTAGAAGCGATAGAGGCGAAATTGGTATTATATGCTACCTTTGCACTCAATTTACAGCTTATGAGTAATATAGTAGCCATAGTAGGAAGACCAAATGTAGGTAAATCTACATTTTTTAATCGATTAATACAGAAGCGAGAAGCTATTGTAGACGCCGTTAGTGGTGTTACAAGAGACCGTCATTATGGAAAAACCGATTGGAACGGTAAAGAGTTTTCTTTAATTGATACAGGAGGCTATGTTGTTGGTAGTGATGATGTTTTTGAAGCCGAAATTGATAAGCAAGTCGAGCTGGCTATAGACGAGGCCGATGCTATTATTTTTATGGTAGACGTAGAGTCTGGTGTGACAGGAATGGATGAGGAAGTGGCAAAGTTACTTAGAAAAGTAACGAAACCTGTATTCTTAGTTGTAAATAAAGTAGACAATGGAAAACGTGCCGAAGATGCTGTAGAGTTTTATGCACTTGGACTTGGAGCGTATTTTACAGTCGCAAGTATTAATGGAAGTGGTACAGGAGAGCTTTTAGATGCGATTGTAGAAGCATTACCAGAATACGAAGACGTTATAGAAGAAGACCTGCCACGTTTTGCTGTAGTAGGACGCCCTAATGCGGGTAAGTCTTCATTTATAAATGCATTGATAGGAGAAGATCGTTATATCGTAACAGACATTGCAGGAACGACTAGAGATGCTATAGATACGAAATACAACCGTTTTGGTTTTGAATTTAATTTAGTAGACACCGCTGGGATCCGAAAAAAATCTAAAGTTAAAGAAGATTTAGAATTCTATTCGGTAATGCGAAGTGTTCGTGCTATCGAACATAGTGATGTTTGTTTATTAGTATTAGATGCCAATCGTGGTTTCGACGGACAAGTTCAAAATATATTTTGGTTGGCAGAGCGCAATAGAAAAGGTATTGTTGTTTTGGTTAATAAATGGGATTTGGTAGAAAAAGACCATAAATCTGTGGCTGCCTACGAAAAAATGATAAGAAAACAAATGGAGCCATTTACAGATGTCCCTATTGTATTTATATCAGCATTAACAAAACAGCGGATCTACAAAGCTATAGAAACAGCCGTAGAGGTTTATAAAAACCGTTCTAAAAAGATAAAAACAAGTCAGTTGAATGATATCTTTCAACCTATCATCGAACATTATCCACCGCCAGCATATAAAGGAAAATTTGTTAAGATTAAATATATCATGCAATTGCCCACACCGCAACCGCAATTTGCATTTTTTTGTAATTTACCGCAGTACGTAAAAGATCCGTATAAGCGTTATTTAGAAAATAAACTTCGCGAAAATTTTGGCTTTAAAGGTGTGCCTATTAGTGTGTATATGCGTAAGAAGTAGTTAAATAGCGCTCTTTAAAAGTTGTGTTTTACTCATTTATAGTGTTAGAATTCTAATTGAATGGATGTGTTATTGATTTAGCGATTATATTTGTTATTCAATTACAGTCTTTATGATTAAAATAGGTGTAGCTCTATGGGTTACTTTATGTGTTATTCAAATTAGTTTTGCACAAAAAGTGGTTTACAATCCGGATTATGTTTCAAAAAATTTTAGTGCTATTGTAACTAAAATAGAAGTGAATTCTAGTGCAACCATTTTACATTTTTTAGTTAAGCTTCCAAGGGGGAATTATATTACGATCCCTAAAGAAACCTATATAGAAGATGCTTCAGGAAAGGGGTCTAAGATTTATGTCGTAAAAGCAGAAGAACTTGATGTTGGAGTAAGAACGGTTATTCCAGATACAGATGAACTAAGGTATCGTTTGTGTTTTCCACCTTTGAAAAAAGAGGTGAGAAGGATAAATTATGGAGAGTCTAATCCAGGTGGTAATTGGTATATATACAAGCTTAATCTTACTAAAAATGGTAGAGATTTTTTGAAGCGTTATGATAATTCCAAAATAGAGAATAGCGTACGAAACTATAGGAAATCGATTATTCGCTATAAAAATAAAGAGAACCATAACGAATCGGCATTATTGATAAATTCAAAGACGACGCTGTTACCTAAAGATTTGCCAGAGCAGCTTTTCGGGAGCTGGTATGATAAATTTGGAACATTATTATTTATAGCTACACCAGATTATGTTGTACTTAATTCAAGAGTGCAATACTATCTCAATATTCAGGAAACAGGGGTCTTAAAATACCAAATAGAAACATCATTCAATGTTATAGAGATTTTAAGTTTAAAAGGCGATGTCATGACGCTTAGAACAAATCGAATGGAGACTTTAAAAAAAGGTGTTCATTTACAAAAAGTGCCTGGACGACTTCAAGGAACATGGTTACACGGTGAAGAATTAAAACAGATAAGGGTGACCGAGGATTCTTTTTTGATGTCAGACGAAGATCATGAAAAAGCAGAACGCATAGAGAAACATCACATAGACTATATTAGCACTTCAGAAGGTGGAACTTTAATTTCGTTTGTTCTGTATCATAAAGGAACTTATAAACTGTTTTATGTTAGGCAAGTAAATGGGAATTACGAATTGTATCCTAGAGGAAGAAAGGATACTGTTTATAAAAAAGTGAACACTACAAACTAAATAGACTTTAGAAACGAATGCGACTACTTATATTCTTTTTTATTTTAGTGCCATATGTAGGCTTAGGACAAGCAAGAAGTAGAGTTCCATCTGATTTGCCAGATCATATTATTGGGGCATGGGTTGATGATAAAGAGGACATTGTACTTATCATTTCACGAGATTACATAGTTATAGAAGATCAGCTCTATTCTTATAATGATATTGTAACAGAACGAAAGAAAACATACTTTACATGTGTTTATAAATATGGTATTAAATATCTTAATACAGAAAAAATAAGTACATCAAAATTGTATTTAGATACAGGTGATAATATAAAAGTACTCACCAAATTAAAGTTTGTAAAGCAAAATAGATTGCCTGAATTTATAATAGATGAATGGTATTTAAAGACGCAAAAGATAATATTAAAAGAAGAAGGGATTCTATTTTTAGATACGTTTTATCGAATAGATAATGTGTTTTCTGCTAATGAAGTTAATTATAAAATTATAGCTTACCATAACGGAGTATATAGTTTGATTCATAATTTTTTGAATAAAAGAGGCCATTATTTAAATACAAACTTTTCAGAAATAAAAATTTTTAAAAAAGCTTCATTTTTTGAAAAATACAAAACACATAGTATACTATTGTTTATTTTATTGGTTATGCTTATAACCTATTATGTTTTTAGAATGAAAATAGGAATCACAAAGAAAAAGGAAATGACCAAACGTGTATTGGTTGAGATGGAGTTGAAAAGTATACGTTCTCAAATGAATCCTCATTTCTTATTTAATGCCTTAAGTGCGATTCAAAATCTTATAAATAAAAATGATACAGAAAAGGCCAATCACTATTTAACTCAATTTGCACAGTTAATGCGGTTAACATTAGACAAGTCGGAAAAAGGAGTAGTGCCTCTGGAGGATGAGTTGGAGTCTATACAAAAGTATCTAGAGTTGGAGAAATTGCGGTTTTTTTTTAATTACTGTATTAAAGTAGATACTAATGTAGATATATATCAAACAGAAATTCCTGCAATGTTAATTCAACCTTATGTTGAGAATGCCATTATTCATGGACTAAAAGAAACGGAAGGAGAAAAACATTTGATTTTGAAGTTTGAAATAGTAAAAGGCAGCCTGTTGTCTATCATTGAAGATAATGGTATAGGTATAAACGCAACACTGAAGGAGAAAAAGAATTTAGGAATAGATAGGGCGCCTTATGGACTTAAATTAGCTGAGGATAGAATACAACTTATCAAGGATAGCTATAAAACAGATGTAGAAATTAAAATTGTAGACCTTTCTGCAAAAGATAGTAAGTTAACAGGAACAAGAGTTGAGATAAGGTTGCCTTTAAAATATTAGTAAACGTAAATTAAAGATTTAGTATGCAAATTAAATGTGTTATAATAGACGACGAACCTCATAATTTAGAAAATCTTAAGCGTTTATTGATTTTGAATTGTCCTAATATTACAGTTGTTGGTATGGGAGCATCGGCTAAAGAAGGAAAAACTCTAATTCTAAGTGAAGCTCCAGATCTTGTTTTTTTAGATATTGAAATGCCTAAGATGAATGGGTTTGCTATGCTAGAAAGTTTAGATAAAGTTGATTTTCAAATTATATTTGTCACGGCCTATAGCAAATATGTTTTAAAAGCGATCAAATCATGTGCTTTAGATTATTTAATGAAGCCTATTGCTATCGATGAATTAACCAGTGCCGTAGCAAAGGTAACCGACATTGTATACAGTCAAAAAGAAAATGAAAAATTAAAAATGTTGGTTGAGAATTTAAGAAGTGTTAACGCACCTCAAAAAATAGCACTTCCAACAGCCGAACAACTTTTTTTTGTGGCAGTAGATGATATTGTGCGCTGCAAAGGAGAGAATAATTACACCATGTTTTACCTTGCAGATGAAACCTCCATATTGGTGTCTCGTACACTAAAAGAATGGGACAACTTGTTGGCAGGTCATGCTTTTATTAGAACACATCAATCGCATTTAGTTAACAAAAACTATGTAAAATCCTATGTTAAAAAAGATGGAGGTTATATCTTAATGAAGGATGGAAGTAAGGTAAATGTCTCTAAACAAAGGAAAGAGCAAACATTAAACCTGTTGGTGTCTTTAAAATAAAATTCTAGATAAATAGGATAGAATTCTAAGTAAACACTGCAATGGACTAATTGTTGCTGTATTTAACTAATTGAGATGTTTATATTTAGTACAATTATAGCACTCAAATAGTAGTGCATGTAGATTGCTGTACAGTAACACTAAAATGTTTAAATATAATATCAATTTAGGAAAAAACTAAATTGAAAGGAATCCTATGATGTCAACTTTAATGAAATTTGTAATCTTATTATTGCTGTGTTTATCTAGTAGATGCGCTCCTAAAGCAAAAAATATTGCAGTAGAGCCTATAAATATTGAAGCAAGCAGTAGTGCGAAATATAAATTACTTTCAAGAAAACAAGTTGAAAATAAATGTTTTTTGCATAGTTTAGAATACGTAAAGACTGCTCCTGAAAATGTAATTTAAAACCCATATCGATTGTGAATGTTAAATACCTCATGCTACTATTAAGTTTGTACTGCAGCCTAGTATATAGCCAAAAAATAATAGAGCGTCCAGATTTAGGAATTAATAATTATCCTGGAGATATTGTTAAAGTGGAAGTTTTAGCGCAAAGTACGTTGGTGTATTTTAAGCTTAAAGGAAAGCCAGGGGAAACACTTCCAGAGCATCAAAATGCTTACATCGTAGATGTTGCGACTCAAATAGAATTAAAGGTTATTAAGGCAGAGGGCATTCGTTTAGGGGCAAAAAATACAATGCCCAGCACAGGAGTGCTTTCGTATACATTACAATTTCCTAAGTTAAAACCTGAAACAAAATGGATTGATTTTATTTCGGGTAAAACAAAGAAAAGTTGGTTTATATATGCTGCTTTTTTAGGAGAAAAGGATAAAGCTGTTCCAAAAGCTGTGAAGACTTGGTTAGATAAAGAGGTGTCAACGCCTACCAAAGCGCCTTTAAAAGATTACACAACAGATGCTTTTTTTAATAAAAACAAAGGGCGATTAGTGGGATATATAAAAGGGTATTCTTCTCGATTAGGATTTAAAACAGGTATAATATATGCTAAAAATAAGGTTACAAGAGAACAATACCCTATTGTGGTGCCCGTTGCTGAAAATGGACGTTTTGAAATTGATGTGCCACTGTCGCATCCCTCTTCTTTTTCATTAAAATTTGGTAAGATAAAAAGGTGTTCAGTGTACTTAGAACCCGAACAAACTCTTGCAGTTATAGTTGGTGCTAAAAATTACTATTTAGGGGCTTTAGCAGAAACAGCTAAAGAATTATCTGCATTTCGATTGATACGAATGTCTGGCCGTAACTTTAAAAAACACATAACAACATTAAAACCAAAAATATTTAAAAAGCGTCAACTTGCAATTTATAAACGCAATGAGGCAAAAATAGAGGCTTATTTAAAGGCGCATAATATAAAACCAAATTCTAAATCTGCGATTTTGTTGCGGCATAAAAATGAAATGGCAAATGCAAGTAACTTGATAGATTTTGAAAAGAGAAGAAGTAGGGCTCTAGAAAAGGATAGCACTAATTTAGTGTTAAAGACTACAGCAGATGCATCGTATTATGATTTTTTACAGAATATTGATTTTAATGCTAAAAGTCTTTTGGTATTAGAAGATTTTTCAAAATTTATTAACCGTTTAGAATTTTCTAATCCTCTAATTGTTTCACCTAAACGTGATATTATACGGTCCAAAACAACATTTGAAACCTATCTTGAAGAAGAAGGTATTACGATAACAGCGGCAGATAAAGCGCATCAAGCCAGCCGTAGCAGTAAGAAAATCGTATCGACAAAAGAATATTATGCGCATTTCGATAAATTTAGTGCTATTTACAAGAAAGCACATGTAGACTACGTTGCAAAATACGTGACGCCTTTACGTGAAGATGGTGCGGGTAATTTTTTGCTTGAGAAATGGCGTTTAAGAGACTCCGTACTTGTTAATACGTTTCATAAAGCTAAAGGTTTAGTTTACGATGTTACAAAAATTAGAGCGCTAGATTACGATTTAAAACAAATTAATAATGCGGAAAACGCCAAGACCTATTGGGAGGCTTTAAGTGCGCAGATAAAACACCCTTTTTTAAAGGAAGAAGGTGCGCGTTTTGTGGCTAAAATGTACCCTAATATACCGCAAATGTCTAAAACAGGAATAGATGGTAAAGCGCGTCATACTGCGAAAATAGAACCTACTGTACATGATTTACCAGAAGGTAAGGGTAAATCTATCTTTGAAAAGATAATAGCGCCTCATAAAGGTAAAATAGTGTTTGTAGATTTCTGGGCGACTTGGTGTGGGCCTTGTGTTTTTGGAATTAAGAATATGGAAGAGACGCGTAAGAAATATGCTAATCAAAACGATTTTGATTTTGTTTTTATAACAGGCGAGTCATCTCCCGAAAAAAAATATAATGCTTTTATAGCAGATCAAGACTTAAAAAATACAACACGTTTGTCTGAAGATGAATTTAATTATTTACGACAATTGTTTGAATTCAATGGGATACCGCGTTATATTTTGGTAGATAAAAACGGTAATGTAGTGAATACCAATTTTTCTATGTATCGTTTTAATGAGCAACTCGACACTATTTTAGAAACCTATAAATAGATCGATAATTGTTTACGCTTTTTAATTTAATTATGATAACAGTAAAAAAAAGTAAACAGAGCCTATTGTTAATGGCTTTGCTGTTTGTTAAGACATTAGTTATATCGCAAAGTATATCTAAAATTCAAGATGCGGTAGTGCAATTGCCAGACGAATTAATAGGAAGTTGGCTTTTAGCAGATGGCAGTCGTCAATTTTATTATGGTTTTTATACTAAAAAGGCCGTTTTTAGTCGCAAAATATGGGATTATAAGTCAGTAGATGTCAATGGGAAACGTATAAAAATTACTTTACAAAACAATAACGAAGAAAAACATATTTATGCAGAATTAAAAAGAAATAAAAAGGCATACATTGGTGATACACCAAACAATTTAAAAATGTACAGTCTTAAGCCTAAAGCAAATTCAAGATATAAAGAGAAAAACGATATACCCTATAAAGGCACATTGTTTAAAAGTGGAATGGTGATGTATTCGGGTGTAATTGTAGACTATGAAACGCAGGGAAAAACGAATGAAGGCATTATTGTTTTAGTGAATAACATAATTACTGGTGTAGAAGAAACGTATAAGGCAGAAATAACACCAAACGGATATTTTTCTACAGTATTTCCTGTGACACACCCACAACAAGTAAAGATTAAATTACCGCATTATCAAATGCATGTTTTTGTGATTCCAGATAAAGAAACGTTTCATGTTGTTCAAGATAAAGCGTCTTATTTTATGGGGGATTGTGCGCAAATAAATTCAGATTTAAATTTGGTAGATTTAGATGACGTACTTCAAATGCACAACGTTATAGAGCGAATAGGTACAATGTCTCCAAAAGTCTATAAGAAATTGTGTTTTGATAAACGAGATGCAGCAAAACAACAATTAAAAGCGATTAAAAATAAATATGCTATATGTGCTAAAGCTTTTCAAATTAAAACCTTAGATATAGACTATAAAACACTTTGTAATATTTTAGAATATCAAAGATATAGATTTACACTAGTGAGAGAAAACAAAAAAATAAAGAATGGGGAAAGCAAAAAACCTTATAAAAAGGTTAGGGTAAAAAAAGGCTATTATAATTTTATAAATGAAACCCATTTAAAAAAGGAAGTAGCTGTTTTGTCTAAAAATTATTATGATTTTATAGATCGATTAGGACATAAAAAACGTTTATTTAGAAAAAAGGGGGCTAGATTAGACCTCCCAGAAATAGGTAATGCTTTACAGGAAATAGGGTATACGTTAACAGACCAAGAGGTGTATTTATTAGAAGTCTATAGAAAAATTGGTAGATTAAATGAGAGATTGCCGCTTTCTATAGTAGAAGCACAAGCCCAAATTATTAACGAACATCGCGAGAACTATTTAAAATATTACGGTGAAACATTGGGGGATTTTATAAAGAATAAAAGTATTTCAGCCAGTGTAGCTAGGTATTTAAAAGCACGTGATAGTATTAGTCTAGAAGAACAAAATTTTATAAAGAGCCTTAACTATCGACACGAAGGCGAAGCAACTACAGCAGTAAACGTATTCAAACAAATTTGTGGAGGGTTTGAAAAAGAATTTTATAAGAGGTATAAAAATGAAATACCTAAAATAAAGGCGAGTCGAGAACGCGATGCAGGAATAGATGGTTTTAAAGCACATTATGGCGTTTCTGAGGGGTTAGTTTTCGATCTCATGATATCTCAAAGCGTAAGCGAATATATGTTAGCATTTTATGTGTATTCGAAAGCGCGACTAGAAGTCGTGCGTCAAAAAATTAAAACGCCTTTTGTTTTTAAATATCTAGAAATGTTAAATGAAAGGGGGAAGTAGGTTATGTGCTAGTTCATAAAATAAGTTGACAAATCACCAACTTCCAGAAGCACCGCCGCCGCCGAAACCTCCGCCGCCGAAACCACCACTAAAGCCACCGCCACTACCACCAGAAGACCAACCACCACCAGAACCCCAGCCCCTAGAAGAACCACGGTTATAACTACCGCGCCCCATGCCACTTAATATAATAGCTTCGAGAATATCTGAAGAGTTAGACCTGCGGCCCCCATTACGTCCGCCGCCGCCGCGTTTATTTTTAGAAATAGAAACTAAAATGATGATAAATATAAATACAAGAAGGAAGATAAGGCCAATAGGAAACTCGTTGCGCGCTTTAGGTTTGCGCTTCGCCTTATATTCCCCATTCATGACTTTGAAAATGGAGTTGATACCATTGTTCAATCCGCCATAATAATTATTCTGTTTAAAGAACGGAATGATATCTCTGGTAATGATGCGTTTAGAGAGCGCGTCTGTTAATAGGTGTTCTACACCATATCCCGTGTTGATAGCAATTTTACGGTCATTTTTGGCTAATAAAATTAAGATGCCATTATCCTCCTTAGCTTGGCCGATACCCCAAGCTTGTCCCCATTGGGCTCCCAAATAATTGATGTTTTCGCCTTGCGTAGAGCTTATAATGGCAACTACAATTTGGGTAGAGGTAGAATCGGCATAGTTTAAAAGTTTTTGTTCTAAACTTTTATTTTGAGATGCCGATAAAAGTTGCACCTCATCATAGACACTTGTTTGTAATTTTGGCTTTTTAGGGATATTGTATTGTGCATGCGAAAAGCCATAAATGAGCAATACCATGCCTAATAAAACAGGTGTTAAGCTGTCTTTAAAACAACTTGCAATGTGTAATTTATAAAAAGAATACCGTGTACTTAACATCTTAGCCCTTAGAAATTTCATTAGTCAACTCGTTAGTATCATCATCAGTATAAGGGAAATACGATTTAAGCGCAGCCCCCGCTTTAGTTATCCCCTCGACAAGCCCTTGTTTAAAATCTCCTGTCTTAAAATAAAATAGTATTTCTTCCTTGATAGCATCCCAAAAATTATCAGCGACAACAGTGTTTATACCTTTGTCACCATAAATAGCAAACGTTTTATCTTCTACAGCAACGTAAATAAGGACTGCATTTCTTAGTCTGGTATTGTCCATTTTAAGCATATGAAAGACCTCTAAAGCGCGATGTGTAACATCGCCTTTAAAGGTGTTCTCTATGTGTACACGAATTTCGCCAGAGGTGTCCAACTCTGCCAAGCGAATCGCTTCTACAATAGCTTGTTCTTCGGTAGAAGATAAGAATTTTTCAATACTCGCCATATAAGAGGTATGCTATTTTATTTAAAATCGAAATTAACGTCAGGTGCTTTTTCAGCGCCAGATTCAGCTTTGAAATAACTCATGCTTTCAAAATTGAAAAGACCAGCCAATAAAGAGTTAGGAAATGTTTTGATGTGCTTATTGTAGGGCTCTACGGTTTCGTTAAAACGATCTCTAGCAACATTAATTCTGTTTTCAGTCCCTTCAATTTGGCTTTGCAATTCTAAAAAATTCTGATTTGCTTTTAAATCTGGATAACGTTCTACAGTTACTAATAAACTTTTTAATGCTCCGGATAAACCACTCTGTACTTCACTAAATTTAGCCAGTTGTTCTTGAGAAAGATTAGAGGGGTCAATATTCATAGATGTCGCTTTGGCTCTAGTTTCTATAACATCCTTTAAAGTTCCTCTTTCAAAATCTGCTGCGCCTTGTACCGTTTTAACAAGATTGCCAATAAGGTCGTTTCTACGTTGATAGCTACTTTCTACATTGGCCCATGTTTTTGATGCCGTTTCTTTATAATTTACTGCCGTATTGTTAAAGCCTTTTCCCCAAGAATAAAGACCGATAGCTAGGATTCCTATAACAATCCATGGTAAAAATTTCTTCATGATTTTAGTGTGTTATTAAGTTGATGTATATATTTAGACTCTATTTTTTTATAAAAGTTACTATAAAATTCAGAATTAGAGCTGTGCTTTAATTTTAAGCAGCTGATTTTTAATATCCTCTAATTTATTGATAATTTCAAAATTACTTAAAGCTTCTTTTTTTTCTTCTTTTAAATGCAGCTTAGCACCTTCTAATGTAAAACCACGCTCTTTAACGAGATGGTATATAAACTTTAGGTGCTTAATATCTTCGGGGGTAAACTTTCGATTGCCTTTAGCGTTCTTTTTAGGTTTTAAAACATCAAATTCCTTTTCCCAAAACCGAATTAGAGAAGCGTTTACGCCAAAAGCTTTGGCAACTTCGCCAATAGCATAATATCGTTTTTCGGGTAGGTCTATTTGCATTAATCCAGAGATTGATTTTCTAAAGACGCGTGTTGTAATAGTTTGTTGAATTCTTCAGCCGTTAAACTACCGTAGTAAAAGTTAATAGGGTTAATGCGGTTACCGTCTTTAAAGATTTCATAATGAAGGTGAGGGCCTTGCGAGCGCCCAGTACTGCCAACAAGCCCAATTAAATCGCCTCGTCTTACTTTTTGATTTTTCTTAACTTTATATTTATACAAATGGGCATATAGGCTTACATAACCAAAACCATGATCTATGCGTATGTGTTTCCCATACCCGCTAGATCCAGAGTCTGCACGTACTACAACGCCATCGCCACTCGCATAAACAGCAGACCCTCTAGGCGCCGTAAAATCCATACCCCAGTGCATCTTTCTGGCCTTTGTAAAAGGATCTGATCGCATACCATACCCAGAAGCCATACGTGTTAAATCTTCATTGCTTACAGGTTGAATAGCAGGGATAGCAGCAAGCAATTTTTCCTTCTCTTCTGCTAAAATTGCAATCTCATCTAAGGATTTAGATTGTACTACGATTTGTTTCTGTAAAACATCTAAGCGTTTACTGGTTTCTACAATCAATGAAGAGTTGTCATAGCCCTCTAAGTTTTTATAACGATTGATGCCTCCAAAACCAGCACGTCTTTGTTCTTCAGGAATGGGATTAGCTTCAAAATATACTCGGTATATGTTATTATCGCGGTCCTCAATATTGGCTAAAACCGTTTCGGCTTCAGTCATTTTTTTATTCAACAAATCAAATTGCAACTCCATATTAGACAATTCACGTTTTAAGGCTTTTTCTTTTGGAGATTCAAAATAATGTCCCGTAATAAAAACAAACAAAAAAGAGAATAATGCCGCAGCGAGAAGAAAGACGATAACGTACTTTGCAGTGTCACGTTTTTTACGTTCTATTTTTCGATACGATAACGTTTCTGGATCGTAATAATATTTTACCTTACTCATTACTTAAAATATGCTATTTTTGCAGCTTATAATTTAATAGAAATCCGTTATTTCTAAACTTAAACGATAAATACTATTCATATAGTATTGGTGTTATACAACAATACCAGTATTAAAATAGAGCTATCTCTACCAAAGTTCGATGATAACTTAGCGAGTAAAGATAAAAATTGTTTTGTAAATGAATTGGTTTAAGTTGTTTTGATTACAGTAAAACCTAATGTTTTGTTGCTTCAAAAGGCTTTTTTAAGGTTGTGTTGTACACGTTGTCCCTTTAAAAAGTTAAAAAGTAATTTGAAATTGAAGCCTGCAGTGATAGGAAACCTGTAAGATAGTTTTAGAGTTTAACGTTAAAGCGCACAATTAGCTACATGAAATCTCAAGAAGTAAGGTCTACGTTTTTAAGTTTTTTTGAGGGTAAAAAACACAGTATAGTTCCATCTGCACCTATGGTTTTAAAAGATGATCCTACCCTAATGTTTGTAAACTCAGGAATGGCTCCATTTAAAGAATACTTTTTAGGGAATTCCAGACCAAAAAACAATAGAATTTCTGATACGCAAAAATGTTTACGCGTTTCAGGAAAACATAATGATTTAGAGGAAGTAGGTTACGATACCTATCATCATACCTTATTTGAAATGCTGGGCAACTGGAGTTTTGGAGATTATTTTAAGAAAGAGGCTATTGCTTGGGCTTGGGAATTACTAACAGAGGTTTATGGTATAGATAAGGACATTTTGTATGTTACCGTTTTTGAAGGTAGCACCGATGATGGCTTAGATATGGATACCGAAGCTTACGATTTTTGGAAAGCACATATCTCTGAAGATCGTATTTTAAAAGGTGATAAAAAGGATAATTTTTGGGAAATGGGAGAACAAGGTCCTTGTGGTCCTTGTAGTGAAATACATGTAGATATTCGTTCTGCAGAAGAAAAAGCTAAGGTTCCAGGAAAGGATTTAGTGAACATGGATCATCCACAAGTTGTTGAAATTTGGAACTTGGTGTTCATGCAGTACAATAGAAAAGCGAATGGCAGTTTAGAAGTATTGCCTAATAAGCATATTGATACTGGTATGGGCTTTGAACGTTTGTGTATGGTATTGCAAGACGTAAAGTCTAATTACGATACCGATGTATTTACTCCTATTATTCGTGAAATAGAAACAATTACCAGTACCAAGTATGGTCGTGAAGATAAAGTAGATATCGCCGTTCGTGTTATCGCCGATCATGTGCGCGCCGTAGCATTTTCTATTGCCGATGGACAGCTACCAAGTAATACAGGTGCAGGGTATGTAATTCGTAGAATTTTACGCAGAGCGGTACGTTATGGCTTTACGTTTTTAAATAAAAAAGAAGCATTTATCTACAGGTTGGTAGATGTGTTGAGTACACAAATGGGAACAGCTTTTCCAGAGCTGATCGCACAGAAACAATTGATAGAGAATGTTATTAAGGAAGAAGAAAATTCATTTTTAAGAACCTTAGATCAAGGTTTGGTGCTTTTAGATGGTATTATAGAAGCTACCAAGGGCACTACTGTTTCTGGAGAAAAGGCTTTCGAATTGTATGATACATATGGTTTTCCTAAAGATCTTACGGCACTCATTCTTTCTGAAAAAGGCCTTCAATTGGATGAAGAAGGATTTGAAATAGAACTGCAAAAGCAAAAAGACCGTTCTAAAGCTGCCAGTGCTTCGTCTACAGACGATTGGACATTTTTAGTAGAAAATGCCGAAGAGCAATTTGTAGGTTATGATACGCTAGAAGCTGAAGTAACGTTAACCCGCTATAGAAAGGTAACGACGAAAAAAGATGGGGAAATGTACCAGTTGGTGTTTAATAACACACCGTTTTACCCCGAAGGTGGAGGACAAGTTGGAGATAAAGGGTATTTAGAAACGCCTCAAGGTGATGTGGTTTATATTTTAGATACCAAAAAGGAGAGTAATGTAATCATTCATTTTACTAAGAATTTACCTAAAGATTTAAAGGTATCATTTAAAGCGGTTGTGGATGCGAAACAACGTTTTAGAACAGAATGTAACCATACCGCAACACACTTATTGCATCAAGCATTACGGGAAGTACTCGGTACGCATGTTGAGCAAAAAGGAAGTGCAGTACATTCTAAGTATTTGCGTTTTGATTTTTCTCATTTTTCTAAATTAACAGATGAAGCCCTACGAGATGTAGAAGATTTTGTAAACAGACGTATAGAAGGGAAGTTGCCTTTGGTAGAAAAGCGCAATATGCCTAAAGAAGCGGCTATAGCAGAAGGAGCAATGAGCCTGTTTGGTGAAAAATACGGAGATACAGTACGTGCCATTCGATTTGGGAATTCTATTGAATTATGTGGAGGGACCCATGTTGATAATACGGCAGATATATGGCATTTTAAAATCATATCAGAAGGCGCAGTAGCCTCTGGAATTAGACGTATAGAAGCCATTACAAACGATGCTGTTAAGGATTTTTACCATCAGAATAACGAAGCGTTTTTCGAAATGAAAGCGTTATTAAATAATGTAAAAACACCTGTAAAGGCCTTACAGAGCTTACAAGAAGAAAACAGCACGCTTAAAAAACAAATAGAGGGACTTCTTAAGGAAAAAGCCCAACATGTAAAGGGAGCTCTTAAAGAAGAGTTACGTGTTATTAATGGCGTACATTTTTTAGCCAAAACGTTAGATTTAGATGCTGCGGGCTTAAAAGATGTGGCCTTCGAACTGGGAGGTCAGTTTGATACCCTTTTTCTTTTATTAGCCACAGAGCAAAATGGAAAAGCATTATTGTCCTGTTATATTTCTAAAGGTTTAGTAGAAGATAGAGGCCTAAATGCAGGGCAGGTGGTTCGAGAATTAGGCAAGTTCATCCAAGGAGGTGGCGGTGGCCAGCCGTTCTTTGCTACTGCTGGAGGAAAGAACCCAGAAGGTATTGCGAAAGCCCTAATAGAAGCAGAACACTACATTCAATAATACTAAGGCGTTAACTGTTTAGTGCAGCATGCTAAAAAAAATGGAATAACAGGTAGTTAAACTACGGGTTATTCCATTTTAAGTTTTAATTTGAATGCATCTAAGAAAGCTTTAAAACCTGTGCCATTATCAATTATAATGGTGTGTATACCCTAACCTGTGTAAGTAATTGGATTTAAGATATGATATTACAAACTAAAATTCCTTTAGAACAACAGTCTCATAACTGTATTGATTACAATTCTAAATTGGTCACTATTGGCTCTTGTTTTTCCGATCATATTGGCGGAAAACTAGAGGCCTTTAAGTTTGTAACAACACGAAACCCTATGGGTATTTTGTTTCATCCCAAAGCGATAGAAACGCTTATAGCAGATGCTGTTGGAAATGTAATATATAACTCTAAAGATGTGTTTCAGCATCATGAGCAATGGCATAGTTTTAAAGCACATTCAGTACATAGTAATAGTTCTAAGGCAACACTTTTAGCCCATTTAAACGCAGCGTTACAGACCACACGAGATGCGTTACTAAACGCGACACACGTTACCATAACTCTTGGAACAGCATGGGTATATCAGCATCTGGACTCTCAGGCTGTTGTCGCGAATTGTCATAAAGTGCCTCAAAGCGCATTTCAAAAAAAACTATTGCCGGTAGCTGCTATAGGAGAGAGTTTAAAGCGCTGTGTGGCTTTAATTCATGGTATCAATCCAAAGGCTACCATTATATTTACAGTATCGCCTGTGCGGCATTTAAAAGATGGTTTTATAGAAAATACAAGAAGTAAATCACATTTAATTACTGCAATTCATGAGACTATAAACCTTGTAGAAAAAGAGAACCCCTCGCAGCTTCATTATTTTCCAGCCTATGAAATCATGATGGACGAATTGCGTGATTACCGCTTTTATACGTCGGATATGATACACCCAAGTGCATTAGCAATAGATTATATTTGGGAGCACTTTACTACAGTGTGGATGACACCTGCAACCCTTACAACACTTAAGAAGATCGCAACGCTCCTTAAGCGCTTACAACATAAAGCATTTCATCCAGATTCTGAAGCCCATCAAGCCTTTTTAAAAAAGACAAGGCTTCAAATTCAAGAACTTCAACGTACGTATCCAAATATTGAGTTTCGATAAAGTGCTGATTTCAAAACATTTAAAATGTTGGCAAACAACACTTTTAACGACTTTTTAACATTTTTTAATAGCATTTAATCGAGTAAATATGTTTTTACAAGATCTGTTGTATACATTTAGAATGCTATTAATCAGTTCAAACAATAAGCATCAATGACTTAATTAAAATTAAGGGGTTGATGCTTTTATGATTTTAAAGGGAGGTCTTACAGTTAAAAATTAATGATGTAAAGCGGATGAGATTTAATACCTAGGATAAGTATTGAACTTCTAAAAGATTTTTTGAAACTATTAGTTTTTTTTAAAATCAGACATTAAGATAAATATGTTTTTCAGGAATTGAGGGTGCGTTTTCATATTTTAGAAAGCGACCTCTGTATGATTTAAACATCGCTTAACATTTAAGTGATATACGACCCAGGATATAGATCTATCTTTGAACTGTTATTAAATAGTAGCAAAAAAATGCATTGGTTAGACTTCTTATGTCGAAGGAAACTAATGTTTTTTTGTTTAAATTCGTGTATGCGAAAAATATTATTAGGAGCCGTTTTAACACTTGTTATTGTCTTTACATTTAAACATTGTGAAGACAAGACTGATGAACAGGCCATGTTACTAGAGCGTTCAGCCCTTATTCAAAAGCAAATTAATAATGTTGGTAAACTGGTCGTTACCGAAGGGTATTTTAGCGAAGTATTTACTTATAAGAGTTCCAAGGCTGTTTTTGGGGATTTGCTTTCTGCTGAAAAAAAAGCTTTAGTTGTTGTCAATGCCGAGGTAACGTTAGCTTACGATTTGAGTAAACTCAATTACGAGATCGATGAGGTTCAAAAAACGCTAACATTAACGCAGATTCCAGAAGCAGAACTTAAAATAAATCCAGATTTAGAGTATTATGATATTCAAGCAGATTACTTAAATCCGTTTGGAGCGAATGATTATAATGCTATAAATAAAAAAGTAAAAGCCGTTTTGGCTAAAAAAATAGAAGCCTCAGATTTAAAAGCAAATGCCAAAAATAGGCTTATAAGTGAGCTTTCTAAATTATACATCCTAACGAATTCTTTAGGATGGACTTTAAAATACAACACAAATATTATTGACAGCCCAGAAAGTCTAGAAACGATTAGCTTATAATACGTTGTAGATCGGTCATGGCACCACCATTAATGGCTTCAATACCATGCTGTTTTAGCAGCTTAGTTGCTCTGTCTGAGCGGACACCTCTTTTACAGTAGGCGACAATGGGTTTGTTTAATGCTATTACGGTATTAATTTGGGCTTTAAGATTATTTAAGGGGATATGAATGGCGTTTTCTAGATGTGCCGCGTCCCACTCTTCTTGTGTACGCACATCTAAAAGCAGCGCGTTTCTATTAACAAAGGTTTTTATTTTTTTAGAATTTCCTTTGAATAAAAATTGAAGTACATGCATGTGTCTCGTTTAGAACTACAATAGATTAAAGCTTAAAAGCTGTATTAGCGGTGTGAAAATAGTGCTTTGTAGGATGCTTTACTATAAAAAACGCTAAAGCGTAAAATAATTCAGTTCACCCTCTTTTTATAAAGAAGGAACGTTAAAAACATTTTTAGAGTACGATTGGAAAGGCAAGTTCTTAGCGCGAAAAGTTATTGCGTTGTATCTGTTTTGTGTGTAGAGCATCATTTTTTATGTATATTCAACCCTTAAAAATAATTGTTTTATGGAACCGTATGTAACATTAAAAATTGAGAATAATGTAGGGTATGTTGAGTTTTTTCATCCCAATAGAAACTCTATGCCTAGTGATGTTTTAACGCAACTAGAAAATACAATCGTTTCTGCTGGGAAAAACGAGGCGGTAAAAGTTATTGTATTGCAAAGTGGCGGTGACAGAACATTTTGCGCAGGAGCCAGTTTTAACGAAGTTATAGCTATAGAAAATGAAGAAATGGGTAAAGCGTTTTTTTCTGGTTTTGCAAATGTGATTAATGCCATGCGTAAATGCCCTAAATTAATTATTGGTCGTGTGCAAGGTAAAACTGTAGGCGGAGGTGTAGGTTTGGCTGCGGCAACCGACTATTGTCTGGCCACAAGATATGCGGCGATACGTCTTAGTGAATTGAGTATAGGTATTGGGCCTTTTGTGATTGAACCTGCGGTATCTCGAAAAATAGGAAAAATAGCCATGTCGCAAATGACTATTGATGCCGAAACTTTTTTTTCTTGGGAATTCGCTAGAGATAAAGGCTTATATGCAGATGTTTTTGAAACTACTGAAGCTCTTGATAGCGCAGTGAAAACCTTAGCAGAAAAACTAGCAAGTTACAATCCTGAAGCTTTATTAGAAATGAAAAAAGTAATCTGGCAAGGTACCGAAGATTGGGATGCGTTACTAGCAGAACGAGCAGCGGTAAGTGGCAGATTAGTGTTAAGCGAATTTACCAAGAAAACATTGAAACGTTTTAGGTGATGTCTTAAAGAGCATGAATTGCTTTTCGTAGGTATTGGATTGTTATAGATGTTGTGTTTTGCGTTAACGAGGAAAAAAGAGTTCTAACGATTATAGTGTTGTTTATTTTGATGAAGATTTAGTTTCGAAGCTAATTTAATAGAGATTATATGAGTTTTATAAAGTATGGAGTCGTTGTAATAGGTATGATGTTCATGTTAAGCTGTGCGTCGGGGTACAAACCTGTACATCCAACAACGGTTGATTACAAATCACAGGTTAAAGAAGGTGATCTTGTGTTTCAGTATAAATTTGATGTCTTGTCAAAAAAATACGCCAGAAAGCAACTTAAAAAAGGAGTGAAATTAGTCGCTGTAAAATTTACAAATACGTCTGATAAAGATTTGATTTTTGGTAAGGATTTTGAAATTATTTACGGCAATGGAAATGCTGTAGAAGTTTTAGATGTTGACCAAACATTTAATGCGTTAAAGCAAAAAGGGGCTTTTCATTTATTTTATTTATTGTTAACACCAATGCAATTTAATAGTACAACATCAACTAATGTTGGTGGAAGACAGCTAACAGAAACAAGTTCTACTCCTATAGGGTTGGTCATTGGACCTGCTTTAGCAGCTACGAATATCATTGTAGCAGGAACGGCTAATACCAAATTTAAAGAAGAAATGTTAAGGAATAACATTTACGGAGAAACGATAAAGAAGGGAGACGTTAAATATGGTTTGTTAGGAATTAAATCCGATTCATATGATAACTTGACTATAAAAATGAATTAACTAAAAAAAGCGACTTCTTAAAGTCGCTTTTTTAGTTTACTTAACCGCTGCTATTTGCGGTGGGTATTGTGCCATTATTTTAGACACAAATTCTTTAATGCGTTCCTCTTTCTTTTCAACGTTATCTGTTAAATAGCCAGTGCCTTTGCCCTGCCAGATCAATTCTTTTTTAGAGGTATGTACTAAGTCTATAAATAATATACCTTCTACATTTGTGGATACAGCGGGTTGGTTAAATCCCCAGCCCCATCTAGGACCAAAGCCACCCCAGGGACCGAAACCGCCCCAGCCCCAACCGCCAAAGCCCCAAGAGTTGTTGTAGACATCAACACGTTGGTTGGATTTTGTAAATATGCTTACCAAAATATCTGGATTTTCAGACTTGGTAAAGCCTTTGGCAAGCATTTCAGCTTCGATAGCTCGTAGAATTCTACGTTTGTCTAAGTCGCTAATTTCTGCTTTGTCAATACCTGTTTTAAAAAAAGCAAAGGTTTTTAAGGTTTCAAAATTTGCCTTTCTATCATAATCGGAAGATACACGAACAGAGGAACAAGATGTCACGACAATTAGTAATGCTAAAAGCGCCATCATTTTTGATAATTTTTTCATAGCCATAGGGTTTTACTTTAATATTAAAAGTCTAGAAAATACAGTCAGCGTTTATAACGTATTAAGTATCAATAACCATACCATAAAATCAAACTATTTTTTTATAGAATTTGTCTTTTTATTATAACCATAAGGGCAGTGCCTGCACCCACTTTCACAACAGTAACCGCGTTTTAAATGGTACTGTTCTGTAAAACAGCGGTACCCTTCAGGCGTTAGGTAATAGTCTCCTGCTTCTGGTGTTATATTTTTTTTCACGTATGTTAGATCTTGGATAATCTCAATACAAAAAAGTAGAGAGCGTTTGTTTTTACAAAGATAAAGTAAATTGGAGTGGTTTTTGAAGTAGAGGTTACTATGCTTATCATTTCAAAATATCTCGTACCTAAAGGGTATCTAGGACTTGCATTATATCCTTTTATTTTTTTGTCTCAAGAGACTTTAAAACAAAATAAAACGATTATAAATCATGAGAGGATACATTTAAAGCAACAGTTAGAACTTCTTATTGTCGGGTTTTATCTTTGGTATGTTTTAGAGTTTATATTACGATTATGTTGGCATAGACAATGGCAAAAAGCGTACAGAACGCTATCTTTTGAGCGCGAAGCTTACGCTAAAGAAACGGATTTGACGTATTTGGAGCAACGTAATTTTTGGAGCTTTTTAAAGTATATTCGCAGTCATGAAGTTTAATGCAAAACCAGTAATTACTCAAGCGGTGAGTTTGCCGTTTAAAAGTAGTGTTAAGCTCGCTTTAAAGCGTGAAGACATGTTGCATGAGTTTGTCTCTGGGAATAAGTATAGAAAGTTAAAATACAATCTTATCAAAGCAAAAGCGCAAGGCGCTAAAACATTGCTAACATTTGGAGGGGCTTATTCTAATCATATAGCAGCAGTTGCTATGGCAGGACACATCTATGGTTTTAAAACGGTAGGTGTGATAAGGGGAGAAGAACTTCATGATAAAGTAGAAAAAAATACCACACTTCGGTTTGCAAAAACAAATGGCATGCAGTTTAAATTTGTAAGCCGAACAGACTATCGTAATAAAACATCAGATGCGTTTTTAAGTGCCTTAGAAAAAACATATGATGCGTTTTACCTTATTCCAGAAGGAGGAACGAATGCCTTAGCCGTTAAAGGCTGCGAAGAAATTTTAACAGATGCCGATTCTAACTATGATTTTGTATGCTGTGCAGTTGGCACAGGAGGCACTATTTCTGGACTTATAAATGGCGCATTGCCCAAGCAACAAATTTTAGGATTTCCTGCTTTAAAAGGTTCGTTTTTACATGAAGATATTAGTAAATTTGCCAAGCAATCTAATTGGCAGTTGGTTGAGGATTACCATTTTGGTGGTTATGCAAAATTAAATGCAGAATTAATTCATTTTATAAATACATTTAAATCCCAGCATGGCATTTCTTTAGATCCCGTATATACGGGTAAAATGATGTTTGGAATTTACGATTTAATACAAAAAGGTTATTTTCCCAATGGGGCTAAAATACTAGCAGTGCATACAGGCGGTTTGCAAGGTATAGCAGGGATGAATAGCGTTTTGAAAAATAAAAATTTACCATTAATACAAGTCTAATGAAGCGTATATTTATCGTATTTTTAATCGGTTTAAGCGTCTGCAATTGTGGGTCTAAGAAGGTGGTGACTAGAAAAAGTACACCAAGACATACGCCTAAAGTTGTGATAGAGAAACAAAGGCCAACAACAGCGCCAGTAGTATCTAAGCCACGAACAGGAGGTAATGCTACAACGTTATATATAGAGACCTATAAAACAATTGCCCAAAAAGAAATGGCCTTGTATAATATTCCTGCAAGTATTACGCTGGCACAGGGTATTTTAGAATCAGCTTCAGGTAAAGGGCGTCTTTCTGTTAAAGCGAATAATCATTTTGGTATTAAATGCCATAGTTGGACTGGAGCTAGAATTTATCATGATGATGATAAAAAAGGAGAATGTTTTAGGAAGTACAACGATCCTAAATATTCATTTAGAGACCATTCTACATTTTTAAGTGGGAGAAAGCGCTATGCTGCTTTATTCGATTTAAGTATAAGTAATTATAAAGGTTGGGCTAAGGGATTGAGAGCGGCAGGTTATGCTACAGATCCAAAATACCCACAAAAACTTATTGCACTTATAGAACGCTATCAGTTGTACCGTTATGATGATGAAGTCCTTGGAGGGCCTATTTCTAGACCTGAAAACAAGCCTGAAATAAAACATTCTGGCGTGGTACATGTTGTTAAAAAAGGGGATACCTTATACAGCATATCTAAACGCTACAAAACGACAGTAGAGCAGATACAAAAACATAATAATATAAATGGTACAGCACTTTCTTTAGGGCAGGTACTTAAGATAAAATAAAACGTAAAATGATATACAAACGTAGCAGCGCATTATTCGCAGCAGCAGAAAAGGTTATCCCCGGAGGCGTCAATTCTCCAGTAAGAGCATTTAAAGGTGTAGGCGGCACGCCTATTTTTGTAAAAGAAGCTAAGGGTGCTTATTTGTATGATGAAGATGGTAACCGTTTAATTGATTATATCAATTCTTGGGGGCCAATGATTTTAGGTCATGCCTATGCACCTGTAGTAGATGCTGTCGTTGAAAAAGCGAAAAAAGGAACTTCTTTTGGAATGCCTACTGAAATTGAAACGCAAATCGCTGCCTTAGCAGTAGATATGGTTCCCAACATCGATAAAATTCGTTTTGTAAATTCAGGAACTGAAGCTTGTATGAGTGCTATTCGCTTGGCAAGAGGCTATACGGGAAAAGATAAAATTATAAAATTTGCAGGCTGTTACCACGGCCATTCCGATTCGTTTTTAATTCAAGCAGGTAGTGGTGCTAGTACTTTTGGAACGCCAAATAGTCCTGGAGTTACTAAAGGAACCGCACAAGATACGCTATTAGCAACCTATAATGACATAGATAGCGTTAAAGCACTTTTTGAAGCGAATACAGGAGAGATTGCTTGTGTTATAATAGAGCCAGTAGCAGGTAATATGGGATGTATTCCCCCTAAAGAGAATTTTTTAAAAGCTTTAAGGGTTATTTGCGATGCGCATAATGTTGTATTGGTATTTGATGAGGTTATGACTGGCTTTCGTTTAGCTAAAGGGGGCGCTCAAGAATTATATGGTGTCGCTGCAGATATCGTGTGTTTTGGTAAAGTTATAGGAGGCGGGCTTCCTGTTGGTGCTTTTGCCGCACGGCAAGAAATCATGAATCATTTAGCGCCTCTAGGTCCTGTTTATCAGGCGGGGACACTTAGTGGGAATCCATTAGCGATGGCTGCTGGTTTGGCAATGTTAACAGCACTACATACAGACACTACGCTTTTTGAGCGTTTAGAAGCTAAAACAAAATATTTACATGAAGGCATCTCTAAGGTGTTAACATCTAATGGTGTAGTGCATACCATTAACCGTGTAGGATCTATGATTTCTGTTCATTTTGCTGAAGGTGAAGTGTGCGATTTTGAGACGTCTGCAAAGGGGAATAATGAAACGTTTAAAAGCTTTTTTCACGGCTTGTTAAAAGCAGGTGTATATATCGCACCAAGTGCTTTCGAAACATGGTTTATTACAGATGCTTTGAGTTATGAAGATTTAGATTTTACAATTCGAGCTATCGCTGACGTATCTAAAAACTTGTAGGCGGTATTAGATATACAAAGGCACCGTTTTATAACGGTGCCCTTGACGAACTAAAAAAATCACCTCATCACTTGAAGCTGGAATGTATTATGCTTTATGTTGATGGCCTCTTTTGTCGTTATGTTTTCTAGATTTAGCATATCTTTTAGCCTGTAAGGTTTCCCATTTTGTATACTGCGCTTTATTTAATATGGTTTTTAATTTTGCTTTAGCTGCAATTTTACGGTCTAAGGCTTTATGGATACGCGCAACGCGATCTTCTTTTGTAAGCGCTTTGCCCTCTCCATTTTCTTTTTGCGCTTTTCTTGCGGCTACTTCTGCTTTTCTGTTTTTAACATGTTCTAAATTTAAATTGTAAATCGCATCTTGCTGCGATGCTGTTAAATCTAAGGCAAGGGTCATTTTTTTTGTCTTTATAGAGGCAATGTCTTCTGGTGAAAAATTCATCCCTTTTTTGCCTTTATGATGCTGCGCTATAGATGCTTGAGTTGAGAAAAGTGCTATTGCAATGACTAATAAATATTTCATAATGTTTAAATGGTTTTGATTTCATATCTAAGACCACACAAAACCTGTTAGGTTTAAAACGGT
Source organism: uncultured Flavobacteriaceae bacterium (assembly GCA_947504035.1). Taxonomy (GTDB): domain Bacteria; phylum Bacteroidota; class Bacteroidia; order Flavobacteriales; family Flavobacteriaceae; genus Jejuia; species Jejuia algarum. The sequence continues at coordinate 95,377 of CANNGA010000014.1, forward strand.
AAGCGCATTTAACAGAATGTTAACGTTTTATAAGAGTAAAGTGCTAAAGTATACGTTAAGCTGTACTGGCGTTTTGTAGCATTTCTAGTGTAGTTGTATATAAAGGTGTTGTATGCATTTTAGCTTTTAGCCAGGCATAGAAACTCATAACGAAAATATCCTCTTGCTGCGCTTCTACGAAATTAAAAGAGGCGCTAACGCGTTGCTTAAAAGCATTAGAATTTATAATTTCTGGGGTATCGAAACAGGTCTTTATGAGTTCAACAAAAACAATAACGCGTTCTTGGTATATGGATTTTAAATAAGTATAATACTGCCTTTTGAAACGTAATAGACGAGAGGCCACAAGATCTACATCTTGTAACTCCATGTAAAGAAGAATTTCTATAAGGTTCTTTTTTATCACCCATTCTATTCCAGCTTTGTCTTTATACCATCTGTCACTATGACGAAATTGAGAGAGAATATGGTGCGCTTTTTTAAACGCATTATTTTGAAAGAAAAACATCATTAAGCACAATTGGATGTCTAAAGCAGTTTCAGTGTCTCTATGTTTCGATAACGTAAGTGGTTGTAATGTAAGGATGGCTTTAGGTTGTTGATTGGTGTAATTGTAATTTAAGGCTAGTAATAAGTTGTATTTTAATTGAAAGGTGTTGTAATATTTCTTTTTGTGTTTTAACATGTATACATACATCGTTTCCAAAAAGGTATGAGAGGCTTTAAATTTTTTATTTCGGAATAGCGTATTGGCGATATAATACAGCATTTGAATGTGGAAAAAAGGTTGAGAGTCCTTACTATTATTAGCGAGTATAGTGGTGTAGGTGTTTATTAAAAAAGGTTCTATTTGCAGATACTTTTTTGTAGCAAAAGCCGATATGCTGGCAATGGAGGTAAGTTGGTATAGCGCTTTAAATGACAATTGGTTTATAATATTATTACCATATGTCGCTATTGTTTTTGTGAAAATAGTTTGAAAGTTAGAGGTTTGGTTACGCGCTAATTCATACCGCATTTTAGCATAGACCGTATTTAACTGTTCTTCCAGAAGCTGTTTTTTTTTATTAGCCTCAAGTTTATGAATAAGTGTGTCTAGAGCACTATTAGGGTAGGTATAGGCATACTGAATTTGAGTTGTGTAGATTTCATTTAGTAAAGCGAACAAATGATGTTCTAAGGCAATAGTTTCTGCTTTTTTTAAGATGTTGAATGCTACAGCGTATTGCTTGCGTTGTAAATGGGAGCGCGAAGCCAAAATATAAGTAATGATTTCCATTTGAACAGAACTTTCGTCTTCTAAACTTGCATTTGCAGAAAAGCGAATGATAGATTGAAATAGCCGTTTGCGAAGCGCGTAATACGCTTGTGTTTGCGATTTCCCATACAAATGCATGCAAATATCTTTAGAGCTTAAGGCATCATCGCGTAAAAGCTTGAAGAGTTGTATGTTTTTAACATCTAACCGTTTGTTTTTTTTAGTTAAGAAAGCAATGAATTCGTGGTGTTCTTCATTAGAAAATGAAGTCACTATTTGTCTTAAATCAGTCATTAAATCGTCAGTAAAAAATAGATGTTATACAATTAAATATAGTAAAACTATGAATTTTTATAAAATAAGTCGTCAGTTTTTATAAAAATTAGTATTGCATAATGAACCGATATAGTACAATTTTGTGCCATAATCATTAAAACAAAACCTATGAATTATCAAACAACAGTATCTACAGATGAAGATGTGAATAAGCATCACGACATAGAAAAAACAAATGTATTTGACCAAAAGCCTACAGCTGCTTTTGTAAGTGCGTCATGGATTACCCTTTTAGTGGGAATGGTTTCTTATTGTATTGGCTTGTGGAATGCTAATATGTTATTAAATGAAAAGGGGTATTATTTCACACTTTTACTTTTTGGATTGTTTTCTGTGATATCTGTACAAAAAGCAGTTCGTGATAGAATAGAACATATACCAGTCACAGATATTTATTATAGCATCAGTTGGTTTTCAACACTAACATCTATAGTACTTCTTATTGTAGGCTTATGGAATGCCGATTTAGAACTGAGTGAAAAAGGGTTTTACGCGCTGGCTTTTCTACTAAGCTTGTTTTCTGCTATAGCAGTGCAAAAAAACACTAGAGATATACAATATATCGACAGGTATTTAGAACCAAAATAAACCATGTACACAAATTGAAGTCAAAGCAAACGAAAAGCAAAAGCTTAAAAGCGTTTTGATGGTTGGTTATGTCATATCATGTTGTATCCAAAAGCCTCATAACAGCGATGTATGAGGCTTTAAAACTCATTTAGAATGAAACATAAATTAAGAACATCGTGCCTGATAATTAGTGGAATACTAACTTTGATCATGACCTTTTTTGTCCCAATAAGAGGGGGGAGTGCCTCTTTAATATTTATACTTTCGATACCATCATTCGTGTTTTCTGGTATTTTATCTGCTATAGGCTATTGGCACGTTACAGAAAAAAGTAAACTAAAGTATGTTCATGATGTCACGTTTGTATTATTACTTATTACGCTCTTAGGTTTAGAATTGTATTTTTACCCTTATACAAACTAAGCAGCTTAATCAACTTGAATAGTTGAAAAATGAAAAAACGGAATACCTTCTGTTGTAATACCTTCAATTTTAATCGCATAATTACTCTTGCGATTTGTTGTTTTAAAAGTAGTTTTACCCTGTCCTGTGTTAGCTGGGGATAATACAATTTTAGGATCCCAATGAAGCGTGCTTTTTATCTTTTGAGGTGCTGTAGAAAAATCGTCAGACTCCTTGTTGCCTTCAGAGTAAAATGTTCTAGCCGTATAGAACCCATTAGCCGTAAAATCTATAATACCTGGTTTACGTTTAATATTAGCATTGCTTGATATTCCTCCTTCTCTAGAATATATAGCGATAACGCCATTAGCGCTATTTCTGAAAAAAGCAGCGCGAGGACCTGCTAGTACATCTATAAATTCGATGTCTTCTCCTGTTAGAAATTCTATAGCATCAAATTCTACATTAAAACCATCTAACAATAGGGCTGGCGTGCCTTGCCCTCTAATAGATATTCGGTCGTTGTTGGCTTGTACAGAAGGAATTTGGTTTAAGAGATCTATAATGTTGTAAATACGATTTGTTTCATTTTCAGACAAGTCTAATCTTTGGTTAGGGACTCCATAAAGTGTTTTTTCATTGAGTTCTTGTGTTCTTTTTTCTTGTACTGAGGCTTTATTGGCTTTAATAATGACCTCTTGTAACTGTACTTGTGATTTTAAGAAAGCGTCTCTAAACACTGCATTATTTTGGGCTGTTTTTAGGTAGTTTGTAATTTTAGTGGTGTCAGATACATTGTAAATTAATGTGTTAGAAGCAGAACTTGCGTTTAGTTTTGGGCTGCTAGATAAGGTGTTGTTTAAATAAATAGTTACATCTCTGTTTGTTTTTATTTGAGCGTCTTTTTTTGAGAAGCTATTTCTACGGGCTTCTAAAAGTATATTTAGTGTGTCACTAAAGATAAACGGTCCATATTTGAACTCTCCCTTAGTGTTAGATGTTTGACGTTCTTGATGTAGAGTATTCCCCATAATAGTTAACCGTGTAGGAACAGAGATCTGTTGTCTTCCACCACCTAATGCCGTGGTACGCCCAGAAATATAAATGCCTTTTTCGGCTTCAAAGTTTATGTTTTTTGTAGTCTGTTGGTATAATAATTCTTGCCAAGTAAACCGTCTCCAACCTTGCGTAAGCATTAATAGGTCTAATAAAAAACGTCTTCTATAATCATTTTCTTTTTGAAAAAAATAACCAGGAGTTTCAATAGTGCCTTTTAAATCTGAGTTTAAGAGCAAATAGGTTTTAATAGTTTCATTTTTAGTATCATGATCTATAACGTCTATATCTGTAACAGACATGGAAAGATTACCATATAAAGGGGTTCCCGTAGGATCGTTAAGCCCAATTTGTATATGAACATCTTCTTCTGTGTGGGGAGTGTTGTTATCTATAGATAGATTCACTTTTACGGAGTTAACAGGATTGTCTACATATACAAGTCTTTCACATACAGGTTTTCCGCTATTATTAAATAGTGTAATATGAGTTACGCCATCTTGTAAAAATTTGGTATCTAATGCTATTTTATAAGAGGAAATGGCTTCGTCTTGGAGTTTTTCGTAAACCAAGTGCCCTCTTTGGTGTACTACTAAAAAGGTGTTTTTTAAGCCTAAATTCGTATTGGTGTTTATTTGAATTGAGATCTTTTTACCAATGTTTGATACGTCTAAATTATAGCCCTCAGGGAGTGCTTTAGGTAAATCGTAAGTGTATGTTTTTCCGTTAATAGATACACTTGCATAGTATGTCGTATTAGGTTCTGGTGTTAATTTTACAATGCCAAGTCCAAATTTGTAAGTTTCAAAAGAAGCAACCGTTTTCGCGTTAGAATCTTTAATGAGACCTTTTAGTTTTAAATTGGGGTCTAATTTGTCTTGTATTTTGATCGCTATTTTAGAAGGTATATTAGTTACCAAGTCTCCCCCTTCAGGATAAAAACCGATGTTAGGTTTAGATATAATCGCATCTTTTGGAGTAGATCTTTTGGCACTTATAGCAGTATCCAGATTTAAAGGTTTTTTGGGAGTAGGGTCCCAAATAGGAATTTCAGTTTGAAAAAAAAAGTCTGGATTTTGATTTCTCATGTAATTACTATAAGCTCTTAAACGATACTTCCCTGGAGACCAGTCTTTTTTTAGCGTAAAGTCTCCAGCGCTAGAAAAGTCTTTTATAAGCAATTGCCTTTTTTGAACTATACTGTCTTTACTATCGATAAGTTCTACATAAATAACATTGCTAAGATTAGAGGGCTTATGTGTTGTTCCATTTACTAAATAAGCCGTAAACCAGAGGTCTTCCCCCAACGTATAATAGGGTTTGTCTGTTTGGACATAAATTTTTTCAGGATAGTTTTCGGTATAGGCTGCTAATTTTTCTATAACAAGTGCTCTAAAATTATTAACAAGCGTAAATGATAAAAGTGAAATGATGGCTAGGGCGAGGAAACTATTTTTAAGCATATTTCAATGTATTGGTTACAATCTACAAAATTTTCACAATAAGTGTACCTTTTAAGGTGAATGTTACAACTATTTTTAGTTTAGACGCATTAATACGGAGTTCGTTTAAAAGAAAATCCTTAAAAAATTAACATACTGACTAGTAGTGTCTTAAATATATCTTAAAAAAGGCTTTTATCTGTTAAACATTTCAAAAGAGTACTTTAACTTTTCTTTTTTTCAATTAAATTTGAATGAGTTTAGTTATTTGTTTAGTTAAAAAAAGCCAACAATTCGATTTCGAATTATTGGCTTTTTTACGTATTTTATGTTTTATGTCTTTTTTAGAATAAAGACGATATCTTAGGCGCTTTATAGAACTTGAATAAAAAGTGCATCTTCTGTTTTTTCTACTTTAGCAATCTTGTTTTTTGTAAGTTCTTTTACCGCTTTATCCCATTTTTTATTAGACAAACTAGATTGTACTTTTAAATCTGCCAATGGGAGTTTTTCTGCCTTACTTAAAATGTCAAGGACAGCTTTTGCATCCTCACTAATAGCTAGTGGTTTTTTCTCAGGTTTCATTTGAGGAAAAAACAGGACTTCTTGAATGGATTGGTTATTGGTTAAAAACATAATGAGACGGTCCATACCAATACCCATACCAGATGTTGGAGGCATACCGTATTCTAAAGCGCGTAAAAAATCATAATCGATAGTTGCTGTAGCTTCGTCGTCCCCTTTTTTAGCAAGCTCTAATTGATGTTCAAAACGTTCACGCTGGTCTATAGGGTCGTTAAGCTCGCTATACGCATTCGCTATTTCTTTACCACAAACCATAAGTTCAAAGCGTTCTGTAAGTTCAGGATTGTCTCTATGTTCTTTACATAAAGGACTCATTTCTTTAGGGTAGTCTGTAATAAACGTAGGCTGGATATAATTACCTTCACATTTTTCACCAAAAATCTCATCTATAAGTTTGCCTTTACCCATTGTAGCATTAACTTCAATACCCATCTCTTTAGCGGCAGCTCTTATCTCGTCTTCTGTTTTATCACTTATGTCAAATCCCGTAAAATGCTTTATAGAATCTGCCATGGTAACACGCGCATAAGGCGCCTTAAAATCGATATCATGTGCACCAAATTTGGCTTTGGTAGAGCCATTTACCGCTAGGGCACAATGTTCTAATAAACGTTCGCAAAAATCCATCATCCAATTGTAGTCTTTGTAGGCTACATAAATTTCCATGGCTGTGAATTCTGGATTATGAGTACGGTCCATACCCTCATTTCTAAAGTTTTTAGAAAACTCATAAACGCCATCAAACCCCCCAACAATCAGGCGTTTTAAATACAGTTCGTTGGCAATTCTCATGTATAAAGGAATGTCTAACGAATTGTGATGCGTAATGAATGGGCGTGCGGCTGCACCACCAGCTATGGGTTGTAAAACAGGAGTTTCAACTTCAAAGTAACCAGAGTCGTTAAAAAACGAACGCATGGCATTAAAGAGTTTTGTGCGTTTTACAAAAACGTCTTTTACATGAGGATTAACGACTAAATCGGCATAGCGCTGTCTGTATCTTAGTTCTGGATCGTTAAATTCATCGTAAGTATTACCATCGGCATCTGTTTTTGGAAGCGGTAAGGGTTTTAAGGCCTTGCTAAGTAACGTAAAGTTTTTAACCATAACGGTTTTAGCACCAACCTTAGTGGTAAATAAGTGCCCTTCAATACCAACAAAATCGCCAATGTCTAAGAGTTTTTTATACACATCATTGTATTTGCTTTTGTCATCTCCTAAGCAAATTTCATCACGGTTAAAATAAACCTGTATTCTACCATCGCTGTCTTGCAGTTCAGCAAAGCTGGCATTACCTTGTATGCGACGCGACATTAATCGCCCAGCAATAGTTACGTTTTTACCTTCTTCAAAATCATGTGAGATGTCTTTAGAAGTTTCCTTAACCGGAAATAAATCAGCTGGATAGGGGTTAATGCCTAAGGCTCTTAATTTTGCGAGTTTTTCGCGTCTTACCAATTCTTGTTCTGAAAGCTGCATGCTAATTTTATTTAGAGGTGCAAAATTACATTATTTAGAAAAATTAGCATACTACTTAGTGCTTAATTTGTCTAAATCGTATGTTTTAGAACAGTACCTTTAATTTTTAAAATAGGATTACCGTTTTACGCATTAGAAATTACAGTGCTGCTTTTATTGAAATGACCAATTCTATTTGTGATATACGTTATTTTAATTTGACCTTCATCATCCCGTAAAATTGGATGTTTAGTGCGTATAGAAAACCACAATCAGTAAGACGATTTTCGTTTAGACATTTTTATAGATGAACTGTTTGCTTCTACAAAGCATTATGATGACTGTTATGTGTCATAAGACAATGTATTAGGATTGAAGTGTAACAAAAGCATTATAAATAACGACAAGTTATAGCGTGGTTAGGTGTACTGCGTTTAAATTTAAAGAAAATGAGCATATTTAGAGTGATCTTGTCTATTATTTGTCCGCCACTGGCTGTTATTGATAAAGGCTGCGGGTCTATTAGTATAGTCTGTATATTGTGGTTATGCGGTTGGGTACCTGGTGTTATTGCAGCCTTAGTAATTCTTAATAACCCAAAGAATTGATTTATCTTTGTTCAAATTTTAAATCTGATATTTTAGTAAAATGAATAAATATATCGTGTTTTTAGGGCTTTTAATGTTAGCCTTTACCAGTTGTCAATTTTCTGAACATATTTATTTAAATGAAGATGGTACAGGAAAAATGGAATTTAAATTTGATGGTTCTGAAATTATGCAAATGGGAGGAGAAAAGAGTGCTGAAAATTCTAAGGTGATAGACTCCACGTTTACATTTAAAGAGATTTTTGAAGCCAAAAAGGATAGTGTTGCTTTGCTTTCTAAAGCAGAGCGGCAAAATATAAAAGCTATAGAGAACATTACAGTACATATGCTTACAAATGAAAAGGAGAAGACCTTTACTATGGAAATTTCTACAGCATTTAAAAGAGCTGATGAGCTAAAGAATATGTTTAAGGCGTTAGACATCATGGGGCGTTTAAATGCGAAAGGAAAGACTAGGCTCAATGATCCAACAAATCCTTTTTCAACTTTAGCTGATGGTGGAAATACCGATTTGAGTTTTTCGTTTAAAAAAGGCATATTTAAGCGAAAGGTGAAAATCCTGGATGCAGAATTACAGGAAAAAGCAACAGATAGTTTAGGGCCATTGGCAGCAATGTTTGCAAATTCTAAATATAAAGTCAATTATCATTTGCCAAGACGTGCCAAATCGGTTTCTAACGATAAAGCCTTGTTTAGTGCAGATGGTAAAACCGTGATTATAGAATATGGTCTGATAGATTTTATGAAAAATCCAGAACTCATGAATTTAGAAATTGTTTTAGAAGACTAGTTTTGAATAAAAATATAATTTTTGAAGATTTAGGCGTTAAAGATTACAAAGACACTTGGGATTATCAAGAGACTTTATTTAAGGCTATCGTTGATACGAAAGTACGTAATAGGAGAACAGAAGCAGAAGAAGTGCCCACTAAAAATCATCTTTTGTTTGTAGAGCATCCTCATGTGTACACCTTAGGTAAAAGTGGCGATGTCAATAATTTACTTTTAAACGAAAAGCAGTTAGAAGACAAAGGAGCCGTATTTTATAAAATCAATAGAGGAGGCGATATTACCTATCATGGCCCAGGGCAAGTAGTAGGCTATCCTATTTTAGATTTAGAAAATTTTTTTACAGACATACATAAGTATCTGCGCTTGTTAGAAGAGATGGTAATTTTAACTTTGGCAGAGTATGGAGTTAAAGCAGGGCGTAGCGATGGTGAAACAGGAGTGTGGTTGGATGTAGGAACTCCGTTTGCGCGAAAAATATGCGCCATGGGAGTACGTGCCAGTAGATGGGTAACCATGCACGGATTTGCATTTAACGTAAATGCCGATTTAGGGTATTTTGATAACATTATACCTTGTGGTATTAAAGGTAAAGCAGTAACCAGTCTTAATGTGGAGCTAGGTGTAGAAACCGTTAACGTAGAAGCAGTAAAGGCAACGTTATTATCACATTTTAAAATACTATTTGAAGCAGCATTTACGTCTGTTTAGAGTTTTTAACTCGGGCTAAGCATTAAAATATAATTCTTCTAAAACGTCGAAATGCCTTTTGGCATGACCAATATTTAAAAAGCCTAGTGCCAAAGGTGTAATTCTTATGCCAGAGCATAGGCCTTCCCGGTGAAGCATTTCTTCGCTAAAGCTTTCAAAAAGAGCTATTGTTGCATCTCTAACCAATACAAATTCATGTAATAATTCATCGATGCTTCTGTGCGCTGCATTAGAGTATTTTGCATAGAGATTTTGATTGTATCCTGGCAATTCATTAATATCGTTTCTTGAAAAAGTTAAAGCCCTATACGATTGAATCCTTTCGTTGTCTATAACATGTTGTAGAATGTCTTTAGGTGTCCATTTTCCTTCTGCATATCTAGAATTTTGATGCATTTCTAGTAGGTGTTTAACACTGCAAAATTTGCGATGCGTAGCTTTTAATCCAGCAATAAGATCTAAATCGTCGTCGACTAGGTTGATATAGCTATCATAAAACCTAGGCATGAATTTCATGTCCCTTTTTTTCATGTTTTAATATTTACTAATAGTTAGTATAGAATAAGCAGCTTGAGGTATTCGTTTTGTTTAACGAAAGTGCGGTATACTGCTGTCAATTTTAAATAGATTGAGATACTTCAATTTATAAGAAATTACTTAAAAAAGCGTCTTTTTTGTCAAAATAAAGTTAATTTAATTGTAAGTCACTGTAGGGTAGGGGTTTAGTTTCATATATGAACTGGTAGCTACTAGTCTTTAAAGTAGATTTGCCATTTTTTCAGACGAATTTGAAAAGGAATTACAGCGAATTCAGCACGTATAACTTGTGTTTTATTGCAAATACTGTTAAATGGTATGTTAATTTAGTGCTAAATAAATCTTACGGTTTTAAAATAAAACGCAACTTTTTTAAAGAAAAATTAAACAAAAAAAGAACAATATTACAGTATATAGAGGTGTTTTTCAAATGGAATTAGATCAATAGATTGATATACTGAAGATTTTTTATAATTTGATAAGCTTGTGAATATCTCTAGAGTCTTTAGATACGGTTTCTATAAAATAAATGCCTTTAGCTACATTAAGCTGCCATGATATATGGCTTGTGTTTGTGTAATTTTGAGTTTGTATTATTTTTCCTGTAATATCTAATAGGTTAACGGTTATAAATTTAATAGATCTGTCTAAGTTAATATTTACGAGATCTAGAACTGGATTAGGAAATATGGAAGTAATGAGGTTTGTAGGGCTTACGTTTGAGGATAAAGTGCTGAATAAAAAACAGTCAGAAATTTCAGTACACCCCTGTTTTTTTATAGAAACCGCATAAGAACCATTAGAAATTGGTTGAAATTGTTGATTAGTAGCGCCAAATATAGGCGTGTTTTCGGTGTTGCAATCCAACCATTGGTACTCGGCATTTGCAATATTAACGCTTAAAGTCGCATTAGATTGATTTAACGAAACTGTGGGGGTAATAGGGGTTTCCTCTATAACGATTTGTTGTTGCGTTAAACAGCCATTGGAGTCTCTTACTATAAGCGTATAAGTATTTGCTTCAGTTATAGCGAAATCACTACTGTTTGTAAATTGATTAAAAAGGGGTTCAATTATATATTGATAGGGGGGGATGCCTCCTGTAGTAGAAACTGAAATTAAGCCATCAGTAGCACCATTATCACAAGTTAGTATATTTACTGTGTTTGCAGTAGAGGTAAGCGGTGATGGAGAAGAAATAACAAATTCTTGAGAGACAACAGAACAGTTGTTTGCGTCATGAACTGTAACGTTATAAAACCCAGGTGCTAAATTTTCAAATACATGTTCTCTACTAGTTGATATAATTGAGGTTTGGTTGTTAATGCTGTATTGGTAAGGCGGCCTGCCTCCTAAGCTGGTAATATTAACAGAGCCGTTGTCGCCAAAACAAAAAGCATTGGAAGCAAATATAACGATTTCTAATTCGGGGTCTTCGGCTAGAACAACACTACTACGACTAAAGCGTCCAAGTGCGTCTGTAATAGTTATATCGTAAATGCCGGGTGCAAGCCCAGTAAACGAATTATTGTTTTGGAATATCCCATCAGATATGGAATATTCTAAAGGAGGAGTGTCTCCACTAGCATTAACTAGTATAGAGCCATTGTTTAAACCGCAAACGGGATTTGTAATTACTACATTATCGATAGACTGGCTGTGACTAGCAAAAAAAACTAATATTGAAATTAAAAGTAAATAGAGTTTTTTTTTCATTTTAAATATGTATTTGGTAGTGCTATAATAGATGTTTAAAACTAGTTGGTGAAGCTTACAAATGTGACTTTTAAAACTTAAAAAGTATGTGGTGGTTAATTCTCAGCATTAAAAAATACTTTGTAATAGTGCATTTTCTTCTCATCATCATACCCACGTTCTAAATATTCGGTAGAGGCGTCTGGAGCATCGATATCTAACTTAATTTGAATGTTGGTATCTAACTTAATATCGGTTTTAATTTTTCGTTTTTCTTTGTTGACGACAGCTTCAGCGACATCGAACTGATTTCTAATAATTAAGTTTTGTTCGCCTTCAAATTCTTTTTTATAACTGTCAAATTCGTTTTTATGCTTGTCTTCTTCAAAGAGTTCGTCTTTAAAGCGTTCTATATTAACGACTTCATTTTCTTTAAAGAAATCTATGGTTTTTGCTAAGAATGTATTTTGTTCTTTAGCACCATAGGTTGTTTTTAAAATTTCGGTTGAAAAATCTTTACACAGTTCAAGATACTGTTGGGTGTGGTTATTGGCATCGTCAGCGTATTTGATGTTTAAGAAATGATTGATCCAATATTGCGCATCGTAATTATTATTATCCGCACTAAAAATAATATTACCCTCACCATCGCTTTGGTTTAGTATAAGGCAACCTTTATCGATTTTTTTAGAACTAATACCTTTCTGTACAAGAATATCGTAACTCTTATCTTCTAAGTAGGTTTGAAAAAAATTAGTTTTATTTTCAATTTTAAAAATACCAACAGCATTAGTCGTAATATCTCTAAACTCTATCCCATCGAACAAAACGACTAGAACATCTCCTGTTTTAATATTCGCAGAACTTGATTGTTCAAAAAGATGCATTACAATATGTTTGGAAACATCGATAAAATTACTGTCATCATCAAAAAGTTGCGTACAGTAAGTGTTGATTTCGTTTAGAGAAATATTGGCATGGTGGTTAAAGCGGTAGCTTTGCACTGCGCTTGTAAAAGGGCGCAATAGAAAAGGAAGCATTAAATCATAACTTGCCTCGTCAAAATCTACAAGCGCTTCAGAAAACGCATTTTTAGTATCATTAAATTTATTCCCAACTTTATGGATTATGAATTTTGAAATAGAAGCGTTTTTTCTAGAAACCATGAGTTTTTTATTTGAAATGCAATAGTATTAAAAACTATTTAATTAATTTGATATAAAATAATGCTATCGTCGTTACCTTTTGTAACTAATTCTAAGTTGCGGTCTGCGTCAATATTGTCAAGGTCTATAGCAGAATTGCCAAATACAGGGAAATTAGGGCGTAGCTGGCCTAAACTATCAAAAACATAAAGTTTTTTAGAATCTAAATTGGTGATAGCTACATAGATTTTAGAGTTAATATAGAAAATTTTAGGAGGAGAATACGTGCCGTAATCCAAATCTAAATTTCTATTTTTTATGCTTAATTTATTATCATGAAAAGTGACTCGCGTTTTGTTAGTCGTTTCTAGATGATGATTAGCGGATAGGTTTAAATTAACTTCGGCAGTATTACCTTTGGTATCTATAGTTATAAAGCGACCTGATGCTGTTGTTGTAGCAAATTTATTTTGGTATAAGAACACAGGGGTGTTAGCATATGTAGGTGTTGTTTTTGGAGTTACACGAATTCTGCCTACACGATCTAGAATATAAAGTTTTTGTTTTGTTTTTAGCACGATATAATCTTTAGTTCCAATTCTAAAATGCTTAGGAGCCGTGTTAAGAGGTGTATTTGTGTTTTTAAAGGTGAAACCTTTAACCTTAGCACCCCTAGCATCGTACATGGAAATAGTTTTGCCTTGGGTCACTAATAAACGGTAAGTTCTGTTATTATCGTAATCGAAAACAGAAAGGGGTTGCGTAATTTCGGTATTAAAAGGCAAAGGGTAGGGAGATACGTCTCTACCTTTTCGATCTAATACATAAAGTTTGTTTGCTGTAGTAAAGGCCAATTGAAGTCGGCCATTTTTATACATATCAATTTGAGAAATGTCACCTATAATAGGAGCCTCTAAGGTTTTCTTCCATATTATTTTACCTGTATTAGATATAAGATAGAGCACATTGTTGGTGTCTTGAACAACGATGTCTTTCTGTTTGGTGCTGTGGTTTTTTACAAATTGTGGAGTGTTTGCTAAGGGCGCATCAAGTGTGATATTGAAGGCTTCTGAAATAGAATGCTCGTATTTTTTTTTGGTTTGAAGAAGACTACCGTTTACATGCGCAAATGCATTGTCATGAATAAATTGCAGGCCTAATATATTGTAGCTTTTTAAAGCTGAGTTGTGTTGGAATGTGAAATTCTTTAGGGATGTCTGTTCTAAGATTTTAGGCGTGCCAATAAGGAGTAAAGAACTTTCAGTACTTAAATTTTTACTTAAAGCTTTAAAGTCAGAGAGCTGTCCAAATACGGTCTTGTTTTGGTAACTCGAAATAATCTGTTCTAATTGCGTTGTCGTTTTAGCGAAAATAAAAAAGTGATCTATTATACAATATTTAGACACGGTAGCATCTGTTGTAAAAGGCTGAAGTAGTTTGGAGAAAATTTGAGTTTTAGAAAAATTAAAAATAGGAATGGTTCTATAAGATGTTATGATGTTTTTTTCATCTAAAAGCGCATCATCCGTCGCGATAACATCACTAGAATTTAAAACAACAGCAGGTGTATTATCTTCAAAAATAAGTCCTATTTCTTTAACGTCATGGCATAACGTTTTAGGTGTATTAAGACTATCCTTAACGGTAGAGTGGTTAAGGTTGTTATAGAAAACAGAAAAGGCATTAAATGAAATGCTTAAATAGCCATCAGCATTCGAAGGGGTTATGTGTTGTAATTGGTTGTTTTGTGGTATTGTATTCTTAAAAAGATCTAGAGTTCGGTGTATAGAATCGGTAGATTTAGCAATGCCAGTAATGGTAATATTATCGGGAGTAATTTCTGTATCTAAAGCAATATATTCGCTTAGTGCTGTTGTGTTGTTTTGGAGCTCATTAGATGCAGGGGAGCTTAATAAGGTGCTTTCAGATTTAAGTATAACAGATAAAGCAGAACTGTGGTCTAAAGTACTGTAGAACTGTTTTAGAGATGAAGGCGTTTCTTTGGTGTTAAAAAGTGCATCTATAGTGGGTTTGGAAGATGTGAGGAAGAAAATACTGTCGATAACAGTGCTGTAAAATACATCTGTGTTTAATTTAGACTTAATAATAGTTTTATTACTGTATTTTAGAGTTTCTTCGCTATAATTTTTTAAACTGTCTTTAAGAAATAAACGCTCTGAGTATTTGCTAATAAAACTATAAGAAATACGATCGCTTTTATCTTTAGAAAAACACAAAAGCGCATTTTGGTTAAAGTTTAATAGATGCAGAGGCGCTGAGGGGGCTGATATTTTTTGTAAAACGGTATTTTTAGTAAGCAGGCTTAAGAAAGGATTGTCTTTAATAGTAGTCTGTAAGCCTTCAATACTATGACATGTAATTAATAATTCGGTATCTTTTGGCGCAAAATCAATGAGATTAATGCGTCTGTTTTTAGGGTTTGAACAACTGCAACAAATAGAAAGCAACAGTACCAAGCAAGAAAATCTCATAACGTCATGTGTTTAAGCAAAAATATAAAAACTTAAAGGTCTAATTTAAATTGTTCAGGAAGTAATTTAAAGGAGGTTCTGTGGTACTTTGTCACGCCATATTTTTTTATGGCTGCTCTATGCGCTTTGGTAGGGTAACCTTTGTTTTTATCCCAATTGTACATAGGAAACTCTTCATGAATTTTAGTCATATACGCATCGCGGTAAGTTTTTGCTAAAACAGAGGCGGCGGCGATACTTAAATATTTGCTGTCTCCCTTTATAATAGTTTCGTGAGGAATAGTTTTAAAAGGTTTAAATTTGTTACCATCTACAATAATAAATTCAGGAGAAATTTTAAGAGTGTCTATAGCGTTATGCATGGCTAAAATAGAGGCGTTTAAAATGTTGATCTCGTCTATAGTGTCTTCAAATACATGTGCAACTCCAAAACTAATAGCATCTGTTTCTATAATGGGTTTTAAAAGCGTTCTTTTAGAAGCGCTTAATTGTTTCGAGTCGTTAAGTATGGGGTTGTTAAAATCTTTAGGAAGTATAACAGCAGCGGCAGTAACGGGGCCTGCCAAGCAACCGCGGCCAGCTTCGTCGGTACCACACTCTAAGGCGTATTTTGAATAGTGATGAAGTAACATTTTGCTAAAATATAGATTTAAGTCGTATGGAAGTGTTGTCGCAGTTATTTTAAAACAAGACGCTTTGTGATTAAACGTTTTTTTGAGGTTAAACCTGAAATTAATGAATGTTTTTGTAATCGTATTGCTATTCCTTCAAAAATCAGGATATTGGATTGTTTTCCTTGTTATTTTAAGAAAATATTAAGAAATTCGTTCCAAGACTAAAAAACTACTTTTTAATATGAAACTAAATCCAACTTGGTTTTTAACCATAGCGGTTGCGCTATTGGTGACTTCTTTTTCATATGCTCAGACGGGTGATGTTTCGGGTACAATAATAGATAGTGATAAAGTGCCTTTAGGAGGTGTTACCATTACTATAGAAGGGACCTCTAAAGGTGTGGTATCTGATTTTGATGGGAATTATAAAATTGTAGTAACTGTCGGAGATGTTTTAAAGCTAAGTTATATAGGTTTAAAGACAACGCTTATTCCTATAGAGAAGTTAGGCGTTTTAGATGTTACCATGCAGGAAGATGTAGAAAGTTTAGATGCTGTTGTGGTAACCGGATATCAAAATATTAACCGCGAATTATTTACAGGTGCTTCGCAAACTATTAAAGCGAAGGATATCAAGTTAGATGGTGTCGCAGATGTGTCTAGAGCTTTAGAAGGTAGGGCCGCTGGTGTAAGTGTACAAAATGTAACAGGCACATTTGGCGCTGCACCAAGAATAACCATAAGAGGATCGTCTTCTATTCTGGGAGATACAAAGCCCATTTGGATCATAGACGGCGTTATACAAGAAGAAATAGTAAACCTTTCAGTATCAGATCTTGTGTCGGGAGACCCCAATACGCTTTTAAGTTCTGCTGTTGCAGGATTAAATGCAGCAGATGTAGAAAGCTTCGAAATCTTAAAAGATGCATCTGCAACTGCATTATATGGCGCAAGAGCCTTAAATGGAGTTGTGGTTATAACGACTAAGTCTGGTAAACGCAACCAGAAACCAACTTTTAATTATGCTTCCGAATATGCCGTAAGAGCCGTGCCAAGCTATCGTAATTTTGATTTGTTAAACTCTAAAGAAACCGTCTCAATTTACAGAGAGATTGAAGCCAAAGGGTTTTTAAGAGCACCAGACGCGTTTCAAGGTCGTTTTGGAGGGATTTACAATATACTGTACAGAGCAATAAATACTTTTGATGAAAATACTGGTACATTTGCGCTTACCAATACACCAGAAGCAAGAGCACGCTTTTTACAGCAATTTGAATTGGCCAATACCGATTGGTTTAAAACCTTATTTAGGCCATTACCGACCCAAACCCATACCTTAAGTTTTTCAAGTGGTAGTGAAAACGCAACGTCTTATGCTTCTATAGGTTATTTTACAGATCCAGGGTGGTCTATAGCGGATAGAGTAAGACGCCTTACCGCCAATTTAAGACAATCGTATTATCTTTCTGGAGGGAAGTTAAAATTAACAACACAGCTTCAAGGTTCGATTAGAAACCAGCTGGCCCCAGGAACTTTAGCGAGAGAAGAAGATGTGGTTTCTGGAGCGTTTACAAGAGATTTCGATATTAATCCCTTTAGCTATGCGTTAAATACCAGTAGAGCGCTTCGCGCATTTGATGCTAATGGCGACCTAGAATTTTCGCGATACAATTGGGCGCCATTTAATATCATTAACGAGATTAGAAATAATTTTCTAGAATTAAACGTCAATGATATAAGGGTGCAATTGCAAGCCGATTATAAAATTAATGATAAACTAAAGTTTACACATTTAAGCTCTGCGCGTTATGTAACTTCTATTGGAGAACAGTCTGCAACCGAAAATTCGAATGTGGCAGCGGCCTACAGAGCTAATGAAACGACTATAGTAGAGGATCAAAACACGTTTTTATTTAGTGATCCAGACGACCCCAACTCAAGACCAAGAGTGGTATTACCATCTGGAGGGATACTTACAACAACAACAAATACGTTAACAACTTATACCTTTAGAAACACGTTAGACTACACAAAACGTTATAAAGACGACGCGCATGGATTGCGATTGTATGGCGGACAAGAATTTAGATTTACAGACAGAACCTCAAGTTTTAATACAGGTTACGGGTATCAATTTGATCGCGGAGGCACTGTGTTTACAGATCCAGATATTTTAAGAAAAACAATTTTAGAAGGCAATAATTATTTTGGCTCGGAAGAAACACGGCAACGTGAAGTCTCTTTCTTCTCGAATGTAACTTACGATTTTGATAAAAAATATGTTTTAAACATTTCAGGTAATGTAGAAGGCTCTAATAGAGCTGGGCGATCTTCGCAATCCCGCTGGTTACCAACGTATACTATAGGAGGAAAATGGAATCTAGACAAAGAAGATTTTATTAAGAAATACGATTTTATATCAAACATGGCTATTAGGCCTACTTATGGATTAGTAGGTTTATTGGCAGATAATGCTTCCAATAATTTAGCGGTTTTTAGAAATGAAATCGCAGATAGATTTAATCCAGACGAGCGCGAAAATTTTATCAACATAGAAGATTTGCAAAATGAAGAGCTTACTTATGAAAAAACACTAGAATTCAATTTTGGATTAGATATCGGTTTCTTTAATAATAGAGTGCAGATGAATATAGACGCTTACTCTAGACGAGGGATCGATTTGATAGATGTGATACGCACGACAGGTATTGGAGGGCAAGTCCTAAAATTGGGTAATAATTCGGAATTGACCACCGAAGGCATAGAATTTCAATTAAATACTGTAAACGTAAATACCGATAACTTTAGCTGGAAAACAGGATTTAATATTTCACATTTTGATCAAGAAATTACAGCGTTACGACAAGAGTCTAATGTGTTTGATTTGGTAACAGGAACAGGTAGAGGGAATGCAATAGGTTTTCCAAGAGGCGCATTGTTTTCTTTTGAATATGGAGGGCTTAACGAATGGGGGATTCCTTTATTGTCTACAAGCAGACCCGAATTTAATGCTGACAATCCAGCAGAACTTATCGACTTTCAAGATACAGAAAATGTATTAGATTATCTGGTGTATGAAGGCCCTACAGAGCCAAATTTAACAGGAGGATTTGCTAATAATTTTAGATATAAGAATTGGGATTTTAGCTTTTTCATTTCATTTTCAGCAGGGAATAAAATCCGACTTAATCCTGCATTTAGATCAGAGTATACTGATTTAGATGTCTTTCCTAGAATATTTGTAAATAGGTGGCTTATTCCAGGGGACGAGGCTATTACCAATGTGCCTGTAATCCCATCGCAGCAACTCTTGCAAAGTTTTGGAGAAAATAATTTAGAGCAAGTCTATAATGCTTATAATTATTCAACAGAGCGCACTGCAGATGGTGGTTTTGTACGTATGAAAAACATAACATTAGGCTACAGTTTAGAAAAAAGTGTAGTACAAAAGCTTGGAGTATCAAATCTAAGATTGAGCTTTCAAACCACAAACCCTTTCTTGATTTATTCCGATGCTAAGTTGGGAGGGCAAGATCCTGAATTTTTTAGATCGGGAGGTGTGGCATTGCCGATTGCTAAACTTTATACATTCACTTTAAATGTTGGATTTTAAAATAGATATAATGAAAACTATAAATTATAAGATACTTAAACATGTCGTTTGTCTGCTATTAGTAGTGTCATGTGATGATGCTTTAGATGAGAATCCAGATAACAGGACATTTATTGATACGCCAGAAAAAATAGCAGAATTACTGGTTGCCGCTTACCCTGAAGCGGGGTATACGCCTTTCTTAGAACCTATGTCTGATAATGCAGGCGATAAAGGCCCAAGTGGAACCACCGATTTTAGAGTTAATGAAGAAATGTATTTTTGGAGAGATTTAAATGATATAGATCCAGATACGCCAACAGATTATTGGAACGATGCTTATGCCGCTATCTCCCAAGCCAATCAAGCCTTAGTGTCTATAGAAGAATTAGGAGGAGGAACAGATTTAGCAGCTTTAAAAGGTGAGGCCTTACTGTGTCGTGCTTATGCCCATTTTATGCTCGTTAATATCTTCTCTAAAGCGTATAATCCAACTACAGCGAGTACCGATTTAGGGATTCCTTATGTAGATAGACCAGAAACGGTATTGTTAGGTGATTTTGAAAGAGCTAGTGTAGAAGACGTTTACGCTAACATAAGAAGAGATTTAGAAGAAGGCTTACCGCTTATAGAAGACGATTATGAAGTGCCTACGTTTCATTTTACCAAACAAGCAGCTAATGCATTTGCGTCTCGTTTTTACTTAGTGTTGGGGGAGTGGGATAACGTGATTACGCATAGTAATTTGGCGCTAGGTTCAAACGATATTTTAGGAACGTTAAGAGATATTGTGAGTTCTAGCGATTTAACACTAAATGATCAAATCGCATTATATAGTTCATCTTTAGAACCTGCGAATTTATTGTTAGTCTCGGGTAATTCTAGATACAATCGTATTGATGGTGTAGCGCGATATCAACTAAGCCAAAGGCTAACCAATGAGTTGTTTATTGATGATAACATAACAGGGAAATCATGGGCGTACGACTTATTTTTCACAGGTTCAAGTGGAGACAATAACGCGATTCCAAAATATCAGGAGTATTTTAGGATAACAAATCCAGCAGCAGGTATAGGATTTGCTTTTGTAACGTTTGTATTGTTTTCTACAGATGAGGTACTTTTAAATCGGGCTGAAGCCTACGCGATGTTGGGGCAATTGGATAATGCTGTAAATGATATTAATCTATCATTAGAAGTTAAAACAGAAGATTACGATAGAAGTACAGATGTATTAACTATAGATACTATAGCTAGCATATATGAAGATCTGCCGAATGACCTCTATACGCCTTTTTATGACATACCAGAAGATGCGTTGCCACTGGTCGCTGCTATTTTAGATATTAAAAAAACTGTTTTCTATAATGAAGGTTTACGTTGGTTAGATGTGAAGCGCCATGAAATCGTTGTAGAGCATCGCGATTTTGTTGGAAATAGTTTTGTATTGCCAAAAGGTGATAATAGAAGAGCGGTACAGATACCAGAAGCAGCTCGATCTTTTGGAATTATAGAAAACCCAAGACCATAATAATTTTAAAAGAATTAATATGAAACATTATATAAATACCATAAAAGCCCTATTTCTAATTTTAGCAGTAGTTATGTCCTGTGAAGATTCTAATAATGTAGGCGAGAGTCAGATCAATACAGACCCACCACTACTTAATGACCTAGATATATGGCTAAGATCTAATTTTGTAGCTCCATACAATATAGACATACAGTACAAGTGGGATATCAATGAAACCGATGTAGAACGATTTTTGCATCCTGCATTTCAGTCTAATGTGAGACCTGTGGCAGACGTATTGTTAAAAGCTTGGATAGAACCTTATAATGCCGTAGGTGGCGAAAATTTTATTGCAAAAATAGCGCCGAGGCAATTTACAATATCAGGAGGTTTTAATTTTAATCCAAACAGCCCAACCATAACTTTGGGAGTTGCAGAGGCAGGAGTTAAGATTACGTTGTTTAATGTAGATTTTTTAGATTTTTCAGATATAAATAGTATTAAGGAACCTCTAAAGACAGTGCAGCATGAATATGCGCATATTTTAAATCAAAACAGTCCCATAGATCCTGCATACGGACAGATTAACCCCAGGGATTACGACTCGAATTGGTTCAATAGGAACGACGACGATGCTAGAGAGCTAGGGTATATCACAGCATATGCTTCCAGTCAATCTAGTGAGGATTTTGTAGAAATGGTTTCTGAAATGCTAACCAATTCTAAAGCAGATTTTGATGCTATGGTTGACGGTATCGAGAGTGCGGTAGCAAGAGATTTTATTCGCAGAAAAGAAGCTATGGTTGTAAATTATTACCAAAACGAATTTGGTATAGATATTTACAAATTGCAAGAATTGATGGAACAAGCCACACAAGAACTCGTAAATTAGAAGTATGAAAACTATAAAAAAACTATTATTACTAACTATTGTATTGTCTTTTACAGTGTCATGTAGTGAAGATGATACTGAAAATCTGTTTTCTCAAGCGCCAGCAGAAAGAATAGAGGCACGTAATAACATGCTTTTAGAAACTTTAACGGCAGCGCCTAATGGTTTTAAAGCCCTCTACTTTTCAAAAAATAATGAATTTGGAGGTTTTACATTTTACATGCGATTTAATGCTGATGGTACTGTAGATATGACATCAGATGTAGATGCGGAAACTGCAATAGCGACCTCCACTTACGATGTGAGATTTGGCACAACAAACGAACTTGTGTTTACGACGAGAAACCATATTCAGAAATTGAGTGATGCTTTTGCGTTTCCAGATACAAGAACAGGGTTTAAAGGCAACTCCGTATTTCAATTTTTTTCGAATGAGAATGATAGCATTACATTTAGAGATGTAAGAAATAGAAATACCGCGTCTTTAGTGTTAACGCCATCCAATTTATCAAATTTTGCGGAAGAAAGCGTTTCTAGAGTGGAAAGAACATTAGTATCGCAAACCAATTTAGCGCCTACAGAAACGCGGTCTGTTTTTCAGATACTTCGAATTGAAAATGCTAGTGGTGTAACGAACTTTAATTTAAATTATAATGCAGAGCGTTTATTTGCGAATCCTTTGTTGGAGTTAGATAATGGTGAAGTCATTGAGTATAATTTTGGAGTGTTATTTACCGAAAACGGAATCAATATCAGTCCTGCTATAGAGTTTGAGGGAGAAATCTATGAAAATTTTATATTTAATGCGAATTCAGGTCAATATGTGTCTACAGTAAATGGTACTACAGCTTCAATTTTCTTTGGAGATGAACCGGCAAGCATAAATAGATTAGATGTAGAGGAAGTTGTGAACTTAGGGCCAAATGGATTTCTTTACCGACCTAGTCTGGGTGAAAACCAATTAACAAGTTTAGGATTCGATGCTTTATTGGATGGCGTTAGTTTGAATTTTGAAGATGCAGGTTTAGGCGCATGGAATGTAACTGATGTACAGTTGATTATTGATTATGAAAGTAATAATTGTGGGACAACGTTATTAATTGAGGTAACACGGGAAGAAGACAACAGTAGCTTTTTTGGAATTTTTTGCTTTGAGAGAGGCGCTATAGCGGAGCGAAAATTATTTTTAAATTATATAGAGCCTATTCAAGGTCAAGATGTGCTGACTGAAAATTCAGAGTTTTTCGAAGATTTAGTCATGCCTATTATTGATTTTTTTAATAGTGCATCGGGCCTAGCGTATACTTCTGAGGGGAGCTTTGCAAGTTCTTTAGCGCAATTTAGTAATAGTTCAGGAACATTTGCAAGTTTGGATAACCCTGCGCTTCGGGTGTATGGGCTTTGGTTTTTATAAAATAATCCTGTATTTTACAAGTTAATGATATAATAATACTACCAGACCAATATTGGTCTGGTGTTTGTTGTTAAATATTTAAAACGTTAAATGTTTTTTTCATATCACAACATTATCATTTTTGGTTACATTTGCAACGCTTATAAAATTTTATGCAGAAACTAGCTTACGTATTATTTTTTATCATTATACATTTTCATGGTTTTGGGCAAGATAAACCCGAAGAAACGGCACCATTACAAACACAAGATGCGCTCAAAACACAACCGAAAGACAGTTTAGTAATTCCAGCGACTCCAAAGGCACAAAAAAAAGCAAGTCTTTTAGATAAGATTTTAAAGGAGGATGAAGATCCTGAAAAAGCAAAGATAGAGGCATATCTTATCATATCTCATGAGAACGATACGACTTACGTAGATACGACATTAACAATTCAAAAAGATTATAAATACAATTACTTAAGACGCGATAATTTTGGTTTAATACCATTTGCTAATATAGGGCAAACCTACAATAGTCTTACTTATAATTTCAATACTACAAATGTATTGCCCAGTTTTGGTGCAAGAGCGCGGCATTTTAATTATATGGAAGTAAATGATATCTTTTATTATAATGTGCCAACACCCCTTACAGAGTTATTGTATAAGACGGCTTTTGAACAAGGGCAGCTTTTAGATTCTTTTTTTACAGTAAATACGTCGCCCCAGTTTAATTTCTCAATAGCTTATAAAGGGCTCAGGTCTTTGGGGCAGTACCAGCATACATTAACAAGTACGGGAAATTTTAGATTCACTACAAATTACAAAACAAAAAATGAGCGTTACCGTGTAAGAGGGCATATTGTTACACAAGATTTGACCAATCAAGAAAATGGAGGCTTACAGGAAGATGATATTGCTAATTTCGAATCTGGAGAAGAAGAGTTTTTAGACCGCCCTATCTTTGATCCTAATTTTGAAAATGCTGAAAATATTTTAGAAGGAAAACGCTTTTATTTAGACCATAGCTTTTCTGTGTATAATAAGACCGTAAAAAAAGAAAATTCAAAAGAAGCGAACGATACGATTTCAAGACACGAATTGAGATTAGCACATACAATGTCTTTCGAAGATAAAGAGTACCAATACGATCAAAGCGCCCCAAGTGATTTGTTTGGAGAAGCTTTTGTGAACACAGGGCTTCGCGATCGTGTTACTCTAGAGCACTTTTACAATAAATTAGATGTGCATTATGCACACAAAGCATTAGGACAGTTTAATATAAATGTGTCAAACAACACCTATAATTACGGTTATGATAGAATTGTAGTTTTAAATAACGAAACGATAACAAATCGTTTAAAAGGCGAAGTGTATGGTGTAGGAGGAAGTTACCGTAAACAATACAAAGGGTTTAATTTACAAGGGCAAGCTGGTGTAAACGTAGCAGGAGATTTCGATGCCAACTTTATAAAAGGGGAAGCCTCTATTCAACTTAACAATGCTACTTTTGCCAAAGCGACAATAAGTCACAATTCTAATGCGCCAAATTTCAATACGTTACTCTATCAAAGTGACTATCGTAATTTTAACTGGCAGAATAATTTTAACAATGTAGAGACGCAGCAGTTAGGAGTTCAAATTAAATACAAAAAGTTAGCCCACATAAGTGCAGATTATTCGGTGATATCAGATTATGTTTATTTTGGAAGTACGGAAAATACAATTGCTCCTCAGCAAATACAAGCATTCCAAAATGACGAAACGATAAATTACTTAAGAGTAAAGGCAGAAAATGAAATTACTGTCGGGAAGTTTGCGCTTAACAATACAATACTTTATCAAAATGTAGAAGACGAAGCTAATGTGCTTAATGTGCCAGAGGTGACCACGCGACATACATTTTATTTTAGTTCAGAACTGTTTAAAAAGGCAATGTTCTTGCAAACAGGGGTCACACTTAATTATTTTACTAAATTCTATTTAAATGCCTATAACCCTGTACTGGCAGAGTTTTATGTGCAAAATGAAAGAGAGTTTGGGGATTTTCCAAGGTTCGACTTTTTTATAAATGCTAAAATTCGACAAACGCGCATCTTCTTAAAAGCAGAACATTTTAATTCCTCTTTTACCGGGTTTGACTTCTTCTCAGCACCAGGAGTGCCTTATAGAGATTTTACGATTCGTTTTGGATTGGTTTGGAACTTCTTCTTATAGGTGTTTGTGGCGCTAACTTTTATTGCGCTTTTTCAAATTGATATGTTGTTTAACACAACTGTAGTTTTCTGAAGACTATAGCCCGCTTTATTATTTTTTCTATACTAAAATATCCCTATAATAGACTTGTCTTAGAGGAATGCCTAGTTCATAGGGTATAGAAGAGGTCTATTAAGAGATGCGCAGGTGGTAATACATATCTCGTTTAAGATGCAAGACCTGTAGAACTCTTTTTACTGGTGACCTAGTGTTGTGTTTTATGAGTTTATAGGGGGTTAGGGGAAGGGGTACTGACTTTTTAAACCCGCTTAAGCATTAGAAGGTCGTTATGAGGCTGCAATGTTCAATACATACTAGCGTTTTCTCAGTTTTAGTAAAATAGTATTATGGTGAAGCTGAGAAAGCGTAGTTTGCGATAGTATGTGAAGACGGTCATAGTTGTAATATAGATTCTAATATATAAAACGGATTAAATCTAAAACAGCACCGAATAATTAGAGCATAAGTACTGTGGTAACAACAAAAAGTTAAGTATGGACTTTTCAATAGAGTCAAATGCCAAATAAAATAGAATAGATATGGCAATAATGGCGGGGTATGTTATACCGCTATCTAAATATTTAATGCGATAAACACCTGTCTTTTTAAAGGCAGTCATTTTAGCGTTCAAGGAGTGACTGCACTGGTTTTAGTATTTCATTTGCGTTTATGGCTTTTAAAAGTGAGATGTAACTTTTAGTGATACCCCCTTTAAGACAGATAACTCCTGTAATGGAACTGTCATATAATATATGGATAAGGTGCTGTTATTGTATGGTGACCTTATCATTTGTATGTATTAAAGATGTTTTAGTTAAAAGGGATGTTATATAGGTTGGCATTAATATATAGTTAGAGCCTTGTGTTATATATATAGTATAAGGTGTACTTTGGGGATAACGAAATATTGTCTGCCACGCGTTATAAAATAGTTTAGGTTTGAAATCGCAGTGCTTAACCCAAAATGGAACGAGCGATGTGGTGTAATTGGAATACCAATACAGAAGTATTGATTGTATTAGGG
This sequence comes from uncultured Flavobacteriaceae bacterium, assembly GCA_947504035.1. Classification (GTDB taxonomy): domain Bacteria; phylum Bacteroidota; class Bacteroidia; order Flavobacteriales; family Flavobacteriaceae; genus Jejuia; species Jejuia algarum. The sequence goes on from CANNGA010000014.1 coordinate 121,747, forward strand.
GGTAAATCGAGCCCAAACCTTAAAGTCTTATAGAAGGGGATTGGTAGTATTTAGTAGAGGTATAGGTTTAATGTGGTCTTTTGTATTATAATGTTTAAAATAGATTAGTTTGTAAACTCAAGGTTACCAGAAGGTTAGTAAATAAAGTGTAAATAAATCAAAAAAAGCTTAAAAAAGTCATTGTCATATTAAGAAGAGGTTGTATATTTGCACCCGCAAAACACACGAACAGTGTCGGAGCGAAAAAGTTCTTTAACAGATTAATTTTGAAGAAATAGAAAGCATTTCGAGAGAGGTGTGAGACTGAGTAGTGTTGATGAGATGAAGATAGAAAATGTAGAGATTAACACTAACAAAAAAGTTTCAAAAAAAACTTCAAAATTAAGTTGCAGGTTTAAAAATAAGTTTTATATTTGCACCCGCTTAGCAAGGAAACAAGCTGAGAGATTAAAAGAAGAAAAGTTCATAAACATATTGAATTGACAGCGTAAGATAATAACTGGAAACGGTTATTATTAACAAAGAGAATAAATCATATTGAGATAGAGAGAAATCTAATTAGTTGTTAAAATTATTTAAAATTTAACGATGA
>CANNGA010000015.1 GCA_947504035.1 uncultured Flavobacteriaceae bacterium
GAAGCTCTGCGAATATGAGATCATTTGCTTAAAGTTATAGAAATTAACAAACCTAAAAATCAGCAAGCCCTATTTAGTTCCTGATATTATAGTCTTCCCTTCATGTTTTAATGGATGACGAAATAGCAATGCATCACCTAACTCTGGTGTAACTGTTATACCTTCTTCAAAATAAGTTTCACCTCCCGTATAATCATCATTTAAGTATATTAAAAAAGAAAAGAAACTACATTCCTTCGAACTGCGTACATAACTTCCATCTCTATGCATTTTAAACCTCTGATCTTGCGTATACTTATAAATTCTAAAAAGTTCGTTTAAACCACTAGCAGTATAAGCCTCATAGCTTTTGGGAACATATGGAGCTATTTTCGACCAAATTGAATTCGCTAAAGAACCATCTTTAAACATTATTCTTTGGTTATTTCTAAGGCCCTTCATCTTTATTTGCCTGCCATCAATATTTACCTTTGCTTCTTCAAAACAAACCAACTCCCCTTTTTCTATGAAAAAATCACATTGTTGCTTATTCATAAAATTTTTCACAAGAACTATTTCTGAATGTAATTCTATTTTAGTCATGCTTAATTACCCTTATCTATTAAACTCAAATTACGATTTACTTTAAAAATCCCAAATAAGCCCTTTTTCATTTAACCTATATTGAAATTTCTGAGTATCTCCAAAAGAATTATAGTCTTTATAATTTCCTAAAATAACCTCATCGTAAGCTAAAAACATTTGATTTGATGCTATATGATAAGGCATACGCCCACACCCTGTGCATAAACCTGGAATTGCAATAGATGCTATTTTAGTATTACTTTGACCTGCTATCAAAATGGCTTTCATTGCTAAATAAGCATTTACTGAAGTTGCAATATTAAAACTCATTGGAACTCTCATGGTTGGAGCCGAAATTAAAAAAGGAATTTTTTCGTTTTGAGTTGGAATAGTCATTGATTTTCCAATAAGTAATTCTTTTTCATCCAACTGTAATATTCTATTCTGTAATTCCTCTTGAATATGCCAACCAAATGTTTCTGAAAGATGTAAATCTAATCCACCATCCATAAACCCAAAAGAATTTGCTGGACTAACAATAGCATCACATTCTACCTTAACAATATCTCCATAAACAATTTCAACATCTTCACATAAATTAAAATCTTTTTCCCATGCTTTTCCTAATTCCTGTTCTGTACAAACTAATTTAATTTTTAACATATCACTTCAAAATTTATAAATTCAACGGGAACTTTTTCTGTAAGCCATACCCCATTTTCAGATTTAAAAAAAGCATAACCTTGACTATGCATTTCTAGAGTGTCTACTTTCAAAATAAAAGGCTTTCCTCTTCTGGCGCCCACTTTTTGTGCTGTTTCTAGATCTCTACTTAAATGGACATATTGCCTATTCATTTTTTTTAACCCCTTTATTTTAATCGCATCTAAAAATTTGGGGACGGTACCATGGTACAAAAATGGGGGAGGTGTTTGCGCCTTTAAATTTAAATCTACTGTTTGCAAAGAATGCCCTTGGTTGGCTCTAATTTTTGTTTTGTCTGGATTAAATGAAAACCGTTGTTTATCATTTGTAGCCACAACATCCTCTAAATCCTTAAACGAAAACCGTAATTGAGTTTGCTCTAAAATAGCATTGACGTTTGCCCAACCATTTTCATCTAGACGTAAACCTATTTTTTCTGGTTGATGCCTTAAGATTAAACTTAAAAACTTACTAATTCGTTTTTTGTAGTGATTGTCCATAATTTTAATTTAACGGATCTGTTTTTAAAATGTCTTTTACACATTCGCCTACAGGAATTCTGTATACTGGAATCTTTATATTATAATACGCGATTAATTGTTTAATTGCTTTGTCTATTTCCTCTTGATGGTATCTTGAAGAAAAATGACCTAAGACAAGCGCATCAATCTCTATTTGGCTTGCCATTTCCAAAACCTCTTCTAAAGCACTATGGCTATTTTTATTTGCTTTTGTATTTGTCTCTTCTTTTTTTAAAAATGTTGCTTCATGAATTAAAATACCGCAATTATCATACACAGAGGGATCGTAAACAGGGGTGTCTCCTGAGTACGTTAAAATATTAGTTTTAACTGTCTCTTTAATATAGTCCTCCCCATGTTTCTTTTTTAAATCTATAAGGGCTTGCTTTGACAATCCAATATATTCCGTTTTGAGTTTATGCTTTTGTTCATAGACTCTGTAGGATAAACTTTTAACTGCACCTTCTACATTAATATGTTTGTTTTCAATAGCTTCAACAACACTATTGCCCTTTGTTCTTATCTGCGTACCATCGGTAATTTCAATCCAATTCGTTCCACTTTGATGAGGGTCAAAATCTTTAAAAAAAGACGCTAAAAACTTAAATGAACCCGCGTCTTTGGGATGATGAATTGTTGGCTTTAAATGTCCAAATAGCTGATTGTACTGTAGCAGTCCCGTTAAATGATCTCTATCGGCATGAGATACAAAAACATCCTTAATCTTGCCACATTTACCTAGTAAATTAGCTGTTAATCCATCTCCTGCATCAAACAAAAGTCCTAAATCTTCAATAACGTACCACGTAGCAAATAATGCTGTGGAGTACCCATGTATTTTTAATTTCATATGGTTTTATTTAGCTAAATGATTCCTGTTTTTTAGGTATTATTTGCATCTAAATTTTTGGCTACAGCTATACAGATACCAGCTGCACCACCTATAGCGTTAATAATTACGCAAGGGTTTTTAAAATAACAGTATAGACTTTAAAAACATTATTGCGTTTATTTTACGCAAATGTATGAAGAGAAAATGAAAGATCAAAATTTTGTGTAAATTCTACACAAACTTTATTTCAAAATGGAAAGCATTGATAGTGAGTTCTTGGAACTTCTTTTTATTAAATTTAAAAAGCTTTGCAGGGCGTCCGCTTCCTATTTTTTCTATTTTGTTGGTTTCTTCTATAATTCCAAAACTCAACATTTTTTTCCTAAAATTTCTACGGTCTATTTCTTTTTCTAAAATGGTCATGTACAAGTGTTCCAGATCGGAAAAAGGGAATTCATCATTCAAGAGATCGAACCCAATAGGTTGGTAGGTCAACTTAGATTTTAACCGTTGCTTTGCCATATCTAAAATGTGTTGATGGTCGAAAGCCAACTCTGGCAATTCATTTAGAGCAAACCATTTTACATCTGCCGCATCAGTATCTGCTTTAATTGTGAAGTGATTAGGCTTAACCAGACCAAAATAGGTTACCGCTAAAACTCTATTTCTAGGGTCTCTTTGTGGTGCTCCAAAGGTATAAAGTTGTTCCAAATAGTCTATGGTTACCCCAGTTTCTTCTCTAAGTTCTCGGGTTACAGCATCTTCTAAAGATTCTTCATTTAAAACCAAGCCTCCTGGTAAAGCCCAAGCGCCCTTAAATGGTGTAATACCTCTTTTTATGAGTAATACGGATAAGTTTTTCTTAGGTTCGTACCCAAAAACAACAGCATCTACCGCTACTTTTATGTCTTGTATGACCTTCATCTATGTGTATATATAACGCAAATATACAACACTATTCTTTTTTTGTTGAAATGGTTACAATTCAAAACCTTTCATTTAGTTACAAAAGACCTATCAATTAAAGCGTCTTTTTTTGTTTAGCCTTGTATTTCTTCTTTACTTTGTAATACCCTTTACTGGTACTTAGATGTTTGACGATATACTTGCTGCAATTCCGTTTGGTATTATACTGGCCTTTACCATAGGGCCTGTTTTTTTTGTACTCTTAGAAACGAGCGCTACTAAAGGGTTTAAAAGCGCTCTTATTTTTGATTGTGGTGTTATTTTAGCGGATATTCTCTTTATAATTGTTGCTTTTTTTAGCACGAATAAGCTTTTAGAGAAAATTAAAGACGATCCTAATTTTTTAATCTTTGGCGGTGTTCTTCTTGTCGCTTATGGCTTAATATCTTTTGTAAAAACCTCAAAGTCATTTCGCGAGATTGTTAAAGAATATCATAGAATAGAAATTAAGAAGGGCTACGGCAAATTATTTTTAAAAGGGTTTCTACTCAATTTTATAAACATTGGTGTTTTGTTTGGTTGGGTTGCTTTTATCGTATTTGCAAATACTGTTACCTCATCTCAAAATGGCGTTTTTGTATTTTTATTTACCATATTAATTGTTTACTTCTTAATTGACCTAGTTAAAATAGCAATTGCTAAGAAATTACGAAATAAACTCACTCCAAAATTAATTTTTAAAACCAAAAAAATAGTGGCATTATCCATTTTAGGATTTGGAGTTTTGCTATTGGCACAGGCTTTTTTTCCTGAAAAAAAGGCGTTATTAAAAGAACAATTTCACAAAATAAATACTGTAAAAAAATAAAAGCTTTCAGAATAAACTGAAAGCTTTTTGGAGGCGTCGAGCGGAATCGAACCGCTGTAGCAGGTTTTGCAGACCTGTGCCTAAGCCACTCGGCCACGACGCCATAGAATTTAAACGTATTTTATATACTTTTTAGTAAGTGCTACAAAATACGAGTGCAAATGTAAAAAAAAATATGACTTGCTAATGTAAAAAATCACTTTTTACGTCTATCGGTCATTTTTATCGTTACTTTTTGTACATCTCCTCCTATTGGAGGGTTTAATTTACTAATAAGTACCGTTGCGTTCTTAACTAAGGCATCTTCATTAAAAACACGGTCTAAAATACGTCTGGCCACCGTTTCTAATAATTTTGCGGGTACTGCCATTTCTTCTTTTATCACTTTGTTCAAAAAAACATAATCTACAGTATCCTCTAATGCATCTGTTTGAGCAGAAATTTGCAAATTAGCCTTAACTTTTAAATCCACACGGTAATCACTGCCAATTTTTGTTTCTTCTTTTAAGCAACCATGATAGGCGAATACTCTTATATTTTCAACTTTTATTATTCCCATTGTCACTGGTTTTAAGTCGGCAAAATTACCTAATTTTGTCAATACTTTTGTTTAATTAAAGCAGTTTCTAGTTAAGAATTGCAAATTGTAACATATTTTATGTCTGAAGAAAGAAAATCACTAAATTTTATAGAGCAAATTATTGAAGACGACTTATCTAATGGTATGTCTAAAGACGACCTAAGATTTCGTTTTCCTCCAGAACCTAATGGCTATTTACATATTGGCCATACTAAAGCTATTGGTATTAGTTTTGGTTTAGGTGAATATTACAACGCTCCTGTAAATCTTAGATTTGATGATACCAACCCTGCTAAAGAGGAGCAGGAATACGTAGATGCTATAAAACGTGATATTAAATGGCTTGGTTACGAATGGGATAAGGTTTTATTTTCTTCAGATTATTTTCAGCAATTGTACGAGTGGGCACTTCAACTTATAAAAGAAGGAAAGGCTTATATAGATTCTCAGTCTAGTGAAGCTATGGCCGAGCAAAAAGGCACACCAACGCAACCTGGTATTGACGGGCCTTACCGCAACAGATCGGTAGCAGAGAACCTTGAGTTGTTTCAGCAAATGAAAGATGGTGTCTTTAACGAAGGGGAACATATTTTACGTGCTAAAATAGATATGCAACACCCTAACATGTTAATGCGCGACCCTATCATGTACCGTGTGATAAATAAAGAACACCATAGAACAGGAAACGATTGGTGTATCTACCCAATGTACGATTGGACCCATGGTGAAAGTGATTATTTAGAACGCATCTCGCATTCTTTATGTTCTCTAGAGTTTAAACCACATCGCGAACTCTACAATTGGTTTTTAGACCAAATAGTAGATCCTAATACATTAAGGCCGAAGCAACGCGAATTTGCGCGCTTAAATTTAAGTTATACCATCATGAGTAAGCGCAAGCTTCTTCAACTTGTTGAGGAAGGTATTGTAAATGGGTGGGATGATCCTAGAATGCCAACCATATCTGGTTTAAGACGTAGAGGATATACACCATACGCTATACGAAAATTTGTAGAAACCGTAGGTGTTGCCAAAAGGGATAATATTATAGATGTTTCGCTTTTAGAGTTTTGCATTCGTGAGGATTTAAATAAAACAGCGCCAAGGGTTATGGCGGTTTTAGACCCCATAAAACTTGTTATCACCAATTATCCCGAAGCCAAAGAAGAGTGGTTTGATGCCGAAAATAATCCTGAAGACGAGAATGCTGGGTTTAGAAAAGTTCCTTTTTCTAAAAATCTATATATTGAAAGAGACGATTTTAAAGAAGAAGCCAGCACCAAATTTTTTAGATTAAAATTAGGAGGTGAAGTGCGTTTAAAAAATGCGTACATCATAAAGGCAGATCATGTTGAAAAAGACGCCAATGGTACCATTACTGAAGTACATTGTACCTATTCTGAGGATACTTCCAAAAAAGTAAAAGGCACATTGCACTGGGTATCTATCCCGCATGCTTTAAAAGCTACAGTACAGGAATACGACCGTTTATTTATTGATGCGGCACCAGATAGCCATCAAGATAAAGATTTTATGGCCTTTCTTAATCCAAAGTCATTAAAAACAATTGAAGCTTATGTAGAACCTAGTTTAAAAGACGCGAAAATAGGGGAGCGCTATCAATTTCAAAGGCTTGGTTATTTTAATGTTGATGATGCTACAACGGCTGAAAACTTAGTTTTCAATAAAACAGTGGGACTACGTGATACTTGGGCAAAAGTAAAACCAAAGCAAAATGAAAATCAGCCAAAGCAACCACAACAAAATAACAGACCGCCTATAGAGCATATAAAATCCTTTGGTAAGAAATACGACAGAATGCCAGAAGATAAACAAGCAAAGGCAAAGGCTGAAATAATAGAATTGGCGCAACACGTAAGTTACGACGATGTGGCACCTTTGTTCAACACATCAGTCAAAAAATCTGGTACACGTATCATCACCATGATTACGCTTGGGGTTTTACTTAAAAATGGTTTGGAAAAAAATGAAGCTATTACAGCATTTATTGCTAAAGCATTGGAAGATAAGAATGCACTATTAGTCGCAGAAGCTAAAGTCTTAGCGTAACCCTAATTTCAAAAAAATAATGCCTTTATTTTCTTGTATTATTTTTTTGTACATTTAAAGACTAACAAAAACCATAATATTATGAAATTCAATATTATAGCAATACTTATAGCAGCTTTAGTACCCATGGTACTAGGCTTTGTTTGGTATGGCCCCATCCTGTTTCAAAAAGCTTGGATGCGAGAATCTGGAGTTACGGAAACACAAATAAAATCTACCAATATGCCTGTACTATTAGGTGTATCGCTTTTATTTGCGGTTATCTTATCTTTCTTTACTCAATTTCTAGTCGTGCATGAAATGGGCGTAATGGGCATGACTGAAGGTCAAATAGATGGAGCAACAGCGCAAGCCTTCTTAGCAGAGTGGTCTGGAAAATACAGAAGCTTTGGTCATGGAGCCATACACGGTGCCATGGCTGGTATTATGTTTGTATGGCCTATTATGGCTACTAATGGCCTTTTTGAACGTAAAAGTTGGAAACTTATCTTTATAAACGTAGGCTACTGGACAATCGCACTTACTATTATGGGCTCTATAATTGGAGGTTGGGTCTAAACACTGTACCATCCACATTATTTTTTGCAGTATTACTTTAATTGCATATTGCTTTAATATAGTTTTTAAACTAAAAAAAACATCTTACCGTTGTTAAAAGACTGAAAATGCTTAATTTTCAGTCTTTATTTTATCCGAGGTGATATACCATAAAATCTATACTTCTGCCGCTGCTATTCCTGAATCTTGGGATGGTTTAGCACTTGGGGACACATTACTACAAAGACCTTATTTAAAGGCCTTAGAGGCTGCAGCTCCACAAAACATTAGTTTATATTTTGTGGGCATTTTTAAAAATGAAATCTTAGTAGGACTGGCTGTTATACAGCGTGTAGAATTGTACCTAAAAGACATGTTTAGAGACCACAAAGTGTCTTGTTTTAAAACTCTTTTAAAAGACCTCATCTCTAAAGTTCTAAAAGGAAATGTTTTGGTTGTTGGAAACCTTACGCATACTGGCCAACACGGCATGCATTTTAACACAAAGCAGCTATCACATTCTGAATTTTACACTGCACTTTTTAAAGCTATTGCTAAATTAAAACTACAGATAGCAGAGGTACATCGCAAAACAATACGAATTGTAATGCTTAAAGATTTTTTTCAAAATGATGGCCTATTACATCCTGATTTTTTTCAAAAAGAAGCTCTACATAAGGTTTCCGTTCAACCTAATATGGTTATGCCTATTCGTGGTGATTGGCATACTCCAGCAGCATATGTCGCTGCCATGACCAAAAAGTATAGAACGCGTTATAAACGCGCTAAAAAGAAACTTAATGGTATTACTTGTCAAGACATGGATTTAAATGCCATTAAAACACACACCAAACGTTTACACCACCTTTACCTTAACGTGTCTAATACGGCAACGTTTAATACCTTTATTTTACCCGAACATCATTTTTATATGTACAAATTACATCTTAAAGATGCATTTAAAGTTTTTGGTTATTACTTAAAAGGAGAACTGGTCGGCTTTTTTACTCTCATTGGTAATGGAAAAACTCTAGAGACTTATTTTTTAGGCTATGCCACAGCCCATCAACACACTAATCAATTGTATTTAAATATGTTGTACGATATGGCAGCCTATGCTATAGAGCATGGTTTTTCTTCTGTGGTATACGCTAGAACTGCTATGGAAATTAAAAGTTCTGTAGGTGCGCAAGCAGAACCCATGCAACTCTATATGAAACATACCAATAGGGTATTAAATGGCATTTTAAAATATGTTTTTAAATTTATGAATCCACAAAAAGAGTGGCAAGAACGACACCCCTTTGGTTAAATTGAAACACTACAAAAGGTCTTTTTTAAGTTTTAAACAAAATACTATAAGTATTTCTACTTTTTTACGACAAATTTAATCCACAGCATACCAATTTATTATGAAAAAACTAATCTTATTCTTTTTAATCTTCCCATTGATGAGCAATGCTCAGGACATGAATAACGAAAAATTACAAGAGATCTATACCTCTGTGAGTGATTCTATAAACGGTAGGTTAGGAGGTTGGCAATTTTTTGTTAAAAGCACGCCTATTATATCTATTACGGACGAAAACCATAACAGGATGCGCATCATTTCGCCCATTCGTGAGGCAACCAATTTAAGCGAGGAACTTATACAAGCCGCTTTGGTCGCTAATTTTCACACAGCTTTAGATGTAAAATATGCGGTTTCAGAAGGTGTATTGTGGTCCGTTTTTATTCATCCCTTAAAAGAATTGACCGCACATCAGGTAGAAGATGCTGTTAGCCAAGTGTACCATGCCAATATTAACTTTGGAAGTACATTTGCTAGTACTTCCTTAAGTTTCCCAGGCGGTCTTCATAATAGAGAAGCCTCGAAAGAAGAAAAACCAGAAGAAAAGAAAATAGAGTTTAAAAAATCATAGATTTTTAAATCGCACCCTATTAAATAAAAAGCGCCTTCTCATTTAGAAGGCGCTTTATCATTTTAGGTCATTAAAATTTTAGTCTCTTAAAGTCGTTTTCGAGTTACAACATCCTTTGGAATATTTAAATTGGTTTTATAATCAGGAAAAATAATAGCTCCCTTTTCTCCTTTTAATTCTCTTGCTTTAACAAAACACCAGATTTTAGCTGTAGCATTATAAGTCGCTAAAAGGTAATTTTTAGATTTTGTTCGAGCATTGTCTCTTTTTATCTGGTCATAATTCTCGATAAAACAACGGTACTCTCCATTTTCAAAAACAACATCAGAAACGTTTTTAGCACTTGCTTTTTCATAAGCCCACGTTCTGTTCTTTTTAAATTTTGCGTACGTTTTTTTTAAAGACGCTAGTGTTTTGGCTTTACCACCATTTGTTTCTATAACATTAGGGTGGGTATGTTTGACTACGGTTTCATAATCTAATTTCAGCTTTGCTTTGTTGAAAATCTTAGCATCTCTAAGCGCAGAGGCTTTTAACTCTTCTGTCGTTTGTGCAAACGAAAAGCTACTTATAACCATAAGTAGGACTAGTAGGTAAGGGGTCTTTTTATTCATCATCTTTTTTCTTTTTAGAATTGTTTTTCATGGCTTCTCCAATTTGATTACTTGCTGTAAAACTGGCTACCATATCATTTAACATGTTGCTTCCGGCTTGTGGGGCATTTGGCAGTAATATCAAATTACTATTGGTTTCTTCTCCTAAAGATTGTAATGTATCATAATGTTGCGTAACTACAATAAGTGCAGATGCTTCCTGGCTATTAATACCAACTCGGTTTAATACTTCTACAGATTCTTCTAAACCACGCGCTATTTCACGACGTTGGTCTGCGATACCTTGTCCTTGTAAACGCTTACTTTCTGCTTCTGCTTTCGCTTTTTCTACAATTAATATACGCTGTGCATCACCTTCAAACTGTGCTGCTATTTTTTCACGTTCTGAAGCATTAATACGGTTCATGGCTTCTTTTACCTGTGCATCTGGATCTATATCTGTTACTAGGGTTTTAATAATATCATAACCATATTCTATCATCGCATCATTCAATTCCGATTTTACGGCAATAGCAATATCATCTTTTCTAACAAATACATCATCTAATTTCATTTTTGGTACTTCTGCACGTACCACATCAAACACATAACTTGTAATTTGGTCGTGAGGATAGTCTAACTTATAAAAAGCATCATATACTTTTTCTCGAATTACTTTGTACTGTACAGATACTTTTAAGCGTACAAATACATCATCTAAAGTCTTCGTTTCTATAATAACATCTAGCTGTTGTATTTTAAGACTTAATTTTCCAGCAATTCGATCTACTAAAGGTATTTTTAATTGCAATCCAGAATGGCGAATGCTTTGAAACCTACCAAAGCGTTCTATAATCGCAGCTGTTTGTTGCTTCACAATAAAGAAAGCGGATATGAAAATAAATAAGCCAATAACAATAATTGGAATGAAAAAGAAATTCATATGATAACGTTTTTAAAAAATTAAAATAAAGGACTACTAATTTAAGTTATATTTGACTATTTATACCCTAAATATAATGAAAATTAACAAGTTGTCTATATTAGTTGCTATTGGTCTATGTTTTGTTACACAAAGTTGGGCTCAAAAAGGTCGTTATCGCATTTCTAATGGCTTTTCTATATGGGGAGGAGTGACCCTTTTTGATATAACTACAGATAATTTTAACACCTCTCAAGACACTGGTTTTTTAGGAGGCATTGCAGCAACGGTAGACCTTCCTCACAAATGGTATAACCTTAGTTTTGGTATGCAATTTTCTGAAAGTAATATAGGTATTGCAGGACGTCCTACTTTAAACAGTACCGAAGAAATCTTTATTAATTACAAGATGTTAGCTGTACAACTTAGTGGTTTATTACACATTAAACTAATACCAAAACACCTTACGATAGATCTTGGCCCCATGTTGCAGTATAATGGCAACCTAGAATTGAAAGATGCAGATCAAGAAAGATACTTTATCACTAATTACGCAAATCTATCCGCAGAAGCCATTAGTCCTATTTCGCAATTCAATGTAAATGGAGCCGTAGGTATTTCTGCTGGCATAAAACATCTTAAGTTAAGAGCACAATACATTTATGGGTTTACTAATACGCTTCAAAATCTAAACCGTGAAGATTTAAATACGTTAGGGGGCGCTAGTGAATTTAAAGGCAACCAAACGCTATTAGTACTAGGAGCTGTAGTATCGTTTTAAAAAAGAAAGGCTTTAGATTTAAGAATCTAAAGCCTTTCAGTACATATGTTTAAATTTATAGTACTATAATTCAGCAATTACTTTCTCAATACGTTTTACTGTTTCGTTTTTACCAATCATATAGATAATATCAAAGACATCTGGTCCTTGTAAAGCTCCAACTAAAGCTAAACGCAATGGCATCATTACTTTACCAAAACCTATCTCGTTAGTGGTAATCCAACCTTTAATTTCTGTTTGCAATGTGTCTACAGTAAAGTCATCTATTTGCGACACTAGTGTTTTCACAGTTTCTAAAATAGCAGCAGTACCGTCTTTAAACGCTTTTTTAGAAGCCTTAGCATCGTAAGCCGTTGGTGCTACAAAAAAGAAGTGGCTTAACTCCCAGAAATCGTCAACAAACGTAGCCCGTTCTTTAATTAAATCGATAACCATTGCAATGTAATTGTTATCTATTTCAGACAATTCAGGACGTTGAGCTTTAAAAGCTTCTGCCAAAATAGTGCTGTCTTGGTTTTGCATGTAATGGTGATTAAACCATTTTGTTTTATCTGGATCGAAACGTGCTCCAGATTTGTTTACTTTATCTAAATCGAAAGCTTCTATTAAACCTTCCATAGAAAATAGCTCTTGTTCTGTTCCTGGATTCCAACCTAAAAAGGCTAAGAAGTTAACCATAGCTTCAGGAAAATAACCGTCTTCTTTATAACCACGGGAAATGTCTGCAGTTTTAGGGTCTTTCCATTCTAAAGGAAATACAGGGAATCCTAACTTATCACCATCACGCTTGCTTAGTTTTCCTTTTCCTGTTGGTTTTAAAATTAGTGGCAAATGCGCAAATTCTGGTGCATCCCATCCCAATGCAGTGTACAATTGGTAATGCAGTGCTAGAGAAGGCAACCATTCTTCACCTCGAATAACGTGTGTGATCTCCATTAAATGATCGTCCACAATGTTAGCAAGGTGATAGGTAGGCATCCCATCACTTTTAAACAATACCTTATCATCTAAAATATTTGTATCTATTTTAATGTCGCCTCTAATCCTATCTTTTAAATGCAAGGTTTCGTCTTGAGGTGATTTAAAACGAATCACATAGGCATCGCCTGCTTCTAATTTTTCATTTACAACCGCTTCTGGTAGTGCTAAAGAATTTTCCAATTGCATGCGATTGTGCCAATTGTAAATAAAGGTTTTCCCATTGGCCTCATCACTTTTACGTTGCGCATCTAAAGCTTCAGCTGTATCAAATGCATAATAGGCATGTCCTGATGCAATAAGAGTTTCGGCATATGTTTTATAAACCGCTTTGCGTTCACTTTGACGGTATGGTCCATAATTACCTTTTTGCATCGGACTTTCATCGGCTGGCATACCACACCAATTTAGCGCATCTATTATGTACTGTTCTGCACCTTCTACATAACGGCTTTGATCGGTATCTTCTATTCTTAGAATAAATGTACCCTTATGCTTTTTAGCAAATAAATAGTTAAATAATGCGGTACGAACTCCTCCAATATGTAAAGGACCTGTAGGACTAGGTGCAAAGCGCACACGAACGTTTTTGTTCATTTTAATATAAATTAATTCAATGCCAAATTAATGGCTTAATCTGACAGTAATAACGCTGCAAAGATACAATTAACACATAATTATAAAGGGTGCAAAAAATAAAATTGTAGTTTAGTAGTTTAATCGGCTTAAAGCCATTGTGTTTACCCCAAAAACATGGATAATTTTAAAAATATACAGGATAAATTAGAGCGTTTTATAAAACGTTACCATACCAACGAGTTGCTAAAAGGTACTATCCTTTTTTTTGCAATTGGTGTTTTATATTTTCTATTCACCCTTTTAATAGAACATTTTTTATGGCTAAATACTACAGCTAGAACCTTACTATTCTGGATATTTATTGTTGTAGAATTGGCCTTACTTACCAAATTTATAATACTGCCTTTAGCAAAATTATTCAAACTAAAGCAAGGTATCGATTACCATGAAGCTGCAAAAATTATAGGCACGCACTTTCCAGAAGTAGATGATAAATTATTGAACGTTATTCAACTTAAAAATAGTAAGACCACTTCTGAGTTATTATTGGCAAGTATCGATCAAAAGGCTGTTGCTTTAAAACCTGTGCCTTTTAAACTTGCTATCAATTTTAAGCAAAACCTTGGCTATTTAAAATATGCTGTAATCCCTATTGCAATTATTTTACTTACTTATTTCACAGGTCATTTTAACTGGTTTAGTGATAGTTATAAACGTGTCGTAGATTATAATACCGCATACGAGCCCCCAGCACCATTTCAGTTTTTTGTGGTCAATGAGTCGTTGCAAGCCATCGAGGGGAAAGACTTTAAGTTGCTTGTAAAAACTGCTGGAGATATTGTGCCAGAAAATGCTCAAATCACCTATAATGATGAAACCTATTTTTTACAGCAAACAGGAGTAGGCACTTTCGAATATGTTTTTTCTCAACCTAGAGAAACACTTACATTTAATTTTTCTGCTAATACGGTATCTTCAAAACCTTATACCTTACATGTTGTACAAACACCTTCTTTACTTAGTTTTGAAATGGCTTTAGAATATCCAAACCATACCAAAAAGAAAAACGAA
Organism: uncultured Flavobacteriaceae bacterium; assembly: GCA_947504035.1. Lineage (GTDB taxonomy): Bacteria > Bacteroidota > Bacteroidia > Flavobacteriales > Flavobacteriaceae > Jejuia > Jejuia algarum. The sequence goes on from CANNGA010000015.1 coordinate 14,430, forward strand.
ACATTTAAAAGTACAGGGAATGCTGTTGTTCCTGAGGGAACAAAAATTACGTGGCAATTGCAAACCAAGTCTACAGATCAAGTTCATTTATATGCTAAAGATACACTAGATTTTTCCACAACGTCTAAATCACAATTTGCCGCATCTAAAACAGTTTACAATTCTTTAGATTATACATTAAGTACAAGTAACAAGGCGCTTAAAAATTATGAGAATTTAGCCTTTGGTATCGATGTTGTTAAAGATCAATTTCCAGAACTAAATGTGCAAATGAAAGTAGATAGTTTGGATTTACAAAGTTTGTATTTTTATGGGCAGGTTAGTGATGATTATGGCTTAAGCAAATTACAATTGGTTTACTATCCTACAGAGGATGCTTCTCTTATTAAAACGAAAATTATCCCTGTAAACAGTTCTAATGTTTTAGATTTTATTGCTGCGTTTCCTGATAATTTAGAGGTTAACGCTGGTACCTCTTATCAATTGTACTTCCAAGTCTTTGACAATGATATTATTAATACCTATAAAAGTAAAAAAAGTCCTATTTTCAATTATCGTAAACGCACACTAAACGAAGAAAAAGACAAGCAGTTACAAGAACAAAATGAAAGTATTAAAGACCTTAATAAGTCTCTAAATAAATTTGAAGAGCAAGAACGTCGTTTGAAACAATTAAGCAAAACGAGTAAGGAAAAAAAGAATTTAAATTTTAACGATAAGAAAAAATTAGCTTCGTTTTTTAAACGTCAAAAAGAACAAGATGATCTTATGAAAAGCTTTAATAAAAAGCTTAAAGAAAATCTAGAAAAATTCGAAAAAGAAAACCCTATTGAGAATGATCCTTTAAAAGAAGATTTAAAAAAGCGCTTAGAGGACAACGAAAAACAACTTAAAAAAGACGAAAAGGTTTTAGAAGAGCTTAAAAAAATTCAAGAAAAAATCAATACTGAAAAATTGGTTAAAAAACTTGATGACGTTGCCAAACAAAACAAAAATAAAAAGCGAAGTTTAGAGCAACTGCTAGAACTTACGAAACGTTTTTATGTAGAGAAAAAATTAGAAAAATTAGCAGATGATTTACAACAATTAGCCAAAGCACAAGAGAAACTTTCTAAAGCAAAAACAGAAGAAAACACCAAAGAAAAACAGGAGGCTTTAAATGAAGAATTCAAAAAATTTCAGAAAGAGATTGAAACTCTAAAAAAAGAAAGCAACGCTTTAAAAAAACCTGTGGACATTCCCCAAGATAAGCTTGATGAAAAAGAGGTTAACGATGCGCAACAAAAAGCTACAGAGGCTTTAGAACAAAAAGAAACTGAAGATAAAAAGGCAGCTGAAGACAAGGAATCCAAAAAACAAAAACAACAAGAACAACTTAAAGACGCGCAAAAAAACCAGAAAAAGGCAGCTCAAAAAATGAAGCAAATGAGTAGCAGCATGCAAAATATGATGCAGTCTATGAGTGGTGAAAAAATGGAGGAAGACACCGAAATGCTACGTCAAGTTTTAGATAATTTAGTTTTGTTTTCTTTTGATGAGGAAGCTGTAATGAACCAATTTAAATCTATAGATGTTAACCATACTAATTATGCAGATTATTTAAAACAACAAAGCTACCTTAGAGAACATTTTGAACATATAGATGATAGTTTATTTGCTCTATCGTTAAGACAGCCCAAACTGTCTGAAGAGGTCAATAAAGAAATTGCTGATGTATATTTTAATATTGATAAATCTTTAGAGCAATTAGCAGAAAATCAACTGTACCAAGGTGTGTCGAATCAACAATTTGCTGTCACTGCTGCAAATAATTTAGCAGACATCCTTAGTGATATTTTAGATAATATGCAGGAAAGCATGAGCATGTCTATGGGTAAAGGCGGAGAAGGAGATATGCAATTACCAGATATTATTATGAGCCAAGAGCAACTTAATAAAATGATGCAACAAGGTTTAGAAAAAGGTAAAAAAGGAAAACCTGAAGGGCAGAAGGGCGAACAAAAAGGAGATGGAGAAAAAGAGGGCAAAGAGGGACAATCTGGACAAAAAGGACAACAAGGAAAAGAAGGGAAACAACAAGGCGAAGGTAACGATGGTGCTGAAGGCAAAAATGGTAAAAAAGGGAAAGGGAAAGGCGAAGGTAAAAACGGCAAAGACGGATCTCAATCTGGTGGCGAAGGTGAAGGCAATCAGCAGGGTGACAATGAAGCCTTACTGTATGAGATTTACAAACAACAACAACAGCTAAGACAAGCTTTAAATGAGCGTTTAAAAAAAGAGGGCAAAGGAGGCCTTGGTGGTCAACTTTCCAGACAAATGGAAGATGTAGAATTAGATTTATTGAACAAAGGATTTACAAATCAAACACTACAAAAAATGACGCAAATCAAACACCAATTATTGAAACTTGAAAATGCTACATTTCAACAAGGGAAAGATACTAAAAGAGAATCTGAAACAAATAAAAAGGACTTTAATCCAAACACCAATAGCCAGATTCCTAATGCAAAACAATATTTTCAAACGACAGAAATATTAAATAGACAAGCTTTACCTTTGCAGCATATATATAAGAAAAAAGTACAGCAGTATTTTAAGCAAGCCAATGATTAGTTTTAACTACGAAACCACTTTTAATCTAGAATCGGAAACCAAAGTGTCCAATTGGATTAAAGCAACAATAACCGCAGAGGGTTATAAATTAGAAGAAATCAACTATATTTTTTGCGATGATGATTATCTTCATAAACTAAATATGGAGTTTCTACAGCATGATACATTAACAGATATTATTAGTTTTGATTATACTATGGGCAAGCTAATACAAGGTGATATTTACATCTCTATAGAACGTGTTAAAGACAATGCTAAAGACTTTAATGTATCTTTAAAAGAAGAATTACATCGGGTTATAATTCATGGGGTATTGCATTATTGTGGTTATAAAGATAAGACCGATACAGATGCTGCTCTTATGCGAGAAAAGGAAAACCACTACATTGCGCAAATGGCTTAACTAAAAGATTAAGACGTATATTTGCAAACTTAAATTTTAGAATGTTCCACGTGGAACATCATTAAAAACACATATTATGTTCAACGCTATTTATGATGTTATAGTTGTAGGTGCTGGCCATGCTGGAAGTGAAGCAGCGGCAGCGGCAGCTAACATGGGAAGTAAAACATTATTAGTTACCATGAACTTACAAAACATTGCACAGATGTCTTGTAACCCTGCTATGGGCGGTATTGCTAAAGGACAAATCGTTAGGGAAATTGATGCCCTTGGTGGGTACAGCGGTATTGTTTCAGATACCTCTGCTATACAGTTTAAAATGCTAAACAAATCTAAGGGTCCTGCCATGTGGAGTCCTAGAGTACAAAGTGACAGGATGCGTTTTGCTGAAGATTGGAGGTTACTTTTAGAGCAGACTCAAAACTTAGATTTCTACCAAGATATGGTTTCTGGACTTCTTATCGAACAAGGACATATAACTGGTGTGAGAACCTCCTTAGGTATAGAAATTAAAGCAAAGTCTGTTGTCTTAACTAATGGTACTTTTCTAAATGGACTGATACATATTGGTGACAAAAATTTTGGTGGTGGTAGAGCAGGGGAAAGAGCTGCTACAGGAATCACAGAACAACTGGTAGATTTAGGTTTTGAGTCTGGTAGAATGAAAACAGGAACACCACCTAGAGTTGATGGCCGCTCCTTAGATTATTCTAAAATGACAGAACAACCTGGTGATGCTAATCCTGAAAAATTCTCTTATTTAGACATTACAAAACCTCTAGAAAAACAACGTTCTTGTTACATGTCTTATACCAGTAAAGAGGTACATGATTTGTTACGAGAAGGCTTTGATAGGTCTCCTATGTTTAACGGTAGAATTAAAAGTTTAGGCCCTAGATATTGTCCTTCTATAGAAGACAAAATAAATCGCTTTGCCGATAAAGACAAACACCAATTATTTATAGAACCAGAAGGTTGGAATACTTGCGAAGTATACGTAAATGGCTTTTCTACCTCCTTACCAGAAGATGTACAATTTAAAGCTCTACGTTCTGTTGTTGGTTTTGAAAACGTTAAATTCTTTAGACCTGGCTATGCCATAGAATACGATTATTTTCCACCAACACAACTTAAACATACTTTAGAAACCAAACTTATAAACGGTCTTTATTTTGCGGGTCAAATAAATGGGACCACAGGTTATGAGGAAGCCGCATCACAAGGTTTAATGGCTGGTATTAATGCCAGTTTAAAAGTTCAAGAAAAAGACGCTTTCACCCTTAAAAGAGACGAAGCCTACATTGGTGTACTTATAGATGATTTGATTACAAAAGGAACAGAAGAGCCTTATCGCATGTTTACATCTCGAGCAGAATACAGAACATTATTACGCCAAGACAATGCAGATTTAAGACTTACTCCTAAAGGACATGAACTAGGTTTAGCTTCCGAAAAACGTTTAAAGCGTATGGAAGAAAAACACAATGCTGCTGAAAAATTTGTTAGCTTTTTTGAAAACACAAGTGTGAAACCAGAGGAAATCAATCCCATTTTAGAAGCCAAGGAATCATCTCCTGTAAAACAATCGGGCAAATTATTTAAGGTCTTTGCCAGACCTAATATTGAAATGGCTGATATTAGAAAAGTAAGCGCTGTAGAATCCTATATTCAAGATCAAAACTTAGATCGTGAAATTATAGAACAAACAGAAATACAAGTAAAATATTCTGGTTACATCGCTAAAGAAAAAAACAATGCTGATAAATTAAGCCGTTTAGAATACGTAAAAATTCCTGAGAATTTTGACTATTCACAAATCAAATCTATGAGCTTTGAAGCTCGAGAAAAATTAAGAAAAATTCAACCCACTACAGTATCTCAAGCATCGAGAATTAGCGGTGTATCTCCAAATGATATTTCTGTACTATTGGTGTATATGGGCAGATAATAGTGTTTTATTACGAGATGTTCCACGTGGAACATCTCGTAATTGAACCTTGAATTTTAATATATAACTTTCCTAAAACACCTATTTCGTCCTTTTCTATAAAATCTACTTTACGTATTTAGCATCAATCATTATTCTGTTTTTTTCAAAAAGCAACACTATGCTTAAATCAAGTTACAACGAAAAAGATACTTCTACATCTATCTAATAAATAATACAGCTCACTTCTTTCAGGATCTAAATATACGTTACAAACAGCTTAAAATTCTGTACTAAACTATAAGCACCAAATTGTGTCTTATTAGAACTCTAAGATCAAACCTATTATAGACTAATCACAAAATTAAATGAATTGCTTTCATATAATTCTTAGCTATACCTAATCCTTTTTTAAATGTCTAATTTCAAAATATACGTTTGAGATTGAGATTAAAAAGAATCTTTACGTACCAAAATAAAGCAACTTAAAAGAATATTTAAATGACGCTATAAACAACTTTAAATAAAATGATAAGTCCTTATATCTCTACAATATCTTATTTTAGCCTCCCGTATAGCAGAAGTGACATTTAAATAAATAAGATCTCATTTATGAAAGTTAAAGATCATTCGGTTTCTCAAGAAACATTTCAATTGGTGGAAAATAAAGAATTTGGTTTTTTGGAAACACAGCCTAAACCTGATCTTAAATACTTACCCAAATATTATGAAAGCGAAGACTATATTTCACACACGGATACCAAGCGTAACCTTTTTGAAAAACTCTATCATCTTGTCCGCAACATTGCTTTACGTCAAAAATTAAATTTAATCAATACCTTTTCATCATCCTCTAAAACACTTTTGGACTTTGGCTGTGGTACTGGTGATTTCTTAGAAACCGCAAAACAAAAGCACTGGAATGTTACAGGCATAGAACCTAATGAACAGGCTAGACGTATTGCTAATACAAAAACAAACCATTCTGTTTTTAACACAGATGCACTACAAAAACTAAAAGCAAATAGTTTTGATGTTATCACCTTGTGGCATGTTTTAGAACACGTGCCAGATTTAGAGGCCAAACTAAAAATATTTAAAACATTATTAAAACCTAATGGTACTTTAGTAATAGCCGTACCTAACTATAAAAGTTATGACGCCACCTATTACAAATCATTTTGGGCTGCCTACGATGTACCAAGACACCTTTGGCATTTTAATAAAAATGCGATTTCCAAATTAATGGACAAATACCACTTAAAATTAACTACAACTAAACCCATGTGGTTTGATGCCTTTTATGTAAGCCTTCTTTCAGAAAAGTACAAATCAGGAAAAATGAATCCACTAAAAGGCATTTGGATTGGTTTACGATCCAATCTAAAAGCCATACGTTCAAAAAATGCGTCTTCTTTAATTTATATCATTAAAAACCAATAAAAAGCTATTTTAAAACCTTCTCATAACACAATACATATATAAAGGTATATTTACATAACAATAATTTAAAACAGTCTTAAAACGCTTTATTTAAACTTGTTTTTAATAATAAATATTTATAGTGTTTTAAAAAATTATTGATAATAATTATATATCAAAATCTAAAAAATAAGCAGAAGGATTTTCGCATACTTTGCTACATTTGCTCAACTTTAAAATTTAATTAAAAATGAAAACTATAATTTATCTTATGTTCGTTATGGCTGTTATGGTCTCATGTCAAAAACCAAACAAAATTGGTTATATAGACAATGGTGTTGTAATTAATGATTACCAAGCGAAAAAAGATGTTGAAGAAAAATTCAAACTAAAGGACGCAGCATTTAAAAAGAGAACAGATAGTATTGGCCAAGCGTTTCAACTAGAAGCACAAAAAGGACAAATAGATGCACAAAACTTAGCGAAACGAAATAAAAGAAAACAAGCTGAAGAACTTATGGTTGGCCTGCAACAGAAACAACAAGTGTTACAACAGCAAATGCAATTTGAACAGCAACAATTAAATCAATCTTTTCAAACGGAAATCGATACCCTTATCATAAAAGTAAAAGACTTTGTAAAAGATTATGGAAAAAAGAATGGCTATACCTACATCTTAGGTACTAGTGATGCTGCTGCTTCTGTTCTTTATGGAACTGATGAAAATGATCTTACCCAAACTGTTCTAGAAGCTTTAAACGCAGAGTATACTAAGAACTAGTTTTAACAACATATGAAAATGATTAAGGTCGAGCTGTTAGTTCGACTTTTTTTGTGCCCAAAAAAGAAATTTATCTAATGCTTTAAGGTTACATGTATCATAGTAAGTGTCCAACATAAATTGAAACCAACAAAAAACTCTTATAGGTTTACATACAGATTCTAAAATAGTACTAAACTTAAAATAAACCTTGTTTGTATGTTGATGCGTTGTAATATAAAATATTGCTTTGCCATTTTTAACGCTCTTTTTTATGCAATAACCGTGTTAATTTAATAGACAAATCGGTAAGTATAATTTTAGAATTACCATTACGCTCTATATGATAAATAGCATCTTGAAGTTCGTTACTAATATCCATAATATTATTACCATGAACAAAAGGTGCAAAATTTTCTAGTTTAAATTTATCTGTTTTAGGTTCGAAAAACACCAAATCGGTAGCATTATAATTTAATAGTAATGCCTGACGAAAGAAGTCTAAACAAAAATTAAGAAACTGCTTCTGCGTTTCTCGACCTGTTTTTGCTATATCTTCGCTCCATGTAATTAAATCAATAATGGCAGCTTTATTGCCTTTTGCTTTAAAGGCACTTCTAATCCAAAAAATAAACCAGGTTTCAAATTGAATATCCTCAGAATCGCTATGAACCAAATCGCAGGCCTTGTTATAATTACCACTGGCTTGATGTGCTATTTTAGTCGCATTAGGGACTTCTAAATCGTACCGTTCAACCAACGCGTCTCTAATATCATTTTCTGCAAGAGGAGGGAAATGCACTATTTGACAACGCGAACGAATGGTATTGATAATTTGTTCTTCATCCTCAGCAATAAGCAAGAAAATTGTTTTATTAGGCGGCTCTTCTATAAGCTTTAATAACTTATTGGCACAGGCTATATTCATTTTTTCAGCCATCCAAATTAGCATGACCTTGTAGCCTCCCTCATAAGATTTTAAGGTTAGCGCTTTTACAATCTCATGGGCTTCATCAACACCTATTTGTCCTTGTTTATTATCCACCCCTAAAAGCTTATACCAATCAAATAGATTGCCATAAGGCTGTGCACTTAACAATTGGCGCCATTCTTCTAAATAATAGCTAGAAACGGGCTTACTTTTAACTTTACTACTTGTAGTTACAGGAAAAGCAAAATGCAAATCGGGATGAGAACAATTTTTAAATTTAATATTACAGGCCGCATTGCCTGATACATTTTCACCTTCTGTATTGCCACATAATATGTACTGCGCATAGGCAATAGCCATTGGCAATGTGCCAGAACCCTCAGGTCCAACAAACAATTGCGCATGTGGTATGCGTCCATGATCGGCACTTTTAGTTAAATGCGCCTTTATGTGCTCTTGGCCAAATATATCTGAAAATAACATCGAACAAACCTACATATTTTTTTCCAATGTAAATAAAGATATAAGCTCCTAAAAACACATCTAATTAGAAAATATAGTTTTAGCAATTTAACAGCTTCAAAATCAGTTTTAACATTTAATTGCTTCTTGTTACAAATAAACACCTAAATTTATACTAAAATTTTAATTAAGTTGTTTACCTAAAATGAATCCAAACGCATTACTTTTTATACCAGACATTTCTGGTTTTACAGAGTTTGTTCACTTCACATCTATAAAACACAGTAAACATATTATAGCAGAATTGCTAGAAACCTTGTTAGATCATAATAACACAAACTTGGAGTTAGCCGAAGTGGAAGGCGATGCTTTATTTTTATATAAACTAAGCGATACCATTAATTTACAGGTTATAGAAGCACAAGTTAAACGCATGTATCTTGCCTTTCACAAGCACTTACAACGTTACGAATACCAACGTATCTGCCATTGTGGAGCTTGTAGTTCTGCATATAATTTAAAGTTGAAATTTGTCATACATTATGGTGTCATAGATTTTATAGAAGTAAAAAATCTAAAAAAACCGTATGGTGCAGACGTTATACAAGTACACCGTTTATTAAAAAATGATGTCCCTATAGAGGAATATGCCTTGTACACTGAAGCTGTAAAATCTATTTCTGAAGATACTAAAACCACACAAATTTCAACCACTTACGATTTTGGAAATATTACATTTAGTTACGCCCCATTACAGCAATTTAAATCTGAAATTCCACAAATTGATCCTATTCCAGATAATATTCCAAAACATAAATTATTCGATAAGACAGAAATTATAAAATTACCTATTAATGATTTGTACGAAGTTATTAGTAATTTCGATTACCGCTTACTCTGGATAAATGGCGTAAACCGTTTGGAATATGAAAAAAATAAAGTGAATAGAGTAGGTGAGAAACACAAATGCATCTTAAATAAAAATGAGGATGTTTTACAAACTACTATATCTAAAAAAGTAGAAAAAAACCAACTGGTATATGGGGAATCTACAACTAATATGCCTTTTAGTAAACGTTTTAATAGCTATTTTATATTAGAAGATATGGGAGCAAGTGCTACCAAACTACACATTGAAGTATTTGCAGATTTTAAACCTTTTGGCATCTTGATGAAACCTTTTTTTAAAGCCAAATTAGCAAAGAATATCTCAAAGAATATTAAAGATTTGGTACTCTTAATAGATGGTGGTTTTTCTTTAGAACAGTAATCCATCTATAAGCCGAACCTTCACATGTCATAAAGTTTACAAATGCATTATATACTGCTATTCTTATAACTTTAACATCACAGTATTAAAATTACATAAAAAATATAACGAAACGATAGCATCTATGAGAACTTGAAAGACCTTATAAAACTTTTAATGTAGATTAAATCTAAAATTTATACTTAGCTACAACGTTTTCGTGTTAAAAGCCATTTTATATAGGATTTTAATTGGTTACATTTGTGCATCATATTTGTTAAAACACTAAAATAAAATACAAATGAAGACTCTTAATGATTTTAATTTTGAAACTAAAAAAGCACTTATTCGCGTAGATTTTAACGTGCCTTTAAACGCTAGTTTTGAAGTCACCGATGCAACTAGAATTTTATCTGCTAAACCAACAATTATTAAGATTTTAGAAGATGGTGGAAGCTGTATTTTAATGTCTCACTTAGGTCGTCCTAAAGGTTTTCAAGATGAATTTTCTTTAAAACATATTGTATCCAAAGTAGAAGACATCTTAGGAGTAGGTGTAAAATTTGTAAATGATTGTGTTGGTGAAACTGCCGAAACTGCTGCTGCAAACTTAGAACCTGGTGAAATTTTATTGCTAGAAAACCTGCGTTTTTACAAAGAAGAAACTGCTGGAGATACTGCTTTTGCAGAACAATTATCTAAATTAGGCGATATCTATGTGAACGATGCTTTTGGTACAGCACATAGAGCACATGCCTCTACAACCATAGTAGCCCAGTTTTTTGAAGGTAAAAAATGCTTTGGTAATTTGTTAGCTCAAGAAATAGAGAGTATAGATAAAGTAATGCAAACAGGTGAAAAACCAGTACTTGCCATTTTAGGTGGTGCAAAAGTATCTTCTAAAATAACTATTATAGAAAATATTTTAGATAAAGTAGATCATTTAATCATAGGGGGTGGAATGGCATTTACCTTCGTAAAAGCGCAAGGTGGTAAAATTGGAAATTCTATCTGTGAAGATGATAAGATGGAGTTGGCTTTAGATATTTTAAAACAAGCGAAAGAAAAAAATGTACAAATTCATATTCCTGTAGATACTATTGCTGCAGACGATTTTAGTAACGATGCCAATACACAAACTGTGGCTATTTCTGCTATTCCAGATGGTTGGGAAGGTGTAGATGCTGGACCAAAATCAAGAGCACAATTTCATGAGGTAGTCTTAGCCTCTAAAACTATTTTATGGAATGGTCCTTTAGGTGTATTTGAAATGGAAAGTTTTGCTGGTGGTACTATCGCTTTAGGAAATTCTATCGCAGAAGCTACAAAAAATGGAGCCTTCTCTCTTGTAGGTGGTGGCGATTCTGTTGCGGCAGTAAAGCAATTTAACTTTCAAGATAAAGTAAGTTATGTAAGTACAGGTGGTGGCGCTATGTTAGAAAGTTTAGAAGGTAAAACATTACCTGGTATTGCTGCTATTTTAAGCTAAATACATCCAATACATATATCAAATGACCTCATAAGCACGTTACAGCTATGAGGTCTTTTGTTTTACAAGCTTTTTATTTTTTAATTCCCTTAAAAATTACGATTTTAGCCATACATCCGCCTTGTAAATTCAATTCGCCTGCTTAAAATTTAAACATTGCATTAAACGCCTTTGAAGACGTATCAATTCAAATGCGGAATAAGGCTTTACATTTATAGATATTTTTTCATGTACTATCGCTTTTTAACATTTTGTCTAGGATTGAGTACTATGCTCTCCTATTCTCAAATTCAAGATTCAACGTCAATACCGCCTGTCACTCCAAAAGACAGTTTGGTTACCAATACATCGCTTTCTCGTATCCCCGAACACATCCAAAAAGATAGCTTTAACATTAAAGCTTTAAAAGATGATCTTCAGCTCGCTGAGATAGATAGTAAATGGCGCGAAACCTTATACAATAACACCCTTTACGATACAATATACAAATCGGTAACCACATTAACCTATGCACCGGTAGACTATCCGGGGTTACCAACAGATACACTAAAAAAACGGTTAAAAGCATTAGATGCAAAAACACCTTTTAATGTGTCTTATAATCCTGCTTTAGAAAGTGTTATAAAATCATATTTAAAACACCGTAGAAAGCATTTGCAAAAATTAATGACATTAAGTGCTTATTACTTCCCGTTATTTGAGCAAGAATTAGACCGTCAAAATATTCCTTTAGAAATCAAATATTTAGCCATTGTAGAATCTGCTTTAAAACCTAAGGCAAAATCTAGAGTAGGTGCTACAGGTTTATGGCAATTTATGTTTGGTACCGGTAAAATTTACGGTTTAGATGTAAGCAGCTATGTCGACGAACGCAGCGACCCTATAAAATCTACAACAGCGGCCTCTAAATATCTGGCAGCCTTATATAAAATATTTGGTGATTGGGATTTGGCATTGGCCGCCTATAATTCTGGTCCAGGAAATGTTACCAAAGCCATTAGACGGTCTGGAGGTTATAAAAATTATTGGAACATACGCCATAATTTACCACGAGAAACCGCTGGCTATTTGCCTGCTTTTTTAGCCAATATGTATATTTTTGAATATGCAGAAGCTCATGGTTTTAAAACATTAAAACCAGAATATAGATACATGGAGACCGATACTGTAGTTGTAAAACAACTCATCACTTTAGATCAAGTTTCTGAAGCTACCGGCACGCCAATAGAAGAACTTCAATTTTTAAATCCTTCTTATAAACTAGATATCATTCCTGTTATTAAAGGTGAAAATTACACACTGCGTTTGCCCGCTAATACTATAGGTACATTTGTAAATAACGAAGCTGAAATTTATGCCTTTGCTAAAGCAGAATTAGATAAACGAGAAAAACCACTACCTAAATTTATTGATGCTAACGATAGAATTCGTTATAGGGTGAAATCTGGCGATTATCTGGGTAAAATATCTAGATTGTATGGGGTTCGTGTAAGTCAAATAAAACGCTGGAATGGTTTGAGAAGTAATAATCTTAAAATAGGACAACGTCTTATTATTTATCCAAGAAAACCGGCAGTTACAACAACGGTTTCCAAAAAGAAATCTAAATCAACAAAACCCCTTACTGGAGCTGTCACTATATATACCGTACAAAGTGGCGATTCACTTTGGAGCATCTCTCAAAAATTTTCTGGTGTTTCTGTTCAAAATATTAAAGATTGGAACGGTATTAGCAGTAGCAACCTAAAACCAGGTACTAAATTAAAAATAGCAAAAGGCTAACCTATAAAACTGTAACACAGACATGAAAAAGATATTCAGTATTTTATGTATTTTTATACTCATAGCATCTTGTAAAGACTCAACGTCTAAGCAAAAAAAATTGTTATTAGATTCCCAAGGCAAAATAAATGATGTATCCGTTGTTGTAGACAACCAAGAATGGAAAGGCAATTTAGGAGAAGCCATTAGAGATGTTTTAGCAACCCCTATCTATGGATTACCCCAGGATGAACCTATGTTTAACATCAATCAAATTCCGCCTCAAGTCTTTACAGATTTTATTACTAGAAACAGAACTATTCTTAAAATAGAGCTTGGACAACCAGCTGGTATCTCTATTAAAGATGATGTCTACGCGCAACCTCAAAAAGTCATAACTCTAACAGGACCAAATAAGGACGCTGCAATTACAGTTTTAAAAGAAAACGCCTCTAAAATTATAGAGACCTTTAAAAATATAGAACTGAAGCAAAAGCAACGTGTCATGCGAAAGTCTTTATACAATTCCAAAACGATTAAAGAAAAATTAGGGTTGCATATCGAGTTTCCAACAGCCTACAGAATAGCTAAAGACGATGGTAACTTTTTTTGGATTCGAAAAGATGTGCGTACGGGAACTTTAAACTTAATGCTTTATGAATTGCCTTACAATCGTATTCAAAAAAATGATAGCGTTATAAATCAAATTATAGCGATTAGAGACTCTATTGGTAAGATTCATATAGAAGGACCTACAGAGGGCTCTTATATGTCCACAGAAGACGTCTATACGCCTTTTCACGGTGAAACGATATTAGATAACAAACCTACTTTAGAAACCAAAGGCATTTGGGAAGTTAAAAATGCCTTTATGGGAGGCCCATACATTAACTACGCTATAGATGACAAAATAAACAAACGTTGGATCCTAGCAGAAGGTTTTGCTTTTGCCCCATCTGTAGAAAAACGCAATTATATGTTTGAATTAGAAGCGATTATAAAAACGATACACATCGATAAATAAAAACGTAAACATAAAGGAAATACTAAGGTGGTCAATTGTAATTTGCCACCTTTTTTTATGCCTTTTCCAGAACTAAAGACACTCTTAACTGTACACTACAGTTTTGTAATGTTCATACACCACACCCTAAAACCAAAATACTTTTTAAATTGTAGCGCTATGGTACTGCTCTAAATTGCACTAAAATTTGTAATCTTCACAACACAGGTAGTCCACAGTAACCTATTTAAAACATGCTTTTAAATTTAAGAACCTACGCAACGTTTGCTTTTCTAAGCGACCAAGATCTCCAAAGTCATACAAAAGTGTCCGCAAAGCTCTTAAAATACGCTTCACTAGACGCTCAAAGTCATTTCTTCTTCTATACACAAAGATAAACTCATAAGCATAGGCGAACTTCAATCTACAATACGCAAATCTCATAGCTTTCTTAAAAAAGTTACCTTTAGAAAGTTTCAATAGCTTTTCAATTTTAAATCCAAATTTTCATTTTTTTAGAGTTATCCACATTATATACTATATATATCTTTTTCTTTTAAAATTTAAAAAAATAAATGGTGGTTATTATAGGCTGTTAATATCTGGTATAACTTTATTGATTATTATTTTGAAATGTACCTTATAGATACTTGTTGATAGGAAATGAACAGGATATGATATAACTAAACACTTAAAAAATAATACTTTAAAAAAAGCTATTAACAAGTGTTGAAAACTCAAATTCACCTTCTTTTTTTAATAATAAGATCTATTAACAACACTTAAAACTAAAGAATTTAGTGCTGATAACTTAACCAAAAATTTACACTAACTAATTAGGATGTTAATAGAATGTTATGGGTTGTAAAATTTTATCGATTTTCCTAGATAATTTTTTAAAATCTAATCAATAGATATTAACATGTCATTAATACTCTAGTTAACAGAAATAGGGTTATTAACAATGCAAACGTCCTATGTTACTTGAATCCCTCATACAGTGCTGTTTAAGCTTTTTTAGTTTTAAAGTAGGTAAAGAACCAAAAGCTTATTTGAATTTAAAATTTAAAACACAGCGATTCAAAGTATCATAATTTATGTTTATATCCTATGTTTTACTGCTATACTATACCAAAGTTAAAGTAAAGAAGTTTTTTAAAAGTGCGCGCTCTTTATACAGTTCATAATAGATAACATTTTAGAAACTGTGTTAAGTTGATCTATATAATAATTGTGTCTGTAATTTTATATATTATCAATTAGCGGGGATTATGATGTGTAAAAAATAAGTCAGTTATTTTTAGTAAATTTGAAACTTCAAAATTAACAGATAAATACACTTCAAATATGACCATTTCCATAGGAAACGACCACGCAGGAACGGACTATAAATTTGCTATAAAAACGTTCTTAGAAGAAAAAGGATATACCGTGACTAATTTTGGTACCGATGCAAATGATAGTGTAGATTATCCAGATTTTGTGCATCCTGTAGCTAAAACAATAGCAGATGCCTCTGCAGATTTTGGTATTCTAGTTTGTGGTAGTGCCAATGGTGTGGCCATGACCGCAAATAAATATCAAGAAGTAAGAGCTGGTTTGTGTTGGACTAACGAGATCGTTACTTTAATACGTCAGCATAACAATGCTAATATTTTATGCATTCCTGCTCGTTTTACAGCAATTCCACAAGCGTTACAAATGGTAGAAACGTTTTTAAACACCAAGTTTGAAGGTGGAAGACATCAAAACAGAATTGATAAAATCCCTTTGTCTTGTTAGAAAGCCTTTAGGTCGTATTTAATTATATTCGTTATTTTTTTAATTCTAAAGTTATTTTACACTTTGGCAATTAAAACTTATTTTCTATTTAAGAAACCAATCAACTTGTAATAAAAATAGTAACTTTAGCTAAGTTTTAAGTCTATTTGTTGTTATACTTAGCCTAAAGTTTATGAGCCAAGCACATTATCATGACCATGCGCACCACCATCATGGTGATTTAAAAGGACGTAATCTCATGATATCTATTGTGCTGAATATTGTTATTACAATAGTGCAGATTATTGGTGGTTTATGGTCTGGAAGCTTATCCTTATTAAGTGATGCGTTGCACAATTTTAGTGATGTAGTGTCATTAATTGTAAGTTACATCGCAAACAAACTCACCAAGAAAAAAGCGTCTTTACAAAAAACATTTGGTTACAAACGTGCAGAAATTGTAGCTGCATTTATTAACGCAGCTACACTTATTATTGTTGCTGCACTTTTAATGGTAGAAGCTATAAAACGGTTTCAAAATCCGCAAAGCATCAAATCTTATTTAGTAATACTATTGTCTATTATAGCCATACTTGGTAATGGTTTTAGTGTACTGCTTTTAAAGAAAGATGCGAATGCCAATATGAATATGAAAAGTGCCTATTTACATTTATTAACAGACATGATGGCCAGTGTAGCCGTATTAATAGGTGGACTTTTAATGACTTATTACCAATGGTATTGGGTAGATAGTGTACTTACTTTTGCTATAGCCGTCTATTTGGTTTGGATGGGTTTTAATTTATTAAAGCGTTCTACAAAAGTGTTGATGTTATTTACACCAGATGCTATTCCTGTACAAACCATTGTTAATGAAATTAATGCGTTTAAAAGCATAAAAAACGTACACCATGTGCATGTTTGGCAACTTAATGAAGATGAGGTGCATTTAGAAGCTCATATCGATTTTCATGAAGATATTACATTGTCTCAATTTGATGCTATTTTACAAGATATTGAGGCTTTTGTGTTTCAAAATTATGAAATCAATCATGTTAATATTCAACCTGAATTTGGAAAAGATGATGCTAAAGAAGTCATTGTACAGGATTGATTGTGTATTTGATACAGTTTTATAAAGCACTATTTTACACGTTATACGATATCTAATTAATTTTGAATTTATATTTTTAAGAAAGGATTTATTAACAGGATTTAAATAGATGACCTTAGAATGAGAAGGCTTTTAGAAGTATCGATAAAATTTGGGTAAGGTCTGGTACCCGTAGAATATTTATGTGCAATGGTCTTATTAAATTCACATTTATTATTTTTAAAATAATAAATGTGAATACTGTTTTGTAATCACATCGTAATCTGTATATTATGTACGGATTACGATGTGATTTATTAATTTTCAATAAACTCCATTTTCCATTTTGCCCAATCATTTGTATTTTTATACTGGTCTTTTAAAAGTATTGGCGCATCGTCAGTAGCATCTTTAGGACGCAAAATTTTTCCAGTTTCTTTATTTAGAATATACACATAACCATCTCCTGCATCAAGTGTTTTCCATTGACTCCAAGAACCGCCAAATGATGTGTCTTTTTGTAATAATAGTGCACCATCGGTATTCGATTCTGGTCTAAAGTATTTCTCCGAAGATTTATTTATGAAATAAAAGTACCCTTTAGAAGTGTTTCGAATAGACCATTGCGTCCAGTCGCCTTTAGCGTTTAATGGAGATTGCGAAATAATAGTATTATCAGCATTTCCTAAAATTCTTAACCATTTTTTTGTTTTCTTATTTACCAAGCGAAAATGGCTTTTTTTGTAGACTCTTATATAATCTACTGTGGCATTAGAAAGATGACCAATAGGTTGATTTTTAAAATCGCCATCACCAAAACTTGCACCTACCGAAAGCCATAACCATTCTTGTACGTTGGGCACCCATTTACCACTATAACTCACTGTTTTTTTACCATCGTAATAGATATCCATTTTTTCTGCCGTCCAGTCCAAACCAAAAGTATGGTACCCATCGTGTAGATTAGCAGCGTCATAACGTTTTGTATTGGCCTTATGACTGGCACCATATCCATCTATATGTACTACAGCTTTTGTAAAATTACCAACCCAAGCAGATTCAAATACATCTATTTCGGCACCATCTCTTCCAGAATCATCAATAAGCCCTTGGTTAGCACCTTGCAACCAGAAGGCGGTATGATTTCCTTTTTGTGTATTTGCAATTTTAAGACGAACTTCAATAAATCCAAATTTTGGTTCGTATTTACCTCTAGAATCTACACTGCCACAATGCATTGTATTTTTATCTTTTTTGGTACCTCTTAAAACCAGTTGTCCTTTTCCATTAAGATAGGCATTGGCTTTTACCCACCACCAATCAGACACACCTTGTTTTGGTCTTGGCGTTCGCGATTTCGAACTTACGGTAACATTCCATTTGGTAGTATCTATAGTTGTACCATCAAATTCATCTCCCCAAACTTGAACCCATGAATCATTTGCATTTTTATTTGTTGTTTCATGTATTAGAGGTTGGTGTTTGTTAGGAACGTTAAAGGGCGTTGTAACTGTTGTTATTTCATTTTGTGATAAGTCTTCATGGTCACAGTTAAAAAGCAATAGAGATACTAGTAAAAAAAGTAATTTGTGTGTTTTCATTTTAGTGTAATTTTAGTCAAGTTTTTGCCAAAATTACATTAAAAAAGTATTTAGATTACTTTTTATTGATTATTTTTTCTTACACTAAAACAATTTTTTTTCAGTAGAATTCAAACGTATTTGTAGGTCTTAGAATGATTTCAAAATAACGTATTTTCATTTTAAAATAGTTAAAGCTTTGCCTATTTTAGGTAAAGTGTTTTTATCTTTAGGGGGGAGAAAACAATCAATATTTAAATTAGTAGTAACAAAATGAAGTATAGAACATTAGGAAGTACAGGCATTCAAGTTTCAGAAATAAGTTTAGGGACTTGGCAAGTAGGCGGTAAATGGGGGAGTGCTTTTAATGCTAAAAATGCAGCACAAATTTTAAATGAAGCTGTAGATCAAGGCATTAATTTTATAGACACAGCCGATGTTTATGAAAATGGTTTAAGCGAACGTGCTGTTGGTGAATTGGTACGCTCACGTTCAGAAAAAATACATATTGCTACAAAATGTGGCCGATTTATTAACCCGCATGTTAGTGATGGTTACCAACCAAAAGTATTGCGACAGTATGTAGAACAAAGTCTTAAAAATACAGGTTTAGATTGTATTGATTTGATACAGTTGCACTGTCCACCAACCGAAGTCTATTACCGCCAAGAAATTTTCGAAGAATTTGATAAGCTAAAAGCAGAAGGTAAACTATTAAATTTAGGGGTAAGTGTAGAAAAAGTTGAAGAAGCTTTAAAAGCTATAGACTATCCAAATGTAAAAACAGTTCAGATTATATGTAATATGTTTAGGCACCGCCCAACTGAATTGTTTTTTAAAGAAGCCCAAAAGCGAAATATAGGTATTATTGCAAGAGTACCTCTAGCGAGTGGTTTATTAACAGGAAAATTTAATAAAGACAGTACGTTCTTAAAAGACGACCATAGGCATTTTAACCGTAATGGAGAAGCTTTTGATAAAGGAGAAACTTTTTCGGGTATTGATTACCACTTAGGGTTAGAGGCCGTTGCACAATTACAAACTATTTTTAAGGAAAAAGCGCCATTAGCTCAAGTGGCTTTAAAATGGATATTAATGCATGATGCCGTAAGTTGTATCATTCCAGGTGTGTCTAAATTGGAACAATTACATTCTAATTTAAAAGCACAAGAAATTCCTAATTTATCTCATGAAGAGATGGCAGCTGTAGAAACTGTTTATAAGACTTTAATAAAACCATCTGTACATCATAAGTGGTAATTAATAATAGAGTACTATTTAAATTATATAAGAAATGAGTGATAATCTATTTAATAGGTCAGGAAACATAATAATTCCTAATACAGGTGTGAAGTATTCTAAATTATTAGAACAATTCATGAATCCATTTATAGAAGAAATGGAAGATATAGAATATATGGAAGATATGATAGAATTGGCTATAGTTGCTTGGAATATTGCCACTATTAGTGGTTCTGTTAGAAATACCGATTTAGATGAAAAATTAAATGTTTTTTCTAAAATGAAGAAAAAGCATTTAATAAAAAAAATGATCGCTTATAAGAAGGAAAAATATAGTGAATATAAGATGTTTATAGTCGATTTTGAATTGGAGGAAACTCCTTTGAGTGAAGACCCAATATTGCGAGTCCTAACGCAAGAGGAGGAAGTCTATAATTTTAATACGACGCCTGCTGAAGATGAAGATACACGAAACTTTTCTGAAGACGGCTATATAAATCGCTATGCTATTATTTTAAAACCACAAGAACCTTTTATAAATTGGATTTCTACCTTATATCCTGATGAAGACCATAGTGCTTTACAAAGCACAGTTTATTTGATTGATGACGGTACTGTAGATGTAGAAAAATGGTTAAAAAAGAAATTTGATACCTTTTTCAAATTAGAACTAGAAGGGTGGCATTCAAATAAAAAAGAATGGCCTCAAAAACGCAATTATAAAATGTTTAAACTCTGGTTTAGAGTTGATATATCTCAAGTGCTATATGATGTAGAAAAAAAGCCATTATTGAAAACTGAATAATGAGTTTGAGATAAAAATTAATCTACTTTTTATCCTATAAACAAATGTTTTTTATAAATATGCCCGTTTTTAAACTATGTTAAATATTAAAGTAAAGACTTTTAAAGCGTTGACTAATGAAATGTTATATGCTATTTTACAGTTACGAAGCGAAATCTTTGTTGTAGAGCAAAATTGTGTGTACCAAGATTTAGATGGTAACGATGCTAAAGCGTTACATATTTTAGGGTATAAGAATGAAAAATTGGTGGCTTATACTAGAGCTTTTAAGAGCGGCGATTATTTTAAAGAAGCCAGTATAGGTAGAGTTGTGGTTAAAGCTCAAGAACGTGCTTTAAAATACGGTTATGCTATTATGGAAGCGTCTATACGTGTTGTAGAAACAGAGTATAAAGAAAAAACAATAAAAGTTTCGGCACAACAGCACCTCAAAACGTTTTATGGCAATTTAGGTTTTAAGCAAAAAGGTGTTCCGTATTTAGAAGATGGCATTCCCCATATAGCGATGCTAAGAGAGGAATTACAGGTGTAGTGTTTTAGCGTTTTATAGCAAAATAGCCACGTATCACTTCACGTGTATTTAGTACAATTTCGTACCAATAACTGTCGTTGGGTAAATAGCGATTGTTGTATGTACCATCCCAACTTTCATTTGTACTGGATAAAAACTTTAAAAGTTTACCATACCTGTTATAAATAGAAATGTTATTAATTAAATTTTGAGTATCTAATATCTGCCAACGGTCATTTATACCATCGTTATTAGGGGTGAAAAATTTAGGAATAAAATAAGGTGCATCAGAAATTACAATATTAAAATTACTTTCATTGCTAAAACAATCATCTTCATTGTAAATATAAATGGTCTGTCCCGTGGTAATCAATTCACCTTCGTTTAAGCGTATTCCATCACCTTCAGGTTCTGTAAAATAGTTACCGTTAACTAATGGGGGTAGGGTAAAAGATGGCGCGATAACATTGTCTAATTCATCTACTAGAATTCGTGCTTCGCAATCGTCGAGAGAAGCAACATAACCAGAAAAAGATAAAGGAAACCAACCATTACGATTTATGTTAGGGATATCTACGCTAACACACTGTAAATTGGGGTTATCTTCAAAATTTAGAGCCGTTAGGTTGTTATTGTTGCCGTTATTTAGATTAAGAAAACATAAGTTATTAGAACTGCAATTTAGATTGATTAGGTTTAAATTTTGTGAAACGTCTAATTTTGAAATACGGTTTTGAGCACAATTTAGTGTTGTTAAATTTGAGTTGTTAGTACTATTTAAGGCAGTAATAGCATTGTTTTCACAAGATAGAAAGAACAAATTTGTGTTTTGAGAAACATCAAGACCGTTCAATTGGTTAGTACCACAAGACAGCCTTCTTAAATTGGTATTGTTAGAGATGTCTAAATTAGAGAGTCTATTGGCTTCGCAAACAAGCACAGAAATATTGGTATTGTTAGAAACATCTAAGGTGTTTAAGGTATTGTTTTCACAGCGTAAAGAGACTAATTTAGTATTGGAGCTAACATCTAACACAGACAAATTATTATTAAAGCACCATAAACGCTCTAATTCCAAATTTTGACTAACATCTAGGTTACTAAGTTGATTTCCACTAACGAATAATTGTTTAAGCGCTCTAAAGTTTTCAATACCTGTAAGATTAGAAATAGCACTGTTTTCTAAGTTCAGCATACCATCAAAATCTACAATATTAGCGGTAGGTACAAAGTCGTCTAAAGGCCCTGTATCAAGACCTAAATCAATTAGTGCTTGCTCGAAATTGTCATCTGGTACAAAAGTATTTTGAGCACGTATGGCAGTATAGAGAGAAAAAAAGAAGAGGCTTAAAAAAAGTTGAGAGAATGAAGGTATCATGTTTTTTATTTCACGTTATTGCCTACATAGGTAATTACTATTTCTACGCGCCTATCGTATTTGGGATCGCCTCCTAGAGGAAATTTTCTGCGCATGCCTAAAAAACGCATCCGTTTTTTAGCAATGCCCTTTTTAACAAAATAGTCATGTATGTATTTTGCCCTTGCAAAAGAGAGGTTGCGTAATTTTGTTTTTCGATCTACAGCATCTCTAGTATTTTGTGTACAACATACGTGACCTTGAATGGTAAAGTAAATGTCATCACGTTCTACTAGAGCAGCAGCAATTTTTTCCAGTTCTTTTTTAGAACCAGAAGCCACAGTACTGTACCCCGTTTTAAATAAAATATTTTTTAAAATAAGTTTATCTCCAACTTTAAGAGGCCCTTTTATTTGCTGGGATGCCGATAAAGGTGCTGGAGGTGTTTCCTTTTTTAAAACAGGTTTAGGTTCTGGTAACTTTTCGGTAGCGATAATTTCTACCTTTCTATTTAAACCTCTTAGTTTAAGTACGTTTTTTTCGTTGATTATTTTTAAAAGGACCTCGCCTTTACCGTCTACATTAGTAATTAAATGCTCATCGATATTATGATGAGAAAAAACAGCTTTAATGGCATCTGCACGCTGTTGTGAGAGTATTAGGTTATAGGTATCTGCACCCACATCATCACAAAATCCATAAATCGCTACCGAGGCCAAATCTATATTTTCTAATGTGGAAATAAATAACAATAAACGGTTTTCTTCAGTTTGTGGTACTACGTATTCGTCTGTATTAAAATAAACATCATGCGTATATTGTTTTTGAGCAAAACTCATATACGTTTGAGCGCATAGCAATATGAAGACAAGTAGTCTGTGCATTATGGGGATAAAAATTATTACAGTTAAAGATACTATTTTTTAAGCATTTACCTTAAATAATCCATGTAAGCCATAGTATTACCGAGGATTTGCGTGCTTTTTTGAATGTAGGCGTCTTTCGTTTTATAATATTCATATAAACCTTCTCTATAGCCATAGCGCTTAACAATCTCCTCTGTAAGCATTTTTAAGATATACGTTTTGTGTGTATCTAAGGCTCTATCTTTAGATTTGTTTATACTCGCAATAAGATTGTTGTATGCTGTATTAATACCATCATCTAAATTTTCTTTAGTAGCTGTTTCGTAAGCTTTAAACAATGCCTTTTCCGTATTCGTAGTGAACGAAAAGTTATTTTTCTTTAAAAAGGACTTAAAATTTTTAAAGTCGGTATCTGTCAGTTCAAAAGTATTTAAATCTATACTAGGGTTTTGGTAATAGTAAGCTGTAGCAAAGTCGAAAATTAAATCACTCCCCATAATGGCTTTTGTAATGGCAGAATTTTTAACTTTATTTAAAACGACATCTGGAAAAATACCGCCACCATCAAACACTTTACGGCCATTTTTGGTTTTAAATTCATTATAATTTTCTTGTTTTACACGTACTGCTTCTCCATCTTTATTTCTGTTCCAATAATCTAAAGATTGGATGCAACGTCCAGAAGGCGTGTAATACCTAGAAATAGTGATTTTTATTTGAGTACCATAAGTAAGGCGTTTAGGGCGTTGTACTAAACCTTTACCAAAACTACGAGAGCCAACAATAACAGCTCGGTCTAAATCTTGTAGTGTTCCAGATACAATTTCACTAGCCGAAGCACTAGACCCGTCTATAAGAACAACTACAGGAATTTCTGTATCTATAGGGTTTTTACTGGTAAAATACTGTTTGTTGTATTTTTTAACTTTAGATTTTGTAGTGACCACCAACTGTCCTTTAGGAACAAATAAATTAACCACATTAACGGCTTCATTTAATAAACCACCAGGATTTCCCCTTAGGTCTAAAATAATACGTTCGGCACCTTGGGCTTTTAAATCTCTTAGCGCATAGCCCGTTTCTGCTGAAGCTTTACGGTTAAATTTACTTAAAACAATATAACCTGTCTTGGCATCTACCATGTCGTAATGTGGTACAGCTTTAATCTCTACTTCGGCACGTTCTATTGTGGCTGTTTTTGTTTGGTTGTTGCGTTTGTAAGTTACGTCTACTTTAGAACCCGAAGCGCCTTTTAACAAGTTTCCAGCATCGTCTTTATAGTCGGCTATTACAATATCGCCCACTTTAATAATTTCATCACCTGCTTTAAGCCCTGCTTTATCTGCTGGATAATCTTTGTAGGGTTCTAATATGATAAGTTTGTGCTTTTTTGTTCTTATACGGGCTCCTATACCCGTATAATCGCCAGTGTTATTAATACGCGCAGATTCTACATCCTGTTCATTTAAAAACCGCGTGTAAGGGTCTAGATCGTCTAGCATGCTTTTAATGGCCGTATCCATAAGATCGCCTGGGTTGGTTTCATCCACATAATTCATGTTAATTTCTTTGTAGAGCGTTGTGAAAATTTCAATCTGTTTTGCTATTTCAAAGAAATCGTTTTTAAATGCTGTTGTACTTAAAAAAAGGGTACATAGCAGAATGGGAATAAGGATTCTCTTTTTTAAAAAAAATGTCATATTTATGTGTTTGTTTTTTTGTCTTTACTCTTTTTAAGGCGCTTTCTAAGCAAAAATATACCAATTATTACAAATACTAAAAGGGGCCAAATATATAATAGGCCTAAAAAGAAAATAGAAATACCTTCAAAACCACCTTTAATGGCATTCCACATTTTAGTGCCATAAGAACTGCCTATGGGAGCCGTGCTTGTTAAGGTATAAAATTCAATATCTATAGTACTAAAGTTTACTTTATGCTGTAAATATTTTAAACGGCCTTCTTTGGCTTCGATAGCTTCCCGTATTTCAGAGAGTTCACGTTCTATTTCTAAGACCTCTTTAACTGTTTGGGCTTTTTTTAACAAGTCTAAGTACCGGGCTTCTAATGTGCGTTTTGCTTTTAAACGGGCTTCTATATCAATAAACGTCTCGGTAACATCTTTGGCAGAAATGCGTTTGGTATCAAAATGCGATACCTTTTTAGTAATAGCATCTAGTGAAGGTTGAAAATTTGTCGTTGGAATTCTAACCACTAAATGCCGTGTAATTCGGTTATATGATGTGTTGGAATTGTCATCTTGTACAAAACCATTACGCGCTTTTATTGTAGTTATAAGGTGATTGTATGTTGTATCTATATGCGGCGTTTCAAACTTAAGATAAGCTGTTTTAATCAGTTTTTGAGGAATAGTACTAGCAGGTTGCTGTGCTGCGGTTTTAGAGGTTACAATGTCACTTTCATAAACACCACTGTCTGCTTGTGTCTCTAGAGTAGCTTCACGGTCAAGTGGTTGGCTACACATTAAAGGAAAAACCAGAGCTAAAAGATAAGACACTAACTTCATAAAGATGCTTTTAAGGGGTTGAGATCCGCTTCGAAAATTTTTCAAAAAGGCGTTTCATACTTGTCTCCAGTTGTACTAAAGAGGGCTTGTCTTTGCCAATGTACAAAATCATAAACGCGTGAGGTGTTGTTAAATTGTTAAAAAACTGTGCTTTATTTAAGCGGTAAGCTTCTCTTAACAAACGTTTTATTCGGTTTCTATCTACAGCAGTTTTAAAATTGCGTTTGCTTACCGAAACCCCTGTTTTAGCTATAATAGCATCATCAAAAGCAGTGCCTAAATAGACCAAACGTAGTGGAAACACAGAAACCGATTGCCCTTCTGTAAATAATTGATCGATTAGCGCTTTGCTTTTAAGCTTTTCTTTTTTGGAGTAAGTGAATTTCAAAATGATACTGTGTTGATGGGGTAAAGGTAATGAAATGGAATAGTACTGCAATGTGTACTAATGTTACAAAACCATAGATAATAAGTGAAACTTTAGGTGAATTTATGTCTTAACAAAAATAGGCATACTTGTAGTATAACACTAGGTCATAAAGACACAACAATCCATACGAAATGCGATGTATCTAACGCCGCATTTAATCCAAATTTTACGGCCAGGGTAATAAGAGCAAATAGACTAAAACTAGGGAAAATAAAGGCGAGTAATATATCGCTCTTAATAGTTTTAAATGGTTTTAAAAACAGGTAAGGCACATGCGATAAAATAACTGCCGTCAAATAATATAGTGTTGGAATGACAATTATACAACCTTCACCGCTACAGTTTTGTGTCACAAGGCAACCAAAGATAAAATGAAGTGTTATAAGGATTAAAAATGGTTTCCAATTATTCAAAACAGGCTATTAGTTTGAAGGCATTCTTAAGCGTAATTCATCCTTAATACGTTTAAAACTCAAATAATTTACAATAACCATAGGAATAAAAAACACAGGCAATAGTACAGTAGGACTAAGGCCATTGGCTTGCCAATTTAAGACACTAATGGCACCCATAACACTAACAATAGTGACGAGTACTATTATAGCTATTTTAAACGTTTTATATTTTTTTTGAAGTACAGGAGTAGCGACCTGTTTGAGGTCTTCGCGTTTTATCATGCTATTTCTTATTGTTTTTTTGATCAATATCGGCCATTAAACCGCTAGGATCAATATGTACACTTTTTACAACTTTTTTACTTTCAAAAGTATATGTTGGATGTGCCCAAGCCCAATCTTTGAGTTGTGTGGCTGAGGTTGGTTTTTCACCACGCATCATTTGTAAAGGAATGTAGTACGATTGTGTGCTGCCATCTCTATAGGTGACTTCAAGGTCTATAGGCATTGGCATAAGACCTATGCGTTCTAGGGTAATTGTTTTACCATTTATAGTTTTAACAGCATAATCTATCGTGTTAGTTGTTTGCGCAAAATCGGTTAAATACCAATCCAACTCTAAACCAGATACTTTTTCTGCAACACGTATAAAATCATTAGGCGTAGGATGTTTAAAAGCCCAATCTATAAAATACTGTTTTATCGTTTTTTTAAGATGTGCTTCTCCAATAACATAAGCGAGTTGTGCCATAAACACTTCTCCTTTATTATATGCTGAAATTCCATAAGATTGGTTGTAATTAAATCTATCTGCATGTGTGGTGAACGGTTGTTCTTTACCAGATTTGGCAAGGTAATAATAGCCGTCGTAAGCACCCGATGTAGGATTAATTTTGTTTTCATTAAAAATACTATTCATAGCCCAATCACTAATATAACTGGTAAATCCTTCATCCATCCACGCGTGCTTCGATTCGTTGGTGGCCAGTAAAAATTGAAACCAACTGTGTGCCATTTCGTGGGCTGTTACGCCTACTAAACTTCCGTAACTGCGCTTGCCTGTAATAAGTGTACACATGGCGTATTCCATACCGCCATCACCACCTTGAATAATAGAGTACTGTTCGTAAGGGTATGCGCCAATATGTTTGCTAAAATACTTCATAAGCTCCACAGCTTTAGGTTGCATTTTTTTCCAAAATTGTATCTTCTCTTTACTTAAGGTGTTTTTATAGAAAAAATGAAGTGTAGGGCCGTTAGTAACTTTGGCTGTATCGTGAATGTAATCGGGGTCCGCTGCCCATGTAAAGTCATGCACATTTGGGGCTTTAAAATGCCATGTTAGCTTATCACTGTTAGTTGGTATTACTTTAGACGTTTCATAACCATGGCCAACATCATTAGGGTTTTGTAAATAGCCAGAGCCACCTACAACATAGTTTTTATCTAAGGTAAGCTTAACATCGAAGTTACCCCAAACACCATGAAATTCTCTACCAATATAAGGATCAGCATGCCAACCCTCGAAATCATATTCTGCAAGTTTAGGATACCATTGTGTCATCGATAGTGCAACGCCTTCCTTATTATTACGACCAGAACGTCTAATTTGTAATGGAACTTGCGCATCAAAATCCATAGCAAAAGTTACTTTTTCACCAGGTTGTATTGGCGAGGCAAGCACTACTTCTAAAATGGTACCCACGGTTTCATAGTCTAAAGCAACACCGTTTTGCGTAAGGTGATTTACGTGTATATAACCAATCTCATGAGGTTGTAATTTTTGAATGCGATCTCCAACACGTTTGTCGGGGTCTGTTATCGTTCTTGAGCGAATGTCCATTTCACTATTGGGTTGGAAAGCATTAAAATACAAATGGTAAAATACTTTTCGCAATACCTCTGGAGAGTTGTTGGTATAAACCAATTCTTGTTTACCAGTATATTTATAAGTGTTTACATCTAGGTTAATATCCATTTTGTAATCGACATGCTGTTGCCAATATGTACTTGTAGGTTTTGCAAGTAGTGTTGTATTTGCAATGGCACCTTTAGAAGTATTACAAGCGATAAACAGGGCACTAAAAATGAGAGTAAATAGAAAATATTTCATGAATAGGGATTGAAAAAGGTTGCCTTAAAGTAGCATACTTTAAGGCAACCTCAGTATATAATTATGTAAGTTATTGCGCCATTTTTCCTGCCATAACTAAGGCATTATAAGCATTTACTATTTTTCCAGACTTTACGACATTAGCAAAAGCTTGAATATCATCGGTATTTCCTCCAACCACAACTTTAGTGGTAATAGGAAGGCCAGAATCCATAATAATTTGTTTCACTTTAGCAGCAGATAACGTTGGGTAATACGAGCGTATTAATGCCGCAACACCAGCAACAGCAGGAGCAGCCATTGAGGTACCTCCCTTAGTATCATATTCGTTTTCTGGTGTTGTAGAATAAACGCTATCACCAGGTGCAAAAACATCTACGTTTGCTTTACCGTAATTAGAAAAAGTTGCTAGCAAACTAGAGCCATATTTAGGTGCTAAAGCGCCAACTCTAATATAAGTATTTGATACTTCTTTGCCGTTAATGTTATCATCTGGGAAATTAGGTTCTACATCTACATTTTTACTGTCATTTCCAGCTGCATGAACAAAAATAACATCTTTTTGACTTGCATAGGCAATAGCATCTCTTACCCAATCGCTATGAGGCGAGAAGCTTTTTCCAAAACTACCATTAATAATAGAAGCACCATTATCTACAGCATAACGAATGGCTAAAGCAACATCTTTATCATATTCATCGCCATTAGGTACCGTTCTAATACTCATAATTTTTACGTTATTAGCAACACCATTGGCACCTTTACCATTGTTGCGTACAGCAGCAATAATACCAGCGACGTGTGTACCGTGACTTTCCTCTTTTTTAACAGGTTTTACATTGCCATTTCCATAATATTTTGTGCTAAGATCATCTGGATTATCACCATTCACACGGCCTTTAAACTCTTTGTTTAAAAGGATATTTAAACGTTCTGTAATATTTGTTAAAGCGCTTTTTAATTCTTCTGAAGCTTCAGTCATGGTGTCAATACCATTGCTGTACATGTATTGCGCAATTTGCTGTGCTTGACTTAAGGCCTGATCTTCGGTGGTAATAGCATTAACCTGCTTTTTAGTATAGTCTTTTGTACCAAAATGTTGGATTAAGGTTTCGTGCGCCGTTTTTACCTGTTGGTAAATACCTTCGTATTGTGTCTTACGTTGCGTCCATTTAGGGTATTCTTCGTCGTATTCTGCTTTAGCTCTAGCATAATCAGGTTGACTGGTGTCGCCTTTTGCTAAAATTCTAATGAACTCTAATTGCTCATCATGGCCATCACCTAAAAAATTCCAACCATGAACATCGTCGATGTATCCATTTTTATCATCATCAATGCCATTATTTGGTTTTTCATCTGTATTGGTCCAGATATTGGCCTGTAAATCTTCATGGTCTATGTCGATACCAGAGTCGATAACCGCTACAATTACTTTTGCACCTTTTTTACGTTTAAGAAGCTCTGCATACGCTTTATCTACACTCATTCCCGGTATTGTATCTTTTACCAAGTCTAGGTGTCCCCAGTTGTGTTTTTCAGTTTCAGTCAATTCCGAAACTTTTAAAGGGGTACGGTCTATATTTTCTATTGGCGTAGAAATTAGCGGTGCCGTGCCTCCACATCCAAAAAGAAGCGCTGTAGTGGCAGCTGTTAAAGTAAGTTGTTTTATGCGTCTCATAGTAAGTAGTGTCTTTTTTATCTTTTAATTAAATAATTCTTCTGCGGTATATGTACCGTTTAGTCTTACGCCTTTTTCTGTGTGTTTTACGGTGATGAGTTCGTGATGTGCATCATGCTCTAAAAACAGGTAGAAACCTTGATCTGCAGCCATATTTAAAAAACGTTCTTTTTCTGTTAAAGATTGTAATGGCCTTGTATCGTAACCCATAATATAAGGTAAAGGCAAGTGCCCAACAGTAGGCAGTAGATCTGCCATGAAACAAATGGTTTTGTCTTTGTAACGCAGCATAGGAAGCATTTGTTTGTCGGTATGGCCATCTGCAAAAAAAATAGAGAAGTCAAGAGCCGATGTATCCAACACATCACCCTCTGGAAGTGCCGTAAATTTTAAACGCCCACTATCTTCTATAGGTAAAATATTTTCTTTTAAGAAAGAAGCTTTTTCCCTAGAATTAGGTTGTGTTGCCCATGCCCAATGTGCCGAATTACTCCAAAATTGAGCGTTTTTAAAAGCCGATTCGTAGCCTGTCTTGTTTGTATTCCACTGTATGGCACCCCCGCAATGGTCGAAATGCAAGTGTGTTAAAAACACATCGGTAATATCGTCTCTGTGAAATCCATACGTTTTTAAAGAACGGTCTAAAGTGGCATCTCCCCACAAATGGTAATAGCCAAAGAATTTATCCGATTGCTTGTTACCCATTCCTGTATCAATAAGTGTAAGGCGTTTGCCATCTTCAATAAGTAAACAGCGCGCAGCAATATCGATCATATTATTGGCATCGGCAGGGTTGGTTTTATGCCATAAAGATTTAGGCACAACTCCAAACATAGCCCCGCCATCGAGCTTAAAGTTTCCAGAATTAATGGGAAATAAATTCATAAGGAACGAATTTACAAAATATGCTTAAAACCCATAAACATGTTAAGATTTTATTGGCAAACAATTGTTAAAAACTAAGATAATTTTAAAAAAGAGCCTAATTATTTAACAATATATCTGTTTTTTAGGAGGTTTAATACAAAAAATATCCAAAAGAAAATACCATTTTAGATTTAGAAACGATACGTTTAGGCTATGCTACTGGCAGAATTTAAATATTTGGGGACATGATCTAATTACTGTTCCTTAGCTCTTAAAAGAAACAACTTAAACCGTGTATTTTAACAAAATAAAACAAGAAAAGACATATGATAGCAAGGTTTTAATTGTAAATTTGCGTGCTTTTAATTCATAATGAAAAGGAATTGAAAATTATTTTTTCATACATACTGTTGCTAACATTGGTATTAAGGCCTTTATACACTATAGGCTATGTAGCGTATTTTGAGCTTAATATAGATTATATTGTAGCGACCTATTGTGAAAACAAAGCCAAACCACAACTTCAATGTAATGGTAAATGTCATTTAGCCGATCAATTGGCATTATCGACAACAACAAATAGTTCAAACGATTTGGCATTCAATGCATTGCATGAAGCATTTCTTCCTGTTTATTTTCAAGCTTTTCAAGCGTTTAATTTTGATGTTTATGATGCTATATCCAATACTGATAATTGGAATTATACTATAGTTTCTTTTTGTTTCTACACGAGTGTATCTAGTCCTCCTCCACAGGTAGCTTAATACTTTAGAATGTACCATAAATACGATTTTTACAAGTTTCAATGCATTAGCACATATGCTGCGCTGTTTTGTATTGCTGCATGTTATACGATGAATTGTCACTAATCTGGTACATACCTAATTTTAGGCGACATCAATTGTAAAGGGATATTGTCTGTAAAAGAACATTTTAATTCGTTAAACACAAGACATCATAATGCAAGGGTATTTTAAAATAGGCCTTGGTTATGGTCATATCAAAAAAAACATGAAACATATTATAATACTTGCCTTAATATGGGTAGGTTTTAGTGTGCACGCGCAACAGGTATACACAGGTAGAGTTGTAGATCAAAACAATACACCTTTAGCACAAGCTACAATACAATCAAAAGGTAATTTAAACAATGCCGTTGTAACCAATACCAATGGCGATTTTAGCATTTCACTTGGTGAGGACACTACAGTAAGTGTGCAATTTATTGGCCATGCAACGGTTACAAAAACGTTAACGTCTGGAAATACAACTATAATTTTAGAAGAAAGAGATGAGCTTTTAGACGTTGTTGTCGTTTCGGCAAGTCGCGAGTTGCAACACCGAAAAGAAGTACCAGCAGCAATTGCTGTAGTATCTGCGAAAGCTATTGCCGAAACAAAAGCATTGGGCATAGACCAATTGGTGAATGATGTTCCAGGTGTTTTTGTAGCCACATCCAGAGCAGCGAGTAACGAGCAGCATTTTACGGCGGTGAGAACGCCAATATCTACACGAGCCTTATTTTTATATTTGGAAGATGGTGTCCCTATTCGTCCAACATCTGTATTTAATCACAACGCGCTTCTAGAAATGAATGATGTATCTTTTGAGCGTGTCGAAGTTTTGAAAGGCCCAGCATCTAGTATTTATGGTAGTGAAGCAATCGGTGCTAGTTTTAATTTTATAACTAAAAATCCAACTAAAGATTTTACTGGTGGTTTAGGGTTTCAAATTAATGATTTAGGTCTTACACGCTATGAATTAGAACTGTCTCAATATGCTAACGAAAATGTTGGATTCTACATTGGGACGCAATACGTACAGCGTGAAAATGGGCCTTTAGAGCATAGTGACTACGAAAAATTTGCCCTTACTTTTAAAAACGTAAACCATTTATCAACCAATTTAAATTGGACTAATGTATTTGATGTTGTTGATTTTAGATCGGATATGGCAGGGTCTTTAAGTGCATCAGATTTTTTTGGAGGCAATTTTGAAAGCGATCAAACCTTTACAGAACGCGACGCTCTAGCATTTCGTTTTAGAAGTACGCTTGATAAAGTTTGGAATGCCAAGCATAAAACAGCGTTAAACTTTGTTTTTAGAACTAATGAAATGGCGCAAAATCCGTCTTTTCGTATCAGACAAGGTAGAGATAGCGCTACGAGAGCATTAACAGGAACAGGAACTGGTGAGGTGAATAACAATGCTTTTAAGAGTTACGTTGGTTTAGCACAGCATAGAATAAAGTTTGATGTTTTAAATGCAGCATTAATTGTGGGGGGAGCGTTAGATTTTTCACCACAGCGTTTTGTTGCAGAGACAACATCTATTACCGTAGATACAGAAACGGGGAGAAATACTGCTTTTACGGTAAATGAAAACGATTTTATATTGAATTATGATGCCGACATTCTTAACTATGCAGGGTATTTTCAATTCGAAATTAACCCTGTAGAACATTTAAAAGTAACAGCAGCATTGCGTTATGATGGTTTTCAATACGATTACAACAATTTAGTCGATGGCGTAGCAGGCCCTAGAGATTCTAAAAACAACTACGATAATATCGCTCCTAAGCTAGGTGTAAACTACAATATTAATAGAAATTTTGGCTTGTATGCTAATTACTCTAAAGGGTTTACGCCTCCACAAGCTTCGACCCTGTATAGAAATAGTTTTGTTGGTGTTGGTGATGAGGTGTTTGATTTACAACCGAGCACATATAATAATTATGAAATGGGAACCTATTTTGGCCTTAGCAACCAACTTAAAGTTGATGTTGCTCTCTACGCTTTAGAAGGTAGAAATACGCTTGTGACACTTAGAGATGCTAATGATGAGTTTTTTAATAGAAATGCAGGTAAAACGTTATCTTATGGTATAGAATACGGTGTGCGTTATACTCCAATAAAAGCATTAACGATAAGCCATAATGGTAGTTTTGCTCAGCACAGATATATTGACTTTTTTGAAAGAGGGATAGATTTATCAGATACCGATAGAGAAACGGCACCGTCACTATTAGGAAACAGTAGAGTAATTTACAAGTCAGGTTTTGTAAAAGGCCTGGCTTTAAGCGCAACACATGAATTGGTTGGATCTTACAACACAAGTTTTGAAAACCAAGTAGAAAATGAAGATGGAACCACAAGTACGGCAACCTATGCGGGGCATAACGTGTTTAATGTGCTTTTATCTTACGAAACCAAGTATTTTGAAGTTTGGGGGCATGCTCTAAATATTTTTGATAGGCTTTATTCTGCCAGAGCAAGTTTTAACAGATTTAGAGGAGAAAATAGCTTTACTATAGGAAATCCAAGAGCATTTCACTTTGGCATTAGATATAAATTTTAATCTTACAAGTACACGTCCTAATGCTTAGTATTAGGATGTGTACTAGACGAATAGACGATGTATTATGAAACATAACAAACTCAACCAATGGCTTTGGAAATGGCATTTTATAGGAGGTCTAGTGGCTCTGCCGTTTGTGCTGCTATTAGCAGTTACGGGCGGTATTTATTTGTTTAAAGACACTTATGAAGCGCCTCAGCAAAAGCATATCAAATATGTTGAAGCTAAAGGAACTGAGCTGTCTTTTGAAAAACAGTTAGATCTTGCTAAGGCCGTTTACAAGAAACAGCCTAACGCTATGGTACTGCCCAAAACGCCGCAGCAAGCTACAGAATTTGTGTGGGGACGTTTCAGTCATAAAAAGAGTGTGTTTGTAAACCCTTATACAGGAGCCGTAACCGGTAAAATTAGTCCTAAAGATTCTAGCATGCATACCGTTAGAAAATTACATGGCGAGTTGCTTTTGGGAGCATTTGGCACTAAATTAGTAGAACTTGTTGCCAGTTGGCTCTTTGTACTCATCCTTACTGGAATCTATGTGTTTTGGCCTAAAGGGAAACAAGGCCTTGCAGCCTTTTTTACCATAAGACTTAAACAGGGAAAGCGTATTTTTTTTAGAGATTTACATAGTGTTTTAGGGTTTTGGATATCTGTAATGTTAATCATCACACTTGCTGGTGGAATGCCTTGGACAGATGTCTTTGGATCTAACTTTAAGTGGTTGCAAAAAGTCACACATACCGGTTTTCCTAAAACATGGAGTGGTAGGGGCTTGGTGTCTAAGCCTACAGGAAAACCACTGCCTATAGATGCTATTGCTGTTATTGCACAAACAAAAAACTTAAAGGGTATTACATCTATAGGATTGCCAAGCGGACCTAAAGGTGTCTATACGGTTTTTAATGAAACGTTCGATTTAGATGCTCAAGAACGGTTTTATTACGATCAGTTTTCTGGTGCGCAAGTGTTTAAACACAACTGGAAAGATGTAGGGGTTTTAATGCGCGGGCGCATGTGGGTTATGGCATTTCATCAAGGCCAGTTTGGACTGTGGAATTGGATATTAATGTTAAGCGTTGCCATAATAGTAACTGTTGTTGCCCTAGCGGGCTTGCTATCTTATCTAAAACGCAAGCAAAAAGGCGATTGGGGTGTGCCTAAAATACCTGCACAATTTAAAGTAGGCTATGGCATTATAGTAGGCATTATAGTATTAGGTATTGTGTTTCCTTTGTTTGGACTAAGTGTTGTACTTATTGCTGGTATTGACTATTTTAAAAGGTTAAGGCAACAAAAGATGGCGGTATAATTGTAAGTTTTAAATTTTAGAAAACACTGCATTTAAAATGCAGCGTTTTTGTTTTAAAATAACAGGTGGTATTAGCCCTTAGCGCGTCTTAGTTTATCAAAGTAACAGCTAATATTAGTATGTACTAGTACCGTTATGCGTATTGAGCATTCCTCAATAAAAGTAAGCCATTATGAGGTTTTTTTCATAGCATTAATTTTAGAAAAGGAGGCGTATCAGCCCTAACTGCCACAGCAATAAAATTTGCAGCTACCATTTGGAATATGGTGGTTAAAAGAGTCGCACATCATATCTTTATGAGGTCGAAATGAGACTACGTGTGTTGCTAGGAGATAGCGCTATTAAAACTACAGAAATTTACACATCAATAATGAAAAATTATTTACAGGATTATGAAAAACCTTTATATTTATAGTGTAAATAACATATACTGGTGCGTGTTATTTAATTTTTAGAAAACATTAACACATACTCACACTATAATCCATAAAAAATATGGCTAATGATAAAATAACGATGAAGGAGAAAGAAAACCCTCCTCGAATAAAAGAAGAATATAGTACATTATCAATAACTATAACATGTGATGATCCTGATGTAATAATAGCACCAGCAGCTCAAAAACCTGCAACTTTAAAATTCCCAATGCCTTTAGTTGAAAAAATTGAAGGTCCATTTGATGAAAATGACAAACGTGTTGAAGAACTTGAAATTGGGAAAACATATATTTACAAAGCCACAAAATTCAAAGAATCTACGTTTACACCAATAAAACATATTTGGTTTGCAGAACAATTAGATGATGGAAAAATTACAGATCTTGAGTACAAAAAAGGAGAAAATCCATATTTAGATGCTAAAGGCATCGTTTGTTTCAAATATACAGTAAAAGAATGTGAGAAAATTAGAATTTATGCTTATGTAGCTAAACCAATTAAATCAGTAAGTGTTGAAAATTCAGTTCTTTTTGAAGATGAGGTTATTTCATTAATTTTTAATTCAAATAGTAGAGAAATCGATGATAAAATTGATGAGTATAAAGAAGCCATAGATCTTGTTTTACCAAAAATATCAACTAAAGATGATTGGACTTTTGATGGTTTAATCGATGCTTATTCTGAAATTTATAATGATGAGCAATTAGCTCAATTGCTTTATGTTTTTTCTCCAGAAGACCAAGGAGCAGGTTTAGGTTACGAAGTCGCTAAAAGTGATTTTTGGATAGATAACTATTCTATTGATCATGAAAAGAAAATAATATATCTAGATAGTGATGAAACTTTCAGCAATTTCTCTAATGAAGAAGCTGCTCATTCTTTAAACAAAGCAATTATTGACATAGGTAGACATATAGCATATGAGAGTGAATCTTTTTGGGGAACTGTTTGGCGAGTAACAAAAGGTATTGGAATTACAGTAATTGGGGGTGTAGAAATGATAGTAGGAGGCATAGGTGTAATAGCACCTGAACCAGCTACTTCGGTAGGAGGAGCTCTTTTAGCAGGCTATGGAGCTTCAACTGCAGGGGAAGGGATTAGTATGATATTTGGAGCGAATGAAGGTGATGGATACAACTTAATAGAAGAAGGTTTTGCAAAGATAGGTAATGCCATAGACACAAAAGATGGTGATTCTATTGCTAGAGGTGCCTTTTTGGTTACAAATATTGTAGTTTCTTTAGGTGGTTCGTATAAAATTCTAAAAGTTCCTAACTCTAAATTCATAATGAAAGGAACTTATACTGGTAAAGATTTTGCAAAATACTATAGAGAAGGTTACACATTAGGACGATTACAACTCAATTATACCTTTACTGAAATAGTAAATGGAGTTGCTTTAAAAGGGAGAGTTCTAATAAATGTAACTAATAATTCAAATGGTTGGATATTTAGATTTCAAACTATTGGAGGAAAACTAGTAATGAATGGACGTATTTTTGGTGTTCAAAAATGGCATAGGTTATCCAGTAAAAAAGAAATGTTAAAAATTTTGATTAAACTTGCTAAGCATGGATTCAAAAAAGGACTTTAATATTAACTATAAACCGCGTAAAAAAGAAAGTAAATTTATTCTTTTCTCTGAAATGCAAGAAGATTACTTTGGTGTTAGAAACGAAAAAGGGATTACATTATTTGGCGCAGAAATAGTAAAAGAATGTTTGCATCCAACTGAATATTTTGATAAATATGATGTATTATATTATGAAGATTTCCATACTATGATGAATGATGTAAAATGGATTTCAGAATGTATGGGAGATAGACCTTATTCAATTACTTTTCACGAAATTGATTATGTGGACAAATGGTTTGAGAAAGTAAAAAAGTTTGAGAAAAATATTAAAAACTCTTTAATGTTATTATCTCATCCCGAATACAAATATCATTACGATTTAATATGGCGATCATTCTAGAGTAAAAGTTGTTGTTTAGCGGTATTCTAAGAAGAAAAAATAACGTTTTGTAATAATGGCTCATACGTAATGTTTTTGCCGCAGGCGTAACACAAAAACACTACGCATAGCGTAACCGTTTTACATAATTACTAAAATCAACAGGAAAAAATGCCAAATAAAGGATTTTAGAGAATTACTCTCTTTTTAGAAAGATTAAAATTGACTTACCAAAATACTTCAACACTTTGGAAGAACCATCAAGACAATAACAGTAAAAAAAATTATACTTATTAAGTAATAATGTTATATAAGAAACTACTAATTTTCATAATATCAGTCTTTGCTTTTTTTTCATGTAAAGAGCCTGTAGAGAAAGGTTGCTTCATAGGTAAAAAAGATAAAGACTATGATTTCTTTTCATCTATTTATCGCGCTATTGATTTTGACTATATTCATTTAATTGATGAGATAGGAATGTATGGAATTAATAGAGATAATTTTGGGTGGGTTAAGAATCCTGAGAATTTAAAATCGACATATAGAGCTATTAAAAGTATTGGTCTAGAAAAATTTATATCCGAAAATGAATTTAATCAAGTACTATTCGATAAAAAGATGGCTCATCCTTCAATTCAAAATAAGTCATTGAATAAGTTGATTAAATTATTACTAGACAGTTATAATGGAAAAAAAAATGATGAATATTTTACTAAATTCTGGCTTAGAAGAAGAAAAGAGAAAAATGAGAAAATAGTTTATCAAATACTCGAGGACATCTATTGTTTTTATACATCAAAAGAATGCGATTCTATAATTAATACGAATTGGAAACCAAATAGTTTAATCGAAAATATGTTGTCTTTTGATTATGAATTATACCAATTGGATGAGACTAGAGACTTTGAAAATGTTAAAAATTATTTTAATTATCTTGAGAAATTAGACCTTCCAATTTCTGCACATAATTTAATCATCTTCACAATGAGAAATTATGAATTAGATGATTTGACTAAAAAAGAATTACTTATTCTAAAAAACAAAAACAACATCAAAAAAGTAAAGTGCCATGATTATGAACAATGGCGACTTGACGCTAAATGGTTTGCACCTGTT
Organism: uncultured Flavobacteriaceae bacterium; assembly: GCA_947504035.1. Classification (GTDB taxonomy): domain Bacteria; phylum Bacteroidota; class Bacteroidia; order Flavobacteriales; family Flavobacteriaceae; genus Jejuia; species Jejuia algarum. The sequence goes on from CANNGA010000015.1 coordinate 53,849, forward strand.
TACGATGAAGGGCCTTAAACTGTTTATCGGAATTCTTATGTATAAAACGTTTTTTAGGATAGTGCTTTTATAGAATCACACTTCTTTGTATGTATGAAAAAATAAAAAGGCCGTAACTTAAAATTACGGCCTTGCTTAAATATTAATTTTGTAACGGTTATTTAGAACGTTACATTTTAATTCGCTAACTTCATATTGGAAGTGGTATTAATAATTACCCTACAATATGCAATTCTGTAAAATCTTTAGTTAATACTAATGTGTTATCATCAAGTTTTACATCCTTAAAAGGAATTTCAACGTTGTCTACTTCAACTTTAGAGATTTCGAAAGGTAAACCATGTAAATTCAGTTTAAAAGTCTCGTAAGGGGTTATAAACTTACCAGATTTATGCTGTTGGATGATTAATTCTTTCTTTTTTCCTAATAATCTAAAATTTCTTAAACTGTAGCGTCCTTTGACGTAATCGTAACCATCTTCGGCATCTTCATATACTGTAGATTCTTCTTTACCTTCGGTATAGTATACATCTAATAACAACTCATCAATGGTTTTTTCACCTACATATTGTTGTACAGGATATTTAGGGATAATAGCACCTTCTTTTACAAAAATTGGCATGCTGTCTAAATCGGCATCTACCCATATTTCTTGACCACCAGTAACAACTTCGTCAGTCCAGAAATTATACCATTGTCCTCTAGGAATGTACATGCGTCTTCCTTTTTGGTTTGGTCCCGTAATAGGACAGGCTAAAATCTTTTCACCAAAAATAAATTCGTCGTTTCTATAGTGCGTTTGTGGATCTTCTTGATCGTAAAGTACTAGCGATTTTAAGATAGGAATACCTTCTTCTACGTACCTCCAAAATGCAGTGTATAAATACGGCAATAATTCGTAACGTAATTCGATAAACTTTCTCACCACATCGGTAATGGTATCTCCAAAAGCCCAGGGTTCTTGGTCGCCATGATCTCCAGAAGAGTGTGTTCTACAGAAGGGGTGGAAAATACCTAATTGAATCCAACGGGCATACAATTCGCCATTAGGTTGTTCGGCAAAACCTCCAATATCCGATCCAATAAATGAGAATCCAGACATACACATGCGTTGCGCTTGTAGGTTGGCTATATTTAAGTGGTCCCATGTTGCAATATTATCACCCGTCCAACTAGAGGTGTAACGTTGTGTTCCAGAATACGCTGCTCTTGTAATAACAAAAGGACGTTTTGGATATGAAAATTTCTTTAAACCTTGGTAAGTGGCACGTGCCATTTGCATGCCGTAAACGTTGTGTGCTTTTCTATGGCTACAAGGGTTACCGTCGTAATCGTGTCTTACATCGTTAGGGAAGGTTTTTCCAGGAACGTCCATTACAGCAGGTTCGTTCATATCATTCCACACCCCTTTAACACCAATGTCTTCGATTAATTCTTTAAATAAATCCGACCACCATTCTCTTACTTCAGGATTGGTAAAGTCTGGGAAGTAACATTCTCCTGGCCATACCTTACCTTTCATGTAAGGGCCATCGGCACGCTTACAGAAATAATCTTTATCTAAGCCCTCTTTAAATACAGAATAATCCATATCTATTTTAATACCAGGGTCTATAATTACTATGGTTTTAAAGCCATCGTCTGCGAGTTCTTTAACCATGCGTTTAGGATCTGGAAAATAGTCCTTATTCCATGTAAAACAACGAAAGCCTTCCATATAATCAATATCGAGATAAATGGCATCACAAGGAATTTGCAACTCTCTAAACTTAGCGGTAATTTCTTTTACGTTGCTCTCTGGGTAATAACTCCATTTACACTGGTGGTAGCCCAATGCCCATAATGCAGGCATTTCATGAGGTTTTCCTGTTAAATCGGTATAGTTGGCTACAACTTCAGACATTTCAGGACCATAGATAAAATAGTAGTTCATTTCACCACCATGAGCCCAAAAACTTGTAATGTTTCTGCGTTCATGACAAAAATCGAAAAACGAACGGAAGGTGTTATCAAAGAACACACCATAGGATTTTTTATTGTGTAAAGCCGTGTAAAATGGAATCGCTTTATAAATAGGGTCTGTATCTCTGCCATAGGCATAAGAGTCTGTCACCCAGTTTTCAAAACGCTTGCCTTTTAAGTTATTATCAACAGGTTTGTCTCCCAAACCGTAATAACTTTCTCCAGGTTGCGAGGTTTTAGACATTTTTACAACATCGCCACCAAACTCATAACTTTCTTCCCAGTGGAAACCAAGTTCATCTTCACAAATAAGGGTTTTGTCTATGGCATCGTAAATTGAGGTTCTCAAATCTAATTTCGATACGTTACAGATCAATTTAGCAGTCGTGATAATGTAGTGGTTATCATCTTCGGTTACCTCCAGATGGTTGTAACCTCTACTCGCATATTTTGTAACGGCATAAGAGAAATCATTTTCAAAAATACCAGTAGTTGTAAATCTAAATCTTAAAATACTGTCTCTTCGGACAGTAATTTCTAAGACCACACCGTTTTTAGCAGTGAAAGAGAGAACGTTTAAGTTTTTTTCGTACTTAACTATTTCGGATGGAAATAAATTTCCTTTGTATTCTAATTCTGTATTTAATATCATATAAACAGGTATTAAAGTTCATTAACGAAATTACTAAAATTTAAATGCTTGATACCTCTCTTTTTATTAAAAAAAAGAGACTTTATTTATACAATTTGTAACTAATCTGCGCGATAATTATCGAATTTACAAGCGCTTACAAATTAAAAATTATTTTCAATAATCAAACCCATTTCAAAAGTAGGTGTTTTCTTTGTTCTAATTGCAAAAAGAATTGGTTTTTAACGGCTTAGAAATTTGGAGATGTATGGCTATACTATACAGTAGAATAATAGTTAAAAATATGGGGTTTATGGTGGTATTTCATTAAATTTTTTAATTGCATAAAAACGTTTAACTATGCTTAACCTGATAAGTGTTTTAAAAAAGAATCTTTCAGAAGTTTAGATATGTTGCTATATGTCATTTTGTAAATGAGATAAAACTAAAAGAATTAAAAAAATTAATATCAACAAATTAAAAACATACCCAATCATTGCATTAGTTCTCACATTTTCTTCGGTATATATATTATTAAACGTTTTTTTGCCTAAACTAAATATGTATACAAAAAAACCTCCCACCTTGATTACAACAGGATGAGGGTTGTTAATTTCATTTTTAGTATTCACTTTAGGAGAAATATTTAATTCACCCAATTTTTTAGAAATTGCATTTTGAGAGCTATTTGGTATTCGTTTTTAAGTTTTAATTCAGCGTTAATTGTATACTGTTCAGTTTTTTTAAGTTTTGAAATTTCTGAATTGTATTTTAATCTGTAATTTTTAATTATTTCTTTAATTGGTTTTATATGTATTTTAAAGTTCGATAAGCCTAAAATTATAAGAGCTAAAGGAGGGTATAATACTGCTATAAGCCCCCAGAACAGCCTATTTCGATTTAAAGATTCTACTTTGTGTAAGACATATAGTAAAGAAAGTAATCTAATGACAATTACGTAGATAAGTTTGTATTCGAAATAGATTCTTATAAAAGAAGGGATAGTAAGCAATATAAACACAATAAAACCAGTAACTATAATTCGAGAATCATTAATCTCCAAGAGAGGGGAATTAAGAGTTCTATAGTACTTTTTTTGATTCATTTTGTTGATTTCTTATGAACAAATCAACATTGATTAGTAATCAAATTATATGATTACTAATCAGTGTCTCACTTAATATTTGTGTTTATTTAAACTTAAAAACAGTAATGGCTAGAGGTGCCAAAGTTATCTTTGCAGCATAGTCTTTACCATTCCAAGCTTCTTTTTTTATGGTAATTTGCTTGCTATTGCCAATACCACTACCACCAAAAATTTTAGCATCGCCATTAAAGACTTCTATAAGTTTTCCTTTAGTTGGGAGCCCTATTTTATAGTTTTTTCGAACCGTTGGGGTTAAATTACAAACCACCACGACAGAAGCATCTTCATCATGTCCTTTTCTAATGTAAGACATCACACAGTTTTCGTGGTCGTCATGGCTAATCCATTCAAAACCATCGTAACTAAATCCTTTTTCATAGAGTGCAGGTGTACTTTTGTATAAGGCATTGAGCTCTTTTACATAAGTTTGCATGTTTTGATGCGGCTCAAATTCTAATAGATTCCAATCTAAACTGCCTTGAAAATCCCACTCGTTGTACTGTCCAAATTCACCTCCCATAAATAACAGTTTGGTACCAGGGTGCGTAAACATGCAGCCATAGAGTAACCTTAGGTTGGCAAAACGTTGCCATTCGTCACCGGGCATTCTACCTAATATGGAATTTTTACCATAGACCACTTCGTCATGAGACAGTGGTAGCATAAAGTTTTCTGTAAAAGCATATGCCAAGCTAAAGGTAATATCGTTATGGTGGTATGTTCTGTAGACAGGGTCTTTTGCAAAATATTCAAGGGTATCATGCATCCAGCCCATCATCCATTTCATACCAAAACCTAAACCGCCCACAAAGGTGGGTTGGGATACTTTAGGGAATGCTGTAGATTCTTCGGCTATGGTTTGTACGTCTGGGAATGAGGCATACACCTCTTCATTTAATTGCTTAAGGAAGTCTATAACTGCTAGGTTTTCGCGGCCGCCATAGATGTTTGGTTCCCATTCGCCATCTTCTCTAGAATAGTCTAAAAATAACATAGAAGCAACGGCGTCTACACGCAAACCATCGGCATGGTATTGGTCTAGCCAAAAAATGGCGTTACTTATAAGGAAAGAACGCACTTCATTACGTTCGTAATTAAAGATTAAACTTTTCCAATCTTGGTGGTAGCCTTTGCGCTTGTCTGGGTGCTCGTATAAATGAGAACCGTCAAAAAAGCCTAAGCCGTGTGCATCTTCGGGGAAATGAGAAGGCACCCAGTCCAGGATGATTCCAATATCGTTTTGGTGCAATTGATCTACTAAATACTTGAACTCTTCGGGATAGCCGTAGCGGGACGTTGGCGCAAAGTAACCTGTAATTTGATACCCCCAAGAAGGATCATAGGGAAACTCCATAATAGGCATAAGTTCTACGTGCGTAAAATTCATGTCCTTTACATAATTTACCAAATCGTCTGCCAGTTCAAAATAAGACATGAAACGATTTTCTTCTACCTGCTTTTTCCATGAGCCCAGATGCACTTCGTAAACGGAATAAGGCGCATCTATAGCGTTATGTTTTTTACGTTTTTTCATCCAAGTGCTGTCTTTCCACTTATAGGTATCATCCCAAACAATCGAAGCTGTTTTAGGAGGATGCTCATAGCGACGCGCATAAGGATCTGCTTTTTCTGTTACAATACCGTTATTGTGGCTGTGTATTTTATATTTATACACAGCGCCTTTGCCTACTAGAGGAATAAAGCCTTCCCAAATACCACTAGAATCCCAACGTACGTTAAGCTGGTGCTCTTTATCGTTCCAAAAATTAAAATCACCAATCACAGATACCGATTTGGCGCTTGGTGCCCACACCGCAAAATACGTGCCCTCGATACCGTCTACCGTTACTGGATGAGAGCCAAATTTTTCATAAAGGCGAAAGTGCTTTCCAGCTTTAAACAAGTTGATATCAAAATCGGAGAATAGACTATATGATTTTATATTTGCCATAGGTTATATCACGAAGCCGCTAGGAATAACAGCCTCTTTTTTAATGACTACTATACCGTCTTTTATGGCATAGGTGTCTGTTTCTACATCTTTTAAATGAGGACCACCTTCTATTTTTACATCGTCGCCAATTGCGCAATTTTTATCTAAAATAGCGTTTTTGATATGGCAGCGTTCACCAATACCAATGGTATGTTTTTCTGGGTTAGAGATATCATCTAAATTTTGATAATAGTCGCTACCCATCATATAGGTATTTATAATCACAGATTCTGCACCAATACGCGAGCGAATACCAATTACAGATTGCTCTATTTTAGAGGCGCATATAATACAACCTTCTGCGATTACAGCTTTGTTTAATGTGGTTCCAGATACCTTGGTGGTAGGCAGCATTCTTGCTCTGGTGTAGATGCGTTTGGATTTATCGTATAAATCGAATTCAGGAATATCTGCGGTTAAACCAATATTGGCTTCAAAAAAGGATTCTATAGTTCCTATATCTGTCCAATAGCCCTCGTATTGGTAACTTAATGTTTTGTGTTTTGCAATGTTTTGTGGAATGATTTCTTTACCAAAATCAATGGTGCTTTCGTCTTCCATAAGTTTTGCAATAAGGTCTCTGTTGAAGATGTAAATCCCCATAGAGGCTAAATAATTGCGGCCAGAAGCTTTCATCTCATCACTAACTTCAGAGGTCCAATCAGATAATAGACTTGCATCTGGTTTTTCTATAAAAGAAGTGATGATGTTATTTTCATCAGATTTTAAAATACCAAAGCCTGTGGCATCTTTTGCCGCTACAGGAATCGTAGCAATCGATATCTCGGCATTACTTTCTTTATGGGCCTGTACCATTTTTTCGTAATCCATTTGATACAACTGATCACCAGATAAAATCAAGACATACTCAAATTCATGTCTTAAAACGTGGTGCATACTTTGGCGTACCGCATCTGCAGTACCTTGAAACCAGCCTTTGTTTTCTGGGGTTTGTTCTGCTGCTAAAACGTCTACAAAAGCACTACTGAAAAAACTAAAATGATAGGTGTCTTTGATATGTCTGTTTAGTGAGGCCGAATTGAATTGCGTCAATACAAACATGCGTTTAATGTCTGAATTGATACAGTTGGAAATAGGAATATCTACTAATCTGTATTTTCCAGCTATTGGAACAGCAGGTTTAGACCTTGCTTCTGTTAATGGATGTAATCTCGACCCCTGTCCGCCACCTAAAATAATGGCAAATACCTCATTGTTTATCATTTTATACTAGTTTGTTGTTGATTTGTATAAGTTTGTATATTTTTCAGCTGAAACATTCCACGAGTGGTCTATTTCCATGATCTGTTTGCGTATGGCATTGAATTTTTCTGTAGTGTTATAAAGTGCGATACCTCTATCTATAGCTGTTTTTATTTCTAAAGCGTCTACGTTTTCATGACAAATACCAAACCCGTTAGTTTCTGATAGGTCTGTAACGGTGTCTTTTAAACCACCTATGCTTCTAACTATGGGAATAGTACCGTAGCGTAAACAGTAAAGCTGGTTTAACCCGCAGGGTTCTACACGAGAAGGCATTAATAGAAAATCGGCACCACCATATACGATATGAGATAACTGTTCGTCGTATCCAATAAAAGCATTGTAGCTGCCTTCAAATTCGGTTTTTAAATGTTCAAACTCGGCTTCTTGGGCAGCATTACCAGAACCTAGTAATAGCATGGAATGTGTGGTTTGTTTTAGGCTTTCTCTAATAACTTCAGGAAACAAATCAGATCCTTTTTCATAAACGAGTCGCCCTATAAAACCAAAAAGAGGTTTATTAAAGTCTAGGTTAAACCGGTCGCATAAGTATTTCTTATTCGCAGCTCTACCAGAATCGATAGTGTTAATCGTGTAATTTTTAATGAGAGCTGGATCTGTTTCGGGATTCCATACGTTCCAATCAATACCATTTAGGATTCCAGAACATTTACTACTTTCTTCACGTAATAATCCTTCTAGGCCATTGGCTTTAATTTTTAATTCTTCCATGTAGCTTGGTGATACTGTGGTCACTTTCCAAGCACATTTTATAGCGGCAGCCAGAGGGTTTACCATCCCGTTCCAATCTAATAAGCCCACATGATCGAAGTTAAAATCAGGAATAAGATGTACAAGCTCATGCGAGAAGCCGCCTTGGTATTGGGCATTGTGTATCGTAAGGATATTTGGTACGTTTTTTAAGCTAGCGTAAGCATGACTTTCTTGAAGCATAAAAGGAATTAACCCTGTATGGTGGTCATGACAATGTATAATACAAGGCGCATTTTCCCAAGTAAGCATCCAATCTAATGTTGCAATTTGGAATGCTAAAAAACGCTCGGTATCTTCAGAAGAATACACATAATCTTTAAACAAAAGTTCAGGAACATCAATAAAAAAAATATCGAAATCTAAAGGAGCTTTATCTAGGATGCGAACTTCAAAATTAAAACTGCGGTCCCCTAAATAGAGCTCAGATTTATAAATGCTTTTAAAGCTATTAGTTTTACGAAATGCGTTATCGTAAAACGGCATGATAACTTGTGCCTTTGTAGTAGAATTGCTTTGGTATTTTGGTAATGCTCCTACAACATCTGCTAAGCCTCCAACCTTGGCAATTGGGAAGCATTCAGCGCTTATGTGTATAATGTTCATTTGTAATATTTACGTTGCGTATAAACATACGAAAATATTATCAACCGTATTTGACCAAATTTCCTTTTTAAAGAAAAAAGATATAAGATGGCGTTAATTGCCCATCTCCTAATTATTAGGGTTTATACTTAGGGTTTCTAACGGTGGTAAATTATTAATTATGATATGTTTATCGTGTGTAACTTCTTTTTTAATCTATTCTAAAAGGTCTAATCTTATTGAAAAAAGACTTTATTTTAGTCATTTAGCTTTAAAACAGCCATAAAAGCTTGCTGCGGGATTTCCACATTACCAACTTGTCTCATGCGTTTTTTACCCTTTTTCTGCTTTTCTAAAAGTTTACGTTTACGAGAAATATCACCGCCATAACATTTTGCGGTAACATCTTTTCGTAGTGCTTTTATAGTTTCACGAGAAATAATTTTGGCACCAATAGCAGCTTGAATAGGAATATCGAATTGTTGACGTGGAATAAGCTCTCTTAATTTTTCACACATTTTACGGCCAATAAATTGGGCATTATCAGTATGTATTAAGGCCGAAAGCGCATCTACAGTTTGCGCGTTAAGTAAAATGTCTAAACGTACCAGTTTAGAAGGCTTCATCCCAATAGGGTGGTAATCGAAAGACGCATAGCCTTTAGATACCGTTTTTAAACGGTCGTAGAAATCAAATACAATTTCAGCCAGAGGCATTTCAAAAGTTAATTCAACACGTTCTGTTGTTAAATAGGTTTGATTTATAATAATACCACGTTTTTCAATACATAGAGACATTACATTACCAACAAAATCGGCTTTGGTAATGATGGTGGCTTTGATATAAGGCTCTTCTACGCGGTTTAATGTGGAAGGTTCTGGTAAGTCGGAAGGGTTATTAACAATAATAATTTCGTCTGGATGCTTGTTGGTATATGCATGGTAAGACACGTTAGGTACCGTGGTAATCACCGTCATATCAAACTCACGTTCTAAACGTTCTTGAATAATTTCCATGTGCAGCATCCCTAAGAAACCACAACGGAAACCAAAGCCTAAAGCGGCCGAACTTTCAGGTTGAAATACCAAAGAGGCATCGTTAAGTTGTAGTTTTTCCATAGAGGCACGTAAATCCTCGTAGTCTTCGGTATCTACAGGATAGATACCCGCAAATACCATAGGTTTTACATCTTCAAAACCTTCTACAATATTGGTTGTTGGATTGTCGAAATCTGTAATGGTATCTCCAACTTTTACTTCTTTAGCGGTTTTAATTCCTGTGATGAGGTAGCCCACATCGCCAGCTTTTACCGTTTTTTTAGCCACTTGGGTCAGTTTTAATGTCCCAATTTCATCGGCATAATAATCGTTGTCTGTCGCTACAAATTTAATGTGTTGGCCTTTTTTAATTTCACCATTAAAGACTCTAAAATAGGTTTCGATACCACGAAATGTGTTGTATACCGAATCGAAAATTAAAGCTTGCAAAGGGCCGTTAGGGTCTCCTTTTGGTGCTGGCACACGTTCTATGATAGCAGCTAAAATATTATCGACACCAAAGCCTGTTTTACCACTAGCGTGTATCACTTCTTCTGGATCGCAACCTAGTAGATCTACAATATCATCGGTAACTTCTTCTGGATTGGCACTTGGTAAATCGACCTTGTTTAAAACAGGTATAATTTCCAAATCGTTTTCTAAAGCAAGATATAGGTTAGAAATTGTTTGTGCTTGTATGCTTTGGGCAGCATCCACAATAAGTAAGGCACCTTCACATGCTGCGATAGAACGGGACACTTCATAAGAGAAATCGACATGACCAGGGGTGTCAATAAGGTTTAAAACGTATTTTTCACCATTGTATTCATAATCCATTTGGATGGCATGCGATTTAATGGTAATCCCACGTTCTCGTTCCAAATCCATATTATCCAATAATTGGTCTTGTTTTTCTCTAGCCGTTACAGAACCTGTATAATCTAATAAACGGTCTGCAAGTGTACTTTTACCGTGATCTATATGCGCAATAATGCAAAAATTTCTAATCTTTTCCATAAACAAATCTTACACAAAATGTAATGTGCAAATATAGCTGAATTTTTATTCAAGCATAGCACGTTTTAGTACTAAAACAATCTTCACTACTTTTGGTAAAGAACGCCATAAGCTTTTAAAGTATGACCAAATTAACGTTTGTTGTTAAAATACACCTTGTTATTTCAGTGTTTATCGTCGTTCCTGTGGCTTTGATTTATGGTTTTAAACCTACTGTGTTATGCGATATAAATCTAAAAACCACAGACATGCTTAACGCATTTAAAGCGTTTATGGTACTGTATTTAGGGTTTGCAGGATTATGGGGTTTTGGGTTGTTTTATAAGGCTTATCTAAAAATAGCTTTGGTTAGCAATATTGTGTTTATGCTTGCACTTGGTTTGGGTAGATTATTAAGCTTTGTTTTAGATGGTAAGCCTTCTCTGGTGTTTGTGTTGGGTGCTTTTGGAGAATTGTTATTGGGGTGTTATGGTCTTTGGGTGTGTATGCATTTTAAGGAACAACTAGGAGATAACAATACCGCAAAGTCCTAAACTGATAATGGCATATACAGTGGCTAAGATGTAAAGTATCTTTTTCGCTTGTTTGTGTTTTTTATTTAAAAGCAAAGCTATACCAACCATTATAAACGATGGGATTAGCATGATGGCTAACACTATAGGGATAAGGTCGTTGTATTTTGTATTCCGATTTAATAGAAATAGCATAATAAATTGTTTTTAATAAAACTACACACCCCCTAGAAGTATAGCGCCACAAGCTCCAAAACTAATAATAACGTAAACAGCTGCTAAAATAAAAAGGGTTTTAGAGGCTTTTTTGTTTTTCTTTGAGAGGATAAATCCCAAAATGGCCAGAACAATAGCTGGTCCTATCATAATGGCAATTATGAGTAGAATTAAACCATCAAAATTCATATTCGGACTTAAAAAATGTATCATAATATGTGTTTTATACAATAATGCTTCTATATACATTTCAATCCAAAAGTGCATATAGAACCACTATTATGACGAGTAATTGAGTTGCGCTTTTATGCTTTATATAGCGTCATACTTCAAATTTCAGCTCCACTATTGCAATTGAAATTAAGTGATGTCATTTCTTAGCGTTTCCAGATAGTCCTTTTTGTCATCGCGATAGAATAAATTCATAGTTTCAAAAGGAATGATCTTATTGTCTTTATCGACAATATGCACGCAAGATTTTTTTACCGCACGAACGTCAAAGTTATAAGCATCAATAAATTGCATGATAATAATACGAAATAAATTATCGTAGCCCAAATTTGGGGCATCTATATTAGGCAAGCAACACATAATGCTTTTAAGGTTTTCTTCGGCGACTTCTACAGAATTACCCGTGCTAAAAAGTTCGATCATTTTACCGTGTAAATTTTCATCCTGCTCATAAATAATCGTGTTTTTACTGTTGTCTAATAAGTCATTAGGGTTGATGTAACGTGTGAGTGGAAACACTTCATTATCTAATTTTAGCGCGTAACCCATTACTAAGGCGTCGGGATTACAGGGGACAGGTAAAAGGTCGTCTGGGTTAAAAACCTGTGTTTGTTCTAATATCTTTCGACGTACTTCGGTAAGTGTCATCCTATCGGTTTCTGGATTAAAATTATCTAAGCGCCCTGCAATTTGAGTGGGTTGAAAGGTTACACCTCTCACGCATTTTTGCTGTAAGGCGTAGTCGATAATTTTTCCAATTTCATGATCGTTTAGATCTTTTTGGAGGGTAACCACTAATGTTGTTGATATGTTGAGCTTATTAAGATGGTCTAAGGCTTGTTGTCTTATGCGTGTTAAATCGGCTCCTCGTAATTCTTGTAGTACCGAGGCCTCGAAAGAATCGAATTGCAAATAGATTTCAAAATCTGGTGCATATGTTTTTAGGCGTTCTGCAAAAGCAAAATCCTTAGCTATTTTGATGCCATTTGTATTGAGCATAAGGTGTCGAATGGGTAGCGTTTTGGCGTAGTCTAAAATGTCCCAAAATTGTGGGTGAATGGTGGGTTCGCCACCAGAAATTTGTACAACATCGGGTTCTTTCTCGTTGCGCACTATAGTGTCTAGCATTGTTTTAATCTCTTCTAAAGTACGGTGCCTGCCATAGGTAGGTGAGGAACCAGCGTAGCAGGTGGGGCAGGTTAAATTACAACGGTCTGTTACTTCTAAAACGGTAAGACAAGAGTGTTGCTCGTGGTCTGGGCACAAGCCACAGTCGTAAGGACAGCCATAATCGGTTTTAGTATTGAACTTATAGGGCGTTTCGCTGGGCTTATTATAATTCCTAATATTTTTGTAATAGGCAATATCATCGGCAATAAGCACTTTAGAACTGCCATGTTCTCTACAGCGTTTCAACATATAAACCTTATCATTTTCAAAAATGATTTTGGCATCTATGCGTTTAAGGCATTCTGGACATAGGCTTAACGTAAAATCGTAGTATGTATAAGGTCTATTAGGCATTTTTTAAAGTTTGAAAGATGAAATTCTTGTAATACAGTAAACAAATTAGACATAATATTTGAATTGTGCTTAACCCAAAGAGGTAAAACACATTGGGCTTTAAAAATTCAATGCAAAAACGAAATCCGAAGTATGGAATCATAAACCATTTAAAAAGAGCACCATTTTTCAAGTTTTTATGTTTCTGCACCCATTTTAAAGCGGTAAACAACACGATTAAAAATAGCAATTCGTATAAAGATGTGGGGTGACGTAATATCCCATCGCCTAAATCCATACCCATAAAGAAAGTGGTGGCTTTTCCATAGGTAAATTCGTTTGTGCCTGATAAAAAGCAGCCTATTCGGCCAATAAAGATTCCTAATAGAATAGGGAAAGTGAAAAGATCTCCAGAAGATGTGGTTTCGCCTATAATTTTTTTAGACAATTCCACACCAAGTAAACCGCCAAAGAGACCTCCCATAATGGTTTTGGTATTTAACAGTTGGATGATGTGTGCTTTTGTAAATGCGACGGTTGGATTTTCTAAAACACCAATAAGTCTGGAGCCTACCAAGGCCCCCAGCGCAGCACCCAGAATAATGGATAGCCTATTGTTTGTGTTAATGGTATCGCTGCTACGGCGCCTTAAAAACACATAATAACGAAACCCAATAAAGAACGCCAAGTATTCTAAAATGAGATGGCTGTTTATAGCGTAGCCAAAAAGACGAGGTTCAAAAGGGATATTCAAGGCGAATATTTTCATCTAAAATACAATAAAATGCATATCTCACATCCTAAAGCAGCAGTTTGTACGTATTTATATATAACTATTTAGAACCAAGTATTGCATAAACTCATGAAAAATTTACACCTAAAAATTAAGTCTGTCAAGCATATAACATTCGTTTTATGTTTAGTTATTTTAAGCAGTAGTGCACAAAACACGATCAACTCTGGTGAGGGTACCTATTATACAGGGGTTGCGGGTGGTAATTCTGGGAACTGTTCCATTTTTGTAGCGGCGGGAGACTATTTGCATTGTGCCTTAAATACTATCGATTACGATACTGCTGCTGCTTGTGGTGGTTACATTAAAGTAAACGGTGTAAAGGGGTCTGTAACTTTACAGGTTGTAGACCGCTGCCCTGAGTGTAAAAAAGGCGATGTAGATATGACGCAAGAGGCTTTTGCTATGATAGATGATGTGGTAAATGGCCGTGTACCTATTACTTGGGAGTATGTAGAAAACCCTAATACCACCAATGTAAAAATTAGATTTAAAGAGGGGTCTTCTAAATACTGGACAGCCATACAGTTGTATGATCTTAAGTATCCTATTGCTACTTTAGAATATTTGGGAGCTAATGGAGATTGGGTTGCTATGGAACGGCAACTGTACAATTTTTTTGTAGCGCCTAATGGTATTGCTTCACCAATGCAATTACGGGCTATAGATATAAACGGTACGGCTTTAATTTTTAATGGTATCTCTATAAAAGAAGAAACCATCGTAACGTCTCAGCAGTTTGCGAAGGCAGTCCTAAGTACCGCAACTCAAGATGCGCTTACTACACGTGCAATTTATCCCAATCCTACCAAATCTAAGGTTACCATTAAAGGGTCTGGACCTAAACACTGGCAACTTTTAGATGCCCAATTTAGGGTATTAAAGACGGGAGTCTCGTCTCAAGTCGATTTAAGCGCTTACCAGCAAGGCTTATATTTTTTAACACTGCTAGAGGATAAACATACGTATAAGCTTGTAAAACACTAAGATTTAATAGTCCTGTTACGGCATGCTTTTTTAAAAAGTCTTAATTTTGCATTTAAAATTAAGACTTTGGTAAAGATAGATAACATAGAACTGCCCGATTTTCCATTGCTACTAGCGCCAATGGAAGATGTAAGTGATCCGCCATTTAGAGCGTTATGTAAAGAACAGGGTGCCGATGTGGTGTATACGGAATTTGTCTCTAGTGAAGGCTTAATACGGAATGCTGCGAAAAGCGTCATGAAGTTAGATATCTATGAAAAAGAGCGCCCTGTGGGCATTCAAATATTTGGTGCTAATTTAGACAGCATGCTGCAAACTATTGATATTGTGGCTGAGTCGAAACCAGATATTATAGATATTAATTTTGGGTGTCCCGTTAAAAAAGTTGTGAGTAAAGGTGCAGGTGCAGGCATTTTAAAAGATGTTTGCCTTATGGAAAAGCTTACGGCAGAAATGGTGAAACGTACCCATTTGCCCATAACTGTAAAAACCCGTTTGGGCTGGGACCATGACTCTATACGAATTGTTGAGGTTGCAGAACGTTTGCAAGATGTAGGTTGTAAAGCCATTTCGATCCATGGGCGAACCCGAGCGCAGATGTATAAAGGTGATGCCGATTGGAAACCTATCGCCGCAGTAAAAAACAACCCGCGTATGCACATTCCTGTATTTGGTAATGGCGATGTAGATACTCCAGAGAAGGCTGTAGATATGCGCGATAATTATGGCTTAGATGGGGCTATGATTGGTCGTGCCAGTATAGGTAATCCTTGGTTTTTTAAACAGGTAAAACACTATTTTGAAACAGGAACGCATTTAGCACCTATTAGCCTAGAAGAACGTGTAGAAGCTGCGCGCAGACATTTGCAAATGGCGATAGACTGGAAAGGAGAAACCCTTGGCGTTTTTGAAACCCGCCGCCATTATACCAATTATTTTAAAGGCATTCCGCATTTTAAAGACTACCGTATGAAAATGGTAACCAGCGATCATTCTGAAGATGTTTTTGCGGCTTTCGACGAGGTATTGGAGCAATTTTCTGGATACCAGTTCACCAAATAACGTCGAGGGCAACACATTGGGTTATTCGCTTTTATTGCTATTATGCGAATCACTCGATAAATCTAAAGTGGAATGGCAGTATGTGAGTTAAGAAAAACTTCAGCGGTTTTAAAATAGGCCGTGCCTCCAACGGTCCAAACATTGAGATGATTAGCACCTTCAATAGGAATAAATGTTTTGGAAGTGCTTGCTATATGTTTAAAATTTTCTTTAGCATAAGCTATCGCAATACGCCTATCTGCAGTACCATGAACCAATAGAACAGGTTGCGTAATTTTTTTGCAAGCAGTTATAGGGCTGGCTTCACTAGGGTTAAAGTCGGCTATTTTCCCCGCACGTTGTAACAAGTAGTTGATGAAAAAACGATTTTTAAAACCAGCGTGGTAATTAAAATAATCGTTTGTTATAGAGTGCAAATCGCGAAAGGTGCTTTCTATGATCCCAAATGCAATTCTAGGTTCTTGAGCCATAGCTTGTAAGCCTATAGCACCACCCAAAGACTGCCCCCATATACCAATGGTTTTTGAGTCTATGCCTTTAGAAATCAAGAGGTCTATTAATTTAGAAATATCTCGCTTTTCTTTAACGCCAAATGTACAATGTACACCTGTACTCTGGCCGTGTGCCCTGGAATCTAAGGCCACAGCATTATAACCTAATTTTGATAACCGTTCGCTAAGCGGTATAAAGTGTTCTTTGGTGCCTCTAATACCGTGTAATAAAATAATAGTGCCTTTGGTAAAATCCTGTCGGGATGCTGTGAAAAAAGCAGAAAGTTGAATGCCGTCGTAAGCAGAAAAATTAAGAGGATATCCTGTGTCTGGATGAAACGAAGTACGGGCTTCGTAATTTTTGCCAGTCACACGAATGATAATTGGATTTTTAATTTCGGTAATAACTCTGGGCGCATAATACTGCATGCCTAAAAAACAAACCAAGAGCATGCTTAAAAGGATATAAATACGCTTTCGATGTTTGGGCTTCATAACATTTTAATGGCCAGTGACTAACTTCTCATTAATTTTTGTGGCACTTATTTTAGAAGAGACAATACCTAAAACAGAGATGGTTAGAAATACAATAATGAAATTTTCTATCTTAATACTTACAGGGTACGCTAAGGTAGGCGTGATAAGTACAGGGCTAAAAACTTGCTGAATTAAAACAATAATAAAGCCTATAAAGAGTCCTAAGGTGCAGCCTATAAGTGTAATAGCAGAGCCTTGAAGAAAGAATATCTTTCGCATTTTGCGAACAGAAATACCAAGGTTGAAAAGTGTATTTAAAGATTGTTTTTTCTCTAATATCATCATGATTATAGAGCCAATAACATTAAAGATGAGCAAACCAGAAACAAGAGTGAGTAGTAAATAAATTAAAAGATTTTCACTATTCAACATTTTATAAAGTGCATCGTTAAGTTGTACACGATTTTTAACAACAATAGCCTTACCAAGGATCTGTTGAATTTGGTATTTTATAGAAGCCTCATCTGCTCCTTTTGTAAGTTTAAATTCGACCGCCGATATTTGGTTGGGTTTGTAACTTAAAAGATTTCGTGCCAAATCTATAGGCGCGTAGACGTAGGTGTCGTTTAATTTTTCATTAATATCAAAAATCCCAACATTAATAGTTTTTACCGAATTAAAGGCTTCATTTGTAGCGCCTCTGTTCAATTTTCCTGGCTTTGGCACATACATGTTCACCGCTTTGGTGTAATCTAAAACCCCAAACGAAAGGTTTCTAGACACACCTAAACCTGCAACAATCTGATTGCTTTTTTGCTCTAACCAACTGCCTTGGGTAATCCCTGTTGTTATAACATTAACCTTATCAAAATTATGATCGACCCCTTTTATACTGGCTAAATACTCTTTGTTGTCTGCGCTTATCATAACGCGTTCTTCAATGATTTTTGAGTATAAAGCAATACCTTCTATGGCATTGAGTTGGTCTTCCTGTTTTTGGTTTAAGACAAAAGATTTCCCCAATGTGGTCTCTGCTTTTAAGTCGGGGTCAATCACGGTAGAAAACTGTAATGTAAAATCCTTAAGTCCCGCAAAACCAGAAAGAACAACAAATAATGACGCCGCACCTAATACAACACCAATAAGTGCTATTATGGTAATAAAATTAATGGCGTTATTACTGCTTTTAGAGCGCAGGTACCGTTTTGCTATGTATAAGGATACATCCAAATTATGATTTTTTTCTTTTATCCAGTAAGTCTGGGTTCTCTAGTGGGTTTTCTTTTCCTTTTAAAGATTGTTCTATGCGGTCAATATACTCTAAAGAATCGTCTATAAAAAATTCTAAATTGGGCATACGTCTCAATTGGTTTTTGGTACGTTGGGCCAATTCATGACGTATTAAAGGGGTGTTGCTCTTTATACCGTCTAACAAGGCTTGCCCTTTATCGTTTGGAAAGATGCTTAAATATACCTTAGCAACCGATAAATCTACTGTAACCTTAACTTTAGATACAGAAATAATGACGCCTCGTAAACCGCCTTGTGTAGCAGCACGCTGTAGCACGTCAACTAAATCTTGTTGTAAAACCGAGCCTATTTTTTTTTGTCTTTGACTTTCTTCCATATGTGTTATAATATAGCTCTTATAATTTTAGCTACGCTGCAAAAATAAAGGATATTTTGTATCTTTCTGTAAAAGTAACATTTTATGATTAAAATAGAGCATATTGGTATAGCTGTGGAAAGTTTAGAAGCTTCGGCGCCCTTGTTTTCTAAATTATTAGGCAAAACACACTATAAAACAGAACATGTAGCAGGCGAAAAGGTAAATACGGCTTTTTTTAAACTGGGAGATCATAAAATAGAACTATTGGAAGCAACAGCAGCAGAGAGCCCTATTGCAAAATTTTTGAATGCAAAAGGTGAAGGAGTACATCATATTGCATTCGATGTAGATGATATTGCATCAGAATTAAAACGTTTAAAGTCAGAAGGCTTTGAAATTATTAACGACACACCTAAGATAGGAGCCGATAATAAATTAGTAGCATTTTTACACCCCAAGAGCACCAATGGTGTACTTATAGAATTATGTCAAGAGATAAAAAGTTAATTTTCCTTGCTAGAATATAAAAATAATAGTAATATTGCACTCCAATTTCGGGTCCTATAACTCAGTTGGTTAGAGTATCTGACTCATAATCAGAAAGTCCATGGTTCGAGCCCATGTGGGACCACTACTAGAAATTGTAAAGCCTTCGCAGAAATGTGAAGGCTTTTTTTGTATATTACTTGCCGAATACGTTCTTTATTTTGGACTTGTGAAAGGAAATCCAAAGCGTAAATGGAATTAACGAATGAAAAATGATAGTATACCCATTTTTAAAAGAGATGTACGAAGACGTTTGTTTTCCAAATCACCTTGTTGATAAAGGAAAACATATTTTAATTGAACTGTGTTTTAATATAGAAGCAGAAAAGCCAAAAATGCTTGAGACCTTATACACTTTAACCCATAAGGCTACCGATAAGTTTAACGATTTACAAGAAACCTTTGAAGCAAATGAAAGTGAAGTAGAAACGGTTGCTCGAGAATGCATCGCAATGGATGTTGAGACTATTGCTAAGGCTTATCGTTTTGACGCAGATGCAGAAGCATTAATAGCGAGAAGAGCTTGGTAAAATAAATATGCTGTTACTTGATAGTTGTTTATTATACAGCGCAAATTAAAGAAGGTTGTAATTTTAAAACGATATAAGTATTTTAGAATTTAAATGATACAAATAAGACGCTATAACCTATGCCAAATCCACGAGAAGTTTATTTCGAGTCTCTAACAGGAGGGATCGAAATACGAACCCAATTTTCTATAATTCCAAAATTCAAATCAATTTCGGTAGGTACTTTAGGAATGTTAGTATACGATAATGCCACAGGAGCGCCTTTAGGTATAAGTAATGCACACATTCTTAGAACAGGAGTAGGAGGTCTTGTGTACCAGCCAGGCATTACTAGAAGAACGAAAAGACGGCGTGGTAGTAAATATGTTATCGGGAAAATTGTTAGGGTAAATACGCGTTACGATTGTGGGGTTTTTAAAATTAATCAGGAAAAGCGGGCGGTATTAGAAGCGCATTCTTTTTTTGGTTTAGAAGGAAAACCTAATCGGGTCGTACCTTGGGAAGAAGGGATGAAGGTTAAAAAAATAGGTAAAAATACAGGTTGGACTTATGGTATTGTTAAGGGCGTTAATCCTCAAAATGAAAAAGCTATTAGAATAGTACCTAACCCTGATAAGCCAGCAGATAATAACGAGATTTCGGTAGGCGGAGACTCTGGAGCCATATGGCTTACAGATGAAGCGCAATTTGGAGTGGTTGGCTTGCATTATGCAGGAGAGCATCCAGATATTAATGACGAATATGCCTCAGCCTTTCCTGCAGATTTAATTGAACGTGTACTAAAGATCTCTTTCATAAAAAATGAATAGGTCTTTTAGGTACTTTCAAAAATGAATCCCGGTGTTTTCCTATTTTAAGTAGTATGACCTCTAATGATAGTGGTGATTTATTTCAAATACTATTTGGAGACGGTGTTTTTTTATTTAAGTATGCTGTTGCAGTGCTGAAATTGAGAAAACACTACTGTATAATATAACGCCGTGACAGTATTTTAATGCATAAACCGATTCTAGTATTCCTTTTTAATCTTACTTACATTTTATAAATTCCAAACGTGGGGCTTTATTTTAATTGCTTCAATACACTGAACGTAATTTTATGAAAGCGTTTCTCTTTTAAAGCTTTGTAAAAACAAAGGTTTAGATATCGTACTACTTTTAAGTAATCCTCCAAAAAAGAAGGCTTCGTTTTACGACCTAATTTAAGATTTAGATCAATAAAACATCAAAAACAACGCTAAAAGTGTGTTTCTTCAAGATAACGCCTATATATGTAAGAGAACCTTTCAGATCTTTCAGCTCATTTTTTTCGTTTTCAACCTTAATTTTTCCGCGCTCACCTACTTTTTGTGGTATTTAACTGAGGTTTAGGGCTAGTATTGTGGTATCGAAACACATCGATATTTAATGCATTATTAATTAAAAATCTAAACATTATGAAATTTTCAGATCCAACAATCGAAGCCGCTAAATCACAAATATCTCATGGATTAGTTCTACAAGGGTATTGTAACAGTGTATTGCAACAACCCGAGGTAGACTTTTCGGGGTTTACCAATTTAGCGAGTAACCAAGACGCTGTTAATACGGGATTAAGAACAGCGAAAGACCATGCAAGTACGTATTTAAATGGGATACAAAGTAGTATTATTAGTAATATCTCTAACATTTCTAATTTTTACAATCTGTATGCTGCAGTGCCTACCGTATTGCCGCCAGATGCCAATGAAGCACAATGGTTAAATATTTTAAAAGCGATGAAGTCGCAAACGGATACTTACAGAGATGCCAGTAATGTTATTGTTGTAAGCTTAGGTAACCTTAATAGCAATATAGGCAACGATGTTGCTTTTTTTAACAAAACCGTTTCCGACCTTAATGCTATTGTAAATGGAAACGAAGGCATGCTAAGTTCTATTTCTAAAAACCTTCAAGATATAGACAGGCAAATTGCAGGTGTTATTACTGGGGCTGCAGTAAGTGGTTTGGCAATTGCAGGAGGTGTATTTATGATTGGAGTTGGTAGTATTGCTGGGTTTGTTACCGCAGGGACCTCTCTTAGTTTAGTTGCAGGTGGTGTTGCTGTAACTGCGGCAGGTATTGGTGGGGCCGTTGGTAGTGCTATAACCCTTAAAGGGCTTTACGATACGAAGGCGGGTTTGTTACAGGACCAATCTACGCTAACTAGCGAAGTTAATCTGGCCTTAGGCATAGAAGGGGCTTATTCGGAATTAGGAACACAGGCAGCCGATGCCATGACAGCCACGACACAAATGAAAAATGCCTGGGTTGCATTAAATAGCGATCTAGATGTGTTATCCAGAAACCTCGAAAATGGCATTATTAGTACAGATACTCTAAGAACATTGTTTTTAACAGCTGCAAATGAAACGATTCCAGTTATACAGGACGATGTAAGCATTATAAAGCAGCAAATGGCAGGTGTAGAAGTAAGCAGTGCTGGAGACATGAATATTGGAGCGTATGCTGTGCATATGGCAGAACAATCTGCAGCTTAATAGCATTCAGTTAACGTATCTCAATATGCTATTGAGATGCGTTAATTCTCATATTTTATTACATATTAAAACACATCATTATGAAAGTTATAAAAAATAATAGTACACAGATAGAGGTAGCCCAAAAAGAGATTGTAGCAAGCGGCATCGTATTACAAGGGTATTGCAATTCAACATTACAGCAGCCAGATATTGATTTATCTTCTGTATCCGATTTAGAAAATTTACAAAATGGTATCAATGCAGGTTTAGCCACCGCGAAACAAAATGCAAATACCTACCTAAATGCCATAAACCCTAGAGTTATTAGTAGTCTGTCCGATTTAAAAAGCTATTTTACAATATACAGCAGCGTACCGGTAACTTTACCAGAAGGCGCTTCTGTAGAAGAATGGGTGGCTATTTTAGCAGTTCTTAAAAACGTATCTGAAGCCAACTTAAGAAATAGTACTAGCATTGTAGAAGCACTTAAAAACTTACGGGAAGCTCTAAAAGCAGACGCCAAAACATTTTCTAATCTCGCCGAAGACGCTAATGATGCTTTAGCTGGAGAAGAGGGGGAATTACAATCTATAAGCGACGATCTTAAAGCTGTAGATCGCGCCATTCGGGTGCAAATAGCAGCGACTGTAGCCGAAGGGCTTACCATTGCTGGTGGTGTTTTTGTGATAGGTATAGGAGCTACAGGGTTTTTACTTACTGGAGGAGCGAGCACAGAGCTTGTTATTGGAGGCGTTGTTGCAACGGCTGTTGGCACAGCGGCTTTAGCAGCTTCATCTTTAGAAATTTCTAAACTCAATCAAGAAAAAAGAGATTTGTTGCAAAAAGAATCTACGATTCATGCCGAAATTAATCTCTTAACAGGTATAGATTCTGCGTTAGAAAATTTGTCTGATCAAGCAGAAACAGCAGCAGTAGCAACCGAAAGTATGGTGGTCGTATGGCAGGATTTACTTGAAGAAATAGAGCGCTTAATTAGCGATTTAAATGGGGGTATCATTACTACAGACGAGGCCAGAACCTTCTTCTTAAATAGTGCTAATAATGAAATTGCAGCCTTACAGCAAACCATACGTATTTTAACAGAACAGTTAGCAGGGGTGGTAACCATTACAATACCTGAAGGCGAATCTTTAGAGGCGTATATGGAAAAGGTTGTCTGATAGCCTGTAAAATAGAGGCTTGAAAAATAAAGGCTATTTTAAATTACACCGTAGTAGAAGACTTTTAGGTGTAATAGGGAATAGCCTTAACATAAAACACGAATAAAAACACTAAAATAGTTACGACATGGAAAAAGGATATGTATCGGTCGTTATCGCAAACCTAAAAGCACATCAAGAGGATTTGAAAATGGTAACAGGACTCACTAAAGATGTAGAGCATATTAAAAAAGAAGCCTTAGCAACGTTAAAACAAAGTACAGAAGCGTTGCAAGCCTTACAGCAAGATCTACAAAAAGGTGCGCAAACCACTCAAAACCATTTGCAGGAAGCTTTACAACTTTTAAAAACACATAAAGCCGAAAGTGAATCACATATCGAGGCAGCACACCAACAGGCATTGCAATCTGATAAGTGTTTAGATCAAGAACTAAAAGAAAATAAAAAAGCGCAAACCCTCTTTTTTAACTACCAAAAACAACTGCATGAAGAGGTGTTAGTTTTGGAAAAGGAAAACGCAAAATTAAAGGTGGAAGCGCAAAAAGCGAAGGACCAAGCAGAGAAGTATAAAAAAGAAAAATATTATTTTTTGGCTTTAGGCCCCTTTGGTTTGGCAGGTTTAGCCACAGCTACAGCTCTTTTTGCAACATGGAGCGATAAGGCCAATAAGGCTAAAAAGGCAGCGGCCAGAAGTAATGCGACGTTAAAACAACATTACATATTTCAAGAGAATATAAAGGAGCTTCAAGACGGGTTTGGGGGAAGTATAGATGCGCTATCTGGTGTTAAAAACACATTTGGTTTTTTAATAGGCAGCTTTAATAACCTTATAGAAAACACTAACGGAACGCAACAAGACACTACTGTTATGTCACTTTTTTTAAATGCTGCAATTCATGAGGCTAATGTATTGTTGTTAGATTTGGCTTGATATTTTTTTAAGTTCTTGCATCGTATATAATATTACTTATATTTAGACCTTGAAAATATATCTGTGCTTTATTTCAAATTAGTAGTTAAAAAAGTATGTAAGAGGTGTATTGTCGCATATTCGAATTTATACAATTAACATTTTCAAAAGTTATTTATGAAACATTTAAAAAATCTAATTTCTATTCTTACCTGTACGTTGGTATTTAATGTATGTTTTGGTCAATTTTCTTCGATAAAAAAATTCGATTATTCGATTTTAGAAAATAAAGTACTCTATATACCAAGTTTCGAGACCAGTAAAAAGTTTATAGAAAAAATGAGTAAAAAAGGCAAATTTGATAAAATTGCCGATGTTAAAGCAGAAGTTGAATCGTATAATAAAGCATGGAAAGAAGCGATGGCAGAGTCATCTTATGATGCAACCGATTATGAAATTAGGGGTTTTGATGCCAAAAAGTTATACAAGAGCAAAGACCCTAAAGCGATTTTATTAGAGTATTTTATAGACAAGTTTGGAAATGTATCCGCCATGTTGAAGGTTACTGGACCTAAGAAAAAACTTATCGCAACGACGTT
Source organism: uncultured Flavobacteriaceae bacterium (assembly GCA_947504035.1). Classification (GTDB taxonomy): domain Bacteria; phylum Bacteroidota; class Bacteroidia; order Flavobacteriales; family Flavobacteriaceae; genus Jejuia; species Jejuia algarum. Next base: position 78,402 of record CANNGA010000015.1, read on the forward strand.
AATTACAGGATTAGATTTAAGAGATAAAAATGATATTCGCTTAATGATGAATATGTTAAATGAGTCTTTAAATACCTATGCTGAAATTCAAAATGAAGGGGATAAAATTTCACTTAAAAAAATAAAGAGTAAGTATAAAACAACTTTAGTAGAGTGGGCAGAAGATCTAGAGAATAAAACTTTTTTAGTGCCAAAAAGTGAGCATAAAAAGAAAAAGAAGGCCGATGAGAGAAATGCAGATTTAGAAGCTGCTCTTAAGAGTTGGAAATTAAGTAACTACAAGCTTACAACACAGGAAGAAGTAAATAATAAGCGTATTGAAGGTGATGAAAATTCTTATTACTGGAAAACATTCAGAATTTATACGCAAAGTTCGTTGCTTACGTTTAATTACAACTTGATAATATCTACAGATGGCGATCATGTTATCGCTGGATTTTTAGGGAAGAAACGTTTAAAACCAGCAACTTTAGATTTAATTCAAACTAAAATAAAAGAGAAAGTTGAAAAATATAAAAAGCAACTTGCCAATTAATTTTTTGAAATTTGTAACAGTACTCATATTTGCCTTATGTAGTTGTAAAACAATAGGGCAAATTGATGTTGAAGCCTACGAAAAAAAATACGAAAATGGTGTTATTGCTTTAAAAAAGAAAATACAAATTTCTTTTTTTTTAAATGAAAACACTAAGCAATATGTCGCGAAAGTTTCCCATAAATATGAAAAATTACATTTAGAAACTACACGTTCTAATGGTTTGATACAAGTACCTTTTAATGATTTTCAAAGTTTAAATTTAGAAAAAGCACGCTACTATAAGATTGATTCTGTTGGGAATAAGAAATTAAAGGAAAATGTTAAAGTGAAGTATGCAGATGTGAAAGACTATTACATTAACAATGTTTTTTATTCTGATTTAAAAGTGAAACAATTTAATTGTTCTGTGGGACTTCCTGAAAATTATGTTGTAAACTATGCTTATACTGTTAATTATAAGGATTTAAAATTTTTGACAAGTTTTTATTTTCAAAACTTAGACGAAGCGGTAGATAATGTCGAAATTTCAATTAAAAAAAATCCAAATATTCAATGTTCTGTTTTTGAATTTAATTTAAAAGATATTACAAAATCAGAGGATGCTAATTATATTAAATTCAAAGGGAGTGGTTTAAAACGATTTAAACCCTTGTCTACTTCGGTTAGCCCTAGTTATTATCTTCCCCATATCGTTATTTCTGTTGCAGAAGTAAAAACAAAAAAAGGAGCGATACCTGTTCTAAAAACAACAGACGATTTGTATGCTTGGTATAAGACCTTAATAGAGGAATTAAGGCCAGAAGAGGGGGGGTTAGCTACACTAGCTAAATCTATAGTTAAAGGAGAAACCGATGCTTCTAAAAAAATAGAACGTATATTTAAATGGGTTCAAAATAACATCCAATATGTTGCTTTCGAAAATGGAATAGCAGGGTTTAAACCTACAGAAGCCCAAACTGTGGCCTCTGTAAAGTATGGTGATTGCAAAGGGATGGCAAATTTGTTGGTGCGTTTACTTAAAACACAAGGATACGATGCGCGGCATACATGGATTGGTACAAGGGCAAATAATTACAGTTATAGTATGCCTTCTTTAGTAGTAGATAATCATATGATTTGTGCCTTAAAGTTTAACGACCAATTGTATTATTTAGATGCGACTAGTAAGTTGGCGACTTGGCATAAAACACCAGCCCATTTAGAAGGTAAGCAAGCCATGGTAGCTACTGGAGACACGTATAAAGTTTACAATATAGATCCGTCGCTTCCAGAGCACAATGCACTTACCATTACTGGGAAAATTGATGTGCGCCAACAAGCGTCTAAAATTGATCTGCAGTTTAAATTTAAAGGACATTTTTACAGAGACTTTTTGAGTAACAGCCTTTATACTTCTGTGAATCGTAAAGCGCATGTGCCCTATTATTTTTTAAGTAAGTATTTAGAGGGTATAAAAGTTAGAACTATTGAAGTAGGAGCGCTTTCAAAAGATATGGTAACTTTTAATGTGTCAGGATTATATACGAATACAGCTATAGGAGCTAAAAAAGTAATTTTTCCGTTTTTAGATTTAATGATCTACCCTGGGCTTTCTGAGCAAAATCCGCCTAATTATATTAGTTACCCCCAGTCAATAGATTCTAAAATAGAGGTGTACAACAACGGGAAACTACCAAAAGAGACCTATAATTCAAAACTAACAGATAACGCGCGTTTTAAGGCTCACTATGCAGCAACACATCAAAAAGATAGGGTCGTCATTACGCAACACATTTCATTAGATATATTGAATTCGCCTTTAAAAACAAATAAGGCATGGAATGTATTTTTTAACCAAATCAATTTATGTAATACGCTACCTCTTAGTTATGATTAGAAAAGTAATAATTGGATTAATGTGTTTTGGGCTTTCGGTTAGTGCTCAAGTTAACACAGCGGGTTTGGAGGATTTTAATAAGGCTGCTTATACAGCATTAGAAGACCAAAATGACCGAGATGTTACTATTATTTTTGATAGGACGTATATTGATGTGAAAAAAAATAGAATAACAGAGGTTTATAAAACGGTTCATCGCAAAATTAAAATACATTCATTATACGGTTTAGAACATTACAATAAATTATATATTCCAACATTAAATAGTTTTAATTCTAAGTTGGATTTTGTAGACTGTAAAGCCAAAACTTTAAAGAAAGACAAAGGCGTTGTAGCTACGAAAATTGAAAGTATGGTAACAACAACATTACCTGCGAATGCTCCATTTTTTTATAAAATAGAAGGAGAAGTAAAAATGTTAGCCATTAAAGATGTGAATGTTGGAGATGAGATAGAGTACATTTTTACCACTAAGCGCACATACGATTATAGCGTGTCTTTTTATAAGGCAGGAAAGATTAACTATGGAGCAAATGACTACTGTCTTGAAAAGTCATTATTTATAAATGCAAATAAACTTAATGTAAATATATGGCCTTATAATTTCCATAATGGATTAAATAGAAATAGTGATTTTACACATTCTCACGGCTACAAAGTGAGTCTAAATAATATTAAGCCCAATTTGGCAGAATTATATGCGCAAGATAATTTGAATGCACCATATGTGTTTTATGAAATTAGAACTGGTGCAAATGAAGCATTGAATACAACGTGGAAGGGGTTTGCAAAATATTTTAAACCAAGGCGTTTAGATACTCGAAGAAATTATATTTTAAATGGACAAACGCTTAGTGAGGCTCTAGAAGAATTTGATACTATTGGTAGCGTTAAGGAGACGTATAAAAGTATTTTAAATAATATAAACCGTCCTATCGAAAATAACTTTCATGTTTATGAGGATGTAAGGGACGATATTGATGTGGCTTGGAGTTATGCCAAGGTCATTTCAAAAGCTGTGAAAAAATTAAAATTGCCTATAAACTTTCATTTTGTGGTGAGTAAAGCAAGTGGAGAATTTGATAAATCTCTTGTAAACCTGTATCAGTTTAATACTATTATTTGCTCTTTTAAAAATGAGGCGGGAAAGCTTGAATATTTTCCTCTATTAGAACCCTATTCAACGTTAAATGATATTAGAAAAGAATACCAACAAACCGCATGTTTTACAATAAAACAAGATGCTAATGGCAATAGAACGCATGAGTTTGGAGAAATTCCATTGTTGGAGGAAGGCGCATTTCAAAAAAAGGTGCATTTAACATTAAAAAAGATAACATCAGATACTTTAAAAGTCGCTGTTAAGGCTACTTTAAAATTTAGCGGACATAGTTGGTTGGAGGTTAAACCTCTTGTATCATACATTTTAAATGATACGACAAACACAAAAAAGCGAATAAAAACCTTTGTTAAAAATCAAGTTGTTTTAAGACAAAACATAGATTCTATTTATAATATAAGGTATTCTAAGAAAGACAATGTGTTTACTGTTGACTACACTTACGACTTTTTGAAGCAGATAAATACCAACGCTTCATATTTTAATATCAATCCTCGTCAATTTTTTGAGAACGATTTTTTTACACCCTATTATTTAAAAGACAAGCGCTTAAATAAAGGATATTTTACTAATGAATACGACACTAATTATCTATTTAGTATTGAGAGCACTAATGTTTGGCAAGAAAATAAATCATTAAAACGAGATGTAGATAATGCATTTGGAACGGTAAATGCAACCTATAATTACAATGGTAATACATTAGAAACGGCTATAAAGCTACACTTAAAAAAGGTAGAATTTGAACCATTAGACTGGGATAAGGTCTTAGATTTAAGAACCCATGTTTACGATTTTTTAAATTCTAAATTTTATTTTAAAATTTAGATACAGCAAAAAGCAATAAGGAGATTTTGTAATAGATACTATTTAGAGGGCATAGGGCTAGATTTTTTTATAAAGTCCAGTTGCCTTCTCTAACTTCCGTTGCATCCGCAAGCGCAGTTTTTCAGGTTTAAGGACTTCAATAGCTTCGCCATAGCCCAAAAGCAAACGTTCCATTTCAAAATTAATTTGAACAAAAATATTAAAGATGGTACCATCTTTGCGTTCCTCTATAACCCGTTGGGACGGGTGAAACGGTTTGGTAATCACATAAGGCGCATTACGGGCATCTACCCAAAACTGAATGCGTTGCGCTCTCGTATTTGATACTGTAACACCAATAACATCTTTGTAAAAGGTATCACCATTAAAATCTGTATTAATATATAGTATAGAGGTGTCGTAATCTATAGCGAGAATACGGTCTAAAGCAAAATTTACAATAGGTTTTTTAGCTTCAACGCCAGGTCGCCCCACAACAAACCACCTGTTGTTGTATTCCTTTAAAATAAAAGGGTGAAAAACAATTACAGAAGGTTGCTGTGCTTTAAAAGATTGATAGGTAATTTTAAGTACTATTTTTTTAAGAATAGCTTGGTAGAGCACGTCTAAATGTTCTAAACCTTTCAGTTTTTCGTTTTTGTCTAAATGTATAATAGGAGATTGTGCCGTTTTTTCGGTATAAACCTTGTCTTCCAAGCGTTGTATGATACCACCCAATTCAGAAAACAATGAGAAATCCTTAAACTGTTTTAGCATTTCTACTGTTTCAGAAAGCACATGCATGTCGTTTTCGTTCAACGGAATGTCTGTTATAGAATAGGCGGTGTCTTCATAGCGGTAAAACTTTTTATCGTAAACTACGATTGGCGCGTTATAGCCTAATTTATCACTACGCATCATTTGCAAGTCTAATTGCACGGTGCGTTTACTTACGTTTATAGTGCGGCCTTCGTAATCGTAGAGCGCATTAGAGCAGGCTTCGATTAAATCGTCTAATGTCCACTGCTTGTAATGGTTTTGCAAGCATTTATCTATGGTTTTGTAACGTATAAGTGCGTTTTTATTAAGCGCCATTTATAGGGTATTAAGTTCTTTTTTTAGGTTAGTTCTCGCCGAAGCTTCGTAAGCCTCATAAAACGGACTGCTATGGTAAATTCTAGGTTTATCCAAAAAATGCTGTAGCGCTTTTTTTCGTCCCTTCTTGTAGAGTAAATTGGGCACAGCAGCATATTCTTTTCTAATGGCTTTGGTGTATTGTGCATAGGTGTCCCATGATTGACCTAAGATAGCGATATCGAAATCTACCATCCATTGCTCATCTGTGTGGTCTTGGGGATTATGGCTTTTGGTGGCCAGAATTAAATTAAAAATACGAGACACGGCTGTAGGGGCTAATTGGGTTTGCGATAGATGGGTTTTAGCCAATTCTGCACTAAGCAATTCGTTTTTTTTACTCCAAATGTTATAAATACTGTCGTGGTAAAAAATGGCAAAGGCAACGTCGCTAGGATACTTTAAGGCAGCGTTATAGATATCAAAATACCCAAAAAGCGCTTCCAGATGCTTAAAGTTATGGTAATGTCTAAAGGCTTGTGCGTGGTTTTTTGAAAGCAACTCCCAATAGACCTCTATTTGGGACGTTTTGGCCCATGGTGCGACAAGCGTATAGAATCGTGCTTTTAAATCCATCGTGATAATTTTTAGAAATTTAAACAATATTTTAAACTACGCAAAATAATTGCGCAGTACTATCGCACATTTGTACCAGAATCATAAAAACGTCTGTAATAAGGACGCTGTAGTTGCTCCGCCAAACGAGGCGTTGGCGGGGCTTAAATGAAGATAATATGGAAAAATACACAAGAGTAACAGGACAAACATTAGTAGATATGGGGTTTAGGCCCGGGAAATGGTTTAAAGCAGCTTTAGAACATATAGATACAGAACAACTCACAGGGCAAGCTTTGCTGGCGTATTTAGAGCAATTTAAGTTGCCAGAGCCTATCGGTTTGCATAAAACAGCAGTGTCTTTTTCAAAAAACATTACAGCCGATGATGAGAATGCCTTAGAAGTTATTAATGTGGCTAAAGTGGTGGAAACGATGGATGTGTTAATGCAAACACCAACATTAGTTGACGGGGCATTAATGCCAGATGCTTGTCCAACAGGCCCCGCAGGGACAATTCCAGTAGGTGGTGTTGTCGTGGCCAAAAACGCAATTCACCCTGGGATGCATAGTGCCGATATTTGCTGTTCGGTAATGCTTACCGATTTTGGTAAGGCAGATCCTAAAGCAGTTTTAGACGCCGCCCATGAGGTAACACATTTTGGACCTGGTGGACGCTCTAGAGACGCGCAGTTTCGATTTCCTATGGATTTATTGGCCGAAATTGAAGCCAATTATTTTCTAAACGATCAAAAATGCATTTCTGCTGCGCGATCGCATTTAGGGACACAAGGTGATGGGAATCATTTTTTATTTGTAGGGACTTCTAAAAACACAGGAAATACCATGTTGGTGACACACCACGGCAGTAGAGGTTTTGGTGCGAACTTGTATACCAAAGGGATGAAAGTTGCCGAGCGTTATAGAAGAGAGTTGTCGCCAGAAACCTTAAAGCAGAATGCTTGGATTCCTTTTGATACCGAAGAAGGCGAAGCCTACTGGGAAGCCCTGCAAATTGTTAGAAAATGGACGAAGAAAAACCACGAGGTGCTTCACGATGCCACTTTAGAGCGGTTAGGTGTTGCTAAAGAACAACGTTTTTGGAACGAACATAATTTTGTGTTTAAAGATGGCGATTTGTTTTACCATGCCAAAGGCGCCACGCCTTTAGACAATAAGTACATGCCAGATATTACAGGGCCACGATTAATTCCTTTAAATATGTCTGAACCTGTTTTAATTGTAGAAGGCGAAACCACAGCCCATAATTTAGGGTTTGCACCACATGGCGCAGGACGAAATACTAGCAGAACCCAACATAGAAAAAGTAAAACAGGAACGATTCAAGATATCTTTAATGAAGAAACCAAAGGCTTAGACATTCGGTTTTTTTCTAACGAAATTGATATTACCGAATTGCCAAGTGCATATAAAAATGCAGCAACCGTTCGTGAGCAAATGGACACTTTTGGTTTAGGAAAAGTGATTGATGAGGTACTGCCTTATGGCTGTATTATGGCTGGGGATTGGCAGAAGAATGCTCCTTGGAAAAAGAAAAGAAATCAGCGTAAAAAGAAATAAAAGGGGGTAGAGAAAAACGTTAAGTATAAAAGTAAACCCGCAGAAAATTGGAATAATGAAACCTATAAAAAAATTAGAACATAGTATGTTTAACGCAAAAGCATTTCAAAGGTTGCTTGCAGTTATAAAAGCTGAAGGCGGGACAGCAATGCTAGTAGGTGGCGCAGTGATAGATGGTATAAATGGCCTACCCATAAAAGATGTAGATATAGAGGTATATGGGCTTTCTTATTCCAAGTTAGTTGCACTAATAACAGCCCTTAAGATGCCGTGTAATCTTGTAGGGAAATCGTTTGGTGTTATTAAAACAACACTGAATACCTTAGAAATAGATATGTCTATACCAAGACAAGAAAATAAAATAGGCATAGGACACAAAGGTTTCGGGATTGTATTAAACGAAAATAGGACCCCTTTAGAAGCGGGTAAAAGAAGAGATTTGACCATTAACAGTATGTACCAAAATTTGCATACAGGTGCCATTGTAGACCCCTTTAACGGATTAGAAGATTTAGAAAAAGGAATTATAAGAGCAACAAACGAAAAAACGTTTAAAGAAGATCCATTACGCGTATTACGTATTATGCAACTGTTGCCTCGAAAAGGTAAAGTGGTGGCCAAAGAAACAATGCGCTTATGCAGGTCTATGGTGGATTCTTTTTCAGAATTACCGAAAGAGCGTGTTTTTGTAGAATGGGAAAAACTCTTGTTAAAAGCAGAGCGGCCAGCTACAGGATTAGCGTTTTTGAAAAGCTCGGGTTGGTTAATTCATTTTCCAGAACTTCAGGCCCTTATAGGGTGTTTGCAGCATCCTAAATGGCATCCAGAGGGCGACGTTTGGGTACACACAGGTATGGTGTTAGATAATGCCGCAAAATTAAGGCATAAACTGCCTAAAACATGGCGATTAGCTTATATGTTTGGCGCTTTATTACATGATGTAGGAAAACCATCTACAACAACCGCAGACTTAAAATCTCATGGACACGATACGGCTGGAATTGAAATTTCGGAGCGTTTTTTAAACCGAATTACTAACGATAAGATATTGATTAAAAAAGTAACCACTCTTGTAGGGTTGCATATGAGACCTGGACAATTATATAAGGCAGAAGCGAAGATTTCAGCATGGAAACGCTTACATAATAAATGCCGATTAGATGTTTTAGGATGGCTAAGCAAGGCAGATTCTGCAGGAAGAACAGGGAGAAATGTAATTTTAGAGCCCCATGAAGTGTCCGAAAAGTGTTTTGACTTATTTGAAACATTTGGAATGCAAAAAATAGAACCCTTAATATTGGGGCGTGATCTTATTGAAATAGGATTAAAACCTTCCAAAATGTTTAAAACGATTTTAGACGAATGCTATGAAAAACAACTTGAAGGATTTACGAAAACAGAACTGATGAGAACTATTAAAACATTAAGAGTATAGAGTAATGCTGTGATTTTTAAAAAGCGAAAGAATGAGGTCTAAATCTTAGGATGAGGTTTGGGCATTTTGAGCGCAAAGCATCGAAAATCACGAAAATAAAGTTAAAAAAGAGCAATTTTAAACGATGAAAGAAGATATTATGATTTTTATGTAGGAATACTTCTTCGCTTGGAAGGATTAATTAGAAACCGATACTAAAAATAAGTAGATTTGTAGTCATTATTGTATTTATTCTGAAAATTTTAAACGCTATGAAATTTTTTTTAACGCTCTCTTTGCTCTTAAATTGTTTTGTTTTAACCTATTCAAGTCATGCCCAGATTCTAGCATGGGATTTGGATGGTAACACAGGAGGTGAGGCTACTGTGTCTCCAACAACGACAGATCCAAATTTAGGAGCTACAGTATTAAGTAGAGGCCCTGGTATAGCTCCTTCTACGGCGCTTAATAATGCTTTTGGAGCATCTGGATATAATTTAAATTTTAATTTAGCAACAGCGTTTGCAAACCAAGACTATATAGAGTTTCAAGTAGCACCAGATGCAGGGTACCAAATGTCATTAAGTACCTTAGATGCTAATTTTGTTAGAGTTTTTGGAGCTCCTCTTTTGCATGTTTGGATGTATACACTTGACGGGGTTATATTTACTGTTTTTGATAGTAGTTTTTTTAACCTTAATACAACAAATGCAATAGATGGTGCTGCACGGCCGCAAATAGACTTGTCTGGTATTGCCGATTTACAAAATCAAGGTCAAACAGTTACATTTCGACTTTATGGCGTATTTTCATTTAATAGCGCATCGGCCTTTGGTATTGGTAGGTTGCCTGGAAATGATTTAAGTATTGGTGGTACAGTAATGCCTGTGCCAGCGTGTTCTAATGGGGTAACTACATGGGATGGTATTGCTTGGGATAATGGTTTGCCAGATGCAACTCTAGAGGCAGTGATAGCGGGTAATTACAACACACTTATAAATGGTAATATAAATGCATGTTCATTAACGGTAAACTCTGGTGCAGAATTAATAGTGGATAATGCGACGTTTGTTGAAATTGAAAATGATGTCACTATAGATGGTATTTTGGATGTAGAAACACAAGGAAATTTTATTCAGAATGAAACAGATGGTGTCTTTACTGATAATGGGGGGTCTTCGGTTACGAAATTAACAGCTTTAAAAGGCGATTGGTTCTATTATACCTATTGGGGGTCTCCTGTACAAGGGGCAACCATAGGTAATGTATTTTTTGATGTTGATGGTGATAGACGTTTTAGGTTTAATGCATCGAACTATTTAGATGCTAATAATGATGATATAGACGATGATAATAACGCATGGCAATTTGCTTTAGCAGGAGAAACCATGGTGCCAGGTGTTGGTTACGCGACCACTTCTGGTAGGTTAGGCTTTTATCCGTCTATAAGATCGTACACATTTACGGGACCATTCAATACGGGAGACATCGATACGCCTATTGTTCATACACCAGCAAATGCAGGAGAGAGTTGGAATTTTATTAGTAATCCCTACCCGTCCGCTATAGATTTTGATGCCTTTTATGCGGCAAATTCAGCTTTAATAGAGGGTGTGGCTTATTTTTGGTCTCAGGCCACACCTCCAGATATTTCTAACCCAGGAAATCAAGGTCGTAATTTTAGTCAAAATGACTATGCGTCTTATAATATTGGAACAGGGGGCATAATGGGAGCTAGTGGTGTAATGCCAACTAATTTTATTTCTTCTGCCCAAGGGTTTTTTGTTGAAGGCCTTTCTAATGGTAATGTAACATTTACCAATGCAATGCGTGCATCAGGAATTGCTACAAATACTTTATTTTTTAAAACCCAACAAAATACCAAAGACAATCAAAGCGGTTTAGAGTTTCTTAACGGACTAAAACTATCTGAGACAGATGATATGGATGCGGTTAACGCAGCGATTGCTAAAAATGTAAACCTGCCTTTTACGATTAATGGTGCAGAAGACATAAGACCAACTATCGCCGAAAATAAAATTTGGATTAATTTAACGACAAATAATGGTGTTTTTAATCAAGTTCTTATAGGGTATGTGAATGGTGCCACTAATAATGATGATGGCGCTGCTTACGATGCGGAAAGAATTGTGAATCAGGATTTCAATTCTGTATTGTATTCTCAAATAGAAAATAGCGATGAGAAGTATGCCATTCAAGGAAAAGCAGTAGATGCTATAGGGACTAACGAGCGTATTAAACTTGGTTTCGCAACGCGTATAACGGCACCAGAAACACGCTATAAGCTTTCTGTAGCACAATTAGAAGGGCCGTTTTTAAATGATAACGCGATATATTTAAAAGATAACCTATTGGGAATAATACATAATTTATCAAATCAGGATTATGAGTTTACGTCCCATACAGGAGAATTTAATGAGCGCTTTGAGGTGGTGTTTAATGCGACTGTTTTGTCTAGTACCGATGAGACATTAGCAAACAATACATTAAAAATTACCCAAACTACAGCAGATAATTTCCTGTTTTCTGTAGGGCATTCGCATTTTAAGTCTATTACCATTTTAAATTTATTAGGAAAAAAAGTATATGAATTAAAAGGGGATGGGACGCGTGCATTAAACGCTACAATGTACAATTTAACCTCAAACATTTATATTGCTAAAGTAGAGTTAGACAATGGAGTTGTCTTAAATAAAAAGTTTGTAGTTAACTAACGCGCAATACTAAAATTTAGAACGGGAGTATTGTGTTATATGAGCTTGTAGCGCGTTTTATCAATCCATAGTATGCAATAGGGGGTCATTACGGTGCTTTGTTTTAAGACGGTCTTTCGGATCTGTTTTCATATAACTTTTATGAACCCATTTTCGCTGTTTTAAATCTTCGGTAGAAAATTTGACATGTCCTTTAGTGGCTTTAGTCGTTTTAAAATTGGTTGCTGTATTGAGTGTTTTATCTGTTGTTTTGGCATTGATTTTTACGGCCTCCATATAAGCCATAACATCTTTTTTTGTTGTTGCTGTGGCAGTGGTGTCACCTTCTTTGCTAATAGCCTCTACAATTATAGATTCTAATACTTTGTCCCACAAATCGATAAAAAGTTGTCTGTTGTTGTAGATGTCTACCCCGTAAATTTCGCCATTAATGCTGTAAGCATAACCAATAGCATCGGGTGTCTTAATTAAGTCTTTAAGTTTTAGGTAAATGGAATCTTTACTTTTTTTCAATGCCTTGCTTTCCAAAGCAAGTTGTAAACTGCTATGCGATGCATTAGCCGCCACATTAACGGTATAACCATTTTTTTCTGATAGTTTTTTGTTCAATACCGCTTTTTGCTCAGAAACTTCGTGCCATATTTTAGTCTGACTCTTGCCGTGCTTAGCGGCTAATTTTAATGTCCTAGAAGAGAGCATTTTTGTGTTCGAACTAAAAGCGTTCACATTTTCGTTATCGCGCTGTTGCCATCTGTCCTGCTCTACACAAAAACTTTCTAAAGGGGTATTTTTTGTTTTTGGAGGAAGAATAATATCATAGCTAATTGTTCGGTCTTGTTTGCCTCCTTTTACAATATCTCCAGAATGTATAAAAACATACGCGTCGCTATTATTATCTACCGAAAGTGTATTAACGTGTCCCGTTTCTCTAACGACCACCTGTTTTGTTTTCATGATTTCAGATAAGGTTTTATAGGGGATGCCATTTATTTTTTCTTTACCCGTAAGCATAAAGATGCTAAGGTTTCCTTCTGTTTTAGGCGTATTAATGGTGATATTATCTTGTTCAAATACGAGCTCAGGATTATTTTTAGTAATTTCTGGTGTTGCGTGTTTTTCTTTGCACCCTAATACAAATAAGGTAAGGCCAATAAGTAGTGTCGTTTTCATGTTGTTATTTTGTTTGAAATTAGAAAAAGACGCCTTGAGAATAAAGCGGTAGTTCGTAAAGAGCCCTTTGTGTCGCGTGAAAGTGCCTTTTCAATTAGGGAATGCTAGGTTAGCATATATATCTTGTTGGAGTAGGAGGTAAACCCCTAAACAAGAATAGAGCTATAGCACTTTTCATGTGCTAGAAAAATCAAATTTAAAGGCGAGGCTTACGTCTGGAATAAATTTTCACACTGAAAACTTGGAACTTACCTATTAATTCTTGCATCTTTGCACCAGTACATTGAAAATGTTCTTTTGAAAATTTTAGAGGCTATGTAACGCAATAATGGGTTACATAATGTTTAAAATTATAAATATGAATTGGAAAATTCAGAAATTGAATGCTGGAATAACCATCATTTCAAAAGAGCCCGGTAATTCTATGTTGCCACTTTTAAAATCGAAACAACCTGTGCGCCTGGTGCCTATACGTTGGGACGATTGCGAAAAAGGTGATATTGTGTATTGTAAAGTTCGTGGCAACTGTTTCACGCACCTTGTAAAAGGTAAAAACGCTAAAACAGGGTTGCTAATAGGTAACAATCATGGTAGAATTAACGGATGGACAAAACATGTGTATGGAAAAGTAGTAGAAATACTGCCAATGTCATAGACATTTTAAGAAAACAATTATGCAAAAGGGATTTAAGGATGCCTTTGCCTTATATATTAAGTAACAAAACACAAAACTTTTAATCTATGTTAGTACAATTTAAAAACATACTGGACGCTAAACAGCGCTTATTGTGGCATTTTAAATAGGTTAAAACACATTATAGCATTAAAAAGCGTCCAAACGAAAAAGTTTGGACGTTTTTTTTGCAACTATTTTAAGCTATTGAAAAAATTAATCCGCAACACTACACTACAAAGTATCAATGTAGTACGTATCTGAAGCTATTCGGACAGGAATTCTACAGCTTAAATTTAAGTATAACTAACTGATAATCAGTAAAATAAATTTATTTTTTTCTTGCGTAATTCAAAAACCTGTTAGATCTTTGCAGCGCAATACAGCACAAAATTATTTAAAAACGAAGTAGATGTTAATTATAAAATCAACACATGTTATGTTAATAGAACAAGGTTCTATAGGGCATAAGCTTCGCGACTACTTTCCAAGTTAATACAATATAGGTATCCTTATGAAAGCGTCCGAAGCCCACAAATGTTTCGGACTTTTTTTATGTCATTTTTTGGTCATGTTTAATGTTTTCGAAACGCAACTAGAGATTTAATGCTCTGTTCGAACTTATAATTCCTTTAGAGAGGAATTGCTGCTTGGTTTGGTTCAAACCATAGCACTACATCATTATATCACAAAGCCAAATACAAACATGATTTTAAATGTGTGTCACCTAAGGCATAGTATTAGAAGTTTAAGAGGCTTTACGTAGACTTTAATCTTGTAAAGAACTTTAAAATGAAAACGAATTGGAATATAACATATGAACAAAACAACAGTAGTTATGTAAAGCGGGTTGAAACGATTTACAACGAAAACAATAAGCCCACACGTTACAAAGGCACTATAGAATCTATGCTCTATGTGTTTTTCTCTAAAACGAGCAAAAAAAGATATACTTGGAAAAGAGAAATCTTTAAGTGTTTGTTGATACATCTGTACCACCAAAAATGCTATGCCTTATTGAGAGACTACGGTCATGTACAAGTACTGCATAATATAAGTGCTTTTGGAGATAGATTGGTTAGAGATGTTGCGCATTGGGAAAACAATGCCTTACAAGTTCATGAACAGTTAAGCAGTCTCATACAGCATTGTTTTGCAGTATACGAAACACCAAAATTTCTAGAGCATGCATTTTATGGAACAAATAAAATATACATGCTTTGGTACGTGCAATTGGGGAGTGGAAAACCAGTAAAAAGTTTATCTCAAAACCCAATAAGGCTGACGCATAAAATGGCTCATGAATTTAGAAATGCACCCGCATTTTTAGGAGTGCCAGAAGCACTGCGTTATGCACAAGCATTGGGTTTTGGAGCATCACCAGAAACCGCGAAGACAATCGCTTTTTCAAGATTGGCTCTAATAAGAGGCGACGAAGAGCCCTTTTGGGAATCCGTAGTGCAATTTTTTGCTAAAGAAAACACCTTGCATACCAATGTATTGGATAGGGTGGTGGATTATTTAGCTTATAAATACCGTGAAAACAAGGCGTTTTCAATGAAAAATAGAACGTTGAAAGCACTGTGTGATCACAGTGATGAATGGCATTTAGAAGTACATAAAACCTATTCGGGTAAGCAATTATCGTGGGCGCCTTCTGGTATAGAACCTTTGTATGTTGAAGCAGGTACAAATGCTACAAAAGTTGTGTATAGAACAGTAGAGTTGCTAAACACTGTTGCATTATATGAAGAAGGTAGCGAAATGCAACATTGTGTATCTGAGTATGATGAGGACTGTAAGGCTAAACAATGTGCCATATTCTCTTTGAGAAAGGAAGTTGTGGGACAGCCGGTTGAACATTTGGCAACCTTAGAAATAAACGTGCCTAATTATCATATTGTGCAAGCTAAAGCGAAGTATAATCAGGATTTAGATGCTAAATCTGTAGAACTGATAAACCATTGGATCGCACATTCTAAGGTAAGAAGGAAAAACGACATGGCTTATAATGTACCCTACGAACAGCGTGCGCATGTTAGAGCTGTAGAGCGAAGAACGATGACAGAGGGGTACAGTAGTTCTGTTTGCGAAATTGTTAGAGTGCTGTTTTTAATACTGTATGTCGTAATACGTGTTTTACTAGCACTGCTACATACTTAAACCAAAGACGGTAGATTGAAACGCAATGTGCCGTCTTTATAAGACATAAACTTATGAAAAATAAACTAAGAGGGAAGGACCTTATACAATTAGGTTTCCCTAAAAATAACAGTATCAATATCGCCTTAGGGCAAATGAATAGATACCGAAAACGAGAGAAGAAAGAACGGGTTTTAGAAGAAGCAAAAGACGTATTGCTACACCCAGAACAGTATAAAGGTCATGCCATTTGGGGAAAAGTTGCAGAAAGCTTAGTAAAGCCCGTTGCTGTGAGAATGCAGCAATTAAAACAAACACGAGCGCCGTTTCGTATTTATGGGGAGAATGAGATAGATGCTCAAGCCAAATACCAGTTGTACGATGCTTTAAAATTGCCAATAGCAGTTGCAGGGGCTCTAATGCCAGATGCGCATACAGGTTATGGTTTACCTATAGGAGGGGTTTTAGCAACAGACAATGCGGTAATTCCTTATGGGGTTGGTGTGGATATAGGATGCAGAATGTGCTTAACAATTTACCCTGTAAAAAGCTCTTATTTAAAAGGGAAGCAGCATCAGTTGGAGGCTATTTTGTCCAATCACACTAAATTTGGGATGTATGAAACCCACGATAAAAAGCACGACCATGCTGTGTTTGAACGGCCAGAATTTAATGATATACCGTTGTTAAAAAGGCTAAAAGTAAAAGCGTTTAAGCAATTAGGAACTTCTGGAGGTGGTAATCATTTTGTAGAATTTGGAGCAGTTGCTATTACAGACGAAAACAACCCATGGCAACTTAAAACAGGAACGTATATAGGGCTGTTGTCGCACAGCGGATCTCGAGGTTTAGGCGCTAATATCGCAAAACATTACACGTATTTGGCAGCAAAACAATGTCCGTTGCCAAAACATGTACAACATTTAGCTTGGTTGGATATGAATACCCACGATGGACAAGAGTACTGGTTGGCGATGAATTTAGCGGGCGATTATGCCAAGGCATGTCACGACGATATCCATTACCGTATTGGAAAGTTATTAGGAGCTAAAGCGATCGCAAAGATTGAGAACCATCACAATTTTGCGTGGAAAGAGACGGTAAACGGGCAGGACTGTATTGTGCATCGTAAAGGCGCAACACCAGCGGCTAAAGGCGCTTTGGGGATTATTCCTGGGTCTATGACAGCGCCAGGTTATATCGTAAAAGGGCTGGGCAATGCCGAAAGTTTAAGCTCTGCATCTCATGGTGCAGGACGTCTACATTCGCGCCGAAAATGTAAAGAGAAGTTTACCAAAAGTGAGCTTAAAAAACAATTAAAACAACATGAGATCACGCTAATTGGTGGCGGTGTAGATGAAGCGCCTATGGCCTATAAAGACATTACAAAAGTCATACGTAACCAGCAAGAACTGGTAGAGGTCTTAGGCACATTTACACCAAAAATTGTGAGGATGGATCGCTAATAAAACAGGAAAGCAGTAAAGGAGTTGGGCGTTACCCAAAGGGTCGGGCTTTCGGCAGTCGCGCTCTGCGAGGCGCTCCAACAAAGCCTCAATCTCTAACGCAAAAAAAATAATAACATGAAAACAAAACATACTATAAAACGATATGGAGAACTGTGGCCAGAATATAGAATCGTATTGGGGCTACATATCCTAGAGCATTTAAAAAAATGGGTAATTATTTCTGGGGGTTGGGCCTGGCATTTTATGTCTAAAACGAACCATACAGAATACAAACATGCGCACGATCATAAAGATATAGATCTTTTTGTATCGCCTAAAAACAGACCCCAAGTTATGGGAATATTACAAGAGCATGGGTTTAAGAAAGTATGGACGAGATACGACTATGTTCCCAATAACGAGAATTTTAAACGCTATGAAAAAATAGACTGGTTGCCTGATGGCAGACAGATAAAAATAACAATCGATATGTTTCAAGCTGTGGTTATAGATACTGTAGAAGTAGATGGTTGGACGTTGGTAGCGCCAGATAGATTGTTAGGATATTATGACACCGTACATTCAAGTAGTGCCTGTTGGGCTGTAAAGGCAGCTTCTAAATTATTAAAAAAAGGAAAGAATCCTGTTGGAGATCCTTTATTGTCTAAAAACCCACTTAAATAATTTAATAATGGAAAGGCTAATAGTAAACCTAGATAAAGCGCCCTCTAAAAGGTGGGCGTTTTTAAAAGCATATTCGAAAGAAATAAATTACCTCTTAAAATACTATTTAAATGATCTCAGTGATGCTGGAATATTTCAACAATATATAGAAACATATAAGACGCTATATGTAGCTCATGATTATATGGAAGAAGTGAGAGCAATAGCAAGCTACTGTGATTTTTCAGAAAATGAAATAGTAATAGCAAATTTATATTATGATGCTTTAAAGTTTGTTTTCGGGTGTACTGCTTTTTGTGTTGATCAAGATAAAGATAGGCTTCATGCGAGAAATTTAGATTGGTGGACAGAGGATAACATTTTAGGCAAATACACGAAAGTTTTCGATGTAATGAAGGGCGGACATCTCGTTTGCTCATTGGTAAGTTGGCCTGGATTTATAGGGGCATTGTCAGGCGTGCGAAAGGGGGCGTTTTCTATTACGCTAAATGCTGTAATGAGTCACGAAGCACCTCAGTTTGCAATTCCAATAACATTTTTAATAAGAGATGTTTTAGAACGTGTCTCAACTTTTGAAACTGCTGTTAAAATTTTATCGGAAACACCAATTGCGTCAGATTGTTTATTGTTAGTGGTGGGATGTCGTAAAGGTGAAAATGTTGTAATAGAGAGAACCCCTTCTAGGTATGCGCATAGATTATCAGAAGATGGTAGTGTTATTGTTACTAATGAGTATTTAAAACTCACTAACAATAAAGAAACAAAAGATCCTTTACAGGTCACAGCTTCGGAGCGACATCAAATGGTGAAAGCGCTAATAGATACGAGTAAACCTTGTACAAAAGAAACATGTTTTGAGATTCTTTCGAATCGTAAAGTTAAAATGGACATTACTGTTCAACAAATGGTGTTTCATCCAAAAACGGGAGAAATACAATTAAAAATTTAAATTTTGAATACAAAAATTATACAAATAAGCTCAGGAAAGGGGCCTGTTGAATGTTGTTGGGTTGTAGCCCAGGTGCTAAAGCTATTTATAGAGGCGCTTAAGGGAGCAAACATTAAATACACGCTTTTAGATAGTGTGCCAGGTGTAGAAAACAGAACGCTACAATCCGCAACACTTCAATTACAAGGAGAGGCCTTAGAGGTGTTCTTAAAAGTATGGTTAGGAACAATACAATGGATAGGGCAGTCCTCTTTTCGAAAATTCCATAAACGTAAAAATTGGTTTATTGGTATTTATGAAATAGAAGTAGCAGCACAAACGCATTTAAAAGAAACAGATATTAAGTTTCAGGCTATTAGAAGTTCTGGTCCAGGTGGACAGCATGTTAACAAAGTAAGTTCGGCCATACGAGCAACACATAAGCAAACGGGTTTGCAGGTCTTGGTTATGGATAGCAGGTCGCAACATCAAAACAAAAAGAATGCTATAAAACGGCTGCAAGATAAAGTGGCGGCATATAATCAAGAGCAGTTAAAAGCTACTGTGCAAGCACAATGGCAAAACCACCTCCATGTGGCGCGCGGCAATCCTATACGTGTATTTACAGGTTCTGATTTTAAAACCAAAAACACAACTAAAAGTTACAAAAAGAAACGACAAGCATTAAAACATAAATTAAAACAAGATTCATGGGATTAACAGTAGCAGATTGTTATTATTTAAAGGCAAAGGCAGCGGCTAATGACTATTGCGGCGATTGGAACGAGGTTTGCGAGGCTTTAAACTACGCCTTGTCTTACGACGACGCACATTGCGCTTCCCTTTGTTTACTGGGAGAAATATATGCCAAACATTTGGCTATGCCAGAAAACGCCTTTGCGTGTTTCGATAGGGTCATTGCCATAGATGCTCATTACGTAGAGGTGTATCCTGTTTATATAAAATATCTTATATGGAATGCCAATACGGTAAAGGCAAAAACAGTTTTAGATTTTGCTAAAACATTAGCCGCTTCAGATATGGCAGAATTGTATGGGTTACAGGCCCACATTGCTGAGGTAAAAGGCAAGTATAAAACAAGTTTAAAGCACTTAAAAACGGCTAAACTCCACTGCTATAACGATTATTTTTTTGATGTTATAGAGGGAGAACAAGAACGCATTCAAAAGAAATTAAAATTAGATAAGAAACGCAGCAAGCAAAAAATATCTAAAAAGAAGAAGAAGTAATGGTAGCGCGAGGTTATAGCATTATCATTTTGGATGTAAATAACGTAAGATAGTTGCGTAGTGAGGTGTTTGCTGTGTTAAAAGAATAATGTAAACTTAATATAAACAGGGATGTGTTAAAATATCAAACAAATCTTCTTGCGTGTATCTGTATAGCTCCATTGTATAAGTCTATACGGGTGCCGTATTTGGTTCTTATATGCAGGCGTTTTTAGGACATAGCTTTAGTAAAATACATAAAATTACATGTATGTAACTGTAAATCATTTTAAGATTATAAAAAATGCATTAGCTTTATAGTATAAATAACATGCACTAATGGATGTTATTCAATTGTTGGCAACCATTTAGAGAATGAAACAAAGCATCATAATTTTAGTTTTAGTATTAACATTAAGTTCTTGTAAACAAGATGTAAAACTTAATTCGGAATTCGGACTATTCCCAACTGAATTTATTGATTCTCTAAAAACAGTTTCAGTTCAAAAGCAAAGTTTTGAATTAAACACTAAAGAACATAATACAGTTATAGCGGAAAATGGAACTATTCTAATCATTTCACCAAATTCTTTTGTGGACAATAATGGCAACATTGTAGAGGATGTGACTATTGAAATTAAAGAGAATTTTCAAATATCAGATTTTATACTTTCAAATCTTCAGACTATCCACAATAATGAAATTTTAGAATCTACAGGAATGATTTATTTGTCTTTAGCTGACAAAAATGGAAAAGAAATATACTTATCTGAAAATAATAAGATAAGAGTTCAAATTCCGCAGAACGAAATTGATGAAAATTCCAAGATTTTTTTAGGACAAAGAAAAGAAGATGGAACAATTAATTGGGAAAACTTTGAAGAACCAAGTAAATCATTGGTTCCTTATCCAATAGCATTTTTAGCTAAAATTGCACCTTGGAGATGCATTGAGTCTGATATTGTCAATGTCTACGAAGAAAAATTTAAAAACAATTTAGAATTTGAAAACACATTAGTAGCAACAAAGGAATTTATTGAAAGAGTTGCTTGTGATGATGAAGTAATGGAAATTTACCTGAATAATCTCGATAAAAACCTTTATAAAATTGACGAAATGGTCGTTGAACATTTGGTAAGAGATTCAACCGAGTATCTTAATTCTTGGATTTTTAAAGAAGTACCAAATCCAAATGGCGGACCAAGAACAAAAGCTCAAAAAGATGCTCACAAACGGCTTGTAGATAATGCAAGTCAAAATTATCACAACAGAATTAATTGGTATAGAGAACTTGCAAGTCAAAAATTAACAAAAGTAGATACAACAAAACGTGTAGATACAACAAAAATAAAGAATATAAACAAAGCATTTATTTCCTACGACATATCAAGTTTAGGTTGGGTTAATGTGGACATCTTTTTCAAAGACCCAAAATCCGAATCTATTGAATTAGTTGCTAAAACAAATCAAGAAGTTCAAATCATAAACCTTCTTTTAAATGGTAGAAATGTCATTTTAAGTGGGTATGAAAAAGAAGAAAATCAATATAGTTTTACTAAAGATGAAGAAGGATATAACAGATTACCAAAAGGAGAAAAGGCTCTTATAACAGCAATCGGCTACGACAATGGAAACCTGACTTTTGGAAAAACGGAAATTATATTAGGAAAAAATAAAATAGAAAATGTAGATATGAAAAAAATATCTGCAACTGAATTAAAAGAAGAAATTATAAAAACGGTTGCCAATAACTAAGAAGCATATGGCGTGCCGATAGGCCAACGCTATATGTGCTGTTGTCTTTATCCACTTAAATAAAAAACGATTTTCAAAGCGTACTTATAAGCTCAAAACAGCATGAGATTTTGAGCGTATTTGGAAGGTATCGTTCTTCAAAAAGTTCGAACCCTATCCCTTTGAGGTCACAGTTTTAATTAAATCGCTTTAAACAAGAGGTTCGAAGCGATTTTTTTGTTTCACCTTGATTAGTAGTTTTTGTGTAAAAGTCATGCTGTGAGTGAGGTAGTGGTTTGAACTGTTTTAGCCACCTCTTAGTCTTTTAGGGGAAAATGGCACCAATTTGAGACAGATACAAATTCTATTAGGACATAATAGCTCGAAAACTATAGAAGTATACACACATGTAGCTATTAGTAGTTTTGAATCTGTAAAAAATCCTTTAGATTTGTGAAACACATACATGAGATATATGTGCAATTGCACATATATCTATGTTGCCCAACATAAGAGTGAATAAAGTAAAAATGAAACCGAATCACTTATGAGTTGGGAGGAAGACAAAGACAAAATAACACAAAGATATTTTCAAGCAATAAACAAAAACAACATTGAGTTATTCGGAATAATTAAAGATAATCTAACGGAAATAAAACCAGTTTTACCTTTAATTGAATTCGTTCTTTCCCGATTGGAATCCGTGACTACTTTGGTATTAGATAATCGGATTTGGGATGCTGAAATTGTACTAAGATCAGCACTTGAAACTTTTACGAAGTTTTTATTTATCACAACTGCCGATAAAGAAGAACAGAATATTCGAATAAACGAATATTGGAATTCTTTAGCAGAAATAAGTTCTATAAAACAATCTGCTCAGGCAAAAAGAAATTTAGAACATTTTCGAGATAGTACAGTTCATAGACTTGCATATTTACCGATGGTTCTACCTGCCGATTTAGAAACTGAATTGCGTGAAAAATGGACAAAATCTGAAAGACAAAAAGTAGAGCAAAAGTGGTCATTTACAGAAATGATCTTTTCGATTTCAAAAAACTATCGAGGCAAACCATTTGAAATGATTGTTGCGCTTACTCATAGTTATAGAATGAGTAGCCACGTTATGCACGGAGATGAAACAGGAATTTCAATTATTAGAGAGCGAGAAAGTCGATCTCAAGCTGATTATGAAATTGCAATGAATGCTCATTATTTAAGATTATTAAGCGACAGTTTTATTTATTGCGCTTTTATAGCAATCGAGACTATGGAATTTCTGAATTTGAAAGAAAATAAAAAATTCTTTTTTGAGAATCAGAAAAGTTTAGATGATATTCAAGAATTGGTACAAAAATATCACGGAAAAGTTTTTGAAGACCCTGATTATGATAAATATAAAACGAAGGAATAAAACGTTGGGTAACAACACCTATGCGATAATGCGGGGTTTAGGTCTAACTGAAAGGTTTTTGTCTATTTGGTTTGTCGCCAAAGTATTAAATTTAGTATTTTAGAAAAGATAAAAACAAAACATAAACTTTGGCTCAGTGCTGGCACGAAAACTTGTGATTTTCTACTTCCGCACTACGCATAGCTAAACGTTGCCATTCATTGTGCTCACTCAAAACTGAAAAAAATTGAATGAATAAAAGAGAAAAACTAATTGCATTAATTCCAGCTCTTTGGGCAAGTATTTTTGATATAACAATAACTACAATTCACCAACCAAAAGAATATTGGAATGGAAACTTGAATATTGCGAATGAAGGGAATCCAATTGGAAATTTTATGATGAAAAGTCACGTTTCAGGACTTTTTATTATATCAACTATATGGTTGATTTTAATTGGAATTATTGGATATTATTTACCAAGAAAAATATCTCGGATTTTCCTTTTGTTTGTTTTAATGGTACATAGTTGGGCTGCTTCAACTTGGATAGGTCCAATTTATGGATTCTGGTTTGTTATATTATTCATTCTATTCAACTCAATTCTATTTTATATAATTAATGATAAGGTTAATAAGAAAAATATATGAGTCGGAATTAAACCTATTTGCGGACTAAATAGTTAAACATAATCACTCTAACTCTGAAAAACGGAAAACTGAACTCTGAAATAACAACGAAATGGCAACACCGTATAAAAAAAATTGCTAGTTTTAGCTAAACCAAATTTAGTTGCCTGTTTGCTAGCTTCTGATTTTCCTTCGGAAAATCCTCGCCCACAAACCCGCAACTTTCCTTATACAAACACGTTGGTGTGCCACGAAGTGGCATACATCCAGTAGGTGTAAATCCTACCAGAGCAATTAACTGTTCACTCTGAAGATGCATGGACAGTAAGTTTCGTGAGGGATTCTCTGAAGCTCCATGCTATCAAATAAACAAGCCGTAATGCTTAAGCGTGAACCCGAAGTAGCTTCGATAAGTGTATCAGTAGATTTGGGGAGAGTTTTGACGGTCTCGAACCCTGCCATATTACAAGGATTAACAGTTGCTTGAATTGTAATAAACTACCGGAGTCATAGGGATGGCGTGCTTATAGATGGATGTGTGTTAAACGTGGGAGATCTCCAATAACAGCAATTGGCAATTGTAAATAATTGTATATAAGTATTACGAAGTTACAATTAGTTATTAGAGAAGTCGGAGGAGCTCATAGTACCAATAATTGTAGAGACAACAAAACTCTATCTAGGAAAGGAGCTCTACTTTAGAAAAGCTTATATGAAAAACAGAACGACGAGTATTGATGCCCATCTATTAGCACGTCCTTCAGACTGTGAAGAAAGGCTTCGTGTTTTTCAAAGGAAGCTATACATTAGAGCCAAGCAGGACAAAAACTTCAAGGCGTTTAGTCTCTACGGAAAATTGTGTGAAGACATAACGCTAATAGAAGCTTACAGGAGAGTCAAAAGCAACTATTCTAAGGGAGTAGGCGTAGATGGACAAAGTTTTGAAGATATCGAAAAACAAGGCGTAAAAACCTTTTTAGAAGATATTCAACAAGATTTGGTACATGGCACTTACAAGAGCAAAGCAGTTAAGCAAGTACTCATCGCTAAAGAAAAGAAAGGAGACTTTAGAAAACTCGG
>CANNGA010000016.1 GCA_947504035.1 uncultured Flavobacteriaceae bacterium
TCGTAATATATTTTAGCCCATTCACCAGTTATGTCTTCAAGATAAGCAACATCGTTTTTTATTAAAAAGGCTTTACGTTTAGTGTCTTCTGTCATGCCATTGTAAAAATATGTTTTATTAGAAACTACTTTTATTTTAGATGATAATTCCGAAATATTATAATCTTTTATAAAAGACCCCTTCTTTTTAGAAATAGAAGAAAATAAATAATTAGGCAGACTTTTAAGCTTAACAAAGCTTGATTGTTTACTATTAATTTCGTCTAACATGTAATCAGATACCAATCTTGTCGTATAGAAAACAGCATTAATACTATAATTCTGATCGATAAATATTGAGTCACTCCATTTGACCATTACATTTCCATTGGGTTTAATAAATTCAGCTTTATTTATATGCTCTAGATTGGATTGCAGTTTCTTTAAATCATTAGTTTTACAAAAACCTAAGAAGCTTGTTTCAACAAATAAATTATCCCCATTACAATCTCCTTCTAAACAGACTAAATCCAATACCTTCTTTCCATATTGAACTCTATAAGAAATACTCTGATTTATATCTTTTTCTCCTAACCAAACACCTTGTATCTCGTCTAATTTTGATTTTGTAATAATTACCCTTTCCTTTTCTGAATGGACATTGTTTTCTAGCTTATTATTTTCCTTGACATTCTTATTGCAACTTGAATTTAATATTAAAAAAAATAACATGTAATATTTAAAATGACTATTCATTACCTACTTTTTAAGAATTTCTAAAGCTAACAAAAGGTTACTGAGTACTATTTTGCAAGCTATTTTGTTCTTTCTAAAACCCTTTTAGGTATCTTTTCTTTCTTGTTTTTGGATGTCATTTGCTCAACATAAACTAAATATGCCTTTTTAGCATGTTTTTTTTTGCCCAAACCCCAATATGCATCTCCCAGATTAATGTAAGCCACAGTGCGATCAGGGAAATTTTCTATTATTTTTTCTAATAAATAAATAGCTTCTTTATACAGCCCTGATTGTTCTAAATAATAGCCTTTATCATTATAATACTCTAAATTAAATGCAGTTATCTTCTCATTTTTTACCAAATTCAAATATTTAAAATCGCAATAAGGAATACGTTCGTATTCGTTTGTGCTATTTCCATAATTTTGAATTGTAATTTCATTTTTTGAATATATACCCGTAAATTCTTTTGAGAAATTTAAATATACGTCGCCATTATTTTTCGATTTGATTAAGATTCCTTTTTTTACAATCTTATTTTCTTTGAAAAACGAGTAATAGAGACTATCATTTTTATTTTGAATTGTTATCCAAAAAGGACAGTTTATTTCTTCTAATGCTTTTAATAGATAGACTCCTGAGATCTTTGGGTATTCAGTATTTTTTTGCGTTACGAAAACAGCGTCTTCTTTCTTATTAAAAGCAACGTTTTCACCCCCTGTTATTGCTGGTTTTATCTTAGTTGCTTTTTTATTATCATGCCTACAACAAACTAAAAGCACTACTAGTATAGTTAAAAATATATACCTCATAATCTTAAATTTTATCTAGAACTTTCTCCTGATGTATTAGTCTTTAATTCAACTTTTAAAGCTTTTTTTACACCAATTGGTCTTTTCCTAATTTTGTTAGTTTTCTAACAGAATATTTTGCTTAATGTGCTTAATCTCTTTATTTTTTATAAAAATCTCATTTTGATTTTTAATAATCGTATCATTTCTAACAAAAAGCATAATCTCGTTCTTACTCCATAGCCCACTCTTAATAGCACAAGTACTAGTGTTTACTTTTTTGAGATATACTAGCGCGATTTGATACTTAATTTTTAATATCCTATTCTTTTTAATTCTGATTTTATTTCGCTCGGGGTTTTAAACTCAGCTTTTATATCTTCTCCTTCTTGTATACCGTCAAATTCAATTCCAAAATAACTGCTAATTTCTTCTAAGAAAATTAGTTTGTCACCATCTTTGTAATCATCATAAATAAAAGTTTGATATAATTTCCCCTCTGCTGTTTCTTTTAATCTTTGTTCCCAAGAACATAAAACAATTAATTCTTTCTCTATATCTTTATCAACATTGTAAAAGAAAAATGACTCAATGTGTGCTTTTCGACCAGCAGGCTCATAAGTATCAATAACAATTTTTTTACTCCCTAATTTATCAAATACGTAAACAAAACCATTAACATTTGAGCCATAATCTTCTCCTAACTTCTCATTTTCAAAAACAAATATGGTTTCTTTTTCATTTAACCATTTATTTGAAGATATAATTTTATGGTCAAGCGATTTTCTTTTGTATAAATTTTCTATTTTTTCTAAGTTATATTTAGCTGTATCTATTTTATTTTGCTGCTCCTCTTTTTTATCGATTTTCTTATCTAATTTCTCTGTATTTCCCTTACAGCTAGAAAGAAATAAAAGAATGATAATTGGTAAATATATTTTTTTTGTCATTATTTTTTTTTCAATTTAGAACACTCCAATAATTTAAATGCTACCTTACTAACTTTAAATGCTTTTTTTCTGTCTCCATAAGATTTTGTGGCAATATTAATTTTTTTTGTAACAGCATCTACATCATTATCAGTTATTCCCTTATTAGCAGGTGTATAACACTTTTTCTCATACCAATCAGCTAAACCAGCAAAAACAGCTTCTTTGGCTGTAAATTTATCTGAACCTCTACTTAAATCTATTCCTGAAATAGGTATTTTAGTATTTATAATTTCTTGTGTATTTGTATAATTTGTTCTACCAGTAATTTGCAATAAGCCTCTTCCTCTAAATTTCCATCCATCTCCTTTTTTTGTATTACCAAGCTTAAAGCTTTTACTTCTATTAGCATCGTCATAAGCTATGTTAGCAATAGCTTTTTGATTAGCTTTTTGGGTTGATGGAATTGTCACTTTTTCTTTTTTCTTTATTTTTTTCTTTGTTTTTTTATCTAAAACTTCAATTTCTTTAAAATAAGTATAAGGCCCCCTCCCTATTTCATAAGCCCTCTTTGTTAATTCAGGGTTCTTCTTAAAGCATGAAAAAGGATAGCCAGATACTAATTTAGAAACAGGATAATTCAAACTTTCTCCATTAAAAGCTCCTGTTAAATCAGATAAACTTTCAACATAAGCTTGAGCAAAAAAATGCGCCCTTTCTTGGCAAGTTTCTAACTCAAAAATCTCATATAATTTTTTACTATCTCCATCTTTTGTTTGATAAGTTTTATTGAATTCGTTTACTATTGATTTAATTCTATTATCATTTGCTTTTTTAAATATTTTCTTTAATTCATCTGAGGTTAAATCTTTATTACAATTACATTTATTATCTGTTAACTCAAACCAATTCCCATCACTATCCAGCCATAAATTTTTAATAGCCTCGCCACGTATTTCGCCACCTTCGCTATCGCCGTGGTAGTTTACATTAATTTCTTCTTGTCCAGGCACAGTATGGCCGTCTACCAGTAAGTACAATGGTGTTTTTTTATCTTTACCCTCCAAGGCTTTTTGCCAAGCCTCTTTTTTAGTGGCATCGTTATGGTCTATTTGCAGTTTATAGATGGCCATATCGGTATAATCGTCCATATTGCTATAATGCGATTCGCATAAAGCCCCTACTTTAATTTCGGCTTTGGTAACATAATTGCCGTTTTCGTCTTTAAAGGTAACTAAAGCATCCTTTTCCTCAATGCCTTTTGCTTTACCCTGCTTAATATTTACATACACGCTATAGCCTTGAAACCCCTCGGTTTCTA
Source organism: uncultured Flavobacteriaceae bacterium (assembly GCA_947504035.1). Classification (GTDB taxonomy): domain Bacteria; phylum Bacteroidota; class Bacteroidia; order Flavobacteriales; family Flavobacteriaceae; genus Jejuia; species Jejuia algarum. The sequence goes on from CANNGA010000016.1 coordinate 3,758, forward strand.
CCACAATGTACAATTCGCTCCCCAAAGCCCCTTCGTTTGCTTTCTCAAAGGTTATTTTTTTGTTGGTCTCGGTAGTGGCAACCGTATTAGGCAAGGTTATTTTTTGCCCCACCCTTAGGTTGTCTTTATTAGCCTGTGTGAGTTGGGCGTCGCTCTCTATAATGGCAGCAACCGTAGTGCCCTTTTTACTGGCTATTTTACTTAGCGTATCGCCACCCGCTACAACGTAGGTTTCTTGTACCGTTTTGGTGGTACTGGTGGTGGTTACCGCTTCTATTTTGGCTGTTGCAAAATAGGCCTTGTTAATTTTGGGTCTAAATATCTTGAGTTTAGGGGTGGTTAGCGTAATGTGCGCGTATTCCCCTTTAAATTTATAGGTAGGCATGTTTTAAATAGTTTGTCTAATGACTTGTAATTTTATTTTTTGCGTATCGGCCGTTATTTTAAAGTCTTCTAGAATGTCGTTAACCAGTAGTTTTCCGTTGTGTTTAAAGTCATTCTTTTCGTCTGTAAAATCTAAATCTATATATTGCCCTACAGCGTTTTGCGTTTTTAAAACATAGAATACCTCTGTGCCTATTTGCAATTCATCATTAGGTATTAATTCACCAGATAATGTGGTGTAATAACCTTCGAGCGCAACTGGTTCTTGGGTTTCTTTTTTTACTGTAGTTGGAGTGGCTTGTGTTTTAAACGGATTACTAGGGTTCCATTCGTTTTCGTAGATAAGACCATTAACTCTTAAAATCCCTGGACTTATAACCAAATGGCAGGTCATGGGCTTGTGGTCTCTAGCATTAAAAGATTCTTGGTACTGCAATATATAGGCGTTGGCAAATTCCCAATCTTTATGTTTGTGCAGTCCATCGCGTTCAAACAATCTAAGGTACCCACTAACCATCTGCCTAGAAGATACCGCTACGGTAAAAAATTCGGAAATATCTTTAGGAGAAGGCATCGTAATATTGAGTTTCCCTCCATGAGTTCGAGTTATGGGCAACCCTGTTCCATCATCTTTTTGGTTAATATCCGTATCAAATTCTAATACGTTATAGTCTTTATCGAAGATAAAAAGCTTGGCTTTAAACATTGAATTCTAATTTGTGTTTTTATAAATGCAAATCATAACGTGCTTGTTATGACGCTATTTTTAAAATGTGTTACCTCTTGTTTTGTAACGACAGTCTGCTTCAAAATTAACTTTATTTATTTTAAATATAACTGATTTTATTAAATTTTGTAGAACTTCACCCTAAAATACGTGATACTTTTCGATATGTCTTTTATTGAAAATTCCTTTTAAAACCATATGAATCTATTTCAATACAAGTAAGCCTATGTTATTTTATAATATAGAAAAGCCTATGTTATGATAGCCTGTGAAGCCCCCTTTTTTTAAACCTCTAAATGAGCGTAAACGCTGTTAGCGTTTTGTACCGTAAACTTGTTCAGTTCCAATAGAATGAGCTATTTCTTAACTTGCTAAATTCTAATTTCTGTAGTTTTTGGATGCATTTAACGCTCTGTAACATGCGCAAAAAGGCGCCTTTTTTAACCAATTAAAATGTTTTTGCTTACTCATCAAAACCTATTCTGTTGGCAATAACACGTATTAAAAAGCATATCAAAACAACTAAAAAACAATTACAACTACTAAAATGAACTTTAATACTTTTTTAATACGCTTTTACGGAAAAACCACAATAATTTTATTTAAAAAACGATAATTTTACAAATTATAATACAACATGTTGTATGTTTTTTTCTGTCAATGTTATATTTAGATTACTAATTATAACCTTAAGATTATGAAAAAATTATTAGCAGTATTAATTATTTTAGTCACGTTTGTGCAAAGTTGTACACCAAATTCTATTGAAGAAGAAAGTAATGAAAAAATACAGGGAGTTGATAAAGGCATACAAAGACCAGGACCACGATCCAGGCCTTAGAATAGCAGGAACTATAGTCATTATTATAGTAGGCGTAATGCCCTTCTTAGACAAAATATTTGAAGTACTCAATTTAAAAGGCTCATACATATCTGGATTTACCAATTTCTCAAACTTTGTATGGGCTTTATGTCAAGGTTTAGCACCTATATTTTTAATAATAGGGTTTCTCCTAAGACCCTATTTTATTTCTTATTTACTACCAATTTATTGCTATTCGATACAATTGTTATGGATTCTTGATGCAAACATGTATTTAGATGATCCCCTTTTGCATTTGTATGCTATTGGCTCTTGTACCATATTTATTTTAATAGCATTTCTCATTTTCACATTAAAAAAGAAAAATAGAGAGAAAATAGAAAACGACCGTCTATTTATTAAGGAAATGGAAGCCTCTATAGAGCTTTTAACTCAAAAATCAAGTTAAATGGGAGATTGGAAAAAAATACAATGTTATAGAGAGAAGTTTAAAAACAACGAAATAAGCCAAAGCGCATTTACTCGTGTTTTAAAAAAGGAGCTTCAAAAAAAATCTACAGGAAATCATTTTGTAGACGAAAAAGACTTGCTTTTAAAAAAAATTAATAGGATAGAAAACCGCTTAATTAAACTTGAAACAAAAAACAAAGAGATCGCATTAAATAACGCTGCTTTAGAACAGCTAATTTTAGATCACGTTTCGGTTTAATTAGTCTTCTTTTTCTCTTCCATTTTTAGGAACAAATTTGTGAGGGCTTCGTTGCGCGCCGTAAGCTTAATGTTTTCAATAAATGAATTAAACAATGTATTCTTCATTAATTCATCGAAATTATTGATAACTATTTCTGTAACTTCAACAACATCTAAACTGCTATTTTTAGGAAATGCCTTAGCCTTAACCGCTTCGTCTTGCATTAACCAACTGTAACTATATTCACTAAAAATCGTGATTATTTTCTTAGCCGTTTCTGGATTTAGCTTTTTGGTTTTACCCTTCAAAATATTATAAACGGCAGATTTTTGTATTCCTATTTTTTCGGCGAATTGCACCCCAGAAATCTTTTGCTCTACTATTATCGTATTTATTTTATCCTTTAAAACCATAAAAGTATATATAATTACACTTAAAAATGTTGTTTAGTATACTAAAGTATACTATATTTGTGGCATCACAAAATATATGTTTACATACATTATGTTACAATGCATTACAATATTACAAAATATGGGTAAACAATTTACAGAAAACGACAAAAAAGTACTAAGATGTATACCACGCAAACTCGCCATAAAATATGGGTGCACCCCAAAACATGTAAACTATGTTTTAAATAACAACAGTGCATTAAATACCGCATTAACACAAAATCTAAATAAGGATTTAATCTTTCTGTTAGATTTTTTTAAACCTTTATCTAAAACAGGAAACAAAAATTTAAAACACCAAAACACACCCTAAGAACAGTAGTATAGCGAAGGGATTTTAGTTGGTCGTTAGGTTGTAAAGGCCATAGGCTAATAAAGGTATTTGCTCTCACAACATACAGGCCTATGGTTTTTACATAAAAGACATACAGTGGGTGAGGTATAAAGATATAAAAAGTAGGTTTCGGGTACCTGCCTGCTGTATGAGTTAGTCTGTAGAGGGCTTTTCTATAAGTTAAAGCCCTCTTTTTTTTATAGCGTTTAAAGCGACAAGTGTATTTGCGGTCTAAGCCTAATAGCACTAAAAAACACTTCTATACCCCCTGTAATGTAGTAGCACCAGCTAAAACGAGTTAAACCAAACGCTTAATATTAGCATAAGAGTTTTCTAAAGCTTTTTTTGTTTTCTTTTTGCCTAACCATTTTACTTTGGTAATGCCTTCTTTTTCTTGAGGGTACAGCGTCCCTTCAAAATCTGTTATCATCTCAAACCAATAGGTTATTTTTATTCTAAAGCGTCCTCTGCGTTTAAAAATGTGGTACGTTGTTTCAATAGGTTTTACAATTTTTAAACCTGTTACGCCTGTTTCTTCTTCCACCTCTCGAATGGCGGTCTCCTCTATGCTTTCGCCTTTTTCTGCTTTTCCTTTGGGCAAATCCCACTTGCCATTTCTATAGATAAATAAAATTTTACCTTTGGCATTATACACTTTACCACCTCCTGCAACGACATTAGGTGCTTTTTTCAAAAACTTTTTAAGCAGTTTAGCGTCGTTTTTATGTACCAAACAGGCTTCTTTAATAGACGTGGTATTAAGTTTACGTATCACACGTCTTAATATAACGGTATTAAGTTTGTAATTCTTAACCCCTTTTTCGTCTTTAACTTGGGTACTTAAGGTGATAGGCTTGTCACCAACAAAAATCTTATACATAGAGAAATTAAAAGCTTATTATGTCGTAAAAATATCACTTTTAAAAACAACCAACAATTGTTAAAAAAAATATTTTATTCTCACAAAACACGCCTTCCTTATTTTAAATATATGTGTAATTTTGCAGCATGATTTTTAATAAAGACACCGCTAAAAAAACAGCAGAGGTCCTTCTTGAGGCTAATGCTATAAAACTAAGCCCTAAAGCACCATTTACTTGGGCTTCTGGATGGAAATCGCCAATTTATTGCGATAATCGTATCATTTTATCATTTCCTGCTATTCGTTATTTTGTTAAAAAAACAATGGCAAAACACATCGAAGACACCTACGGGAAGCCAGATGCTATTGCAGGTGTTGCCACAGGCGCTATTGGTATTGGCATGTTGGTTGCAGAGGTTTTAGATTTACCATTTATATATGTAAGACCAGAAGCTAAGGGCCACGGCAGAAAAAATCAAATTGAAGGCTATATCGAAGAAGGTAAAACAGTTGTCGTTGTAGAAGACCTTATTAGTACTGGTAAAAGCAGTTTAAAAGCTGTAGAAGCTCTAAGAGCGGCGAACGTTACCGTAAAAGGTATGGTGGCGATTTTTACTTATGGTTTTCAAGTTTCAAAAGATAATTTTGAAAAAGAAAATGTACTTTTACATACCCTTGGTAGTTATGATAGTTTGTTAGAACAAGCCTTACACACCAATTACATTACCAAAGAAGAGCTAGAAACGCTTACCGAATGGAATACCAATCCTAGCGAATGGGACATTGTTTGATACCGTGTTTATTAGTATTTAATACCTAACCCGAACTATTATGAATTTAGAATCTCCAAAAGTTAATGTTGCAAAATCGCAACAAGATACTTTTAACTTTATATCCAACATTAAAAACTTTGAAATGCTAATGCCCGAAAACATTAGTAAATTTGAAGTTTTAAGCGAAGACACCTTTGTATTTGCACTAAAAGGCATGCCCGAGATTATTTTAAAGAAAAAAGAAGCTTCGGCGCCAAATACGATAGAATTTGGGGCTGCTGGAGGTAAAATTGATTTTTCTTTAATAGCACATATTACAGAAACAGCTGCGAATTCGAGCACAGTCTATTTACAATTTAATGGCGACTTTAATCCCATGATGGCTATGATGATAAAAAGCCCTATCACAAAATTTATTGAAACCTTAGTGACTAATTTACCTAAGGCCGTTTAATACAATAATGTAATATCCTTTAAAGCAAAAGCTTTAGTGATGTTGTCCTCTAAAAGCACCTCTAGTTCTCCTGTATCTAGAACCGTTTTTATAAAACCAGAAAACATAACACCCTCTGCATTTTTAAATGTTGAGGGTTTGTTTTTTCTGTACAAATGTTTTGTATACAACCCTTTTAGCGTAGCATACTTCCCTGTTTCTAAATAGTTAAAATACGCTTTTAAATGGGTTATAAGCACCTCTAAAACCGCGTCTCTATCAAAAACACGCCCCGTAATATTTCGTAAAGACGACGCGTTGGGCAACCCTGTAAATAAAGTTTGGTTCACATTTAGCCCCACGCCTATTACAGAAGCCGCTATAACACCTGACTTCATGACATTTTCTATAAGAATGCCACAAATCTTTTTGTTTTGTGACAATATGTCGTTAGGCCATTTTATAAAAAGTTGAGGCATTTGCAAATCTTCTAAAGCATGACGTACTGCTAATGCTGTAGCCATACTAAGAAAAAAAGTATGCTCTAATTTATAATTAGAACTGTCTACAAACACACTAAAGGTAAGGTTTTTTGAACTTTGCGATTGCCAAACCGCTCCCATCTGCCCACGTCCATTGGTTTGGTGCTGCGCCGTAACTACTGTAAAATGGTCTACTTTTTGGCTTGTATTGAGTTTCTTTAAAAAGCTATTAGTAGAATCGATGGCATCAAGTTTGATTATGGACATTAAAGGTGTTATTTTAGTAGTTTAAAATCTTGTAGCATTTTTAAAGTATAAAGAACCAAAAAAATAATAACTTTGCACAAAGTAAATAAATTTAATGACGAAAGATAAAGTAAGCACAGATCAGTTAATATCAGTTATCATTAGTGGCATAGAAGATGTTAAAGGCAAAGAAATACGGATTTTAGATTTAAGAGACATTGAAAACACTGTTTGTGATTATTTTATAATTTGTGAAGGTACTTCAAACACACAAGTTAACGCAATAGTTAATTCCGTTCAGAAAAAAGTAAGCAAAGAACTTAAGGATAACCCTTGGCACGTAGAAGGTGCCGATAATGCAGAATGGGTTTTATTAGATTATGTAAATATCGCTGTTCATGTTTTCCAAAAACAGACCAGAGAATTTTATGATATAGAAAGCCTTTGGGGAGACGCAAAAACAACAGTAATAGAAACAAGTTACTAAAAGAAAAACATGGCAAACGACAAAAAGAACACTAAAGATAAAAAACCTAAATTTAGCCCATATTGGATATATGGGATTGTCTTATCTCTATTTTTAGTATTTACACTATTTAACAATGGTGACATAGAAAGCAGCAATACCACTAACCCAACGCAATTTTTTAATTTCGTTGAAGATGGTGATGTGGCGAAAGTAGAAATTGTAAACAGAAGACTTGCAAAAGTTTACCTTACAAGTGAAGCGGCTAAAAAAGAGGTGCATAAAAAAACGAAATCTAATAGCATTTTACCATCGTCTAATACGGCACCAAATTACAAGTTTGAATTTGGAGAGCTAGAGATTTTTCAAAAAGACCTTGATAATGTTATTAAGAAAAATAATCTGGATTTAGAGCCTATCTATCTTACAGAAGAAAATCACCTTGCAGATTTCTTAATAGGAATCTTACCTTTTGTCTTACTTATAGGGGTTTGGATTTTTATCATGCGTCGCATGTCTGGCGGTGCTGGTGGTGGTGCAGGCGGACAGATCTTCAATATTGGAAAATCTAAAGCCAAATTATTCGACCAAAATACAGAAGTTAAAACCACTTTTAAAGATGTTGCAGGCCTTGAAGGTGCTAAAGAAGAAGTACAAGAAATTGTAGACTTTTTAAAGTATCCTGAAAAGTACACGACATTAGGTGGTAAAATACCTAAAGGGGCTTTACTTGTAGGCCCTCCTGGTACAGGTAAAACCTTATTAGCAAGAGCTGTTGCTGGCGAAGCTAAAGTACCTTTCTTTTCATTATCTGGATCTGATTTTGTAGAAATGTTTGTTGGTGTAGGTGCATCTCGAGTTAGAGACTTATTTAAACAAGCTAAAGAAAAATCACCTTCTATCATATTTATAGATGAAATTGATGCTATTGGTCGTGCTCGTGGTAAAAATGCCATGTCTGGCAGCAACGATGAACGCGAAAATACCTTAAACCAATTACTTACAGAGATGGATGGTTTTGGGACTAAAACAAACGTTATTGTAATAGCAGCCACCAACAGAGCAGACATCTTAGATAAAGCCTTAATGCGTGCGGGACGTTTTGACCGTCAAATTCATGTAGAATTACCTAACCTTACCGAACGAAAAGAAATTTTTGAAGTACACCTTAGGTCGCTTAAAAAAGTAAAAGAATTAGATGTTGACTTTTTAGCAAAACAAACGCCTGGTTTTTCTGGTGCAGACATTGCTAACATGTGTAACGAAGCAGCCCTTATTGCGGCAAGAAATAATAAAAAATCTATAGACAAACAAGATTTCTTAGATGCTGTAGACCGTATTGTAGGTGGTCTAGAGAAACGCTCTAAAGTCTTCTCGCAAGAAGAGAAAAAACTTGTTGCATTTCACGAAGCAGGTCACGCCACTGTAAGCTGGTTTTTAAAGTACGCAGACCCTTTAGTTAAAGTAACCATAGTACCGCGAGGCAGTTCTCTAGGTGCAGCTTGGTACTTACCAGAAGAGGCCAATTTAAAAAGAACCGAAAAGTATTTGGATGAAATCTGTGTTACCATGGGAGGTAGAGCAGCCGAAAAACTCATCTTTAATAAAATTTCTAACGGTGCTTATGGCGATTTACAAAGCGTTATGAGAAAAGCCAAAGAAATGGTAATGGTAGCAGGTTTAAGTGAGAGTGTTGGGAATGTAACCTACTACGATCCACAAAGCGATAATGGTTTTACAAAGCCTTATAGTGAGAAAACAGCAGAACTTATCGATAATGAAATTAAAACCATTATAGAAACGCAATACCAACGCGCACTCGATCTTTTAGAAGAAAAAAGAGAGAATTTAACCATATTGGCAGAACGCCTTATTGAACGCGAAGTGATCTTTAAAGATGATTTAGAAGAAATCTTTGGCAGCAATCAACTTAATGATAAAAACAAAGAACAAGTGGTAACCCCACAATTAGATAAATAAGCATTTCGTTAACCTTTTGGTAAAAATCTTAAATTAATCTTTAGATTAATTTAAGATTTTTTATATTTGGTAAACTCTCGATTAATCAAGGTTAATAGCGCGCACCTGAATGAATCTTTTTAAAAAATTTTTCAGACCCAAATCAAGTCAGTCTGAAAAGGAAATAAAGTCTAATGACAGGGGCAAATATATGCCCGAACTTAAGCTACCTATAGATGAAAAGTTTACCATAAACTTTAAAGCTAATGGTGGTAAGTTTTTGTATTGCGATAATTTAGACGAAGTATACGAAAACTTTAATAATATTGTAGAAGAGAACCGCTGGCATGAAAAGCGCGGATTGATTATAGACGACAACTTACTGGCCAAATTTAAATATTGCAGTATGATTCCTTCTAAAAAAACCAATGGCGCAACGTATTTCTTAACAACCTGCGAGAATCTTATCGCTACAGACGGTTCTTTACTAATCAGTTCGAATCAAATTGCGACTAAAAAATTACCAGAACTTCCTTTTAATTTAATTGTATTTGCAACTACCAGCCAGATTGTTGATAATATTGGAGAGGGACTAAGGCTTATCAAATCTAAAAACAAACAACACATCCCTTCAAATATCACTACCATTAAACATTTCAAGTCTGCAGACGAAAAAGACTTTTTAAGCTATGGAAGTAGCGCAAAAAACCTATATTTACTGCTGTTAGAGGATTTATAATTTAAAACACCTTCTAAAAATACATGAAAGATATGTTATTACGCTCATTATCTGGGGTGTTCTATGTCGTTTTATTAATTGTAGTCCTAAGCTTAAACACGCCTCATGGATTCATCATCCTGTTTTTTCTGTTTGGTATCGTATCGCTTTTTGAATTTAAAAAGCTTATTCAGCTAAAAAGCAACGTGCCGTATTTCATTTTTATAGTGCTCTACGCTGTATTTTGCTATTGGCGTATGGCTTTACAGTCTAATCTAGGGCTAGATGAAACGACACAAATACTTATGGTACTCACTGTATTTGTAAATCTTTTTCTTATTAAAGATTTATTCTCTAAAAAAATCCCTCTATTTTTAACCAAAAGATATATCATTACAACCTTTTACCTATCTAGTGGCTTTGTATTTTTAGCACTTATTGCCAGCCGCTTTAGTCCTAAGATTTTATTAGGCGCCTTTATTCTTATTTGGGTTAACGATTCTTTTGCATATCTTGTAGGTAAGAATTTTGGAAAACAAAAATTATTTGAAAAGATTTCCCCTAAAAAAACAGTAGAAGGCTTTTTAGGCGGTGTTTTCTTTTCTTGTATCGCTAGCTATTTTATAGCAACGGTTTCAAACACACTAAATTTCACCTACTGGTTACTTCTAAGCATTATTATAGCCGTTTTTGGAACTTTAGGAGATTTAATAGAATCTAAATTTAAACGACAAGCCAAAGTGAAAGACAGTGGTACTATCATGCCAGGGCACGGGGGCCTTTTAGACCGTTTAGATAGTATTATTTTTGCTTCACCATTTATTTACTTATTTTTAAGAATTATAGATTATGTTTCATAAAGAAGGTCATAAAATCATTTTATTCACGCTAATAGCCGTAGTCGCTGGTTTTTTACTAACAGACTACTTTATTACAATAGGCTGGCTACGCCTTTTAATATTAGTAACACTTCTCGTAGTTCTAATTTTAATATTACAATTTTTTAGAAACCCAAAACGCCATACGCACAGCGACGATACTACCGTAGTCTCTCCTGTAGATGGTAAAGTTGTGGTGATTGAAGAAGTGTTTGAAAAAGAATACTTTAAAGATAAACGCTTACAAGTAAGTGTTTTTATGTCTCCAATAAATGTACACGTAACCCGTTACCCTATTGGAGGAAACGTATGTTTTAGTAAATACCACCCTGGTAAATATTTGGTAGCTTGGCATCCTAAAGCCAGTGAAGAAAACGAGCGTACCACTGTTGTTGTCGAGAATAAAACTTACGGAAAGGTCTTGTTTAGACAGATTGCAGGTGCTTTGGCAAAGCGTATTGTAAACTATGCCGAAGTTGGCCATACGCCTGCGCAGGGAAGCGAATCTGGATTTATTAAATTTGGCTCTAGAGTAGACCTCTATTTGCCTTTAGACACAAAAATTAATGTCGCTCTTAATCAAAAAGTACGAGGAGGAGAAAGTATTATAGCTAAGATAAATGAGTAAATCAGCCTTAGATACCATATTTGATCAAGCAGTAGATCGTGTCAATGCACACAAAGAGCCTTTTCCTGCCGATATTCTTCTAAAACTCTATGCCTATTACAAAAAGGCAACTAATGACTATGGCAAGCCTAGAAGTAAAAAATCGATTATCAATGCCTTTAAAACGAATGCCTTGTTTCAAATACAAAATGTAACTGAAGATGAAGCCAAACAAGCCTATATAGATTTAGTAGACCAGTACTTCTTATACCGCAAGTAAACTTTTATTTGGTTTACCTTACCCCCAATTAGTCATTAAGAAATCTCTATTATATATAGCTTTCAACTGCTGCAAACACTAGCATTACACTATATTTAGGGCATTTAAAACCTTCTTAACGCTGTTCCACGATATAATCTGGGGTTAAAATGGTATTCAATTTTGGTATCCCTATAAAACAAAATTAAGCGCTATTTCTAGAGCTTAATTTTATATGTCGACAAAACTAGTTTTAGTTTGTCTTTCTATGTATAAAGGATTGAAACTATATCTCTTTAAAAATCTTCTTCTAAACCAATACGCATTTTTTTAATGATCTCTTCAAAATACAATACAGAAAGCATTATTTTGTCGGTATCTGCATAAGCGATAAATTGAGTCATTGTTTCCTTTGCATATTTAAAAGCCGCCACGTTAACTTCGTGTTGCTTCTCTAGTATCTTAATATTATCAGAATCTTCTCTTATGCCTAAATCTCCTAAAGTTGTTCCTGGTTCGTTTGTTAAAGACATGTATGGTAAAACAGTGGTGATTTCGTAAACACGGCTAATATATAATTCCAATAATTGGCCTTTTTTTAACTGTGCTAAATCTTCAATGGTATGAAATTTTAGAGTGCTTTTTTCTTTTTCGAATAATACGTTAGAGTCCTGTGCAAAACTAATGGTCGTAAATAAGGCTACCGATAGGATTAAAATTATATGTTTCATCGTTTTTGTTTTTTTGGTTAATTACTTTAAAATTGTGTGTGTGTGTGTGTTTATTGTGCTAATGCGTAACTGTTGTTTGTTTCTTTAAGAATAAATTTTGGTGATTTTACATCTAATGGTTTTACAAATAAATCGTTTACACTTGTAAAACTAGCTGTAAATCTGTTTGCCTTTAATAGGCTGTTTAAATGCTCTTTATTAGGCGCTGTATATTTTACAACAATATTCGTGTTGTGTACATTACATAAGCTAGATTCCATTTTGAAATATTTGAATACCTCTTGAAATTCTTTATAAGATTTATCAAATCGCACCACATTAGAGAATCCTGAAATTTTAGATGTTGTAAACTCTATTTTTGCGTGGTTCTTTGTAGAAATTGCTGCTGCAGTATGTTGGTAATTATTTTCATCTGAAAGGTTGATTAATGTTGCATTGCTAATTTTAACAACAGATAAATCATCGTAAGAAGTCATTCCTTTTTTAGGGTTGTACCCATCTATTTCTATAGCGTGAGAGCCACTAGGATGTGATATGAATGGATGTCTTACGGCCATGATATTATTTAGGTTACCATTGTAGCCCAATTCAAAATTAAAATCATCGTTTTTAGACTTATAAGAAATTAGATTTTCGCTTTTAGAAGCACCTCCAAAATATTTAAAAGCATCGTCTGCGGCATAACTTACCATTATATTATTAACTTGAGACTTTAAACCTAAAGCATATAATGACAAGCCTGCAATGCGCTGTTTACCATTTAACTTCTTACCTGCAAACTCAATACGAACATAAGCTAACTTTGTAGTCTCTTCTTCATGAGATGTACCTCCATATAATGAAAATCTATTTTCGTAATCGCCCTCTATAAAACCTACCTGAGCAGGTAAATTTACTTTCCCTGATCCCAATATAGAAATACCACCCCAGTCTCCCGCTCTTCTCGCTTTAACAGGCTTACTAGACGTAAATACTATAGGTAATGCTTTAGACCCTTCAGCGATTAATTTAGAACCTTTAGTAACCACTAAACTTGTAGCGCCTTCTGCTTGACAACGAATCAAAGTACCTGGCTCTATAGTTAATGTTGCATTATTAGTTACATAAACAATTCCAGACATTAAATACACTGTATCTCTATTTAAAGTAAGGTCTGTATCTATAATATTTGGTATAGAAGCATCTGGACTATTATAAGAGGCTGTCTTAGGATCAAAATTGGTCCAGTTTTTAGTCCAATTCATTTCTGTATTTAGTGCAATATCCGTTTGAGAAAACATAACACTAAATGTTAGTAATGCCAATAATAAGGTTGCCTTTTTCATAGTCTTGTAGTTTTGAGGGTTAAATAAAACTTTCTCCTATTGTAGACGAACCATTCTCCTGCTCCTAACACCTAAAAAACGTAAAAAGGACTATTAAAGCCTAAAACGGAATTAAAATGTTTAGACCTGTAAAGCGCTATAAATAGAACTATTAAGCGCGACAACACTACTAGAATTAAGGCCTTGACCATTTAAAGCCCTTTCTTGATTTCAAACAAAACAGCCTGTGTTTTTTTTGTAAAATTTTGTTAATTTTTAAAGATTTTATTATAGAAAATCGTTTTTATAGTATAGAAAAGGCAACTATTTTTAGTTAAATTTATAACACTGGATACGTATTATACCAAAATAGTTATGCAATGCCGTATATATTTCGTATATTTAGTCATGGGAAAGAAAGCTTATTTAGAGATTACGGAATCATTATCGGAACTAAAGCAATTGCTGTCAAAGCAGAAAAACCTGAGGTCTGAAAAGCGAATCAAATGTCTTATAGATATTAAAACCGAAAAATTTGATACCCGTCAAGAACTTGCCGATTATCTATCAGTACATATAAGAACAATGGAGCGATGGTTAGTAAATTATAAATCGGGTGGTGTTACTTCTATGCTGACTGATAAGCCTAAGAAGAAGGGTTCCAAAATCATTAGTAGTGAGATACACAAAGGCCTTGAACAGAGAGTCAACGATCCACACAATCCCTTTTTGGGATATTGGGATGCCCAACAATGGGTAGTTGAGCAATACGGTGTAGAGGTAAAATACCAGCGTATGCGCGAGTATCTAATACAACATTTCAGTACCAAACTCAAAGTACCCCGAAAATCCCACTACAAAAAAGATAATCAAGCTGAAAAAGCTTTTTTAAAAACTTCCTAATACCTTAGAGAACATTAGATCAAGTCTAAATAAAAACAACTATGACGAGATAAATTTATATTTCCAAGATGAAGCTAGGTTTGGAATGATGAATCATATAGGCAGATATTTGACAGCTTCTGGGGTTAAACCAATAGTTAGCTATCAACATATATTTAAGACAACTTACCTTTATGGAAGCTATTCCCCAATAAATGGTGATAGTTTTGTCTGGGAAATAAACGGTGTCAATACTACAATATTTGAAGCTTACTTAAAGGGATTTTCCCAGTACAAACCAAAGGAATATAAAATCGTAGTCATTGACAATGCAGGTTTTCATTCCACAAAGAATATTGAAGTGCCAGACAATATATATCTGCTAAGAATCCCACCATACAATCCAGAGTTAAATCCATGTGAACAAGTATGGCAGTATATCAAAAATCGATTCAAAAACCAACGCTTTGAAACAATGCACGATCTTAAAGAATGGCTGAAACAAACAGTAAACCATATGCAAATGCAAACAATAAAATCAATTACTGGAAACCATCATTACTTAAACGCATTTTATACGGCGTTTAAAAACTAAATTGGTATTACACAAAAAACCATCTAAATCGTAGAACTGCTATACGGTATAAAACTGTGCGATTCTATTAGGGTCCTGATTTCAATTCTTAGCGCCCCCTTTAGGGGTCTTTTTTTTAAACCCGCTTTATGCGATAGAACCTCTATTACACCTTTGAGCTACTGCAAATACTGGCGCTACACTACTTTTTTCAATTTAACCATAGCGATGCTATGCCAAAATCAAGAAAAAGTCAGTATTTATGGTATCTCAAAGCTTCACGACAATGTCATATCGCATAATTCGGGTTAAACAGTAAACGTATTGTTAAACTTATGGGCTTATCTATGGTCCTTCAACCTGTCTTGATCTAAAACAAAAAAAGGCAACAGTTTACAAAACTATTGCCTTTAATACGTCATGGTATATAACGTATAACGCGCCACATTGTATTTATTGTAAACTTAACAAGCGCGCTTTTATAGTTTCTATTTTAGCTAAGGTATCGGCTTCTTTTTTACGCTCTAAGGCAATCACCTGTTCTGGTGCATTACTTACAAAACGTTCATTAGACAGCTTCTTTTGGATCCCTGTTAAGAACCCTTCGGCGCGCTTTAACTCGCCATTTAATTTAGCGACCTCTGCTTCTACATCAATCGTATCTAAAGCTATAGGTACAAAATACTCATTAGATTTTACTCTAAAAGAGGCTGCACCTTCTAATTTTTCAGTCCCATAGTTAACCGCTTCAGTATTGGTTAATTTAACAATAACACTATCTAAAGCATTACCAAAGGTCTCATTATCGATAACGGCTAAGGTTATAGCATCTTTAAAAGCTATGTTTTTTTCTTTTCTAATGGTACGTATCCCAGACACAACACTTGTAGCAAACTCAAAATTGGAGATTAAAGCAGCATCAAATGAACTTTGCTCTGGGTATTTAGCAACAATTAAAGCATCTTCAGGTGTTCTAGCCCCTAGTAATTGCCATATTTCCTCTGTAATAAATGGCATAAAAGGATGTAAAATTTTCAAATTTGCTTCAAAAATAGCAATCACTTCTCTATAAGTTGCAGCATCTATAGGCTGTTGGTAAGCAGGCTTCACAATTTCTAACAACCAACCACAAAAATCATCATAAATCAATTTGTACATGGCCATAATGGCATCAGACAAACGGTACTTACTGTAATGGTCTTCTATTTCGGCTAAAACCTTTTGAAATTTAGATTGGTACCACGCAATACCTATTTTACTCGATTCTGGTTGTGCTATATCTTCTGAAACTTCCCATAAGGTGGTTAAATAAAAAGCACTCCATATTTTGTTACCTAAACCTTTACCTTGTTGGCAAAGCGCTTCATCAAACATAAGATCGTTACCCGCAGCAGAACTTAACAGTAAGCCTACACGAACGCCATCGGCTCCGTAGGTTTCTATTAACTTTAAAGCATCTGGAGAATTCCCCAAAGACTTACTCATCTTTCTACGCTGCTTGTCTCTTACCAATCCTGTGAGATACACATTTTCGAAAGGTTTTTGGTCTTTATACTCGTAGCCGGCAATAATCATACGTGCCACCCAGAAAAATAAAATATCGGGGCCTGTTACCAAATCATTGGTTGGGTAATAGTATTTAATCTCTTCGTTTTCAGGATTGCGAATCCCATCAAAAACAGACATAGGCCATAACCAAGACGAAAACCAAGTATCTAAGGCATCGGTATCTTGTCGTAATTCATCTACCGTTAGGTTAGAATTAGACGTGGCTTCTTTTGCCAATTCTAAGGCTTTTTCTATAGTTTCAGCAACTACAAAATCATTCTTTCCATCTCCGTAAAAATATGCTGGGATTTGCTGGCCCCATAACAATTGGCGCGAAATGTTCCAATCGCGAATATTTTCCATCCAATGGCGGTAGGTGTTTTTAAATTTTTCTGGAAACAATTTAATACTGTCATCTTCTAAAACCGCTGTGATGGCTGGTTTTACAAGATCTTCCATTTTTAAAAACCACTGGTCACTTAAACGTGGCTCTATAACAGCTTTGGTACGTTCTGAAGTTCCTACCTTATTCGTATGTGTTTCTGTTTTTACTAAAGCTCCTAAAGCGTCTAATGCTTTTGCTACAGATTTACGAGCCTCGAAACGGTCTTGTCCTTCAAATTCTAAACCATAACTATTTAATGACGCATCTTCATGAAAGATATCTATCACCTCTAAGTGGTGCTTATCGCCTAAAACCTTATCATTTTCATCATGTGCAGGCGTTACTTTTAAACACCCTGTACCAAATTCTAAATCGACATACGCGTCTTCTATAATTGGAACCACACGGTTACAAATAGGCACAATTGCTTTTTTACCTTTTAAATGGGTAAACCGTTCGTCGTCGGGGTTGATACAAATGGCCGAATCTCCAAAAATAGTTTCTGGACGTGTCGTTGCCACCGTTAATACCGTATCGCTTCCTTCAACCTTATAATTGATATAATAGAGTAATCCTTGGCGTTCTTCATGAATCACCTCCTCATCAGATAGTGTTGTTTTAGCTTCAGGGTCCCAATTCACCATACGGTAACCACGGTAAATCAATCCTTTTTTATGTAGATCTACAAAGACCTTAATCACAGCTTCAGACATATCGTCATCCATAGTAAACTTTGTACGGTCCCAATCGCAAGAACATCCCAGTTTTTTAAGCTGTTCTAAAATTACACCACCATACTCTTCTGTCCACTCCCAAGCATGCTTTAAAAATTCGTCACGTGTCAAATCGTTTTTATCAATCCCTTGATCCTTTAAACGCGCCACAACTTTAGCTTCTGTAGCAATAGAAGCATGGTCTGTTCCTGGTACCCAACATGCATTTTTACCCAATAAACGTGCACGACGTATCAAAACATCTTGAATGGTATTATTCAACATATGCCCCATGTGCAATACCCCTGTTACATTTGGTGGAGGAATTACAATCGTATAAGGTTCTCTCTCATCGGGTGTGGAATGAAAATAATTGTGTTTCATCCAGTAATCATACCACTTATCTTCTACCTTGCTTGCATCGTATTTTGATGGAATTTGCATACTTTGGAACAGTTTTTGTTTTAGGTATGCAAAAGTACTTATATTTCTTTTTCTGTGAAAATTGATACGTTTAAAGATTATACAGCATTTCTAAGAATAATGTAATTCGTCTATTATTTTTGCAGGTTGTGGAAAAAGTACCTATGTTTACACGATATTAAAACCAATACATACAAAAAAATGAAACATTTATTTACACTTTTATTTGTAGGGTTAATGAGCATCTCCCTGAATGCGCAAGATAAAGTAGCTAAAATTGAATTTAAAGCTACAACTATCGATTATGGTACTATTGAAAAAGGCGCCAATGGCGTAAGAGTTTTTGAGTTTACAAATACTGGTGATGCCCCTTTAATTATATCTAAAGTAAATTCTAGTTGTGGGTGTACCATTCCTAAAAAACCAAAAGATCCTATCATGCCTGGTAAAACTGGTGAAATTGAAGTGAAGTATGATACAAATAGAGTGAACCCTATTCGTAAAACAATTACGGTATTATCTAATGCTGAAACGCCTACGGTAGCTTTAAAAATTAAAGGATTGGTTGTAGATCCTTCAAAAAATAATGTGCTTGAGAAAAAACAAAAAAGCGTTGTAGCACACTAATGCTGTAGTTTTAACGTTTTACACACATACATTCTATTGAAAAACATCTCAATACCATATAAGTATTGAGATGTTTTTTTTTATATAAGTGCTAAACGATTACAGTTGAAAACCTTAAGACATTAAATATCCCTGTCTTTGTGAAGTGTTCACCTGTATTTTATCGGTTCTTTTTTTACAGTTTTCATATAATTTTTGCAACTTTGCGCACCAATTTAAAATAAATGCCAACAATATCTCAAAAAGGGCAAAACATGCCCGAATCTCCTATACGGAAACTTGTACCATTTGCAGAACAAGCAGAGGCAGATGGCAAATCTGTATATTACCTTAATATAGGTCAACCCGATATTAAAACACCTGAAGTCGCTTTAAAAGCGGTTAAAGAGAATACTATCGAAATTTTATCCTATTCACGTTCTGAAGGTTCTGAGACGTACAGAAAGAAAATTGCGAACTACTATGATTACCATAACATAAAAGTATCTCACAACGATATTATTGTGACTACTGGTGCTAGTGAGGCCATTGCATTTATTTTTGGCAGCATCATGGATCCAGATGATGAAGTGATCATTTGCGAACCATTTTATGCTAATTATATTGCATTTGCTACTGCTGCAAGTGTAAAAGTGAAGCCTATCATTTCTAAAATAGAAGATAATTTTGCATTACCTCCTATTGCCGAGTTTGAGAAATTAATCACATCAAAAACGAAAGCAATAATGATATGCAATCCTGGAAACCCAACAGGATACTTATATTCTAAGGAAGAAATAGAGCAATTAGCAGCGTTGGTAAAAAAGCACGACCTCTTTTTAATTTCAGATGAAGTGTACCGCGAATTCACCTATGATGGGCATACGCATTATTCTATTTTAGAACTTGAAGACTTAGACGCCCACACCATAATGATAGACTCTGTCTCTAAGCGTTACAGCATGTGTGGGGCTAGAATTGGATGCTTAGTGACCAGAAATGAAACGGTAAGACATACGGTTTTAAAATTTGCACAAGCACGTTTAAGTCCACCCACCTATGCACAAATTGCAAGTGAAGCCGCATTAAGTACACCCCAAAGTTATTTTGAGGCCATTAAAGGCGAATACATAGAACGACGCGATACTTTAATTAGAGAACTTAACACCATAAAAGGTATTAAAGTCGCTACACCTAAGGGCGCATTTTACTGCATTGTAGAATTGCCTATAAAAAATTCTGATCATTTTGCCCAATGGCTACTAGAAAGCTTTAGCTTTGAAAACGAAACAGTTATGGTAGCCCCTGCTGGTGGTTTCTATTCCACGCCAGGAATAGGCAGCAACCAAATTAGAATTGCATACGTACTTAATAAAGAACGTCTCATTAAAGCTGTAAAAATTATAAAAGAAGCTCTAAACGTCTATAACGATTGATTGCTATAACCCAAAATACATCTCTTAAACCTTTCAATACGTTTGGTATTGCTGTTAATGCTGCCCATTTTGTATCTGTAACTTCTATACCAGAACTTAAGGACGTATTGCGTTTACCTGGGTATCCAGAGCCCCTTATTTTGGGAGGAGGCAGCAATATGCTGCTCACCCAAGATCAAAATAAATTGGTGATACACATCAATTTAAAAGGGATTTCGATTGAGAAAGAAACCGAAGACCATGTCTATATTAGGGCAAATGCTGGCGAAAACTGGCATGAATTTGTTATATGGTGTCTCCAACACAATTATGGAGGTCTAGAAAACCTATCTCTAATACCCGGCAATGTAGGAACAGCACCTATTCAAAATATAGGCGCTTATGGTATTGAACTTAAAGACAGCTTTGTAAGTTGTAATGCATTAGAGATAAAAACCTTGCAAGAACATGTTTTTGACACGTCGCAATGTCGTTTTGGGTACAGAAATTCTATTTTTAAACAAGAAGCAAAAGGCAGGTATATTATTACCTCTGTCTTGTTTAAACTCAGTAAACACACCCATAGCTTACGCGTAGATTATGGGGCCATACAAACAGAACTTGATGCCCAAGGCATTACAAATACCACCATACAAGATATTTCTAAGGCTGTAATTGCTATTAGAGAACGTAAGCTCCCTAACCCAAAAGATATCGGTAATAGTGGTAGCTTTTTTAAGAATCCTGTGATTTCTAAATCGCATTATGAGACTTTAAAGCTTAATTTTGAAACGTTACCTTGCTATCCTGTTTCCGACAACGAAGTAAAGGTGCCTGCGGGTTGGCTTATAGAAACTGCAGGGTTTAAAGGCAAACGTTTTTCCAATTATGGGGTGCATAAACATCAAGCATTAGTACTTGTAAATTATGGAGGTGCACAAGGCGCTGATATTTTAGAACTGTCCCAGTTAATTCAAAAAACTATAGCACGATTGTTTAACATAACCATAGAGGCTGAAGTAAATATTTTGTAATTTAAATAAATTCATTACTTTGACGTTAATTTAATTACAGCTAAAACAAACTCATTAAAACCTTTTACATTGATTTCAGGTATAGAAAAAGAAATAGTAATTTTATTAAAAAAAGAAGATAAGAAAGCTATTTCTCTACTTTATGAAAACTATGCTGATGCTCTTTACGGCGTCATCAAAAAAGTGATTGTAGATGAAGATGTTGCCCAAGATGTACTGCAAGAAACATTTGTAAAAATTTGGCGTTATGCTAAGAAATACGACCCTACAAAAGCCAAATTATTTACTTGGCTTTACAGGATAGCTTACAATACGGCTATTGATAAAACAAGAGCCTTAAAAAATAAAAATGAGAAAGAAGTCCAAATGGCAACTTCTGACGTATATAAGATAACAACCAACTCATTGAATCAAGATGTTTTAGATATTAAAAAACACCTAAGTTCAATAGAAGAAAAGTACCAAATAGTGATTAATGCACTATTTTTTGAAGGCATGACACAACAAGAGGCTAGTGAAGAACTCGACATTCCTTTAGGTACTATAAAATCAAGATTAAAAATAGGATTGAGAGAATTGAAAAAGATTTACAATCCCTAAACTAGTAATGTCATGAATGAAAAAGTAACTCTTTTTTTAAATTCAGACCTCTTAGATAGATATCTAATAGGAGAAACAACCGCTGCAGAGACTGTAAAGGTTGAAACTTATATTTCAAAGTATCCTGAAGTACAAAATGCTTATAATACCTTGCAATACAATTTAGAAATTGTTTCTAAAAGTAATGCGCAGGAAGCACCTCATCACGTTTTAACGTCTATTTTAGAAGAATTAGACGATGCGCCCGTTATTGCCATAAACCATAAGAAGAACTATAAAAAGTGGTATAAGTTATCTGTTGCAGCCAGTGTTGCTGCTGTAGCTTTCGCTGCAACTGCATATCAATTTTACAATCAAAACTTAAAACTCAATCAAGAAAATCAAGTCGTTGTTGAAGAAATTTTCGATCTAAGAAATGATATCGAGATGAACAACAAAAAATTGGATGAGATCATGGCACAGTTTAAGCGTTTAAACGACCCTGAAACGCATAAGTACATTATGCAAGGGAACCACCGCGCAAGAGACTTGAAAACAGTTGCATATATCAATCCAAAAGAAAAAACATCTATGATTGACGTGGTGTCTCTACCCCAATTACCAGAAGAAAAATGCTACCAAATTTGGGCAGATTTACAAGGTAAAATGGTAAGCTTAGGAATTTTAAGCGAAGCAGACAGACAACTTAAACGCATTCCTTTTCAAGAAAATGCAAGCGGTTTAAACATCACTATCGAACCTAAAGGTGGTAACGCTACAGCAACTACAGAAAACACCGTAGCAGAGATTAATCTACAGTAGAAATTTTATATTATATAATTAATCCATTATTTTATAATACTGAAAACGCCTCTTTTCATAACTTTGAAAGAGGCGTTTTACTTGCTATTAATAGTCATTACTACATGGGGACTATGCTATTATTTATCAAAAAAAGTTTTATGTAAAAGCCCTGCAACCACTGCTCCAGCTATAGGAGCAATCCAAAACAACCAAAGTTGTCCTATAAATTCACCACCAGCAAATAAAGCCTGACTTGTAGACCTAGCAGGATTTACAGATGTATTAGAAATAGGAATACTAATCAAATGAATTAAGGTTAACCCCAAACCTATAGCTATTGGCGCAAAACCTTTAGGAGCTCTAAAATTTGTACTCCCCAAAATGATTAACAGAAAAAACAAGGTCAATATAAATTCTGCCACTAAAACAGACATCAAGTTATACCCTCCAGGTGATAAATCGCCATAACCATTAGCTGCAAAACCACCAATAGTTGTGAAGTCCGACTTACCAGTAACGATCACATATAAAGCACCAGCGGCTACAATTGCACCTAATAACTGCGCCAAAATATAGCCTAAAAGTGCTTGGCCTTCAAACTTACCTCCTGCCCACAGGCCTAAAGATACCGCAGGATTAAAATGCCCTCCAGAAATATGTCCTACAGTATAGGCCATTGTTAAAACTGTAAGTCCAAACGCTAAAGAGACTCCTAACAATCCAATTCCTACTTCTGGGAATGCCGCTGCAAACACAGCACTACCACAACCTCCAAAAACAAGCCAAAATGTTCCAAAAAATTCTGCCAATAATCGTTTCATAATCTTTAATATTAAGTATTTAGTTTATAAGTGTTTAATAATGAGACCCCTCTATTCGCGCAAAGTCACAAGTACTAATTATTGTTCTAAATAAGATTAAGAGGTTTCACAAAAATTGTATCTTTGCAGAAAGCATTTTTATGAAACTTTTTTTAATTACAATAGGTTTATTAGGCATCGGTGTAGCAGGTATTGCTATCAAAATATGGGCTAAAAAAGATGGTAAGTTTGCAGGTACATGTGCCAGTCAAAACCCTATGTTAAATAAAGAAGGAGAAGCCTGTGGCTTTTGCGGAAAAACACCAGACCAATTCGATAACTGTAGCGAACCTCAACATTCTAACTAATACATGATTTTTCATGATATTATCTTCTACAGCTTTGCTGTAGTACTTTTTTTTCAATGTAGTTATTACCTATTTCTATTTGGTAGATTTGCATTTTCAAAGCTACAACAAACCACACGCCAAGAACAGCTTCCGGTATCTGTCATTATTTGCGCTAAAAACGAAGCCGAAAACTTAAAGCAATTTTTACCAGCAGTCATAGACCAGCAGTATCCTCATTTTGAAATTGTTTTAATAAATGACGCTTCTAGCGATGCTACCCTAGACGTTATGGAAACCTTTGCGGAGGCACATTCAAACATTAAAATTGTAGATGTAAAATCTGTAGAAACGTTTTGGGGGAACAAAAAATACGCGCTAACACTTGGTATAAAAGCAGCTACACATGATACTTTATTATTTACAGATGCCGACTGCGCTCCCATCTCCCCTTTATGGATCGAAGAAATGACGGCTCCTATTCAAGCTAAAAAAACAATAGTACTGGGCTATGGCGCTTATAAAACGGTAAAAAAATCGTTTTTAAATAAGCTTATACGCTTTGAAACCGTAACTACTGCCATGACCTATTTTGCCATGGCAAAAATAGGCAGTCCTTATATGGGGGTTGGTCGTAATTTAGCCTATACTAAAACGCAGTTTTTTAAGGCTAATGGGTTTGTTAAACACATGAAAATACGTTCTGGCGATGACGATCTTTTTGTAAATCAAGCCGCCACCAAATCTAATACAACTTACTGTATTTCTAATAATAGCACAACCCTTTCTATACCTAAAACAAGCTTTGCCTCTTGGTTTAAACAAAAGCGCCGACACATTTCTACGGCCCATTACTATAAATTACAGCATAAACTAACTTTGGCTTTATTTTACATTACCAATGTGTTATTTTATGCCTTAGGTATCACATTACTAAGTATTGGCTATCTCCCGTTTTACGTCATTCCTTTAATAGGAATACGATTCGCCATTCAATATGCCGTCTACAATGGTGCAGCCAAAAAGCTCAACGAAAAAGGGCTGCTCTTACTGCTTCCATTTTTAGAATGCTTTCTAATTACTTTTCAATTCGTTATATTTATATCTAATAAAGTTTCAAAACCTAACTATTGGAAATAGAAGACGCCATCTCACGAGCAAAACAAAATGATCAAAAAGCATTTAATTTTTTAGTAGAAAGTTATTGGGATGCGGTATATGGGTTTCAGCTAAAACGTGTACAAAACGAAAATGATGCCGAAGACATTACCATACAGTCTTTCGCTAGAGCCTTTGATAAAATTGACACTTTCGATACCAACTATACGTTTAAAACATGGCTCATTACCATTTCTAAAAACATCCATATAGATTTACTTCGGAAAGAAAAAAACTCTATAACCAATACCATTTCTAATACAGATAGCAATGCTTTCGAGGTTATGGATGCCTCTCCGTCTATTGAAGACAAACTTATTACAGAGCAGAATTTAGCAAAATTATTAAGAGACATTAAAAAATTAAAACCGCATTACCAACAAATCATTAACCTAAGATTCTTTCAAGAGTTGAGCTATAAAGAAATTGCCCAACAACTTGATGAGCCTATGACCAATGTAAAGGTGAAACTATTGAGGGCTAAAAAACTATTAGCCGAAATTATTCGCAAAAAATAATGGGTAAACTAAAACACTTAGGCCCTGGACTTTTATTTGCAGGCGCAGCCATAGGCGTTTCGCATTTGGTACAATCTACAAGAGCAGGAGCCGATTTTGGTTTAGGCCTTATCTGGGCTTTGGTATTGGTGACCTTATTTAAATACCCCTTTTTTCAATACGGGCCACGTTATGCCGCTGCCACTGGTGAGAGTCTTCTAGAAGGTTACAAAAAACTAGGTAAAGGGGTATTGATAGCCTACTACCTCATTACATTTGGAACTATGTTTGTTATACAAATGGCAGTCACCATTGTAACTGCAGGCATAGCCTCCTCCTTATTTATAACTTTCGACCCTATACCTATTGGCAGTATTAGCATTTCTAGTGTACAAATCTGGTCTGTTATAATTCTTATCATTTGCTTACTCATTCTTTTGCTTGGGAAATACAGCCTTTTAGATAAACTCATGAAAGTGATTATTATTACGTTGTCCATTAGCACCGTAATTGCAGTAAGTATGGCACTGGCCAACACTACCACTCCTATACCATTACAACAAACCTTTCCTAAAACAGCCACAGAGATTGCTTTCTTAATAGCATTTATGGGCTGGATGCCTGGGCCTATGGATATTTCGGTATGGCATTCGCTATGGACAATAGAAAAAAAGAAAAACCAAATAGCATTTTCAACTCAAAAGGCCCTATTCGATTTTAACGTTGGGTACGTAAGTACCATTCTGTTAGGTATAGGTTTTCTTCTTTTAGGCGCTTTAGTCATGTACGGCAGCGGAGAAACCTTTAGCAATGCCGCAGGTACCTTTGCAGGGCAATTGATACAGATGTACACCTCTAGCCTTGGCACTTGGGCCTATGTAATTATTGGTGTGGCCGCATTTACGACCATGTTTAGTACTACACTTACTACCTTAGACGCCTCACCAAGATCTATGCATAAAACCACCGAACTGCTCTTAAACACTCCTTTAAAATTAGGCTATCTGTTTTGGGTATTACTGCTATGCTTTGGTTCTGTTATTATTTTTATGTTTTTGGCTTCAGAAATGGGCTTACTCATTAAAATTGCTACCATATTATCCTTTATTACGGCACCATTTTATGCCATTATAAACTATAAACTTATATCAAGTCATCACATGCCCAAGACATTACAACCCTCTAAAGGATTACACCTTTTGAGTGGGTTGGGTATTTTATTTTTAATAGGCTTTAGTATTTGGTATCTCAGTACCCTATAATTAAGCTTTTAAAAGAATACTTTGTATCTTTGTTATTCAATTTTTAGCTATGCAAAAAGAGATGGTTTCTAATATCGTACCAGAGCGCCAAGCCAAGCCTAAATGGCTACGTGTAAAGCTTCCTACAGGAAAAAAATACACCGAGTTAAGAGGTTTAGTGGACAAGTATAAACTCAACACAATATGTACCTCTGGGAGTTGTCCAAATATGGGAGAATGTTGGGGAGAAGGTACCGCTACATTCATGATTTTAGGAAACGTATGCACCCGTTCTTGTGGATTCTGTGGTGTGAAAACAGGCCGTCCAGAAACTGTGGATTGGGATGAACCTGAAAAGGTAGCACGTTCTATAAAGATTATGTCTATAAAACATGCTGTATTAACGAGTGTGGATCGCGATGACTTAAAAGATATGGGAAGTATCATGTGGGCAGAAACCGTAAACGCTGTACGCAGAATGAATCCTGAAACGACATTAGAAACGCTAATTCCAGATTTTCAAGGTATAGAACACCATATCGATAGAATTGTAGCTGTCGCTCCAGAGGTGGTCTCTCATAATATAGAAACCGTAAAACGTCTTACCCGAGAAGTTCGCATACAAGCTAAATACGAAAGAAGTATGGGCGTTTTAAAGTATTTAAAGCAACAAGGGCAAAGACGTACCAAATCTGGTATTATGTTAGGCTTAGGCGAAACCAGAGAAGAGGTTATAGAAACCCTACACGACCTTAAAGCAAATGATGTTGATGTTGTTACCATAGGCCAATACCTACAACCAACTAAAAAACATTTGCCTGTAAAACAATTCATAACGCCCGATCAATTCGAAGAATTTAAAGAAATTGGTTTAAATCTAGGGTTTAGACATGTGGAAAGCAGTGCTTTAGTAAGATCTTCTTATAAAGCACAAAAACATATAAACTAAAAATCGCTGTAATTATTCGTAAAAAAAAGATATTCTCTATTATAAATATTTATATTTACTATTCTATATTATGTTAAGATGTTCCTAAAAAAGCAGTTCTTATTTATTGTTTTGATATTAGTATCACTACACACGTCTTCTCAAAATGCCATTGAGAATGACCCCGAGATCATACAAAACAACATAGATTATCGGATAGCACAATCTGAAAAAGATATTGATAACTTTAATTATTTTGAAGCTCAAAAAACCTTAGATGAGGCTTTAAAATTAGCTCAAGAAGCTAACAGCAAAAAAAGCATTGGTCTTATCTACTCAATTAAAGGCAGACTGCATTTAATTATTGATGAACCAGAAACCGCTATCAATTTTCTTAATAAAGCTGTTGAAATGCAGCGGATTACTAATGACGGTAAAAACTTAGGGCGCTCTTACAAAACCTTTGGAGATTTATACATGTCCAAAAGAAATATCCCCCAAGCACTAGAATCTTACAGAGCTGCAAAATCTAAATTTCAAGAAGAAAAACTACTGCCTGAATTAGCAGAAACACTTCTAGCAGAAGGTAATGCTTACATAAGATCGAAGCATTATAATAAAGCCAGAAGCCTTGTAGAAGAAGCCATATCTATTTCAAGAAAAGAAGACTTACATGCCACACTTAGTAGTGCGTTAATTAGTCATGCTAAAATTTACAACATTTTAGACGAACCAGAGAAAGCGTTTAATTTTGCTAAAGAAGGCCATGATATCGCCATACAAAACAAATTTTACGACACTAAAAACAATGGTTTTTTAGTGCTTAGCTGTATTTCAGAAAACAAAGGAGACTACAAGATTGCAAATACATATCTAAAATCTCATATACAACTTACAGACTCGATTAATACGGTTAAACGCTCTAATCTATCTCCCGAAATTCGCAAGCAATTTTTAATGATCAAACAAAATAAAGATCTTGAAAAAAGCAAAGCTGAACTAGAAAAAGCCAACAATAAAAATGACTTGAGTACTCTCATTTCTATTTTAAGTGTCGCGCTCATTACCATTTTATCACTCTTAACCCTATCATTATACAAAAACAACAACATAAGGTTGAAAACCAATAATATGCTTCATAAAAAAAATAATGAGCTTATTATTGCAAAAGAAAAAGCAGAACTCGCTTCTCGAACAAAGGCTAACTTTTTATCTACTGTTACTCATGAACTTAGAACGCCGCTGTATGCCGTTACAGGTTTAAGTAACATGCTTTTAGATGAAAACCCAAGACCAGAACAAGTACAACATTTAAAGTCTCTAAAGTTTTCGGGCGATTACCTTCTTACGTTTATCAACGATATCTTACAGATTAATAAAATTGAAGCGAATAAAGTAGAAGTAGAAGCAGAACCTTTCAATTTAAAAAAGAAAATCAACAACATTATACTGGCCTTAAATAATTCGGCTTCAGATAATAATGCTGTTATACATTTTGAATACGATAAAGATTTACCTGAAAATTTTATTGCAGATCAACTTAAAATTTCTCAAATCTTAATTAATTTGGTGGGTAACTCTATTAAATTTACCAAAGATGGCGATATTTGGATTAGAGTATACAAGATTAACCAAAAAGATGATATTTACGAACTTCGTTTTGAAGTTGAAGATAACGGTATAGGCATCTCTAAAGAGAAACAAGAAAACATGTTTGAAAGTTTCTCACAAGGTTCCATACAAATTAATAGAAAATACGGCGGTACAGGTTTAGGCCTTTCTATCGTAAAAGGACTTATAGATATTTTAAAAGGAAAAATTTATTTGCAGAGTAGTCTTGGAAAAGGCACAACCTTTTTCTTTGAAATACCTTTAGAATATAACGAAGCTAAAGAAAAAGAAGCACGAGAAACTGCAAAAGTAGTACAAGTGAGACCAGATATAGACCTTAGTAGTGTTAAGATTTTAGTTGTTGAAGACAATAAAATCAACCAAATGATCACTAAAAAAATCCTATCTAAAATGGGACTTTACTGTGAAATTGTTGACAATGGTGAAGCCGCTGTAGATCAAATTAGGGCCAATACCTACGATATCGTTCTCATGGACATACACATGCCTGGGATTAGTGGTATTGAAGCCACTAAGATTATACGCAGTTTCGATAAAGAATTGACCATTTTTGCGCTTACAGCTGTAACTATCGAAGATAAAATGCAAGAATTTGAAGAGGCAGGATTTACAGATATTATCCCTAAACCATTTAAACAAGAAGAATTCGAAAAGAAACTTTTTAATGCATTAGCAGATAAAGACAAGAATTCCTCATCATCATCTTCAGCTTAAATCAATGAGCACTTTAGTGCTGTGTACTACAATACCATTTTAAAAGGGTATTAAAAAGAGCAGCATCATCTATTTGTACGGTGATTGGCAAGTAAAACAGTTTTGGCTTTAAATTGCTGTAATGCTGTAATCGCATAAAATCTTTTTCAGTCGTTAAAATCGTCTCTTTCGTCTCTAATACAGCAATATCATTAGGCGTAAAATCGTGATGGTCTTTATAATTAAGATGTTCAAATTGTAAATTCTTAGCCTGTAAAAAAGCCACTAATGGCTTTGCATTGGCAATACCTGTAACCAAGGTAAAAGTACTTAAATGGCTAAGCGGTTTATTGTTGTCTTTAGAAAACACAGTTTCTGAATACACAATAGAACTAAAAAAAACATGTTGGTGTGCCAATGGTTGTATCGCTTTAATGTAAGCCGTTTTCATAGCTGTATTTAAAGATGCAGGGCATTTAGTAACCACAATAACATCTGCGCGTTTGTAACCAGATCTAGGCTCTCTTAAATCGCCAGTAGGCAATACAATATCTTTAAAAAAAGGATTGGCATAAGTCGTTAACATTATATGAAACCCTGCTTTAACGTTTCGATGTTGAAAGGCATCATCTAGTAAAATCAATTCAGGTGCTGGATCTAGTTGTAATAATTGACGAATACCATGAACGCGATCGCGATCTACCGCAACTGCTACAGACTGTCCAAACTTATTAAAAAACTGAAAGGGCTCATCTCCTATCATCGCTGCAGTAGTGTCTTCATGCGCTAGCTGAAAGCCTTCTGTTTTTCGTTTATAACCACGGCTTAAGGTGGCCATGGCATAGTCCCCTTCCAAAACGCGTATTAAATACTCTATCATAGGTGTTTTTCCTGTGCCACCTACACTCAAATTCCCCACACAAATAACAGGTGTTTTGAAAGTTGTTGTCGTTTTCAAACCCCAATCGAAAAAACGATTGCGCAACCAAGTCACACAAAAATAAATAGGTACTATTGGGTATAACAGTATTCTAAGCCACTTCATCCAATTAATTTTTACATCTAAACACGAAATATAGTAAACAATTACATAGGAGTATCGTATAAATTGGCTAAAAGCTTTAAAAACGAGCTATGCTGTTGTAAAACACAAGTACTAAAAAAGGACGCTAACATAACCATTAGCGTCCTTACTTTATCTAAAATAAATATCGTTATAATGTCTCTACACTAGCTGTACTAGAAAACATCAACCGTGTTTCCGTTGTTTATGAGTGTTTGAACATCTGTAAAACCTTGATTTGTTGGTAGTGCTCTGTTAGAAATTGTTATAATCTTATTAGTTAATGGAGGTGTGATAGACACAAGATCTGCTAATATAGTATCTAAGGTTTCGCTTGAAAAATTATTATCAAGCAAACTAAACTGAAAATCAAAGCTTTCTAGAGCAGAAAAATCTAACTCAGATAAAACTGAATTGTTAGTAACAGATATATTTAGTTCTGTTTCTCTCAAAAACGGGAGACTTACTGACGACAATGATAGGTTCTCATCAATATCTATTGCGAAATCAGGTACAACAATAATATTTTCGTTTGAAAGCGTTTCTAAAAGAGGAAAACTAATCGTTTGAAGCGCTTCATTAAAGCTGATACTTAAAGATCCTACATTTGTAAGATTTGTAAAATTCAAAGTACTTAACAACCTATTATTCCTTATCGATATATTACTTACAGAAGATTCAGAGCTAAGTTGAGCGTCTATACCCAAAGCTTCTAACCTTGAATTACTATTTATATTAATTCTCCCATTAAGAATGCTTAATTGAGGAAAACTATACCCCTCTAAGTTATCATTATTTCCAATAAAAATAGAGCCTTCATTAGAAAATGTTTCTATCAATACATCTTGCTGTTGTCCTTCAAGAATTCCAATAGTGGTTAACTCTGGCATCTCAAAAAAACGCAATACGTTATTACTAGATATACTCAAACTGTTCACCATCTCTAAGACAGGAAACCCTAATTCTGTTAAAGCACTATTAAACGATAAACTTAAGCTCCCCGCATTAGTCATCGCTGGTAGAACGATATTAGATAAGAGTGTACCGCTTACTCTAAGTAAAGACACAGTTGTTAAAAATGGAAAATTTATTGACGTTAAAGCCAAATTATCCTCAATAGTTACATCTCCGAAGTTTACTAATTGAGGCATCGTAATCGTTTCTAAACGATCATTTCTAGTTATAGATATCAAAGATACAGACATATCCGATGTAGATTCTAATGCTGGTAGTGTAAAGCTTGTTAAATTTGCATTTTCACTTATTCTTATTCTTGATATATTTGCTAACTGCGTTAAATTAATTTCATTTAAATTTTCGTTGCTTCTTATAAATAGCCCCTCAACAGATTCTAATACTGGCAATGAAAAGCTTGTTAAATTTGCATTTTCTTCAAAAATAAATGTTGATATATCTTCCAATAGAGGAAAATCAGTACTATTTAAATTATCATTATCTCTTATGGTCATTAAGTTCACAGACAATAAAGCTGGTGCCTCTACAGAGGTGAGCATGGTATTTGAAGACAAATTTAAAGATGTTACTACTGTTCCCAAATCAGGAAGACTAATAGATGCAAGTGCTTCGTTATTATTTATATCAATATCAATAACTTCAGTTATTCCAGAAAGTCTAACAGTGGTTAAATTTGTAGTATTTTGTATGATAATAAATTGCGTATTTACACCTACCCTTTCATTTATTCTAGTTGCTGCTTCTTCATTTGTTATAGCTCCAGATAACACTAAAAATGTAGCACCTCCGTTAGCTCCAGCCCCATCTTGTCCGTCTGCTCCGTCTGAGCCATCTTCACCATTTGTACCATTTGTACCATCTACGCCATCTATACCATCTACGCCATTTTCACCATCCTCGGGGCTACAAGCGCACACTACTATACTTAGTACTACAAAAAGAATTTTTAAAAATTTTAAGTTCATATTTAATAAAATTTTAGATTTCATGAGCTTTTGAAATATTCACACTCTTACAAAACAAATAAAGCAATTTTAAATGATTTTATCAAAATTTTCAACACATTGCAATTATTATTCTACTACAAACATAGAATAATCAACCTATAATTTTAATCATCCTATAGATTAAAACACGACCCAACAAAGTTATATCTGCTCCATCTTGAAACTACTTATATTTAGATGTTAATACTTCTACTTAACATAACATATTTTTAATGCATTTCCCTTTTCCTTTAAAAATTTTGAAACTAAAGTGCTCCGTTTGGGTTATATTTGAAACCCATCAAATGATATATCATGATTATACAGGACGTTATAACACATTTAGAAACGCTTGCGCCTTTGGCCTACGCTGAAGATTTTGATAATGTTGGCCTTTTAGTAGGCAATACACAAGCCCCCTTAAAAGGTGTGCTTGTAA
This sequence comes from uncultured Flavobacteriaceae bacterium, assembly GCA_947504035.1. Lineage (GTDB taxonomy): Bacteria > Bacteroidota > Bacteroidia > Flavobacteriales > Flavobacteriaceae > Jejuia > Jejuia algarum. Next base: position 36,612 of record CANNGA010000016.1, read on the forward strand.
CTTTAGATACTTTAGAAGAAGTCGTAAATGAGGCCATCGCTAAAAACTGCAACCTTATTGTAAGCTTTCACCCTATAATTTTTAAAGGTTTGAAGGCAATTACTGGTAAAACTTATGTAGAACGTGTCGTGTTAAAAGCCATTAAACACGACATTGCTATATATACCATGCACACCGCATTAGACAATGCCTTTAATGGTGTAAATGCGATGCTTTGTGAACAACTAGAACTAACTCAAAAAAGAATACTTATCCCCCAAAAAGGCACACTGAAGAAACTCACTACTTATGTTCCTAAAGACGAAGCTGAGACGTTAAGAGCTGCTCTATTTGCTGCAGGAGGCGGTTCTATTGGTAATTACGACCAATGCAGCTTTAACAATGAAGGCTATGGCACCTACAGAGCTAATGAAAGAGCGAACCCAACAAAAGGAGAACAACAAAAACCACATACTGAAGTAGAAACCCAAATTACGCTTACTTTTCCAAAACACCTAGAATCGAAACTTGTGCAGACCTTATTAGCGACACATTCTTATGAAGAAGTGGCTTATGATGTTGTTACTGTTGATACTAAAAACAACTATATTGGTATGGGTATGGTAGGCGAATTACAAACACCATTGGCAGAGGCTGACTTTTTAAAACATGTTAAAGCCAAAATGCAAACAGGGTGTATCCGCCATTCGGCCTTATTAAACAAAAAAATTAAGACCGTAGCCGTATTAGGCGGCTCTGGTAGTTTTGCTATTGCCAATGCAAAAGCAGCTGGTGCTGACGCCTTTATAACTTCAGATTTAAAATATCATGATTTTTTCATGGCAGAAAACAACATTTTATTAGCAGATATAGGCCATTATGAAAGCGAACAGTTCACAAAAAACTTATTAGTAGAGTATCTTACAAAAAAAATTACTAATTTTGCCATCATTTTATCAAAGACAAATACCAATCCTGTTAAGTATTTTTAAAGTATGGCAAAAAAGAAAGAAGTTAGTGTAGAAGACCGTCTAAGAGCATTATACGATTTACAACTTATAGATTCTCGCATTGACGAAATCCGTAATGTGCGCGGAGAATTGCCTTTAGAAGTAAGAGATTTAGAAGATGAAGTTGCTGGATTAAGCATACGACTTGATAAATTAGTTAATGGTTTAGAAGTTATCGATAATGACATAGCGTCTAAGAAAAACTTAATTGAAGAGTCTAAAGCACTTATCAAAAAATATGGTGAGCAACAGAAAAATGTTAGAAATAACAGAGAATTCAACTCACTTTCTAAAGAAGTAGAATTTCAAGAATTAGAAATTCAATTGGCTGAAAAGCACATTAAAGAATTTAAAGTGCAAATTGAGCAGAAAAAAGAAGTGATCGCTAGTACTAAAGACCAATTAAAGGAGCGCGAAACACATCTTAAGCATAAAAAAGGAGAATTAGATGCCATTTTAGCTGAAACAGAAAAAGAAGAACAAGCACTTATTGCTAAATCTGAGGATTATAAAACGCAAATAGAAGACCGTTTAGTGTTTGCTTACGATAGAATTCGTAAGAATGTAAAAAACGGATTAGCCGTAGTACCTATTGAAAGAGGGGCTTCTGGAGGTTCATTCTTTACTATTCCGCCGCAAGTACAAGTGGAAATAGCTTCTCGTAAAAAAGTCATTACAGACGAACATAGTGGTAGAATTTTAGTAGACGCTGCTTTAGCCGAAGAACAAAAAGCTAAAATGGAAAAACTATTTACAAAACTATAATTCCACACGATCATAAAATTTAAAAAGGCCTTCTTTATAAAAAGAGGGCTTTTTTTTGTTCAAAACACAAAACTATATAATTATTTACATAACGTAACTCTCTAAAACCAGATATGTATTGGAACATCGTCAGGAGAGTTTCAAATGCCATAAACACTACCATTTTTTTTAATTTCAGCGTAGCTTATCATTACAGTTGGATAAAAAAACATAGCATGGTCCTAGTGTTTGCAGCAGTCGAAAGATGTAATAGATTTTCTAATGTAGAATTTAAGTGAAAGCATCCCGCTTCAAAACCAAACTCTAAAAACCTGCGGATACAATGTATTCAATTATTTTTTCTATAACTTTCTCTCTATACCTGTTAAGGTTTTTTAATTCTATACGTCTATTACCAAAAGCACTTATGAAAAATTTTATCACACTTTTAGTTTTAGCCTTATTATTTAGTTGCCAGAACACCGCGCAAACAAACGAAAAACAAGCGCAGGTTATCAATGCAACACCTGTTCAAGTCCCTTTAGAGAACGGTAAAGCCAAAGCCTATTTTGCAAGTGGTTGTTTCTGGTGTGTAGAAGCCGTTTACGAAAGTATTATTGGTGTAGAAGACGTCATTAATGGGTATTCTGGAGGCCATAGCAAAAACCCTACCTATGAAGCCAGCAATACAGGACGTACAGGACATGCCGAAGCTGTAGAAGTAATTTACGATCCTAAAGTTGTAAGCTTTGAAACCTTAGTAGATGCGTATTTTGCATCTCAAAACCCGAAGCAAGTTAATGGGCAAGGTCCTGACCACGGTTCCCAATACCGTTCTATTCTTTTTTATCAAAATAAAGCACAACAAAAAATCATTTTAGAAAAGAAAACGGCACTAGCTCAAAAATTAGATGCAAAAATCGCCGCAGAAGTCTACCCATTTCAAAAATTTTGGATAGCAGAGGCATACCATCAAAATTACGAACGCTTACACCCTAATAATCCATACATCCGGAATGTTTCTATTCCACGTTTACGTCGATTTCAAGCCAATTTCCCTTCAAAATACATCAAATCGCATGCGCACTAAATTAAAAGCTTAGAAAAATTTGACATTCCTTTTGTAATTTAACATCTAAGCATTAATAACGTTTCGTATATTAAATAACTTTTTTCCGCTATATGCGTCTATATATATCTTTTAGCGCTTCAATTTATAATTGAAGCGCTAAATCTTTTTAAGGCATTGTAGCCCATAGAATTAGGCATTAAATAATATTCATAAAGCCCCCTCCTACCTCTCCCCTAATACCCCTTTAAGTTTTATCATTACAGCGCTGTAATGTCCCCAAAACTAAATACATGTAGCATTACCTCGGTTTAAAATGGCATAACTAATGAAAATTAAATGTGTTTTACACAATATCTTACGCTTCTAAAAACTACGAATCTAGATTATAGGAATTTGTTAGCTTTTCAAGCTTAGTTTTAATTCTTATTTTTGTTTGAAACAGAAAACCAAGATACTGTGCCTACACACCAGTTAGGTCTTGACTATGCTATAGCACAAGACAAAAACGACAAATTATCGCATTACAGAACGCAATTCCATATTCCCCAAACAAAAACGGGAGCAGATCTCATTTATATGACGGGAAACTCTTTGGGGTTACAACCTAAACACACTAAAACTTACGTTAATCAAGAATTACAAGATTGGGCTACACTGGGTGTCGAAGGGCATTTTGAAGCTAAAAACCCTTGGTTAGGCTACCATGAATTTTTAACAGAAGCCATGGCCAATGTGGTTGGTGCCAAACCTATCGAAGTGGTTGTTATGAACACCTTAACGGCCAACCTTCACTTTATGATGGCCTCGTTTTACCAACCCACTGCAAAACGCTATAAAATTCTTATTGAAAGTGATGCCTTTCCATCTGATAAATACGCTGTAGAATCCCAATTACGCCATCATGGTTTCGATGCTAAAGAGGGGCTTATACAATGGGCGCCTCCCAAAGGAAAAGAACTCTTAGACTCTAGCGATTTAGAGCAATTACTAAACATCCATGGTGATAGCATTGCGCTTATTATGCTTGGCGGTGTTAATTACTACACAGGGCAGTACTTAGACCTAAAACGCATTGCAACACTTGGTCACAAACACGGTTGCATGGTGGGTTTTGACTGTGCGCACGGTGCTGGAAATGTACCCCTCAACCTTCACGACTCTGGAGCTGATTTTGCTGCATGGTGTACCTATAAATATTTAAATTCTGGTCCAGGAAGTTTAGCAGGGTGCTTTGTACACGAACGCCATGCCTACCGTAAAGATTTAAACCGATTTGCAGGCTGGTGGAGCCACAATAAACTAACACGATTTAATATGCGTGACGACTTCGATCAACTTCCAGGAGCAGAAGGCTGGCAGCTTAGCAATCCGCCAATTTTATCTATGGCCGCCATAAAAGCATCCTTAGATATTTTTGCCGAAGTTGGCATGGACAAACTCATACATAAATCAAGACAACTTACCAGCTATTTTGAATTTTTACTTAAAAATTTAGGAGAGGATGTAATACGCATCATAACCCCTAGTACACCAGAAAACAGAGGTTGCCAATTATCCATACAAGTGAAACAAGCCGATAAAAACCTCCATACAAAATTAACAGCAGCTGGCGTTATTAGCGACTGGCGTGAACCCGATGTTATACGTTGCGCTCCAGTACCGCTGTACAATACCTTTGAAGATGTATACCATTTGGTTGAAAAACTTAAAACTATTTTAAATTCGTAATAGTAGCTATAATATGACCAAACAAAAACAAGATATTCTTATAATTGGAGCAGGACTTTGTGGTAGTTTACTTGCCTTACGGCTCGCCCAACGCGGCTATACGGTGACGGTATACGAAATGCGCCCAGATTTACGAAAAGTAGATATTAGTGCAGGCCGATCCATAAATCTGGCTTTCTCAGACAGAGGCAACAAAGCCATAAAATTGGTAGGTCTAGAAGAAAAAGTAAAAGCCTTATGCATCCCTATGCATGGCCGTATGATACATGATAAACAGGGCAATTCCTTCCAATCTAACTATAGTGGGCGCGCACACGAATACATCAACTCCATTTCTAGAGAAGACTTAAATTGCCTTTTATTGGATGAAGCCGAAGCCCAACAAAACGTAACGTTCCATTTTAATACCAAATGCCTTTCGGTAGACTTCGAAAATACGATAGCCCATTTTAAGCAGTACCACTCTAAGGAAGAATTCACCATAAATGCCAATTGTATCATAGCTACAGATGGCGCAGGATCTGCAATGCGCAAAAGTTATTATCTAGGCAAAAAGTTTTTATTTAGTTTTTCTCAAAACTACTTGACACACGGTTATAAAGAACTTACCATACCTGCTGCTGCAACTGGGGGGTATAAAATTCATAAAAACGCACTTCATATTTGGCCTAGAGGCAGCTTCATGCTTATCGCTTTACCTAATTTAGATGGTAGTTTTACAGTAACGCTATTCTTAAGTTATACCGAAGGCGCCTTCAACTTTAATAATTTAGACCGCAAGGCAAACGTTTTAAAATTCTTTAAAGCTGAATTTCCAGATGCACTAGAAGTAATGCCCAACTTAGCAGAAGAATTTTTCGAAAATCCCACAGCCCCACTTGGCACCATAAAATGTTCGCCTTGGCATTACAAAGGCAACACCTTATTAATGGGCGATGCGGCACATGCCATAGTCCCTTTTTATGGCCAAGGCATGAATGCTTCTTTTGAAGATGTTGTAGAACTCGATACTGTTTTAGATACGTTTGAAAGCAACTGGGAAAACATATTTTCAACCTATGAAAAACGCCGAAAAAAGGATACCGATGCTATTGCCGATCTTGCGTTAGATAATTTTCATGAAATGAAAGCGCATGTTGCCAACCCTATTTTTAAAGAAAAACGTAAATTAGAAATGGCTTTAGAACGTTTGTTTCCTAGCCGCTATCATTCTAAATATGCGCTTGTAACTTTTAACGAAGCTATAGGTTACGAAAAAGCCATGTTAAAAGGTCGTGCACAAGATAAAGCCATACTTAATTTAATAGCAGATGGGCTTATCCCTTCGCAATATGAAGAGACTATTGAAGCTCTAGAGCCCATTTTGCAAAACATAATAGGCACTACAGAAGCCATTTTAGAAGACGACAGAATTGCAGGATTATGAGGGCCCTCATTTTTAAGCATTCGTAGCATTATAATTTAAAATATCCGTAAAACCTTAAATATCATATGAAAAAAGTAACACCTCGAGGCGCCTACCCACTTACCAAACGTGTTGGCGATTTTATTTATGTATCAGGAACAAGTTCAAGACAACCTGATAACACTATTGCTGGTGTAACTGCTTTAGATGAAATGGGTAGTAAACACCTTGATATCGAAATACAAACACGAGAAGTTTTAAGAAACATAGCGCGTCACTTAGCCTCGCACGACGCCACCTTAAAAGATGTTGTGGATGTGACTACTTTTTTAGTAAATATGAATGACTTTGCAGGGTATAATAAAACGTATGCCGAATTTTTCGACACAGCTACTGGACCTACAAGAACCACTGTAGCGGTTCACCAGTTACCGCATCCCGATTTGCTTGTAGAAATTAAAGTTGTCGCTTACAAAAAACTCTAACACAAGCAAATGTGCTCTAAATAGACCAAACACGCTCATGACAGTACAAAACTATATAAACGGCAGTTTTACCAACCCAATCTCGGCAGATTGGTTAGACAATTACTGTCCTGCAGATGGTACAATTTATGGCAAAACACCTAATTCGTCTCAAAAGGACGTTACTTTAGCATACAAGGCTGCAGCAAATGCTTTTCCCAGTTGGTCTCAAACCACTTTAGAACACCGCAGTCGTATTTTAATTAAAATTTCTGAGCTGTTAGAAGCCAACTTAGAACGGTTTGCCGCTGCAGAAAGTAAAGATAGTGGTAAGCCCATACAATTAGCCACTGCTGTAGACATTCCTAGAGCTGCTAGTAATTTTAGGTTTTATGGCAATGCTATTACCCAGTTTGCTAGCGAAAGCCACGACAGTATAGGCCTTGAGGCCATAAATTATACCTTACGCCAACCGCTTGGTGTTGTAAGCTGCATTTCACCTTGGAATTTGCCTTTATACCTCCTAACTTGGAAAATAGCGCCCGCTATTGCTGCTGGTAACTGTGTTATTGCAAAACCTAGTGAAATCACGCCTGTAACCGCCTACTTGTTAGGTGAATTGTGTAACGAAGCTGGACTTCCTAAAGGTGTTTTAAATATCGTTCATGGCGAAGGCGCTACTCTAGGTAAAGCCCTTGTAACCCATCCTAATATTAAAGCTATTTCGTTTACAGGAGGCACTGCAACAGGTGCTACTATAGCCCAACTTGCGGCACCCTTATTTAAAAAAGTAGCCTTAGAATTAGGGGGTAAAAATCCTAATATCATCTTTGCAGACTGTGACTACGATAGCATGCTTGAAACTACAGTACGATCTGCATTCTCCAATCAAGGGCAAATATGCCTCTCTGGTAGTCGCATTTTTGTTGAAGCCTCTATATATGAAACTTTTAAAACAGATTTCATTGCCAGAGTACAACAATTGCATGTTGGTCCTCCATCTCAAACGTCAACACAAGTTGGTGCTTTGGTATCTAAGGCGCATTTAAACAAAGTGACACAACATATTGAAGAGGCCAAAAAAGAGCACAACATTCTACATGGAGGTTACCCTATAACGCTTAAAGGTTACGAAAATGGCTATTACTTCTGCCCTACAATTATTGAGGTTGCAACAAATACCTGTAAGCTCAATCAAGAAGAAATATTTGGTCCTGTCGTCTCTATAATGCCTTTTACAACTGAAACAGAAGTTATAGAATGGGCAAATGACACTCCTTATGGCTTATCTGCTACATTATGGACAAACGCTCTAAAACGTAGCCTAAGAATAAGCAATCAATTGGATTGTGGCATGGTTTGGGTAAACACATGGATGTTGCGCGATTTAAGAACACCTTTTGGAGGCACCAAAGCATCTGGTTTAGGCAGAGAAGGCGGTCTTGAAGCGCTACGTTTTTTTACAGATACGAAAAATATATGCTTGAAATACTAATAGCTTTACTATATTAGAGCCTATAAGTATACCTATGCAAGCGATTTCCTTTCATACAAAAGATTATGTATTCGAGCCCATTAAGGCCTCAGACATACATTATATTCATGAAGGCTTATCAGATCCCGAAGTAACACGTTATTACGATGTACACTTCGCTACTTTAGAAGACACCAAAGCACAAATGGATTGGTATGCCCATTTACTACAAAGTGGTACAGGTATTTGGTGGGGTATTTATCAAAAAAAGAATCACGCCTTTTATGGCGCAATAGGTTTTAACAATTTAGACACCACTCATAAAAAAGCAGAAATAGGGTTCTGGCTGCTAAAAAAATATTGGGGTAAAGGCTTGCTAAAAACAATAATGCCTAAACTATTTGACATTGGGTTTACCACCCTTGGCTTACATAGAATAGAGGCTTATGTCTATGATAAAAACACCAAATGTAAAAACGCTTTAGATAAAACACATTTTACGTTTGAAGGTCTTCTAAGAGCAGCTGAAATTAAAAATAATGAACACATAAGCATTGCCATCTATGCCATACTCAAAACAGAATGGTCATGCAGTTTAAAATAGCAATTAACAAAACACAACGCCTTTATTAAAAGGTTAAGACGATATGATTTTAAATCTAAAACATAAAAACGCCCTTGTTTGCGGAAGCACGCAGGGTATTGGAAAAGCAACTGCAATAGCGCTTGCCGAAGAAGGTGTTAATGTAACCCTTGTAGCTAGAAACAGAGAAAAACTAAAAGCAGTCCTAGCCGAATTGCCACAGCCAGAACGGCACAGTTATATTGTTGCCGATTTTCTAAATCCTAGAGATTTACAAGAGCAAGTCATTAAGTTTATTGAGAAACAACATGGATTTCATATTCTTGTAAATAATACAGGAGGTCCTGCTAGTGGCGAAATCATCAATGCCAGCTTAGAAGTTTTTGAAAACGCCTTTACCATGCATGTAAAATGCAATCATTTATTAGCCCAAGTCACCATTCCATTTATGAAAACAGAAGGTTTTGGACGAATTATTAATGTCATATCCACTTCGGTAAAAGAGCCTATTCCAAAACTCGGCGTTAGTAATACCATTAGAGGTGCTGTGGGCAATTGGAGCAAAACATTATCTATGGAAGTGGCCGAGTTTGGTATTACTGTAAACAATGTATTACCTGGGTTTACCGAAACAGAACGTTTGGCTGAAATTATAAAAATTAAAGCCACCATAGAAGAGACCTCTATAGAAGATATGACGGCCATCATGAAAAACTATACCCCAGCAAAACGTTTTGCTCAACCAGAAGAAACGGCCCATGCGATTGTATTTTTAGCCAGTAGTGCTGCGAGTTATATTAACGGTATTAATATACCCGTTGATGGAGGACGAACAAAGTCGCTTTAATTCGACACAGCATTTTATCATTAACTGTTTTTATGTCTTTAAAACTAGTGCAGTACTTATAACTTTTATATCTTTAATCGGTCTTAATATAGAATATAATAACAACTCTAATTCCCTGTAGAGTCTCTTTTTAAAGAGTAATAAGGGCTTTTAATATGAGTAATTTAGTATCCCCCCTTAACTTCAAAGCTTGGATTGAAGACAACCGTCATTTACTAAAACCGCCTGTAGGCAATAAAGTAGTATGGAAAGATGGTGATTTTATAGTCATGGTCGTTGGTGGCCCTAATAGCAGAAAAGATTACCATTATAATGAAACACCTGAATTTTTTTATCAAGTAGAAGGTGATATTGTTTTAAAAATTATTGATAATGGGACGCCTAAAGACGTTCACATTAAAGAAGGTGATATTTACTTGCTTCCCCCTAAAGTACCGCACTCACCGCAAAGAGGAGCTAATACCGTAGGCTTGGTTATTGAATATAAGAGACCTGTAGGTATGAGAGATGCTTTACTTTGGTTTTGTGAACACTGCACGACCAAACTTTATGAAGAAGATTTTACACTAGACAATATTGAAACCGATATGCCTAAAATTTTCGACACCTATTATGGTGATGAAACCAAACGGAGTTGTCCTGATTGTAATGCCGTTATGGCACCGCCTCAAAAAGTTAAAATTGACTAGACTTTAATACAGAATACCATCACCTTTTAACCTATAATGCCTAACCCTAACGCATGACAGCAAAGCGCAAACTTAGAATTAATGGCCATTCGCATTTACTCCCTTATCCAGAGGAAATCCCCGAATTTATGAGAGAAAAGGGTATTTTCTGGGTCGACAAGGATAGAAAGTACATGCTACAGAAAGGCTGGAAACGTCCTGTAACAGATTCTAGTTTTTTCTTAAATGAGAAACTCGAATGGATGGATCGCAATAAGATAGACCATGCTGTTGTTTTAAATTTATCGCAACTCTATGGTAACGGCTTACGTGTAGAAGAAATGAAGAAAGCCTTGAGGTTTCAAAATGACTTTAATGCGCGTATTCAACATGATAATCCTAAAAAGTTTACCTGTGGCTTTGTGGTCCACCCTGGGTTTATTAGAAGTGCGTGTTGGGAAATAGAACGCTGCGTAGAAACTCATGGCATGCGTTTGCTTTGTTTACCTACGCATTATATGGATACTATTGGTACATGGCGCTGTATCTTTGATGAAGAGAACGAACCTATTTTCGAATTGGCAAACAAGTATAACCTCGCTGTAGAAGTACATCCTTATGACGGCGAAAAATTTATCAATTTAGAAAATACTTCTTGGCGTTTTCACCTCATCTGGATGCTTGCCCAATGTGGAGATGCCTATCATTTTTTTACGTTAAATGGCTATCAAGAAAAATACCCCAATATGAGAACTTGTTTTGCTCATGGGGGACAATTGGCCCAAATCAATTTAGGCCGTCGTATTCAAGGTTTTGATGGTCGCCCCGATTTATTTGAAGGCAAACACCATCCTAGAGCGGCTGTTGGACATAAAAATATCTTTTTCGACACGCTTGTACACGATACAGGCGGCTTAGAACTCTTGATACGAAACCACGGTTCTAAACAAGTCTTAATGGGACTAGACGATCCTTACCCTCTTGGCGAAATGGAAAGCGACGCACAATCCTCTTATCCTGGTAAAATTTTAGATTTAGCGGTTGAAAAGAACGTTATCACTCAAGACAATTATGATGCCATTTGGGAAGGTAATGTACTCCAGTGGCTATATGGCGATGATGATGCTGGAAAAAACAAACTCATCGATACCATTTTAAGTTAAACCATAAGACAAGACTCATGTCTTAAAAAAATATAGGTTTGTCTCATTGTATTTGCTGCAAACCTCTTTAACCCAAGTCCATTAGAAAATCTATTAGGGCTTTCAACTGCTGTAAACACTAGCACTACGCTATGTTTATGGCAGTTGAAAGCCTCATGACGCTATTTCAAAGTTTAATTGGGGTTTAATTCTGAGTTGAAGTGTCTAGTGATGCTGGTAATAACTTTGCGGTTATACTTGGCGTTTTAATGTATTTTTTAGCGACACTTCTAATATACTTTGGAGATATCAAGTCTAAATCCGATTTATAATCGCTTAAAGGCTTATAAGCTCTTTTCCAATACACTTTATTATACATATAATTAAGCCAAAACTTATTTTTCTCCACATTCTTAGTACGATCTAACACCCACTGTTTCTTAATAGCCTCGACTTCTTTCTTAGTAGGCCCTGTTTTTAAAAAGTCTTTGAGCACGGCTAGTGTTTCTTTTTCTAAAGCATTTATTCGTTTTGGATCACAATCAAACGCTATAAACGCAGCATATTTTGGGTAAGGACGCTTGACATGCTTTAAAGACGCCTGTATAGCATATACACCACCTTTCTCTTCTCGTATTCTTTGTCGAAGGCGTTGCTTTAATACAGCTCCAAAAATTCGCATGGCCGCATGTTCTCTCTTTTTATAAACAGCCTCTTCTTCAAAATAGATTCGTAAGGTTGCTTTATCTGCAAGACCTTTATACACATTTACTTTTTCATCTTTTAAGACTTTTTTAAACGTAGAATTTATAGACTTTTCGCGATCTTCTCCTGTGCTTGGCAAGGCTGCTAAGTACGTTTCTGCATATGTTTTAAGAAGGTCTTCATCGAAATCTCCTATAAATATAAAATCAAAATCCCCAGCATTGACAAAACGCTTTGTATAGGTTTTATAAATCGACTTATAAGGAACTGAATCTAATAAACGTTCTAGATTATTATTCTCATTCATACTAATGTATCTAGGGTTGCCCTCCTGTCTTAACTTTTTAATTTCTTCAAAAAATAAGGATGTAGGCTTTAGCTTTCTATTTTTAAAAGAGGCTTTAATTTTATCCACATTAGCCAAATACGTAGTTTCGTCTTCGTTAACACTTGTAAAATTTAAATAGATCAACTGAAAAAGCGTTTCTAAATCTTTACTGCGTGCTGCGCCTTTTAAACTCTCCTCGTAAGTTCCTATTCGTGGAGATAATTTCACCTTTTTACCTGATAACAATTCTGATAGCTCGTGATTTTTGTAGCCTCCCAACCCTGTGCTTTTTACAATCGACAATAATGGGGCTTGAGTGACCACTTCATGATCGGTTAGTACGGATGTGCCTCCATGACTTACCGCTTTAAATAGAACTTTTTCTTTATCGAAATCGGTTTTCTTATACACTACCGTTGCACCATTGCTTAATACCAAACGTTTTATATCATATAATTTTTCCTCTTCTTCTACAATACGCCCTTTTGGACGTAAGGTTTTAACCAATGTATTACCTATCGTACTGGGTGTATATGGCGTTATGTTTGTTTCTGTTTCTGCTTCTGTTATTGTTTTTAATAGCGCCTCTGAGCTTGGTAACTTTAAGTCTTCTTTTTCTGGAGCTGTTAAAACCAATATTCTATTATCTTTATGGTAATAGGTTTTAAACATCGCATTAACAGCCTCTAAGGTAATGGCAGAAATGGCTTGTTCATCGAAATTGTATTTCCAATCTTTATCATAAAGTACCCAATCATTATTAAATTCGCTAGTTAGCAAGCTCACATAACTTAGAGATTCCCAATCATTTTTCCCTTCTAGAAATACGGCATTACTTGCTAAAGCATTCTTTTTTGCGCGATCTAATTCTTCAATAGTGAACCCAAAACGTTTTACGCGTTCTAACTCAAGCACCATATGCCTTAATCCCTCTTTAATTTCTTTTTCTTTAGTTAAAGCCCCCATGACAAATTGGTAATGATTCTTGCTTATGGTACGCCCTCTATAGACACTGGCCCCAATAAAAGGAGGTGCTGTACTGTTAGATACAACCTTCAACCTTTTATTCAACATAGAGATTACCATGCCTCTTATCAATTCTTCATTTTGATGCTTCGCTAAAATACGTTCACGTTGAAGTGGTGCTTTATCAATAAAGCTTAAACTTAAATTGGTTCTGGTTACTTCCGGATCTGTAATAACTTTAACACGCGTCGCTTCATGATAAGGAACATAGTCTTGAAGTTCTAATGTCTTCTCGTTTTCAGGATTCTCTAATGCTGAAAAATGTTTTTTTATACGCTGCTCAACATATTTAGGATCAATAGACCCTACCACTACAATTCCCATTAAATTAGGTCGGTACCACGTCTTATAAAACCGACGTATATGAGAGGTCTCAAAATGGGCTATATTGTCTAATTTATCTTCAGAATAATACCTTAAATGCGGCATCCCTTCAAACATAAACATTGCTCTTTGCTTTCTTACACGGTTACCGCTTCCTAATTTTCGTCTAAATTCTTCTAAAACAACGGGCCGTTCTGCATTTATGGCGTCTTCTTCTAAAGACATATTATGAGCCCAATCTTCGACAATTTGAAACGCCTTATCCACTTGCTTTAAATTATTAGTAGGTACTTTTAATTTATAAACTGTTTCGTAATTACTAGTACTGGCATTAAGATCGGACCCAAACCCCATACCAATACTTTCGATATATTTAATAAGTTTGTCTTTCTTAAAGTTTTTAGTTCCATTAAAGCCCATATGCTCTAACAAATGTGCTAAACCAGACTGTGCTTGGTCTTCATTTAGATTCCCTGTCTTTACAATTAAACGAATGTAAGCACTATTCTTAGGCTTATTGTTTTCCTTGATATAATAGTTTAACCCATTAGCTAATTGACCTCTTATAACAGTGGTATCTTTAGGTATTTCCGTTTCTAAATTTATGGCTATTGGTTGCTCTTGAGCAAAACTATAAGACGATACAAATATAAATAGAGCTACAAAAAAGTGTTTCATAATTAGTTGGTATATGTTCATTTTCTCCAATATGTAACGCTTTTTAAATAAACGTTACACTACAATCTTATTTTATTTTTATAAAATTAAGCTTTATAGTGCGCTTAAAGCGGCCAAAAAAAGTGATTTTAATCCAAATCATGGCCATACAGAAAAAATTATTCGTTTAACAGCTTATAATCTTAACACAAGATAAATCAATTTCCGATAAACTACATATAGCTATTGAGAACTAATAGCACAACTCACCAAAAAGTAATACTTTTGAATTTTAAGCTACATACATGCATTTTATTCCAGAGACATTAGACCACTATGTGGTAGCACATTCTGAAGACGAGCCTAAATTACTACAGGACTTAACAAGAGAAACCTATCAAAAGATATTGCAACCACGCATGCTAAGTGGCCATTACCAAGGACGTATATTAAGTATCATCTCTAAATTGGTACAGCCTAAAATTATTTTAGAAATTGGAACTTACACTGGTTATTCTGCACTGTGTCTGGCTGAAGGTCTCCAGAAAAACGGAAAACTACACACGATTGATATTAATGAAGAGCTCGTTGATTTTCAACGTAAGTATTTTGACAAATCTAAATACGGTACAGCAATACAGCAGCACCTTGGCAATGCCTTAGATATTATTCCGCAATTAGACTGTACTTTTGATTTGGTATTTATCGATGCCGATAAACCAAACTACCCCAATTATTTTAACGCCATTATTGATCAATTAAATCCTGGGGGCATCATCTTATCTGATAATGTTCTTTGGAGCGGAAAAGTGCTTGAAACTTTAAAACCCGACGACGTGGCCACCAAAGCTTTATTAACTTACAATGCTTTATTAAAAGAAGACCAGCGTATTGAAACCGTTCTTTTACCTATTAGGGATGGATTAACGCTTAGTAGAAAACTTTAAAAATTAAGACGCTTGAGTTAAATTCACTTTTTTGCTCTTACTTTTTTGAATTTGTGTATGTATCGTCTGGAAGAACTCATAAGTATCAAAAGGCTTAATAATAATATCATTATAACCTATTTCTAAATAATTAGATTTCACTTCTTCTATATCTGCTGCCGTTAAGGCTATTATAGGCAATTCTTTGTTAAACTCTCTTATAATTTCAGTAGCTTCATTACCATTCATAATAGGCATATTGATATCCATAAGCACTAAATCGTATTTATTATTTCTTACTTCCTCTAAAGCTTCTTTACCATTTTGCACTACAATACATTGGTAGTCTTGCTTTTCTAATAAATTTTTTGTGACAATTTGATTGATCTTATTGTCTTCAACAATTAAAATTTTATAGTTTTTGTTCTCGCCTACCAAAGTTCTCTTTTCAATAGCTTCATTCTCCTTTTCAATTGCTTTTTCCAAGTCAACACCAAAGTTAATTACAAAACTAAATTTAGTGCCTTTACTAACTTCACTTTCTATATCTATTTTACTACCAAAGAGATTGATAAGGTTTTTTGTAATAGCTAAACCAAGTCCTGTTCCTTGATAATTTACGTTACTGTCTTCTAATTGAGAGAAATTATCGAAAATTGTTTGGAATTTATCTTTAGGAATCCCGGCGCCGTTATCTTCTACTTCAAATTTTAAATTAACACGTTGCCCTTTAATGTCGACTAACTTTATTCTTAAATCTATAATGCCATTGTGCGTAAATTTGATGCTGTTGCCTACGAGGTTAAAAATAATTTGAGATAACCTTACTTTATCACAGTTAATATGTGTTGGTACTGCATCTTCTATACTCAGACGTATTTCATTACGGGTTTCATTAAGTCGACACTCAAAAGAGTTAACAATGTTCTTAAAAAGCTCTTCTAAATTCACCGAAGTGGATTTTAACTTTACTTTGTTAGCCTCTATTTGTCCTATCTGTAAAATATCATTGATTAAATTTAAAAGATAATCACCAGAATATTTTAAGGAGTTAAGATGTTGTCTATCTTTCTCTTTTAAATTATTATTTTCTAATAATATCGATGTTATGCCCACCACACCATACAAAGGCGTTCTCAACTCATGAGTAACATTAGATATGAACTTGGATTTTAATTCTGAAGACTTTAAGGCTTCGTTTTTAGTGATTTCTAATTCTGTATTTCGAGCTCTTAATGCTTTAGATAGCTTTCTTTTTGTTAAGTACCCATAACTTGTTATTATGATAGACACGAGAAGTAATACCAACATTAACATAGCTATATTATTACCGCGTTTTAATCTATCGGCCACTTCTACTTGCTGTAAGCGTTCTACATTTGCTTTCTCTGCATCATTTTTATAATTCTGTAATGAATACTTAGACCTTATAATATTATCATGCTCTATTTTTTCCTTATTAAGAAAATTACTCTTATAAGTATCGTACTTAAGTAGCGCTTCATAAGCTTTTTCATTTTCACCTATTTCAACGTAATTAGTAGACGCTTTTTTATAAAGATCACTTAATAGTTTATAGTTTCTATAGCTATCACTTTCTACTAAAGTAATAGCCTTTTCATACTTGGAATTTGCAGCATTATACAACTCTTTCTTTGCAAAATAATTGGCATAAACATAATTATGGTACCCTTCTGTTCTTGGGTTAGACACAAAGGTCTCTAACTGTTTCTGAACTTTAAGTAAATTTATTAAGGCTCTGGATAACTGATCTGTTTCAACCAAAAGATCACACAAGTAAGTACCTGCAGCGAGTCTTAGAAACTGTAATTGCTCTTTTTGATCTGCGGTATGGTAATTTTTTTCTGTTGAGTATTCTAATGCTTTTAGTAGGTGTGTATCAGATTGCTCAAATTCCCCTTCCTCTTTATAAATATTGGCTAACTTTATATACGTTTGTGCTGTGAGTTTATCATCGTCTATTTTCTTAGAAGCATCTAAAGTTCTTATGAAGTAAGCTTTTGCATCATTTTTATTATTCATCTTAGAATGAATAATACCTAAATTATAGTTTGCAGTGGCAAAACCGTAATCGTCGTTAATGGAATCGGCTAATTTTTTAGCTTCCAAAAACATATTAAAAGACTTTACGATTTCATTTTTCTTGTAATACTGTTGTGCGCGCGTATTGAGCTTATCGATCTTATCGATAACTTTTCGGTCTTCATTAGCTAACAGTACAGTCGTAAAAAAGAGAAAACAAATAAGTAGAATTTTTCTCATTTTGTAGTAAAAAAAAATTTGGTGCAATTTATATGTCGAATATACTAATAAATCACGTATAATTTTCGATAAACTGCACTTTTTTTGGTTAAAATAACCAAAACAGGTTTTTTTAGCTGAAAAATCAGATTTTTCTTTTGACAGATCCCGTAAAATCTTCTAGGTCTTCTTTTACTTTATTCAATTCTTTTTTGACATCGGTTGTGATACTTGTATCTATACCGTGATGCTCTGCTGTTTTGGTAATCTCGTGCTTTATATCGTTGGTAGCATCTTTTAATGTTCGCATACCTTTACCTAAGCCTCTCGCTATTTCTGGTAATTTATCTGCACCAAAAACCATAATAGCTATAAAAAGGATAAAAGCTATCTCGGCACCACTAATAAATAAGAAAGTTGCATGTTGTATCACGGTGCAAATATACTAAGTTGTTTTGTTAGAATAAAAAAAAGCCGATATTTTAAAATCGGCTTGTACTATTTAATAGCTGTTTTATTTTTTTAGGTTTCCCTTAAATTGATCAAACTCACTAACTGCATGCTGTCTTGGCCATACATTATTAGTGGTATCTATATCTGCGGTTTCTGCCTTAGGATCTATTTCTATGCGCACAATTTCTTTAGCACTTGTAATTACTTTAACCACTTCTTTATCATTTAAGCGCCATATCTCAGCCGGATAGGTTTTAGAGGTTTTAGAACCATCTTTATAGGTATAGGTTACCAGTATAGGCATAACCAATCCTCCAGGTTTATTAAATGTTATTTTGTAAAAATAATTTGGCACTTTAATCTTTTGGCGTTCTTCTGCAGAGAAATTATCCATTAAATACGTTTTAAGAGACGTTACATCTGCAACATTCTGTGTCTTCATTTCATCCTTATAATCTTCATCACCCTCTTCTATCATATACACCAATGGGCGCAGTTGTCGCTTTTTAATACCGCGTTCTTTCATTAACGCCTTCATGTAAGCATTAGGTTCTGAAGATACAAAATAGCGTTTTACATCTTTAATCCCTATATCTACCCAGTCGGTAGTATAAAACCACCCTCTCCAAAACCAATCTAAATCGACTGCTGATGCATCTTCTAGTGTTCTAAAAAAGTCTTCTGGTGTTGGGTGCTTAAACATCCAACGCTGTGCATATGTTTTAAACGCATAATCGAACAACTCATGTCCCATCACAGTTTCTCTTAGAATATTTAATGCGGTTGCGGGTTTACCATAAGCATTATTACCAAACTGATAGGTATTAAGACCCTTGGTCATAATAGGAGCTATATGGTCTTGATTTCCGCTCATATAAGGTATAATCATGTGAGCAGGCCCTCTATCTGAAGGAAAATGCGTGTCATTTTGCGACAAAGCATTAGGATAGGTTTTACCAAAATCTTGTTCTGCTATATACTGTACAAATGTATTTAAACCTTCATCCATCCACGTCCATTGACGCTCATCGCTATTCACAATCATTGGGAAAAAATTATGTCCTACTTCGTGTATAATAACGCCCATCATAGCATATTTTACTTGATCGCTATACGTCCCATCGGTTTTAGGACGCCCATAATTCCAACAGATCATTGGGTATTCCATGCCTTGATTTTTGGCATGAACAGAAATGGCTTTGTGGTAAGGATACTCAAAAGTCATTCTAGAATAACTCTTTAAGGTGCTTGCTACAGCGCGCGTAGACCATTCTTCCCATAGAGGATTACCCTCTTTAGGATACATTGATACTGCCATAACATCTTTCGTATCAAACTTAACAGCCATCATATCTAAAATGAAACGTCTAGACGTTGCAAAACCA
The DNA here is from genome assembly GCA_947504035.1 of uncultured Flavobacteriaceae bacterium. GTDB lineage: Bacteria > Bacteroidota > Bacteroidia > Flavobacteriales > Flavobacteriaceae > Jejuia > Jejuia algarum. Next base: position 55,794 of record CANNGA010000016.1, read on the forward strand.
AAGTCGCGTACATTATTAGCTTTAAGTTTCCATGTTTTAGTTGTGTTTACAAAAGTTTTTGCAGCAGCTTCGGCTTCTTCTTGAGATACAATAACAACAGGAGTATCATAAGATGTTTTTGCCTTTTCATAGCGTTCTAACATCGTTTTGGAATACACTTCTTTTCTATTAGTGAGTACACCTGTACCATCCAAAATATGATCTGCTGGCACAGTAATATTAACCTCATAGTCTCCAAAAGGCAATGCAAATTCATCACGTCCCCAAAACTGGGAATTTTGCCAGCCTTCAACATCACTGTATACTGCCATTCTTGGAAAGAACTGCGCTATTATATAAGCTCTATGGCCATCTTCAGGAAAGAACTCGTATCCCGAACGGTCTCTTTCAATAACATGATCATTTATAGCATACCACCATTTTACTGTAAATGAGAAACGCTCTCCTTTAGACATTGGCTTCGGCAACTCTATACGCATCATAGTTTGATTAATCGTGTATGTTAAAGCATTGCCCTTAACACTTTTTACAGCCTCTATGTTAAAGCCCCCATCAAAACGATCTCGCACATAGGTTTTCGTAAAATCTTCTGGGAGTAATACAGGCGCTGTAGATTCACTTTCTATCAACGGCCTTTTAGTTGTTTTAGCTCTTACATTTTGATCTAATTGTACCCAAAGATACTGTAACACATCTGGAGAATTATTAGTATATGTAATCGTTTCGAAACCAGAAAGCTTTGCTTCTTTATCATCTAAAACGATGTCCATTTTATAATCTGCACGTTGTTGGTAATAGGCATGGCCAGGAGCCCCTGATGCTGCTCTATAGGCATTTGGTGTAGAAAACTCATTATAGAGCTGTCTAAATTTATTTGTGTTAATATGTCCTGTCTGTGTTGTTTGCTGCTCTTGTCCAAAAATTGAAAACGATGATAGAAAAACAGTTGTAATTATAAAACAATAGGATGGTATTCTCATGTGGTTAATCTGTAATTATGTCAAAAAAAAAAATGGACTAAATTCATCGCTAGATGCGTAACTTTCAAAGGTAAAACTTTTACACTTAAAGTTAATTGAAACTTATAAATGCGCTATCGTTTTCTTTTGTTAACATATAACTCTTTCGTCTTTTATTAATATTAAGTTTCGTGATGTTCTGTTGTTCTGAAAAGATATCAAAAAGGATTTGATTTGATATTTCTAAAGCCGTAATACGTTTTACCTTGTCTACTTCTAGAAAACATTTTACAATGCTTCCTTCAATAGTCTTCCCCAAATATTTAGGCGTAACCTCTTTATGGTTAATCTTTAACTTCAACTTTGTTTTTAAGTAGGTTTCAATGTATAGATCATTCGCATCTGTATTCGTAGAAATCTCAACCGGCACATTATCATAACGTTCTTGTAGTACGCGCTCTAGATCATCAATAAAGATTCTACTAATAATTTGAACGGATTGCTTATCTGCAACATACGCTACATCTGTATTACTGATATAATATTTATGAATTTTAGTATGTGCGGTACATAGAACTAAGATACATGTAAATACTATAAACTTATACAACTTCATAGCACGAAGGTAACTATATCTTACAGGATTCAAAAGTAATACATCGCAATTAATTCCCTTTTTTATTCTGATTTTCTTTGTATTGTAGCAACTTTTCTTTTAAAAATGCCAATATTTCAAAATCTGAAACATTGTGGCATTTCACATAAAAATGGGCGTCCATTTCACAGAAATAAAAAAAATCCATTCTGTAGTGTTCTTCTAAAGGGATGTCATGAAATAGGGATTCTGATAATCTTTCTCGAATTTTAGCTAGTAAAAACTCTTGTTTTTCGTGTTGCACATGTGCTTTAAGCATTTTCGTCCTTCCTGAAATACTATTAATTAAGGGGTCCAAAGGCATTCCACCAAATGGGATACTTAACAACATGCTGGGTCTAAACGTTCCTGCTTGTTCTAAGCGGCGTTCACTTTGCATAAGTTTTTTTCCTGTATACCCAGGGATACCTAGATCGTAAAAATTAATTGGTGCCTTACCTTCTATTTGACCTATATCTTTACTTAAGTCACCACTTAACGTCCTGCCTATATGCACCGTTTTTAAAGTGTTAAGTTTGTGCTCTAAAATGACATCAAGCGTTTTAGCATTTAGCATGTTTTGGGTAATTTTAAACGTTTTTACTTCATACTGTATAGATGAAAAACGTACAACGTCATTGAGTTGTGCGGGAATTTTAAAGTAACCTTGCTTGTTCGTAATCGTAAATTTCTGAGCGGTTTCATTAATAATATGAATATTCTCTACATCATGTTCTCCTGAGACGTATCCAGAAATCTCTATATGTTCCGCTGAAACAGCCATGCTGCTTACCACAAAACTTCCTACTAGTACTAATTGTTTCAATAGTCATTTGTTTAGTACTACAAATAACGTGCGCGGAATCTTAAAAAAAATTAAAAAGACGCCTAATATTTTGTTAATTAGAGGATATTTCTATTGTTCTAGAAATGCAATACTCTTCTGATTTAGAAGCTCTAAAAACTCTAACTCTTTACCGTAATTAAGTAATGTAAAATCAAAATCACCACTCTCAACATAAGCTATAAAATCTTCTACACGATGTTCTGGTATGTTAAAATTAGTCACCAAAAACTCAGAAGCAAAATAATATTTTACTGCTTTAGCAGGCACTTCTGGCATGTCTGCCTTCTTTTTAGTTTTCGCCTCAGACCTAAAAACAGGTAACAATAATTGATCTACAACATTTATAATATTCAAACCATTGTAAAACCTATTACGTTGAACGTTATCTGTCATGTTTTTAACTTCTGTTTTGTAATCGGATTCAAAGTCATACTCACTACTGTGTTTCACCCCAAAATAGAGTGCATCTAACTGGGGATTAAAAGTTTTTGAATCTCCTATATCCGTTTTTAAATTACCTGAAAGTTTTCGTGTCTTTACAACAACTTCATCGAGTTTATTCATTTCTTCAATAAGAAATACTCTCATACTTCCTGAGTTTAAGATTGCTGTATTCACCTTAAACGTTAAACTTTTAAATTGTAACGCACTTACCTGTATTTCATCGTTTAAAGCTACTGCTATTTTAAAGGCTCCTTTACCATCTGTTATAGTTCCCTTATTAGACGACGCATTGTAAACGGTTATCCCTGCTACGTCATCATGCTCTACAACAATCTTACCTTTTACATTAATTCGTTTAACATCTTGGGCTTGTGCACTAAAAAAGGGCAACAATAGTACTAAAAATAAAATCTTTTTCATGGGTTGGTATTTTTCTGGAATGTATTTAGTATAGATTGCGACACAAACCTTACTTTTATTAAAAATACAACTTAAAATCGATTCCATCTCATTAACATGACTTAATAAATGTTAAAAATGGATTACACTTAAAACCAATACCCTACAATGAGACATGCTATAATTGCAAGTTCATCTGCTGTTCATGGCAGTGGCTATTTAGAATACATTTTGGACGAAATTGCATTACTTTTTAAAGACACATCATCTATTGTATTTATACCTTATGCAAGGCCTAGCGGTATTTCACATGATACGTATACAGGTATTGCTGCCAAAGCTTTTGCCAAAATCAATACAACACTTATTGGACTGCATACCTACGATAATCCTGTAGAAGCGCTAAAAAAGGCTAAAGGCATCTTTGTAGGGGGTGGTAATACATTTGTATTACTAGATCAGTTATACAAACGCAACCTCATCCCATCGCTAAAGCAAGTACTTCTTGAAGGCACCCCTTACTTAGGAACTAGTGCAGGCAGTAATATTTGTGGTGTATCGATTAAAACGACAAATGATATGCCTATTATATATCCGCCTAGTTTTAATGCTCTGGGTAGTATTCCATTTAATATCAACCCGCATTATTTAGACCCAGACCCAGCGCACACGCATATGGGCGAAACGCGAGAAACACGTATACAGGAATTTCATGAATACAATACCACGCCTGTTGTAGGTCTTAGAGAAGGAAGTTGGCTCGCTGTAACCCCTGATGATATTATTTTAAAAGGAGCCCATTCTGCGAAACTATTCACCCCGCATACTAAGCCTAACGACATCCCTACAGGAACGTCATTAAAAACCCTAAAATAAAAAAAGCTCCATCAAATATGATGAAGCTTTTTGAGCGGGAGACCAGGTTCGAACTGGCGACATTCAGCTTGGAAGGCTGACGCTCTACCAACTGAGCTACTCCCGCATTAGCGGGGACAAATGTACAACCTATTTATCGATTTTACAAAGAAAACACAACTTCTTTAAAACGCAAATACCCTCCTTAGATATTACGCGCTAAAAACAAGACAGTTATAAGTCGCCTTGTCCCATCAAAAAGTTTAAAAGCCTTCTAAAAAGCCATCTGCCCTGTTAGCATTATAAGGTTTTTAAAAAATGATAGCCAATAATATGAAACCCCTCATTAAGATAAAACTTGTGAGCACCTGAGTTCCCCACATAGGCATTAAGTTCTATGGTTTCTACTTCTTTTGAACTGATATGCGTATAAATCCACTCAAAAAATTGCTTACCTAAACGTTGCCCTCTGTAAGCATCTTCTATGTAAACATGATCTACCTCTACGCTTCTCCCCGAATAGTGTCGTGTACAATACCATAAGCCGCAAACACCTATAATACGTTCTTTATCCCATATCACAGCACATTCATAATGCCCCGTTGCCATTTCTAGACAACGTTGCTTCAAAACCTCTAATGGTATTTTATACGCATTTAATTTTTCTAATAAAGGCGCTATATCTTGTATCCTACTGAGATCTAAAAGTTCAAATTTAATTGGCATGGTGTAATTATTTAAAGGGTATTATAAGCTTGATCTTTTATTCTACAACCTCATCAAACCTATTCTCATTTTATACTTTAGGGCCATAAAATTAATATTTAAAAAATCAATCCACCCGTAGTCTTAAAAATTTTAGAGATTATTTTTACCTTTATAGAAACTATTTAATTGAACAACTTATGAGAGGGAATTTTAAAATCAGGCTTTTAATTGGAGCTGCAATCGCTGTTTTTTTTGTTTTAAAACGCTGTAGTCAACGCGAAGAAAATCCTTATACAGGTCGCATGCAAACCATATCTATGTCTGCGGATAAAGAAATTGCTATAGGCATACAAAACGCGCCTCAAATGGCACAACAACATGGTGGTCTACATCCTGACAATCGCTTGCAAGCCATGGTAGACAACGTTGGTCATAAACTTGTAAACAACAGTGTTGCAAAACAAACCCCTTACAAGTATGAATTTCACTTATTAAATGATCCTAATACTATAAATGCATTTGCCTTACCTGGAGGTCAAATTTTCATCACTTATGCCTTGTTTTCTAAATTAGAAAATGAAGACCAGCTCGCGGGTGTCTTGGGGCATGAAATAGGCCACGTCCTTGGCAGGCATAGTGCAGAACGTATTGCAGAAAGTGAATACTGGCAAGGTCTTGCCACTGCTGGCTCTGTAGGTGCAGATATGGGAGGACTCGTTGGGGGCATTGGGCAAAACAAACTCCTTACTAATGGTAGAGATGATGAATTAGAGAGTGACGATTTAGGGGTGAAATTTATGATCAAATCGGGTTACAATCCTAGAGAAATGATAGGCGTTATGGAGATCTTAAAAGCTGCTGCTGGCCCTAACCGCGTTCCTGAATTTAAAAGCACGCACCCCGACCCAGAAAATAGAATAGAAAAAATAGAAGCCTCTATTGAAAAATATAAAAGCTTATAAAATCGTAATACGCCGCATTAATTAGGTTTACCTCCTTTTACGGATTGCTGTATTCCCTGAAAGATACTATTTGTAATCCTTTTGAAATCTTTATATTTGCGCACTAAAACAAGCCAAAAAATGAACAAAAAAGTCATACTTATGATATTGGATGGCTGGGGAAAATCACCAGATCCAAAAGTTTCTGCAATAGATAATGCCAACACGCCTTTTATAGATAGTCTTTATGACAAATATGCTAGTGCTTCCCTAAGAACAGATGGGTTACACGTTGGATTACCTGAAGGACAGATGGGAAATAGTGAAGTTGGCCATATGAATTTAGGTGCAGGACGTATCGTATATCAAGATTTGGTTAAAATCAATTTAGCTGTTGAAAATAAAACCTTAAATAACGAACCAGTCCTTGTGGATGCATTTAACTATGCCAAAACAAACAATAAGGACGTTCATTTTTTAGGACTGCTTAGTAATGGTGGGGTGCATTCTCACATCAATCATATTAAAGGCTTGATAGATGCTTCGCATGAGGCGGGTGTTCCTAATGCCTTTATTCACGGTTTTACAGATGGTCGAGATGTAGATCCTAAATCTGGAGCCGGTTTTGTAAAAGACTTACAAACTTATATCGAAGACAAGAATGCACAAATAGCTAGTATTTCTGGACGTTATTATGCAATGGATCGAGATAAAAGATGGGAACGTATCAAATTAGTATACGATGCCTTAGTACATGCAAATGGAACACTATCTAATGATATCGTGGGCTCTATCGAACAACATTATGCCGATGGTATTACCGATGAATTTATAAAACCTATCATTGCTACAGACGCTAATAATGCTCCACTTACTCAAGTAAAACCAGGAGATGTCATCGTGTTTTTTAACTTTAGAACCGATAGAGGTAGAGAACTTACAGAGGTATTATCACAACAGGACTTCCCTGAACACGATATGCAAAAACTTGATTTGCATTATGTAACATTAACGAATTATAACGATGCTTATAAAGGCATTAATGTTATTTTTAATAAAGACAACCTAACAGAAACATTAGGTGAAGTTTTAGCTAAACACAACAAGACACAAATTAGAATTGCTGAAACTGAAAAATACCCTCATGTTACATTTTTCTTTTCTGGAGGTCAAGAGGCCCCTTTTAAAGGTGAAGATCGCATTTTAAGAAATTCACCAAAAGTGGCAACGTACGATTTAAAACCAGAAATGAGTGCTTTTGAACTAAAAGACGCCTTAGTTCCTGAATTAGAAAAAGGTGCTGTTGATTTTGTATGCTTAAACTTCGCCAATGGAGATATGGTAGGCCATACAGGAGTTATGGAAGCCGCTATAAAAGCATGTGAAGCTGTAGACAGTTGTGTTAAAGATGTGGTAGAAACAGGTTTAGAACACGGTTACACCACTTTACTTATCGCCGATCACGGTAACTGTGAAACAATGATTAATCCAGACGGATCACCAAACACAGCACATACAACAAACCCAGTGCCTATTATACTTATAGATAATGAGCTTACTCAAATTAAAGATGGTATTCTTGGAGATTTAGCACCTACTATTTTAAAATTAATAGGTGTACCGCAACCAGAAGCAATGACCCAACACCCTCTCGTTTAAATCATTGAGAATAGCCCAGCGTTATGAATTTTAAAGACACATTAATTATTGCAGTTGATTTTGACGGTACAATTGTGGAGGATGCTTATCCTAAAATAGGCAAACCCCAACTCTTTGCTTTCGATACGCTTAAAAAATTGCAAGAACATGGGCATCGTTTAATATTATGGACTTACAGGTCTGGTGATAAACTCGATGAAGCTGTCGCCTTCTGTAAAGAAAACGGCATTCATTTTTATGCAGTGAACCACAGTTTCCCTGAAGAAGACTTCGCCAATGATGTAAGTCGTAAAATTAATGCAGATCTCTTTATCGACGATAGAAACATAGGAGGCTTTATAGGTTGGGGAGAAGTCTATCAATTAATAACTAATGGAACCGCATTACCTGTAGCTCCTAAAAAAAAGAAATCCTTTTTAGATTTTTTTAAATCATGATAAAAATAAAAACCAAAGAAGAGATCGAATTAATGCGCGAAAGCGCATTAATCGTCTCTAAAACTTTAGGGGAACTCGCTAAAGAGATCAAGCCCGGCATTACAACTTTACAACTTGATAAAATTGCAGAAGAAAGCATTAGAGATCAAGGTGCGATTCCTGGTTTCTTAGGCTTATACGATTTCCCAAACACCTTATGCATGAGCCCTAATGAACAAGTTGTTCACGGTATTCCAAACAACACCCCTCTTGTTGAAGGTGATATTATTTCTATCGATTGTGGGGCTTTAAAAAATGGCTTTTATGGCGATCATGCTTATACGTTTGCTGTGGGCGAAATTGCTCCAGAAACCGAGCAACTTTTAAAAATCACTAAAGAATCTCTCTACGTTGGTATTAGAGCGTTTAAAGCTAATAACCGCGTAGGTGATGTTGGATTCGCTATACAGAACTATTGCGAATCACATGGCTACGGTGTGGTACGAGAACTTGTAGGGCACGGTTTAGGTTCTAAAATGCATGAAGACCCTGAGATGCCTAACTATGGACGTCGCGGTCGCGGTAAAAAATTCGTTGAAGGAATGGTTGTTGCCATAGAACCCATGATTAATATGGGTACACAACGTATCAGGCAGCATAAAGACGGGTGGACAATCACTACGCTTGATAATAAACCGTCTGCGCATTTCGAGCATGACGTAGCTCTTGTAGATGGCAAACCCGAATTATTATCAACTTTTGCTTATATATACGATGCATTAGGGATTACAAGTCATGAAGAAGATGAGTTTCGCAAAGCACCTCTAACGCTTTAAAACTTAAATCAAGATAACACTACTATGCAGCTTGTCATTTTATGATGAACAGTAAGGACTAAGACCCTCTAAAACGCAACTTGAAAAAATTATTTAGCCTCATACTTAATCTTGTTCCGAGACCTTTGTTAATAAGGCTTAGTTACCTCGTACGCCCTATACTGGCGTTTTTGTTAAGAGGCTCTCAATTTAAAGATCCTATAGATGGCAAAACATTTAAAAGCTTTCTACCCTATGGTTATGGAAGCCAACGTGTTAATGTTTTATCACCATCTTCTTTATCGTTAGAACGGCATAGGCTTTTATGGTTGTACTTAAAACAAGAGACCTCGTTTTTTTCAAAACCTGCTAAACTGCTACATTTCGCGCCAGAACAAGCCTTTTACAAGCGTTTTAAAAAAATGAAACATCTCGATTATGTGACCACCGATTTAAATTCACCTTTAGCAGACGTAAAAGCAGACATCTGTAATCTTCCCTTTAATGCCGATAGCTTTGATATTATTTTATGCAATCATGTTCTCGAACACATTCCAGATGATACCAAAGCCATGAAAGAACTGTATCGTATTTTAAAACCTGGAGGTTTTGGCATTTTTCAAATTCCACAAGACATACACCGTGAACACACCTTCGAAGACAATTCGATAACAGATAAAAAAGAACGCGCTAAAATTTTTGGACAATACGATCATGTACGTGTTTATGGTCTTGATTATTTTGACAAACTACGAGACATTGGTTTTAAAGTAGACGCCGTTAATTATACCGCTACAATGACAGCTCAAGATATTAAAACCTATTGTCTTGCCAAAGGTGAACTTATTCCAGTAGTCTACAAATAAAACACAACAATGCAACAAGAGATCATTATTACAACAGGAGCTTTATTTGGACTATTAGCCGTTATTTTTGGCGCTTTTGGCGCACATGCGCTTAAAAAAATACTTTCAGACACACAATTAACAAGTTTCGAAGTTGGTGTTAAATACCAAATGTATCACGCTATTGTATTGCTTGCTGTAGGTCTTAGCGGCTATAACGTTTCTGCTGTTACATATTGGTGTTTTACCTTAGGTATTCTATTATTTTCATTTAGTATTTATGGCTTGGTGCTCACAGACGCTAAAGGCAAAAAATGGCGTTTTTTAGGCCCTGTAACGCCATTAGGAGGACTCTTACTAACACTTGGATGGTTATTTTTAATCATTTAATAGTCCAGCTATTCTATAGGAAACCCATTAAAAGCTAATGTTTTTAATGTGTGCATTTCATTTTCGTATATTATAAACACTTTGAGTTCTGGATGCTGCTTTAAAAAGGGTTTAAGTTTTAGAATCCCCATGGCTTGAAATGCAGTGGCATAACCATCTGCTAACATACAATTTTTAGCAATCACAGAGACGCTTAAAATAGAGGTTTTTGCAGGATATCCTGTAGCTGTATTTATAATATGTGCATATCTGTTCCCTTTAGCATCCACCTTAAACTTTCTATAGGTACCCGATGTCGCCATAGCTTCATCTTTAAGATGTATTACCTTATATACAGATTGCTCACCATCAAAACGAGGTTCATCTAAACCGACACGCCAAGGCTTTTGTTTTTGCATGTTTTGTCCTTTTACGCGAAGTTCTCCTCCAATTTCTACCAAATAATTTGTAATGCCTTTTGATACCAAAAAATCACTAATAACGTCTACGCCATAGCCTTTAGCAATCGCATTAAACTCTAAATAAGTATGAAGAGGTTTGACTACCGTTGTCCCTGCCAGTTTAACCTTATCAAATCCTACAAATTGCATTAAACTATCAATAGTTGTACTGTCTGTTAAAAATTTATGATGTTCTGCGCCAAAATCCCAAGCATTTACAACATCGCCTATCGTAGGATCAAATATGCCTTTGGTTTCAGCATGTATGCGTTTAGACGCTTGAAAAACGGTTTTAAAATGTCTATTGGCAGATACCTGCTCATTTCGATTAAGTTTTGAAATATCGGAGTCTGGACTGTAGGTTGACAGTGTTGTATTCACAACATGAAATAAGCTATCAAACTGTGCGGCATAATTAATTTCAGAATTATAAATCACAGAATAACGTGTTCCAAAGACAGCACCTGCTAATGCCGTTGTCTTTATGTCACGCTGTTCTGTTTTGTGCTTTTGTTGACAACTTAAAGCAACCGCAATGCACAATACACTAATAACAAAATATTTCATCTAATTTAAATGCTGTTCAATCACCTGAATGCCATTATATTCAATAAGGTAATCTTCATTAAGATAAACTGGTAAATCTTCATTTTTAGGATTCCCAAGCCCCACCCCTGCATATAGTACTTTCGCATCCTTATCAAAAGCATGTTGTTTAAACGACTCCATCCAAACCACATCATAGTTATTAGGATTCTCGGGTAATAAAACAGCTCTAACCACTACAAAATAATACTGACTATTCTTATCAATACAAACAAACTGAGGGTGCTTTTTTAGTTTACTATTTATAGCGACAAATTCAAATCCGCGTTGTTCTAAATCCTTTCCAACGTGATTCATCGCTAAATTGTGTAATTCTTGTTTAGATAATGGCTTACTCATACTGCAAAAATAAGAAAAGATCGTAGGATGCCATCATTTTAGATACATTTCAAAATAACATTAACGTCATAAACCTTTCATAAAACCAGCATTTCCCTAGTGTCCTTTTAAATTAAATACTTTGTTTACTACTAAAATGTACACAACCAAAGTGTTGTTAGGTATTTACATTATAATTTTAAGATTTAACACTATACGCTAAACCAAAAAACACTTATAGACCGTATATAAAAAACATAGTAACACAAACTTTAATTTAAAAACATAAAAATAGCGAACAAAACTGTTTAACAGCTTTAATAAAAAGTGTCTTTTTATGAAACAACAGGTATCATCGTTAAGTCAATCCGAATTAGTTAATGCTATAAAATCTAACAATTCTAAAGCATTAAAACGCTTATACCTTCAAAATTACGCCAAGTTAGAAGCTTTAGTATTACAACAAGGAGGATCTCGCGTTTTTGCTAAAACCGTCTACCAAGATGCATTTGTAGTGCTTTGCGCTCATATAAAAACAAATCTATTTTCACCTTACGGTACTATTAGTATTGAGGCTTACCTCTTCGAAATAGGCAAAGGACTATGGCATCAATTTATAGAAATGTCCCCTTCTCATGCTAACGTCCTTAATATAGATGCCGCTGCCAAACTAAAAGTAGCCCCTAATTTTTCGTCTGAACATTATAAAATATTACAACGTGTTATGATTAATTTTAAGCATATGGGCGGGCCTTGTAAACAGCTTTTAAAAGACTGTTTTTTTAAAAAGAAAACAGTAAAAGAAATGGCACAAGAGGCACAAGTTAAAGACGCCAATATTAGACAACAAAAACAACTTTGCGTGCAGCGTTTAGAAACATTTATGGCCACCTCAACCTTTTAAATTATTTTGAAAACTCCTATTACAATATCACCAGAGTTATTTGAAACTATTGAACGTTATTACAATAAAGATCTTAGTTCTATGGAGTTAAAAGATTTTGAAAGGTTACACACTATCGATGACGATTTTAAGGCGCAAGTCGAAGCCGTTAAACATCTCATTCTAGGCGTAGAGCTTCAGGTTATAAAAGAAGACTTAGACCAATTCCACAAAAGCGTTCCAAACCTTCAACCTGTGGTCTCATCAAAAGAAAAGGCGCGTTTTAAACGTTACAAACGTCTCGCTATAGCAACTGCATTGTGCATTGCTTTAGGTAGCATTTACTATTTTAGCACACCACGTTATGAAAAACTTTATGCAAATACATTTAAGGCCTACCCTGCTTTAACAGTACTCCAAGATACGTCTTCAAATTCAGACTCCGAGTTTGACATTGCTATGAAAGCTTATGCGCAAAAAACCTATGCCAGTGCTATTAAAATATGGGAACAAATACGTAAAACAAACCGACAAAACGATACACTTAACTTTTATTTAGGGGTAGCCTATTTGGCCAATAAACAAGAATCGAAAGCAATTCCTGTATTGGAACGCACGGTACAGGCAAAAAAAAGAACATTTCCTTTACGCAAAGAAGCGCATTTTTATTTAGCACTAGCCTATTTAAAACTAGGCTACCTAAAACCTAGTAAAAAACATTTAAAATTAAGCGGTAATAGTTCTAGTAAAACTCTATTTTCAAAATTACAATAACCTAAACGGTCTTATATTACGACTTCTGAAAAACTAAAAAAGCTATATTTTAGTACTTTAAAAAGCCTTAAAAACTACGCATAGGCGTTGTCTTTTAACACAAATTCAATCTATACCTGTCGCTTTGCTTTTTTTTGAGTATGTTTGCCACTACTTTGCAAAACTCTTAACTAAAAACAATACTTACCGATGAAGAAAATAGTGCTACTATTCGCTGTTCTTATTTTTAACATAAATGCATTTAGTCAAATTAACTTTCAAAAAGGCTATTTTATAAATTCTGCTGGCATTAAAACAGAATGTTTAATCAAAAACATAGACTGGTCTAACACACCAGACCAATTTCAATACAAATTAAACGATAATAGCGATGTCTTAAAAAACGACATACATTTTATTAGTGAATTTGGAATTTATGATGAGGCTAAATATGTAAGACATACCGTAGAACTTGCAAAACAAAGCACCAACTTATCTAATGAACGTGTCCCAAAATATACTACTAAAAAATTATTCCTTAAAACTTTAATAGAGGGAAAAGCGAAATTATTCCTTTACAAGGATGCTTATTCTAAAAAATTCTTCTATAGTATAGACAATGAGACTCCTCAACAACTTATTTACAAAAGATATAAAACAAACAATTCTTCTATAGGAACAAATAACTATTTTAGACAACAACTTATAAATAACTTAAAATGTGACATTGTAAAAAAGAATGTACTTGAAAACTTAAGTTATAATGAAAAAGAGTTGTCAAAAGTAATAACAGCTTATAATACATGTTTTGGTTCTACAACAACTTCTTTTCAAAAAACTAGAAAAAAGGGTGCGCTCTTTAACTTAAACATTCGTTTTGGTGCAAATAGTGCTTCATACGATATTAGTCGTCGAGGTAGAGCTATAGACTTTGGAAATAACACCGCCTTTAGATTTGGTATTGAGTCTGAAATTATTTTTCCTATAAACAAAAATAAGTGGGCATTAATTATTGAACCTACATACCAATCTTACGAAGCAACTTCATCCTCTAGAGTTTTGTCTAGAAGTACTGGTGAAAGTTCAGTAGACTATAAATCCATAGAACTTTCTCTGGGCATCAGACATTACTTCTTCTTAACTAATAAATCAAAACTATTTGTTAACCTAGCTTACGTCAATGATTTTAGTTTCGATTCTACCGTTAATCTGGGTAATGATTCACTTGTTTTCGATGTAAGATCAACAAATAGCTTTGCATTTGGAGTTGGTTTTAAACACAGTAAATATAGTCTAGAATTAAGATACATAAGCGACAGAAATCTTTTTAGAAACGAAGACTTCGCTTTCGATCAATCCTACAGTTCCTTAGCACTTGCTTTAGGGTATACCATCTTTTAAATTAAATAAAACAAATTCGATGAAGCGTTTTTAAAAGCGGTATCTTCTTAATAGACTTACCGTTTTTAAAAACGCTTAATTTTATCATAACATTAAACACTATCAATGAGGCTCTACCTTAAATCATTGTATAATTAGACCTTTCTTAAAGGCAGTGACTTATTGATTTTGAAAGTGATCATTATTATAATACTTACACTTTAAATGTCGGCATTATACCTTTCAATAAATCGTATTAGTAAATTACTCAAAGTATACAAAACCTCTTCCTTGTCAATACGAATTAATTTAGTTGAAACTTTACGTCTGCTTCCTTTAATAATGGTACCCCTCATCAAGAGTCGGTACTGAAATATGGTATACGTTTTCATATAAAACAAAATACCATAACTATTAAAGACGCTGTTCTTTTCGGTTAAAAACACTTTTTTTAGTAAATTGTACTAAAAAAGACATGACATCGACTTCAACACGCTTAGACGCTGCTATAAAAAAACTATATCTTGCCTTCCATAATAACACGTTAAATCCAGAATGCTGTCAACAATGTGCTGTAGGTAATATCTTGGACGGTAAAGAGGCTTGGAAACACCTTGCCGATGCTCACGGCGGTTTACAACTCAACTATGTGGGGCGTGTTCATCAAAACCTTGGGCGTACATTTAATGGCTATACACCTCTTGAACTCTTAAAAATAGAACACCTCTTTTTAAAAGCTTGTGGTTTTGAAGTCCCATTACATCATAAAAATAAAAAACCTGCTCATCCTACAGATAAAAAGATTTTATTTAAAGGCCTTTGTGCTGTTATAGCATTTTTATGTGCTCTCGATGGTGTGAAAAATGTCATGGACTACACCGCCCTCTTTGATACAAAAGTGCTTTCTAAAAACACAACTTCTATTTCGCTTCTGTAAAAGGTACTATAACGCCCTCTATACTTTAGGTTTTTCGTAAAAACACTCTAAAAGCACGGCAACTTAGAATTACATATATTATCTATTTCTCCAAAAGAAAGGTGTAAACAATACTAAAACGGTAAACAACTCTAAACGCCCAATAAGCATTAAAAAGGAAGCCCACCATTGTGCTAATGGCGGTAATGCCGCATAATTGTTTACAGGTCCAAAATCGCCCAGTGCTGGCCCTACATTACCCAAACTAGAGGCTGCTAATCCAACAGAGGCGTCAAAATCAAGCTCAAACATAGAAAATACCAATGCACCTATAATAAAAGATAGCATATATAGAATAAAAAAGCCTAAGATATTAAATACTATATCCCCTGATATGGCTTTCTTATTGTAACGTACTGGTACAATGGCACTAGGATGCAGTGCACGTTTAAATTCTAAAAAACCATTTTTTATCAATACAAGGTGACGTACTACTTTCACACCTCCTGAAGTACTTCCTGCCGAGCCTCCTAAAAACATTAAGCCAAAAAAGAAAACCACTAAAAAAGGGGTCCAGAGCGTATAATCTGCTGTTACAAAACCTGTTGTTGTTATAATTGCTAAGACTTGAAATAAAGCATGTCTAAATGCACTTTCGCCTTCTCCCCATACCATTGGGTGCTCTATAGAGGATAGCGATACATCTGCTTTAAAATAAATTAACCCTGCTGCTATGGCTGTAAAAATAGCAACAAATTTAAAGTACAGTTTAAACTCTTCATCATGCAATACCTTTTGTACTTTACCTTTAAAAGCAAAATAGCTAAGTACAAAGTTGGTTCCTGCCAAAAACATGAACAAAATGATGATGTATTGAATAACAGGTTGAGCATTCCAATACGCCACACTTGCATTTTTTGTAGAAAACCCTCCTGTAGACACCGTACATAAAGCATGGTTAATGGCATCGAAAAAAGACATTCCTGCCACGCAAAGCAATAAGGTCTGCGCTGCGGTAAACCCAAAATAGATCAACCACAGACGTTTAGCGGTATCCGTAATTCTAGGATGTAACTTATCGGCACTAGGCCCTGGGGCTTCTGCGGCAAACATTTGCATACCACCAATACCTAATAAAGGTAAAATCGCAATAGCCAATACTATAATCCCCATCCCTCCTATCCAGTGGGTTAAACTTCGCCAAAACAGAATTCCTTTTGGCATGGCTTCTATATCATTTAATATCGAAGCCCCTGTAGTGGTATAACCAGACATGGTTTCAAAAAAAGCATTGGTGAAATTAGGGATACTGCCTGTAACCACATAAGGTAAAGCTCCAGTAAGTGCCATAATGACCCAACCTAAAGCCACTACAATATACCCTTCGCGCTTATTCATCTCCTTTGTTGGATTCCTGGTAAACACCATAGAAACCCCTCCCAAAGTTAAGGTGATTAGTGCGGCAATGAACAAGTTAAGCGTAACGCCGTCTTTATATATTAAACTCACTAAAGCCGAGACCAACATAAACCCACCGTTAAATAGGATGAGTAAGCCTAAAAAGTGAAAAATGATTTTGTAATTAAGTTTCATTAAATAGAATTTTTAGAGAAATAATTTCTCTACACCTTTAATAGAGCGCAATAAACTACATACTACTATTTTATCGCCTTCTTGTATTTTAAAACTTCCTAACGCAATATACCCAACATCACCTCTTATCACACCTCCTATAATTGCAGAACGCGGAAAGTCTACATTTCGAATCAACTTGTTACATATGGCCGAAGATGCTTTGACTTCAAACTCTAACAATTCAGCATTCATATTGCTTAATTTTGTCATCGCAAGAACTTCACCTTTTCTAATGTAACGGAATATACTATTTGCCGCAAGGAGCTTTTTATTAATTAAAGTATCTATTCCAATAGAATGTGACAATTCGAAATAATCCATGTTTTCAACCAAAGCAATGGATTTTTTCACCCCTTTAGATTTAGCGACCAAACAGGACATGATATTCGTTTCAGAATTATCTCCAACAGCTATAAAAGCGTCCATAGCCGCTATATTTTCTTCATCTAAAACATCGACGTTACGTCCATCACTCTTTATAACCAATACATCTGGCAATTTATCAGCAATATCGAAAGCGCGTTCTTTATCGCCTTCAAGTAACTTAACATTAAACCCTTTGCTGGATAAATCTCGTGCTGCTTTAAATCCAATCTCTGTTCCCCCCAATATCATGACATTTTTTATATCTGTATTGGCTTTACCTGTAAGTCTACATAACTCTTCGGCACCACCTTCAGAGGTAATAAACACCACATTATCGCCTTCTCGAAACACTGTATCTCCTCTAGGGATTAATGTATACTGAGTCCCTTGGCGTTGTATAGCAATAGGTATAAAATGAATTTCTGGAAATATTTTGGCTGCTTCTTTTACCGTTTTTCCAACAAAGGAAGCCGATTTAGATAATGTTAAACCTGCCATGGTAAGCGCACCTTGCTCAAACTCGTAGGTATCACTAAACGACGACTGTCGTAATGACAATTCGATTTCTGATGCTGCAAGGGCTTCTGGGGAAATCAACTCGTCTATACCAAATCTCGTAAAACCAACTTCATCTTTATAATTTATAAATTCGGTATTAGAAATTCTTGCAATCGTACGTTTCGCACCTAATTGTTTGGCCAATACGCATACTGTTATGTTTGTCGTCTCAGAAGCTGTAACTGCTATTAGTAAATCACAAGTATCTACACGTCCTTCTCGCAAAATAGCAATAGAGGTTGCATCTCCTCTTACTACTTTTATGTCTAAATGCGTATCTGCGTAGCTTAAACTTTCTTTGTTAGTATCTATTAAGGTTATTTCCTGAGACTCATAGGACAATAGTTTTGCCAAATGAAATCCAACTTCACCAGCGCCAGCAATAAGTATTTTCATTGTTTCTCTATCATAAAAAAGAATAGCAAAGATACTATTAAAATAAATATCGGGATATTAAATTGTTACGTTTATAATTAGCTATTGGTTAGATATAGGCTTTCTTAGGTAGAAATAATTTAAATATGTAAGTTTGCGTAAAAATTAGCGATTTGTCTAAAATTAAACCTTATAAAGACAGTAACCTAAGTAAGAAAGAGCAGGTTACTAAGATGTTCGATACTATTTCTGAAGATTACGATGGCTTAAACCGTGTGATATCATTTGGAATAGATATCAAGTGGCGTAAAACTGTTGTAAAGCTCGTAAAATCTAAGCAACCTAAAACTATCCTAGATATAGCAACGGGTACAGGAGATCTTGCCATAGCTATGACGCATACAGATGCCGAAAAAATCACTGGTTTAGACATTAGCAGTGGTATGTTAGAGATTGGAAAAGAAAAAATTAAAAAAAAGGGCCTTTCTTCAAAAATAGAAATGGTTTTAGGAGATTCAGAACACATGCCCTTTGAAGATAACACCTTCGACGCCATTACTGTAGCTTTTGGTGTAAGAAATTTTGAAAACCTAAAAAATGGTTTAAAAGAAATCTTAAGAGTTTTAAAACCAGGAGGAATTTTTGTAATTCTAGAAACCTCCGTTCCTACTAAAACACCTTATAAACAGGGCTATAAGTTTTACACCAATAACATTTTGCCTTTAATAGGTCGTGCCTTCTCTAAAGATAGAAGCGCCTATAAATATTTATGCGAATCGGCCTCTGTTTTTCCTTATGGCGAAGCTTTAAACAATATTTTACGTGAAATTGGGTTTATAAATGTTGAAGATTTTCCCCAAACGCTTGGAGTGGCTACAATTTATAAATCGTCAAAATAAGTTATGAAACATTTTTTATTTGGTTTAGTTGTTTTACTAACATTACAAACTACTAATGCCCAGCTGTTTGAAAAAGAAAAAGTCATTTATGATGCGAATCAAGGCCGAGGAACAACTGATTTTAAATTTTTACGTTGGGGTTACTTTTTAGGAGTGAATAGCTACGATTTTAATTTCGATTACGAAGCGGAAGACTTACCAGATATTGGCGTACAAAGAAATCCTGGGTTTAGTGTCGGCCTAATAGGTAATTTAAGGGTTAATAGTTTTTTAGATTTAAGGTTTGAACCTGGTCTATTTATCAATACCCGAAACTTATTTTACAAACAAGAGCACTTTGAAGGTGTAGAGTTTAGAGCGTCTGATTTAACACGAGAAGTGAAATCTACCTATATTCACCTTCCTATACTACTTAAGGTATCCACAAAACGCATCAACAACTTTAAACCCTTTATTATAGGAGGTTTTTCTACTGCTATAAACTTATCGAGTAATGAAGATAACCCCGATGATAATAGCAAAGGCCAGTTTAGAACTAAAACGAATCCTTTATTTTACGAGTTAGGATTTGGTATCGACTTTTACTTATATAATTTCAAATTCACGCCTTCCATACGTGGTTTATTTGGTTTAGGCGACGAATTGGTTAGAGATAACGATCCCGATAGCCCTTGGACCAGTAACATTACAAGAATGCAAACCAGAGGTGTCTTCATTAATTTTACATTCCAATAAGGATTTAATGGTTTTAACATTCTAAAAACGGTAACCGTTTTTTAGAAATGCGCAATGTATTTAACGTCTTCGAAATTCGCTTAATAAAACGGCTGTTGCCGTAGCAACATTTAAGCTTTCCGTTGCTTTAACAGGGCCAAACCTAGGAATTGAGATCCGTTTATTTATGACGGTTTCAAGACTACTAGAAATTCCATTCGCCTCATTCCCCATAATTAAAATACCTTGCTCTGGAAGTGTGGCCTCATAAACAGTAGTCCCATCCATAAAAGCACCATATATAGGTAATGTGGCCTCTTTTAAGAACACATTTAAATCCACATAACTTATGTTTACACGGGTTATAGACCCCATAGTAGCTTGCAATACCTTTGGGTTGTAACAATCTACAGTCTGTTGGCTGCAAACTAAATCTTTTACACCAAACCAATCACACAGCCGTATAATAGTTCCTAAATTTCCAGGGTCTCTCACATCGTCTAAAGCGACAATCAAACCATTACTGGTTAGAGGCTGATTTTCTGGCATTTTAAAAATAGCAAGCGCAGTATTTGGTGTTTTTAAGAAACTAATCGATTTTAACTCTTTTTCGGAGATTAAAACTTCATTTTTGGCATCACTATTGAGAGAAGTTGTCGTATAAAGTTGGTATAACTCTAAAGGTGACGCTAAAAGTTCTTTAATCATTTTAATGCCTTCAACAACAAAAAGACGCTCTTGAAGCCTGTGTTTTTTTTGACCTAGTTTTGTAATAAACTTAATTTGGTTTTTGGAAAGCATCGCAATAATATATGTATACAAACATAATAAAAAGTGACTCGATTTAGTTCTATATTACTCTACTTATTTAAGTAGAAATAGCGTATTTTTGAAACCAAATACTAAACTTTATAAATCTTTGTTTAGCTTAGGTCATTACAAGCCTTAAAATGCTTTAATTAAATACATCTATTTGAAACAGTATTTTACAGTATTAATTTTATTTGCAGCGCTTTATAATGGTTTGGTTTCGTGTAACCCCACCAAAAACGTTTCGGCAAACGCGTATCTCTTAACGGAGAACACGATACGTGTTGATGGGAAAAAAGAGACGTCTTCACTCTTAAATAGTTTATTGTATCAAAAACCAAATCGTTCTATTTTAGGCACCCCATTACGTTTGCACATTCATAACTTGGCAACACCTCGTTTAGATTCTATTCTAAATATAAAGCTCCAAGACACGAGTGCTCAAGGCTTAAAAAACTTCTTGTCTAAAAAACAATTTTACAAACTACAAAACTCTAAATTACGCTTTAACCAGTGGTTGCAAAAAACGGGAGAAGCACCTGTTATTTTAAAAGAACAGAAAACCAAAAAATCACTTAAACGCCTTCAAGACTATTATATAAATCATGGTTGGTTTAATGTATCTTCTACCTATACCATAGAGAAAGACGATGCTAAAAAAGCGCAGGTAACCTATGATGTAAAAAAAGGCAACCCGTTCATTATTGATTCCATTTCTCAAAATATAGCGTCACCTTCTATAGAAACGTTATATCCTCGTTTTAAAAAAAATGCGCTGGTAAAAAAAGGCGAACAGTACAAAACATTAAATTTTGAATTGGAACGAGAACGCATTACAGGTTTACTAAGAAACAGCGGTATTTATCATTTTAAACAAGATTATATTACTGTAGAAATCGATACCATTGGTACCAACAATAAGGTAAACATCAATTTTAACATACAAAATAGAGCCATTCGTACTCAAGATTCTACACGCAGAGAATCATTCAAAATATTCAAAGTCAAAACTATAAACATCTACACAGACCACTCTTTTGCAAATCAAAATAAAACATTTAAAGACACGCTAACTTATAATGGGTATAAGCTTTACAGTTACGATACGATGCGTTTTAAACCCAAAGCATTGACAGATGCCATTTTTATAACACCAAATGCACTTTTTAGAGATATTGATAGAACTTATACCTACAGACATTTAAATCAGCTACGCACTTTTAAATATCCAGATATAGATTATGTAGAAGAAAACGACACCACTTTAACTGCTAATATTTACCTAACACCTTTAAAGAAGTTTAGCTTAGGATTTAGTACCGAAGCCTCCCAAAGTAATATCCAAACCATTGGTTTTGCCTTGAACCCTAGTTTATCCATACGAAACATCTTTAAGGGGGCGGAAACCTTTGAAATTTCGGGAACAGCAGCTATAGGCGCTTCTAAAGATGGTAATACACGCCAAGAAGAGGATCCTTTTTTTGACATTAACGAACTGGCTTTAGATTTAAAACTTACCATACCAAGGCTGTTTTCGCCGTTTAACACCGAAAAAATCATTCCTAAATTCATGTCGCCAAGTACAGGTATTAGAATATCTGCTTCAAGTCAAACAAATATAGGTTTAGATAAACTCGCATTTAATGGTACCTTTAATTACAATTGGAGGCCTAATGGTAAAATCTCTAATACATTAGATCTTTTTAACATTCAATTTGTAGACAACCTGAATACAGACCGGTATTTTGACATCTATACAACTTCTTTTAGGCGTTTAAATGACATCTCAAGAGCTATAGGTTATAATGATGGAAACGACCTTAATGGCCCAATCGAAACCAATACCTTTATTAGAGACGTCCTTAATAATGATACCAGTTTAACTTCTAATTCGGTTGAATTTAGAGATGTCTCTTCTATTGATGAACGTAGAGAAAGGTTAACAGAAAACAACCTTATCATTTCAAGTGCCTATAGTTTTACAAAAGACAACAGACGCAACCTATTTGACGAAAACTTTTCTATTTTTAGATTTAAAATAGAATCTGCAGGAACATTATTAGCAAACACCTCATCA
The DNA here is from genome assembly GCA_947504035.1 of uncultured Flavobacteriaceae bacterium. Classification (GTDB taxonomy): domain Bacteria; phylum Bacteroidota; class Bacteroidia; order Flavobacteriales; family Flavobacteriaceae; genus Jejuia; species Jejuia algarum. The sequence continues at coordinate 78,436 of CANNGA010000016.1, forward strand.
CTACTAGGGCTCACTAAAGACGATGAAGACCGGTTCAAACTTTTTAATGTTGCATTTTCGCAGTACCTTAAAACGGAATTCGATTACATAAAACGCTGGGATTTAGGTAAAAAAAATGTATTTGCTATGCGCAGCTTTTTTGGATTTGCCATACCCTACGGCAACTCAAATAACATTCCCTTTGCAAAAAGTTTCTTTGCTGGTGGTCCTAATGATAACAGAGCATGGAACGCCTATAGTTTAGGGCCTGGAAGTTCTGAAACTACAGACGAATTTAACGAAGCAAATTTAAAGATAGCGCTTAGTGCAGAACAACGCTTTCATCTTTTTGGAGATCTTTATGGTGCTTTCTTTATAGATGCTGGAAATATTTGGAATGCCTTAGATGATGTTGAAGATACACGTGCTACGTTTACAAATTTTCAATCTTTAGAAGATATCGCCGTGGGTTCTGGTTTTGGATTAAGATACGATTTCAGTTTCTTTATTTTTCGTTTTGATATTGGTTTCAAAACCTACGATCCCTCTTTTCGTGACGAAAACCGTTGGTTTAATGACTACAATTTTAAAAATGCCGTCTATAATATTGGTATTAATTACCCTTTTTAACCTTTAAAAGTACTACAACGTTTTAGTATATAAATTAGGATATTCTCTGTAGTAGAGTGATTAATAAACTATAAAAATCACTATTTTTGGTTACCATAAACAAATTATTCACTTAAAACCTTAATATGGCACATAACATAAAACCAGGAGTTGCAACAGGAGACGAAGTCCAAGCTATTTTTAATCATGCAAAAGCAAATAATTATGCCTTGCCTGCTATAAATGTTATAGGTTCTAACTCAATAAATGGCGTTTTAGAAACAGCGAGAGATTTGAATGCTCCTGTAATTATTCAATTTTCTAATAGTGGCGCACAATTTAATGCTGGAAAAGGCTTAGGTAATGAAGGGCAAAAATCGGCAATTAACGGTGCTATCGCTGGAGCTAAGCATGTACATACTATGGCAGAAGCTTATGGTGTTCCTGTGATCTTACATACAGATCATTGTGCTAAAAAATTATTGCCTTGGATAGACGGTTTATTAGATGCCAGTGAAGCACATTTCGCTGAAACAGGAAAATCGTTATTCAGTTCTCATATGATTGACCTTTCAGAGGAGCCTCTAGAGGAAAACATAGACATTTGTAAAACATATTTAGAAAGAATGTCTAAAATAGGCATGACTTTAGAAATCGAACTTGGTATTACAGGTGGCGAAGAAGACGGTGTAGACAATACAGATGTAGACGACTCTAAATTATACACACAACCCGAAGAAGTAGCTTATGCTTATGAAGAGTTAAGTAAAGTAAGTCCTAAGTTTACAATAGCTGCCGCCTTTGGTAATGTTCATGGGGTTTATAAGCCAGGAAACGTAAAATTAACTCCTAAAATCTTAAAAAACTCTCAAGAGTACATCTCAAAAAAATATGGTGTAGAGCATAACCATATTGATTTTGTATTTCATGGTGGTTCTGGATCTACAGTAGAAGAGATTCGCGAAGGGATTAGCTATGGTGTTATCAAAATGAATATTGACACTGATTTACAATACGCGTTCATGACAGGTATTAGAGACTATATGGGTGAAAAGTCTGAGTACTTAAAAGCGCAGATAGGTAACCCTGATGGTGATGATGTGCCTAACAAAAAGTTTTACGATCCAAGAGTTTGGTTGCGAGAAGGCGAAAAAACATTTGTAAAGCGTTTGAAAAAAGCATTTGAAGATCTTAATAACGTTAATACGTTATAGTCCTATACATATAATTCATAAAAAAGGTTTTACTTTTAGTAAAACCTTTTTTTATGCTGTATTCCAAAACATTTTCAATAAAATATTAAGGGTATTACCCCATAATTAAAAAAAGGCTTAATTTTGTCTTCAGGCTTTTTTTGGTCTTATGTATATTAACATTGCATAAAACAAAAGAAAGTTGGCGCATCCAGACCTGTAGTTCAAAGCTATTACATCTGGTATTTTAGTCTAAATAGACCCTTAAAAAAAGTAACATCATATGTCTTGGTTTAAAAGAAAAGATAAAGGAATACAAACAAAAACAGCAGAGAAAAAAGATATCCCTAAAGGGCTTTGGTATAAATCTCCTACTGGTAAAATTGTAGATACAAAAGAACTCGAACAAAATTTCTATGTAAGTCCAGAAGATGGCTATCATGTAAGAATAGGGAGTAAAGAGTATTTTGAAATTCTCTTTGACGATAATACCTTTAAAGAATTAGATGCCAAATTAGAATCTAAAGACCCCTTAAAATTTCAGGACACCAAAAATTACCCAGACCGTTTAAAAGCAGCCCAAGATAAAACGCAATTAAAAGATGCCGTAAGAACTGCCGTAGGCAAATCTAAAGGGAAAGATTTAGTGATTGCTTGTATGGATTTTGCATTTATAGGCGGCTCTATGGGAAGTGTTGTAGGCGAAAAGATTGCTCGTGCAGCAGATTATTCTCTAAAACACAATATCCCTTTAATGGTGATCTCTAAATCTGGAGGTGCTAGAATGATGGAAGCCGCATTATCGTTAATGCAATTGGCCAAAACATCGGTGAAATTAGCACAACTTGCAGATGCAAAGATTCCTTACATCTCCTTATGTACCGACCCCACAACAGGAGGTACAACGGCTTCTTTTGCCATGTTAGGAGATATTAATATCAGTGAACCTGGTGCCTTAATTGGTTTTGCTGGCCCTAGAATTGTTAGAGATACAACAGGAAAAGAATTGCCTGAAGGCTTTCAAACGTCAGAGTTTTTATTGGAACACGGTTTTCTAGATTTTATTACTTTAAGAAAAGATCTAAAACATAAGGTCAATCAATATATTGATTTAATCACCAATCAACCTTTAAGAGCATAAACAAAACGAGTCTATAACAGGCTCGTTTTTTTTTACGTTTAAGTGTGCACTACCACGCTATTCTATTTTAGGCATTGCAACTAAAATAGCAACACGAATTTTAATTGATTGTAGAGTTTTATTCTAAGCCTTTAATCCTTTTAAAAAATACAGAGAACTCAGTACCTACATCTACGATACTCTTAACCTCTATCTTCCCTCCCATGGACTCTATCTGGTTTTTAGTTATAAACAACCCTATACCAGTAGCATCTTTATTGTGATGAAACGTCTTGTACATTTGAAAAATTTTATCTCCAAATTTCTCCATATCGATTCCCAAACCATTATCTGTAATCTTTAAAATGATAAAATCCTGCTCTACTCGAGTCGTTAAAGCAATAGTCGCCTGCCGCTTATGCGATTTATACTTTACCGCATTCGTTAACAGGTTTAAAATAATACTATCTAAATACGCTGGGATGGCAGCAACATACACTTGTTTCCCAACAGTGTTACAAATGGCTACATCTGCATTTTTAGCTAAAGCAGCAATGTTAGATAGCCCCTTTTCAATATAATCGTAAAGGTCTAAAGACTTTATATGTTGAGGCTCTAATTGCTTTGTTTTTGCAACTTCTGTAAGATGGGTTACCGTTTCTTCTAAATTACCAACTGCTTTTTTTAAAAGCATGTAACTCTCATTAGCAACTAGCCATTGAAAATCTTCCTCTAAAAAGCCTACTAAAGTCGATAAATTACTAGAGTGCGACCTTAAGTTGTGTGTAATAATATCTGCAAAAGCATTAAGGCGTTCATTCTGTTCTTTAGCCAAATCCAAGGTCATTTTTAAATTGTCCTTGTAGGCCTCTTGCTTCGTGATGTTATTAAATTGCCAAATAATATGTTTCGGTTCTTGATGCGTATCTCTAATCAATGACACCGAAACCAACAATTGTATTACAGACCCTTTTTTATGGAAATAGCGTTGTTTCACTCTGTAATGCTGGATGTGCCCTTCTATAAGTTGATTGTATTTGTACTTGTGTACCAAAACATCCTCTCTATAAATGATATTTTGAATGTCCATCGCAAATAGCGCTGTTCTATCATACCCTAATAAATCACAGACACTGTCATTAACTTTCAACCAATCACCATTTAAACTCAAAATAGCAATACCATGGTATGTACTGTTAAATATCTTTTCTAAAAACTCTGGAGTATCAGAAAACTCATCTTTGGGGAAGAATACTTTCATAACTTTCTTTTCAATTTCACACCTCTCTTTTTCAAATTCATAACACTTATGGTTATAGATCTATCGATGCCGCACAACTACCATGATTAACATTTTAGACGCAAACCCATCAATGTATTCCAAATTCACATTAAAAACATGTAAATCAAGCCTATACAGTTTATACGTACATATTGCCCCTTGTAGACTTCAAAGGCATTCCATTTAACATATAGCCTAGCTCTGGCTCTTTAAAAAGCATCACCTCAAAAAAACAAATAACAGAGGCATTAGCGATCAAAGCTGCTACAAAAAGTAAAGCTTAATAGATTGATTATGCCATCTATATCTGAAAATTTATTATATTTGCCGCTCGAAAGAAAATCTTTCGTGTACATAACAATTATTTACAACAATATTAGCATGTATTTAACAAAAGAAGCTAAAGAAGAACTCTTCGCAAAACACGGTAAAGGAAAAAATGATACTGGAAGCGCTGAAGGTCAAATTGCATTATTCACGCAAAGAATTAACCATTTAACAGAACACTTAAAACAAAATCGTAAAGATTTTAACACAGAGCGTTCTTTGGTAAAATTAGTAGGTAAGCGTCGCGCTTTATTAGACTACTTAACTAAAACAGATGTCTTAAGATATCGTGCAATAGTAAAAGAATTAGGATTAAGAAAATAATCGCTACAAAAAACCACGCTCTTTAGCGTGGTTTTTAGTTTCTATTTGGATGTGTTTTATACTGATTTATAAAACGATAAGCACAACTAGAAACGCATTGTATAACTCTAACGTAAGAGTTTAAACTACGTATTTAAGAAGCTAATTATAGTTTTTCATTGGTCATAGAGGCAGCAATAATGCCTTACACACAACAACTACACACAACACACAACGACCATTGTTTAATATAATTTAGATGCCATTAGTACGTCTAAATTACAAGAAAAAATTTATGATTCCACAAACATTTAAAGAGGTTATAGACCTTGGGGACGGTAGAGAAATCTCTATTGAAACTGGAAAATTAGCAAAACAGGCACATGGTTCTGTTGTAGTACAATCTGGAAAATGTATGCTTTTGTGTACTGTTGTTTCCAACTACAAACAAGCAGATGTTGACTTTTTACCACTTACTGTAGATTATCGTGAGAAATTTGCAGCAGCTGGTCGTTATCCTGGTGGCTTTTTCAAAAGAGAAGCACGCCCTAGCGATGGTGAAGTTTTAACAATGCGTTTGGTAGACCGCGTATTGCGTCCACTTTTCCCAAAAGATTACCATTCTGAAACTCAAGTCATGATACAGCTAATGTCTCATGACCCTGAAGTGATGCCAGATGCTATGGCAGGTTTAGCTGCTTCTGCTGCTATAATGCTTTCTGATTTTCCTTTTGAATGTGCTATTTCTGAAGCTAGAGTTGGTCGTATCGATGGCAAGTTTGTCATTAACCCAACACGAGCACAATTAGAAGTATCTGATATTGATATGATGATTGGAGCTTCTGCCGATTCTGTAATGATGGTTGAAGGTGAAATGGACGAGATTTCTGAAGAAGAAATGACTGAGGCTATTAAATTTGCACACGAAGCGATTAAAGTACAATGTGCTGCACAACTTAAATTAGCTGAAGCTTTTGGTAAAAAAGAAACACGTGAGTACGAGCCAGAACGCGAAGATGCTGAATTAGCTCAAAAAATTCACGATATGGCATACGATAAAGTTTATGCCGTTGCTAAAGCAGGTTCTGCTAAACACGAACGCGGTGCTGCTTTTGCTGAAATTAAAGAAGCGATTAAAGCAACGTTTTCTGAAGAAGAGCAAGAAGACTTTGGGGGCCTAATCTCTAAATATTACAGCAAAGCTGAAAAAGCTGCTGTTAGAGATTTAACTCTAAACGAAGGTTTACGTTTAGATGGGCGTCAAACTACAGAAATTAGACCTATATGGTGTGAAGTAGATTACTTACCATCTACACATGGTTCTTCTGTATTTACACGTGGAGAAACTCAAGCTTTAGCTACAGTAACTTTAGGAACAAGTAGAGAAGCAAACCAAATAGACATGCCGTCTTATGAAGGTGAAGAACGTTTCTATTTACATTATAACTTCCCGCCTTTTTGTACAGGAGAAGCAAGACCTATCCGTGGTACATCACGTCGTGAAGTAGGACATGGTAACTTAGCACAACGTGCCTTAAAAGGTATGGTGCCAGAAGATTGTCCTTATACGGTGAGAGTCGTTTCTGAAGTATTAGAATCTAATGGATCTTCTTCTATGGCTACAGTTTGTGCTGGAACGATGGCCATGATGGATGCTGGTGTGAAAATGAAAAAACCTGTTTCGGGTATCGCTATGGGATTAATTTCTGATGCCGATTCTGGAAAATATGCCGTATTATCTGATATTTTAGGTGATGAAGATCATTTAGGAGATATGGATTTTAAAGTAACTGGTACTGCCGATGGTATTACAGCGTGTCAAATGGACATTAAAGTAAAAGGGTTATCTTACGAGATTCTTGTAAATGCTCTAAAACAAGCACGTGATGGCCGTTTACATATCCTAGAGAAAATTACAGATACCATTGCAGCGCCTAACGCAGATGTTAAAGAACATGCGCCTACAATGGTTACAAGACGTATTCCTAATGAGTTTATTGGTGCTTTAATTGGTCCTGGAGGAAAAGTAATTCAAGAATTACAAAAAGAAACAGAAACCACTATTGTAATTAACGAAGACCCTGTTACTGAAGAGGGTGTTGTTGAAGTACTTGGTGTTGGTAGTAAAGGTATTGATGCCGTAATGGCAAAAATCGATTCTTTACTTTTCAAACCAGAAGTTGGTAGCGTTTATGAAGTAAAAGTGATTAAAATGCTTGACTTTGGTGCTGTTGTAGAATATTTAGACGCGCCAGGTAACGAAGTATTATTACACGTAAGTGAACTCGCTTGGGAACGTACAGAAAATGTTAGCGATGTGGTTAATATGGGTGATGTTTTCGATGTGAAGTACTTTGGTGTTGATTCTAGAACACGTAAAGAGAAAGTATCTCGCAAAGCGATTTTACCTAAACCAGAAGGTTATGTTGCTAGACCACCAAGAGAAAATAACGATCGTGGTGGCCGTGGTAGAGATAACAGAGGTAGAGACAATCGCAATCGCGATAATCGCAGAGACGATAGAAAGCCTAGAGAAGAAAAGAAAGAGGATTAATTCTATCGCCTTCTTTAAGCATAAGCATACAAAAGCCACTTCAAAATGAAGTGGCTTTTCTTTTTCCATTCAATAATGCTACGCCTTCACAATGCTACAGTGGTGCCCCTGCTTTTATTAGAATACCATGATAACACCTATAATGCACAAGACATACCGCCTGTTTTCTCTATTCTAACGTCATAGTATTACAATTAACTAATTGAAAAGCACCGTTTGTAATAGTACTTCCTGTAGATCTTAGAGGTAAAAGATGCTTCAGGATATCAAACGAATTATAGCATTATATGCACATAAATTTTCATAATACAACTACGACACCTCTTAGACGTTAGGCTGTTTGAGCACTTTTAAACAGCAACACTTATAGCTCCACAAAACAATAGGTTAAAGTTATATTAACAAACATCTAAACTTGAAAACCTGCCGTACATGTAATTAAAATAAGACAATTAACTATTAACTACGCGCATTTACTTTAACTACCAATAGAAGACCATGAACTCAAGACAAAGCACCTTTAAAACCTCACTATCCAAATATAAACATGGTATTTTAAACGCCATAGCCCCTATAAAGCATATATTTTTCAAAACGAAAACAAAACAAACATCTTATAATGGCATGACCTTAATAGCGACGTTTGTTCTCATAAGTATCGGGCTTTGTTTTTTCATGACATTTCACAATGATTTTGAGGCATTTAATGCAAACCGTACCAAGAGTTTATTAGGTTATACATTCCTAGTAATCGCCTCTATTCTTTTTGTTTTTAAAGCCTTCCATTTTATATACATTACGTATAATTATATCAAATACAAACCTATTGCGTCGGTAGCCGATGAGGCACTCCCTAAATGCACCGTTATAGTACCAGCTTATAATGAAGGCAAACACGTTTGGGAGACACTTATAAGTTTAAGTGAAAGTAAATACCCTAAACACAAATTAGAACTTATAGCTATAGACGATGGCAGCAAAGATGATACTTGGCATTGGATGCAAAAAGCCAAGAAACAACTTGGTGACCGTTTAAGCATATACCAACAACCTGTAAATAAAGGCAAACGCCATGCCCTTTATCGTGGTTTTAATTTAGCTACTGGAGACATTTTTATAACGGTAGATAGCGACTCTATAGTAGAAAAAAGCACCTTGAGACGTCTTGTAAGTCCTTTTATAGAACGCCCGCAATGCGATGCTGTTGCTGGTAATATTAGAGTGTCGAACGCCAAAAAAGAAATGCTTCCTAAAATGCTTGACGTAAGTTTTGTGATGAGTTTTGAGTTTGTAAGATCTGCAGAGAGTACTTTAAACTCGGTACTTTGCACTCCTGGAGCTTTGGCAGCGTATCGCAAAACAGCAGTTTTAAAATGTTTACCCGATTGGATGAACCAAACTTTTATGGGACAACCTTCAGATATTGGTGAAGATCGTGCTATGACGAATATGATTTTAAAACAAGGGAAACATGTGCTTTTTCAAAGTAATGCTATTGCCTACACAACTGTTCCCGAAAAATATACAGGGCTCTACAAAATGTTTATACGTTGGGGACGCAGTAACGTTAGAGAGAATATCGCAATGTCTAAATATGTGTTTACGAATTTTAGAAAAGACAGTAAACTAGGAAGTCGTTTGTTATTCATTGGGCAATCTGCCCATATTATTATGAGCTATCCTTTTATGGCCTTTATGCTCCTTTTTGTACTAACGCACCCCCTCCTATTTCTAGGCTCTACCCTTTTAAGTATTCTTATCACCTCTACATTTCCATTTATATTTTATGCCAGACGCTATAGTTTTAAAGCCTCTTATTGGGCCTACACGTATAGCATACTTTATACCTTTGGCTTGTTTTGGATCACCCCTTATGCTATAGCCACAGCGAATAAAAGCGGATGGCTTACCCGAGATTTAGCGCCCAACACTTAAATACGTTTGTGCTTTAAAAGAACACATTTAACAATGTGACATTCATAGAATTTGGGGGTCTCACTAATAAGTATGAAATAAATAGTTGCTTTTTTTTGTAACAAAATAAGCTATGTGTCCGTATAACCATAGCAGGCCCTATTTATTCACTTTAAATTACAGGAGAACATTAGATGAGACAGCTTAAAATTACGAAGCAGGTTACCAATAGAGAAACCGCATCGTTAGATAAATATCTACAGGAAATTGGTAAGGTAGACTTAATTACTGCCGATGAAGAAGTTGAATTAGCACAGCGTATTAAAGCTGGTGATCAAGTCGCTTTAGAAAAATTAACTAAAGCAAACTTGCGTTTTGTAGTTTCGGTAGCGAAACAATACCAAAACCAAGGCTTAACATTACCAGATTTAATTAATGAAGGTAATTTAGGTCTTATTAAAGCCGCACAGCGTTTTGATGAAACACGTGGTTTCAAGTTTATCTCTTACGCCGTATGGTGGATTCGCCAATCGATATTACAAGCTTTAGCAGAACAATCGCGTATTGTACGTTTACCGCTTAACAAGATTGGATCTATCAATAAGATTAATAAAACCTTTGCATTTTTAGAACAAAGTCATGAGCGTCCACCTTCTGCAGAAGAAATTGCAAAAGAATTGGATATGACGATTAATGATGTTAAGGAGTCTATGAAAAACTCTGGACGCCACGTAAGTATGGATGCGCCTCTAGTTGAAGGAGAAGATTCTAACTTATACGATGTCCTTAACTCTGGAGAATCTCCAAATCCTGATAAAGAATTATTACACGAATCTTTACGTACAGAAATAGAACGTGCTTTAGAAACATTAACACCTCGTGAAGCAGATGTTATTCGTTTGTATTTCGGCTTAGGCAATCAGCACCCAATGACTCTTGAGGAAATTGGTGAAACTTTTGATTTAACACGTGAGCGTGTAAGACAAATTAAAGAAAAAGCGATTCGAAGATTAAAGCATACGTCTAGAAGTAAAATATTAAAGACCTATTTAGGTTAGTAATCCAATAGTATTACGACTTATTAAAGGTAACAACAGTTACACATAACTGTTCGTTTTTTGATTGATGAAAGAATCCACGGCTGATTACCGTGGATTCATTTTTTATATCCTACCAAAGAGGACCGTTTTACAGAGGTACATCTTAGTAATATTGGTATCTTTATTTAGGAGTAGTATCGGTCTATAGCCTGTAAAATAACATCTACTAGCTCTATATTTAAAACCTTCATATAATTATAGCTCGCATCTAGTAAATTCATAACGGTTGGATTGTCCCTGTAACGTAACCTTGCTTTATACAAGCGCACGCAAACCGATAAATCGTCTGCCGTAAAGGTGACTCCTGTATAATCTTGAAGCATTTCTAAATACAAGAATCCAAATTGCGCTGTAGGTTCAATCATGGTACCTTCTCCAAAATCATTCCACGTAATAATTTGTATAAAATCGGCAGATTGCGCATGAGATGCATTTAACGATTCCACAAAAGTTAATCCTTCGTACTTAGGCAACACCCAACTATTAATCCCATCAGACCAGCCCCCTGCTTCATAATAACTTGCAAAACCAGGATAAGCAGATCCAATGGTCATAAAATTTGAATGGGCATAGGTATTGTAATAATAGTCTTTAGCCAACAAATGATCTTCGGCCACCCATAAAAACTCCCCCTTAAAATGTGTCCCTAAAGGCGCTTTCATCCCCCATAATGATAACAAATAAGGGGCATCTTCGTTATCGAAAACATTATATATAGTATTCCACTGTTCTGCCTTCGTAATGTGATGAGGCCCAAACATAGAAATGCACTTAATACCGTTAACCTTTAAATAGTTGGAGCTTTTAAAATAAACATCCCGAATGTATCTAAAATCTTGCTTTGCGCGCCCTACAGGATTAGAAGCAACGTCGTTTGTTTCCATAAAAGCAACTCGATCTTCATACATTATCGAAAACTCTAAATCTACATTTTCTAATTTGGGTATAAATGATTCGGTAGCCGTTTTAATAAGTCCATAATCATGGAGATTTCTACTGCCGTACCAATCAAAAATAACTCCATCTATACCGCAAAGCTTCATGAGTAAAAAATGGTATTCTTGCAAATAGGGGTCTGATGATGAGTAGGCTCCAATTAAAGGATTGTAAAAAGAGGCGACTTCTTGCAAACCATTTTCATCTTGAAGGTCTGGGTCTCTGTTAGCCATCGTCCAATGTTGTCCCCAATAGCCATCGTAAGCTTTACTTTGAAACCAAGGCAAATAATGCACATATACCTTTTTAGGGTTTGTTTTATCAATTTCCATAGAGGTGGCCGTGCTTTTTTGACTTATGCCCTTGGCTGCTAAACTAAGTTCTCGATCTAGCACCTGCCTAAGTATAGAATCTGGATAGATTTTTTTAGGTTTTGGCACACTATAAAGCGGGCCATCGGTTTTTAAAGTTCCATTTGCTTTAGAGCTAGGGTCTTGATCCACACTACAAGACACCATAAAAAACAAAGTGACTACAAGCTGAAGTTTCAGCACATTTCGAGTTGATATCATCATATAAAGATTTTTGAGAGGGGGGTTTACACAAAATTAGAACACCATACATTGTTATCAAGCATCTTGCGGTGAATGGACATTACCTGTCGATAGAATGCCGTTTTCTTTATACAAACAGCTTTTAGGTGGTAAGAAAAAACAACATTCAATATTCTGTTTATCAACATTATATAGCAACTTTAATAATTCTTTTAAGACTGTATAAGTCCTATTTTTTACAGTATTTTTGCAAAAAACAATTCGACAATTATGAGTTTAAAATTAATTGCGCCTTCCATGCTAGCTGCCGATTTTGGTAACCTGCAACGCGATACAGAAATGGTGAATACTAGTGAGGCCGATTGGTTTCATATCGATGTTATGGATGGTCATTTTGTGCCCAATATATCTTATGGCATGCCAGTAATACAGGCCATAAAAAAACACGCTACTAAGCCCCTTGATGTGCATTTAATGATTGAAAAACCAGAACGTTTTATTGAAGCGTTTGCCAACGTTGGTGCCGATATTATTACCGTACATTACGAATCTACAGTACACTTACACAGAACTCTAAAACAAATAAAGGATGCGGGCTGTAAGGCAGGAGTTGTCTTAAATTTAACAACACCTGTTTCTGTATTAGAAGATATTTTACCAGAATGTTTTATGGTATTATTAATGTCTATAAATCCTGGTTTTGGAGGGCAGAAATTTGAAGAGATGACCTATAATCGTGTTAAAAAACTTCGAAAAATGATTGATAGCCAAGGTTTAAACACCCATATTGAAATAGACGGTGGGGTTTCTGATAAAAATATAAAACAACTTGTCGAAGCTGGCGCCGATGTTTTTGTTGCTGGTAGCCATGTATTTAAAAGTAAAAATCAAATAGAAACGATTAAAACTTTAAAAACTATTGCGAACTCGTAATTGCAAAACGTTTCTAGAAACTACAATACAAAAGGCGATCTGTTAAAAAAACAGATCGCCTTTTGTGTAGGAATGTCGTATCCCAATACAAGTGCTTAAATCACTTCTGCTCTTAAGTCCATAAGGATAGGATCGCCTATAGAAGGCGTTAACATGGCTGTTCCTGTATACACCCCAGGGCCTAAATTAGAAGGGCCAAAACTAAAAAACACGTCAACAGATTCTCCTGGATCTAGACCTTTAAAGGTCACGCTAACTGCTGCATTTCCTGGGAAATTAATTGAGCTACTCAACCCAATTAAACGTTCGTTAGAGTTGTTTGTTAGGGTAATCACTACCTGTTTGTCTTCAGACTGTCCTTTTGCTGAATTTGAATTGGCATTTACCTGTCCAAAATCTACTGTAGTACTGCTTACCGTAATTAAACCGCTTTGCACAATGTCTTCTGTAGTTGGTGCAGGTACAACCGTTGCGCTTAAATCTACAGTGATAGGAGCGCCTATAGAAGGGGTTAATGTGGCCGTTCCCGTATACATACCTGGTCCTAAGTTAGAAGGTCCAAACGACAACACAACATCAACAGATTCTCCTGGATCTAATCCACTAAATGTTACACGAACTGCTGCATTTCCTGGAAAATTAATAGCAGTTTCTAATCCGACCAAGCGTTCATTAGAATTATTCGTTAGGGTCACAATTTCTTGTGTGTCTTCAGATGCCGCTTTCCCAGATGGGCTGTTTGCGACCACTTCGCCAAAATCGACCTCTAGACGGTCTAGGGTAATCAAATTGTCTTGTTTTTCTGTTGTTACTTCCGTTTCTGTTTCTGCTTCCGAATTGTCATCATCCGAATCGCAACTTACCAATGGCGTTATACACAAGGTAAAAGCCATTACATAAGCTAGTCTGTTAGTCAATACTCTTAGCTGTTTCGTAATCATAATTTTAAAAAATTTAGTTAAGTCCTTTTGAAACGCCAGTGTATTATTTAAAGTGTTGTCCACTTGCCAGTATTAACAAAAATTTTAGAAAAGAGTCCTGTTTTAATCGTTAAAGCGTGTTTTTTTGAAAGATTATTCCTTTTTTTCACAAAAAGCTCCCTCCCGTACAAAAGTACTTTTACATAAATATATGCCCTTTTAAGACCTCTAAAAAAGGGGTTTTAAAATTATTAGACGTTCTAAATATACGATTAACGGTATCCTGAAATGTTGAAATTAAGCATATGCTTTACTTTGATATAAAGCTCTGGAAACTCAATTTTAAAATCTTTAGGCGTTTCAATAAATGTTTCCAAAATAACTGCTAGTAATTCCGAATCGTTTGTGAAAGCATAACTTCTTATGAATTTTGAGGCAACGAGTCGTTTTTTCAATAGTGTATCAGCCGCTAGCATTCGTCTTAATTCATTAAATTCATCAACAAACAGGATCGAATTGATATCGTAACTTTTCATACTATTATAATGAATAGCATGCGCAAACTCATGAATGCCCAAATTTATCTTGTCATCTTCAATACGATACCCTTCTAAAAAGTTATCCCATGATAATACTAAAGTTTTTAAACGTGGGTTAAATTCGCCCTTATTCAAAGTTTTACTAAATCTAGAATAATATACTGTAGGGTATATTACAATGGTTTTAACATACCTAATGTTGTAATCTCTAAAACCGAAGGTTAGCATTATTGCCGTAGCAGCGATTAATACTTTGGCCTCTTCCGTAAGTACAAAATCATCTTTGGCTTCAAATGTTTTCTCTTTAAGAAACACGCCTACACGATGCCTAAAATAACCTTTACATTTTACATCTAGTGTTTTATAAAACTCAAATTGAGTCTCTAGAATTTTAATTTGATCTTGATTTAACTTGATTGTCTTTACATAAAAATGCACAAAAAGAGGACGCTTACAAAGTAAGGCATAAGACAACTCTATAGTCCCCAGAAATGCTATAATGATACGCTTTATAAGTAACACCACTAAAATAAGGACTCCTAAAAGCAATGCCCCTACAATGCCGTTTCCTAAAAGTGATTCGTAGGACAATGGATATACGCCAAAATTAAAATGATATAAAGTGTTCATAGATTCATACAACTCCTATACTAGTCGTTACTGTTGTTAATTCGTTACTAAAAACAACAGGTATAAGCTCTTAATTTAAGTTAAGATCACCTCTCTTTTTACTGTAAATTTCAAGTGGTGTGGCCCTATTGTCTGCCTTAATTACAAACATCCTAAATTATATCTTGCTTTAAGTTTGTATCTAATCTCTATACAACTACCTTATAATTATAATAAGGCACTTACTCATAGCATTTTAAATTTTATGGTTGGCGTTAAGACACGTTAGATACAGATTATTTACCCCCTTAAAAAACGATTTAAAGATAACATGTTATTGAGACCATGAGACGTCGCTAAAAATTGGTAAAAACGAACACGAAAGTAAAAAATAGAGCTTAGGCCTTCTGTATAAATAGGGCTATTGAGGTCAGCACTTAGTTACCTACCAATTTAGACTGATTTAGAGGTTCAGCTTCGACCATCCTAGATATTAAATTATTGAATATGGTGTCTTTGCTTTGTGATCTATTGATTCTATAACAAAATTCATTAAAATAGCGATTTAAATTCCCTTGGCTTACCCATGAATAAATAGTTCTTATCCAAGATTTAACTTGATGAATCATGGTATGTAATGCCTTAAAGTTTAATCCATTGTTACTCTCTACCTGAGTAATATCATATGCCTTTGCTATAGGTCTATAGCCTTTCCATTTATCCGTAATTACATTAGCCTCTCGACTGATGTGATTTACAAAAATATCTTGAAGTGATTGTGCCGAAAAATCCTCTATACGCATCGCATACATACGTTTAATTTTACCGTCTTTTGTAAGCTGAACAGACGTGACTGCTTTTTTTTCTTGCTATCATAGCTTCTACCAGCCTTACCTTGGTCTTTTCCTCCAAGAACAAATTCATCGACATGAACCTCTCCATCCATAGGGTAGCGTTTACTCAAGGCCATAGCTTCTCTAACCTTATGCATAAAAAGTCGCGCTGTAGTTTCAGTTATGTCATAGCGCAATGCCATATAACGAGCGGATAAACTCTTGGTAGTAGTCGCCATTTCAAAACAAATAAAAAAAGCTTTTCTAACCCCGAATTTAACCTTATGAAATAGTATGTTTGCTGTAGCTGACTCAATATGACTGCAAACATTGCATTTTCTTCCAAAATCCTTTAATGATTGATAAGCTTTATGATTACAACGGCTACATTTATAAGCTGTTTTTGATTTTATTTCTGATAAATATGATTTACAATCCAAGTCTGTTTGGAATCGATCAGAGAACTCTAGAAGATTTTGACCTTTGAAAATGTCCATAATTTAATATATTTACTGATATTAAAGATAGGTATTTAAATATTGACCTCAATCGTTTTTTATTTAAGTGGATAAAGACAACACCGCATATAGCGTTGACCTATCGGCACGCCATATATTTCTTAGTTATGTGTTGTTTTTATTTCTCCTTTATAATATTCTTCAGTTTCATTTACTGAGTCAGTATTATAATTCATTGTTTTATAAATGAATGTAGTTTCATTAATCCAAAGGAATTCTTTAAAAGTACAAATATCAAAGTCCCAATTAAATTCGGTTAGATAAATGAATTTTCCATTAATATTTTTCTGGAAAAAGTAAGATATACATTCTTGCCCTCCAAAATATCCATTTAAACGATATGTATTTTTTGGTGAAGGGATTATATATTCAGGATTTCCAATTGTTAAATCAGTTTCCCCTGTTTTGATTGAAAAAGTCATATCACTCGAATGACCTCCTTCTAAAACCAATATGTCATATTTAGGGTAGTATCCAGACCAACCTTTTGAAAAACCGTAGTCGTTTCCAATCTGATTTAACATGAGCTTTTGTCCATTCTTAATTTTTATGCTTTTAATTTGGTCATCTCTTTTGTAATCTTCGTTTTCAAATTCAGTAACCCATTCTACTCGATTTTTCAAAATAACTTTAATTGAATCCAAGTTTTCGATTTTTTTAGGTTCAAAAATCTGTTTTGATGCTTTTCTCCTTAACTCATAATATTTGTTCTGGCCTATTTTAGTTTTACTAACTACACTATCGTTTTTTAATCTTTTTAAATAGCCATCAAATACATAACCTTCTTTTTCAAACTGTTCGGTTTCTTCAGATACTAAATACAAATAATTATTGTACTTAATTTTAACCCATTTTCCTGTAATTTCTTTTCTATTATCATTAATGGTTATTTTATTGTTCGTATCAGAAATTTTTTCAACCATAACTCCAAACGGAATTTTAGCAACTTTTTTTGAGGATAGATTATTTTCAGAGCGTACATTTAAACCACTTTCAGCACTGACAAAATAATAATCTTGTCCGTAAGTAGTATTACAGAATAATAATGTTAGAAGAAAGAGAGTAAATAATTTCATTTTGTTTTTTCAAATAGCACATAACGTACTATGTTGGCATTTCGTTATTTTAATATTCAAAATCTTCCGCATTTTTATCCCAATCTATATCCTGCACACCGTTTTGAATTATTTCTTCAACCGTTTTTTCATTTGGTAACTCGTCAAACCATATAACAACTAATTCAGAACCGTGATAATTCGAGTTTATCGGGTCGTTTGAGTTTAACCATACAGAATAGTGAGTTGGTTTTAATTCACTTTTAAATTCGCTTTTTTTAGGCTTGATTTTCAATACTTTTCTTGATCCCCAATTTGAAGAATATGTAGTTCTGTCAAAGATATTCTTATTCATTCTTTCATTAGGTGAACCTTCCAATAATCCGCCATAAGTATATCCGAATTCAAACCCGTCAACTTTTACTTCTCTACCACATTTTAATTTTATTCTCATATTTTTTTCTAATGAACGCCAACTATTCTGTAAACGCATATTATGGCGTTTATTTACTATTCAAATATACTTTATTTGTATAACACCTTGAAAAAGGCTTTTAAATTTTGCAAGGTTAAGTGTTTTAAAAAACAAACAGTTCAAACCACTACCTCACTCACAGCATGACCTTTACACAAAAACCACAAATCAAGGTAAAACAAAAAAATCGCTTCAAACATCTCGTTTAAAGCGATTTAAATAAAATTGTGACCTCAACTCCGAGGGACAGAGTTCGAACTTTTTGAAGCATGATATCTTCCTAATACTATCAAAATTTCATGTTATTTTGAGGTTATAAGTACGCTTTGAAAATTGTTTTTTATTTAAGTGAAAAAGACAACACCGCATATAGTGTTGGCCTATCGGCACGCCATACGCTTAATTATTGTAATTAGTTTTTTATTGTAAGTTCAATGACATCACTCATTGAATCCCAGTTTTGATCTTCTCTCCCCCCTAATAAATAGATTTTATCTTTATAACCAAAAGCACCGTAATTATAATGTCTTCCAGTTATTAGGTTATTTAAAGATTCTAAATATTCATTAGTTTTCGGATTATATTCATATATCTTTTTTATCGCTTTAGAAACTTTTCCTGAGTTTTGTTGACCAGAAATAAAATATAATTTATTATTCAAAACGAGTCCTTCTTGAGCTCCTTTTACGTATGGCCTAAATTTATCCAAACTAATCCACATATTTTTTTTAGGATTGTATTTATACATTACTCTAGGGTAATTATCCCAAACATAAAATTCATCTTTATATTTTAAGGAATTTGGTGATTGAATACGTCTAGGCATGGTGGCTCCTTCAATCCATTCTTTAGTTTGTGTATTATATATCTGCACATTATTTAATGACATAATTTCGGGGTGTAGTTGAGGACAATAACCTCCCATAACATAAATACTTTGTTTATGAGTTTCGACAGTAGTCCAGTATAACCCAATTGGTAAATTAAATGATTCTTCCCATTCATTATTAGTTATATTATACACTTGTATTAAGTCTCTATTTTTTTCAGACGAACCAATTAGGTATATTTTATCATTAACTAAGACTGAAGTTGTAGTTGGTTGTGATTTAGGTATAACATTTACTTTATTCCAAGAGTTACTTTTAATATCATAAACACATACATCTCCATGGTTATTATCTTCATTTCCGTATCTGTTTCTATGATTGTCTAGAAAAGCGTATATTTTTCCGTTATAAAGTTCTGCTCCAAAATCATATTCAGAAAAAGGCATATTTTCTTTTCGTGTCAAGTCAAATGTTAAATTAGTACTTTCAGGAATAAATTTAATATTTCTATTGAATTCAATTTTATTTGAGTTTACTATTTCTTTTTTCGATTTACATGCTGTAAACACGAATAAGAGAAAAAGACTTGAAAATAATATTGTTTTGTTTTTCATAATTAATTAGTAGAGTAGAGCCTGACAGCTCCGTTAAATTTCTTACTAAATTAGTAAAATTTACGAGACTGTCAGCGCCCCCTTCATCAAACCGTGCTTGAAGTTTTCCCTCACACGGCTTACCGATAGAATTCTTCATTGAGCTTTCGC
>CANNGA010000017.1 GCA_947504035.1 uncultured Flavobacteriaceae bacterium
AGAACTAAAAAATAAAGAAGAAGAGATTTTAAACATTAAAAGTGCCATATCAGAGTATATAAATTAAATAAAAGATCTGGTAAGAAAGATCATAGTAATGAGAAAGAAAACACCAATTATATTATTAGTAGTATTTGCTATTCCATTGGGTTAAAATCTCCACTGGGGTCAAATTCTTCTAGGGAAGCTAATCCTTCTGAATCAGGATTTGTTGCAATTCCGTTCTCCTTAATTTCTAATCCGTTACTGTTTGTAAATATTAGTTCAAAATTGATTTCAAGTTTTCCACTTTCTTTATAGCTAAGACTACACTTTTGGTTTTCATTTTTATTAGAAAAGTTTTTCATAGGATTTTCCAGATTGATTATAAATATCAAAAGAGCTGTAAGTATTATTCACACTATAAATCTAAGGGATTTTTCGTAATCAGCAAATGATTAGTGGCTACATGTGTATAAATTTCTGTGGTTTTGCTGGAACTATGACCTAACAACGCTTGTGTGTGTCTTAAGTTAGTGCCGTTTTCTAATAAATGTGTAGCAAAACTATGTCTTAACGTATGTGGGGTAATATTTTTTTGAATGCCTGATTTTAGAGTTGCCTTTTTTATAAGTCTATCTGCACTAGTAGGTTATTGTCTTTGAGACTTTAACACAATTTATGGGCTTACGAAAAATAAATACTATAGGGATGAGACAAGCCAATACAATCATGCAGCTATGGACTTGTGCAACGGTTACCATTGTTACCAACTGTAATTTTTTACAATAAGTTATTTAAATCCTGGCGTCCAATTATAACCATAATCTCTACCAAATCATTATTTACTCTGTAGTAAATACTATCCGATCCGCAGACACAGCGTCTATATCCGCTTTTTATAAAGTCAACCGATTTAAATGAATAAGGTCTTTGTGAAATGATGTCAAAATATTCAAAAAAAGAGTCAAAATATTTGTCAGCTAGCGCCATCCCAAATTTTTTAACTCCGTAACGATAAATTCTTATTAAGTCCTCTTTTGCAGAGTTACTTAATTTGTATTTAGCCATTTGATAAATTCTTAGATTGAGATAATATTTGCGCTTTACTATCCGAAGTAAATCCACTTTTTTCTGCCTTATCTATCTTTACTGCAATCCAATCAATTTGTTTCTGCTGCTTGCGCGCTTGTCTAATCAAGTCATTAACAAGTTCACTTTTACTTGAGTACTCGTTATTATCAACTTGAGCTTTTAACCAATTATCGTTAAGTTCTGTGAAAGAAATACTTTGCCGTCCCATGAGATGCTTGTTTGGTGCAAAAATACACCAAAATTTAATGCTTCGCAAGTTTTACTTCATAAAACTAGTTTCTAAAAAACTCAGAACTATAGTTGGTAACGTACTATGTATGAGTAGTAGCGTGTAAAACCCACCACAGGAACTATTTAGACGAAAGATACTAAAATGCACTGACTTTTTGGATAGCAGAAAAGAGCTATTACTTATACATTATGTGCCTGTTGCACAAGTCTTGCTAAATAATAGTATTATTAATTATCTTAAGCAATGCAAGGAAAAAAGACCTATCAAGAAAAGATGTTTCATACGTTTAAATTAAGCGACCATGTGCCTAAAACTAATTTTTATCGCTAGTTAAAAGCCGTATTACATTTAGAATTCCTTTATAAAGAAACAGCTTCTTTTTATGGCTCCATTATTCCCTTTACCTTGTTTAATGCATATTACCATGCGTTTTTAGTCAACAAGGCTTATAGCTCTGGCCTATCGGCACTCCATACGCTTCTTAATTATTGTACACAGTTATTTTATTAATAATTCTTTTAATTCGGTTGAATCAATTTTCTTAAGATTTATATTAATCTTACCAGTTGATTGTTCATTTAAAATCCTTTTGGCGGCAAATAACTTATTCTCTTTTTCACCTACTATAATCATTGACGACTTGTTTTTTATAGGGATATCAATAAATTTTAAGTTATAATGTTTGCGATATTCTGATATAAATGAATTCAGGTCTTTATAAATAAAAAATACGGAAATTTTTTCCAAATCAGATTTATTGAGATTGAGTTCAAAGGTTATACGAGAATCAACTTCTAAAATTTTGTCAACGTTTATCCAGTCGTAATCGTCAACTAAAACAAGAGGATAGTATCCAATTTTTTCAATATCCTCAATTAATTCACCTTGTATTCGCTCTAATTGTCTGTTGTAGTAATCAACAGAATCAATTGAAACTAATTTCTCTTTAAAGGTCATTACTCCAAATCTTCGAGTTGCAACACTATCAAGAACATTTTGTAAAACTTTAGTTTGGGAATTTTGTACCCAAGTTATTTGATTTATTGAATCTAAAACTCCGTTAAATATTCTATCTCCTATTCTGAATTGTTGCGCAAACTTTAGCTTTAATTTTTTTCCGTCTTTGAGTTTTATTTCTTTATCTCCAATTTTAACTTTTATTGATACAACTCCGTTGGATTCCAAAAGTTCATTTTTATCAGTAATTGTCTGAAATTAGCTCTAATCTACTATAGTATTCTTTCAGTTCTATAGTGACTTTATCATTTTCGCTAATATCAAAATCTTCTCGATTGAAGTAGATTTTTGTTCCTTTTTCTCCAATAATTTCTTTGATACTTGTTGTGTCTAAATCAAATACTTGTTTTTTTACAACAATAACATTTTCAAAAGGATTCGTTGGCTCAAATTCGGTTATATCTTTTTTACAACTAAATATTAAAATTGAAACTAAAAAGTATGTTAGGATTTGGTTTTTCATAATTGTGTACAACAATTCAATAACATGCATTAGTGCATGTTATTTACACTATAAATCTAGGGATTTTTTATAACCAGCAAATGATTAGTGGCTACATGCGTATAAATTTCTGTGGTTTTGCTGGAACTATGACCAAACAACGTTTGTATGTGTCTTAAGTTAGTGCCGTTTTCTAATAAATGTGTAGCAAAACTATGTCTTAACGTATGTGGGGTAATATTTTTTTGAATGCCTGCTCTTTAAGCTGCTATTTTTATTTGTAATATTAAAAAAGATTGTACTACATAACTTAGTTTTTGACAATGCTAAATATAGGTGCAACTAGCGTTTATTTTTGTATGGATATATCCGAGTGAGCCTGAATTTTTTCTCCTATTTCATTTTGAACCAGCTCTAATATTTCTTTTACAAATTCATTACCTTTTGCTACTGAGTTTGTTCCCCCCATGGCATCATAAACGATAAATGTGTTTTGAATTGAATTAAAAACTATTTCATCTGTCATTAAAGTAAGATCAATTTTTCCAATGTCTTCTGATGAAGGTTTTAATTTATTGCATAAAATAGAAGTAATGTACATTGCAACATGGAATTTAATATCTCCAATTTGAGGTCTAGAGAGTTTAGGGCTATTATATTCTTTAAGGAGTATTTCAGCTTTCTTTTGAATAAGTATTCCTTTGTGATACATTTCTAATGATAAACTATCCTTAAAAATATTTTGATAGTCATTATTGTTCTTTATTAAAGTAGAAGGTCTTGCTCGAGCATAATCGGGTTTTTGATTATATATTCCTGTAATTATCTGTGCTAAATAAGGTATACTTATTATCTTATTTACAGGTTTACCTTGGTTTTTATGATAATTTTTTCTCCTATCGTAATAAAAACCTTTTGAATATAAAAAATCTTCTATATCTCTATGTATTGGATCTGTAGCTCTTAATGATGCAGGTGGAATATTTGTTTGACTGTTTGTTGCTTTAATTACATTAAGTCTGCTTTTTTCATCTTGAACTTTAATTATTCTCAATAATACATTTCTATTTTCTTTTTCAATTTTATTATTTGTGAAATATTTATGTATTTCGAAAGATGTTTGGAGTCCGTTAACAATTTGAGGGTCTTCTATATGAAGTTTTTTACTTGCAAAAGTTGCATCTATAGCAGTAATAGTAACTCCATTGTTTAACCACCAAAAGTCTTCATCAGGACTTTGATCGATCAATGTTTTTCTAATTTCTTTGTTTACATCGACATTAACTTGATAATCTCTAATATTAGCATCAAAAAAATATCTTATCAACCCATCATTATCATCTGTAATGAAATCAAAATAATTTTTTAAAGGTACAATGGCAATGTATCCACCATCTTGTGTTGAGATTGGGTTGTCAGTTAGTACAACGTCTTTGCTCCTTAATTGTTCTTTTCGAGATAAATCAATAAGTTTTTTAGCTGTGACAAAATCAAAGAGAACTTCTGCTTTATCAAAATGACTTTTTATTGAATTAACTAAAATGTCAACTTTTCTATTAACATTAGGGTGAATTTCCGAACCTTTTGTCACATAAAAGTAGTGAAATCTTAAAACAGGGAATTTAGAAGCTAAATGAAGGTATTGATTTCTAAAAATTTCAATGTTTGCTAATAAGTCAGAGTTGTAAACGCTTCTAAGAGAGTTTATTGATTTGTTTAAATCAAATATATCAATAGCAGATGAATTACATTTTTCTATAGGTGTTTCACCAAAACTATTTACATTTTTTGATTGTAGAATAAAAACGTCGATCACTGAATTCCTCTTTCCATCAATAAGTTCACTGTCCCTTTGAACTAATTCTTGATTAACAAAAGTATAAATTGAATCTATTCCTCCGTCACCACCGTTGTCTACAATTCCTTCTTCAATTTCATCATAAGAAAGTTCAGAATCTTTCATTACTTGCTCTGTTACAAATAAATGAAAGTAATCATCAGCTGATAATTCAGGATAAAGTTCCTTTCTATTTTGTTCAATTAAAGTTTGGAGTACTATTTGATTATTGTCAGCCATAAAATCTTGAATTAATAAAGCAACAATAACATATTTCATATTAAAGAGCTTGTCGTTGTAAAGCTACATAATTTAAATGTTAGTAAAAATAAACATCGTTATTGGTAGGTTAAATTCGATAAATTGTAAGTGTTAAATTTATTTATTGAAAAACAAAAAAACAGCCACAACTTAAAAAGTCATGGCTGTTTCAATACAAGTGAAATACAGGGCTTACTTTCGCAGTACCCGTACATTCATTTCTTCAACTTTTTTATCGGATAGCGGAGAAGGCGAACCAAATAATAAATCCTCACTGGTGCCCGTTTTTGGGAAGGCCATCACCTCTCTAATAGAAGCTTTCTTTTCCAGAATCATCATCAAGCGGTCTACACCCCAGGCAATACCCCCGTGTGGTGGCGCGCCATAATGGAAGGCATCGTACATGGTACCCACACTTCTCATCATTTCTTCTTTGTTGTAGCCCATGTTTTTATAAGTGGCCTCTAAAATTTCAGGTTTATGGGCACGTACCGAGCCACCACCAATTTCGTAACCGTTAAGGATAAGGTCGTACTGCTGGGCGATAATGCTACCAATTTCTTCCTCATTGCCATTAATGTGCTTCTCTACATCGTAGATGGCAGGCATAGAGAAGGGGTTGTGTGTAAACGTCCAACGGCCTTCTTCGGTCTTTTCGAACATCGGGAAATCGACCACCCATGCTGGGCGTAATTCCTTAGGGTTAATTAAGCGTAACATGCTACCCAAAGCCTGTCTTACGGCATCTAAAGCCTTATTAGCTGTGTCGTAATCGGCAGCCGAAAAGAATACCACATCACCCACTTGGGCATTGGTGGTACTTATAATATTTTGTGCAATATCTTCTCCTAAAAACTTAATGATAGGCGATTGCAAATCGTTTTCATTTACAATAATATAGGCCAAACCACCTAAGCCATTCGCTTGGGCAATAGCCGTTAATTTCTCTATTTGCCCTTTAGATAAACGCTTGCCGCCTTGTTCTTCGGCAGAGACTTTAATACATTTTACAATACCGCCTTCTTCTATGGGTTTGCTAAACACTTGGAAGGTGGTGTCTTTTACAATAGCGGTAATGTCTTGTAATTTTAAGCCAAAACGCAGATCGGGACGGTCGCAACCGTAAAAGTCCATCGCCTCCTTATAGGTAATGACTTCAAAAGGCTTTAAAATCCATTTTTTACCATAGATTTTTTTCACAATAGTATTAAACATGTTGGTGTTTAAATCTATAATATCCTGCATGCTGGCATAGGCCATTTCAATATCCAGTTGTGTGAATTCTGGCTGGCGGTCGCCACGCGAATCCTCATCTCTAAAGCAGCGTGCAATCTGGAAGTACTTTTCGTAACCACTCACCATCAAAATTTGTTTAAATTGTTGTGGGGCTTGTGGTAGGGTGTAAAACGCTCCTGCTTTTTTACGGGTAGGCACAATAAATTCTCTTGCACCTTCATCGGTTCCTGCCGTTAAAATAGGGGTTTCTACTTCTATAAATTCTTGAGCGTCTAAAAGATCGCGCATCAATTTAATCACCTTATGGCGGTTTACGATCGCACGGCGTACCTCGTCGTTTCTGTGGTCTAAATATTTATATTGAAAACGTACCGTTTCGTTAGATTTATTGGCGCGTTTAATTTCAAAAGGTAAGGTTTTAGAGAGGTTTAAAATCTCTAATGCAGCTGTTTCTAACTCTATAGTACCTGCGCGTAGGGCAGGGTTGTAGTCATCCGTTTTACGCTGTACCACAGTTCCAGTAACGGTAATAACCGACTCTGGTTTTAGCTTTACTAGGTCGTCTAGATTGGCAAAAGACTCGCGGCTTAAGCGCACCTGAAAAATCTCATGGCTAGAGTCGCGTAAATCGATAAACATCAGTTCCCCGTGATCTCTCACACTAGACACCCAACCAGCAAGGGTTACGGTTTCAGAAATAGAAGCTTCACTTAATTGTGAAATTTTATGAGTTCTATAGGTGTCTTTAACCACTAAAGGAATTTCAGGGAGTACTTCCTCGTTTTTAGCAGTTGTAGTTTCCTGCGGTGTCCCTGTAGTCGTTGCACCAGTTGCTGTAGGCTGTTGTGATGCTTTTTCGGTACTGGCAGTCAAGGCACTTAAAATACCTTCGCGAATCACTTTACCAGAAGCGCCTTTACCAATAATAGCAATCACTTTACCTACTAAAATGCCTGCTTTGCCTTGGTTACCGCCTTTAATAGCGTTGGCCACCGCTTCATTTTGAGCAATCACCTCTTGTATGGCGTTACTTATTTTATCTTCAGAGATGGTATGCGTTTCAAAATAACTGTTATAGTCAAACGCAGCATCGTTTATTACCGATTTTATAGCGTGTTGGGCTAAAACAGGTGTTACTTTTTCAGCCTTAAACCGTGTAAAGATGGCTTCCAGATCGGCTATATTTTCAATCTTAGCATAATCCTCTGGTTTTATAGTATTACTTAAGGTCTTAGCAACAAAAGACGGATCTTTAAGCGCAGTGTTTAAAGCAACAAAGGTTTGCGAGCGCAAGGCATCTGCAGTAAAGAACTTTGCATCTTGTGGCAGTACACCACCTTCTATTAAAATAGACTCTACGGCATAAGGCAAACGGTCTAAATCGACATGAGTGTTGGCTACGGCCTCTTTTATGCTTACAAAAGGCAGGTCTGGCTCGGAAATAAAGCGGTAATCGGCTTCAAATTCCTTTTTACGCATGGTTTTGGTTTGCTTTAAATCGGCATCAAACAGTACTGTAGTTTGGTCTGGTCTAAAATCCTTATGCTCTATATAGTAATTAAGTTGTTTTTCAATTTCTTCTTTTAAAGCCTCTACCATAAACTTAAACGAGTTTAAGTTTTTTATTTCGGTACGCGGGTTTAAAGCGTCGCTGCCTTTTTGACGTAAGGATACCGATACGTCGGATTTGAACTCCCCCTTTTCAAGATTGGCTTCAGAAATACCTAAGTTTTGTACAATACGTTGAATGTATTGTGCATAGGTAGAGGCATCTTCAATATGGCGAATACAAGGTTCTGTTACAATCTCAATAAGGGGTACGCCCGCTTTATTAAAATCGACTAGAGATACCGTTTTCTCATGCATGAGTTTGGCGGCATCTTCTTCAATATGCGTCTGGGTTAATTCTACCGTAAATTGCGAGCCGTCATTTCTGTAACAAGACACTGTACCATCTGGAATCACAGGGTTGTGAAACTGCGTAATTTGAATGTTCTTTGGATTGTCGGGGTATTCGTAATGCTTACGGTCCCAAGAAATCACTTCGTTTTTAAATGAGGATTGTACGGCTTTACCAAAGTAAATGGCCTTGCTAATGGCTTCTTTGTTAATGGATGGTAATACGCCCATTTGTCCTGTACATACCGAACAAATATTATGGTTGGGGGTATCTATATCGCCTGCATTGGCGCAGGAACAAAATAATTTGGTTTTTGTGTTTAACCGAACGTGGGTTTCCAGACCGATTACTAATTCTATATCGTGTGCTTCTAAAAGCGAGTTTAAGTGCTCCAGTTCCATTATATCGTATCTTTTAAGAAGTTAGCAAACTTCAAAACAAGTTCGTCATTCGTTTTTGCAGCGGTTACTTGTAAGCCTGTTGCAGTGCCTTGTGGGATGGTTAGTGTTGGCAATTGGCCTAAACTAAAGCCTACAGTATAGGCGTCGGACAGGTACATAGCTAAAGGATCTTTTAAACTGTCTCCTATTTTAGGCGGTGTGCTTGGGGTAACGGGCGATAGGATAATGTCTACCGCGTTAAAGTCGTGTTCAAAGTTTTTTGCAATTTGGTCTCTAAGGTTAAGGCCTTTGAGGTAAATTTCGTCTGAAAACCCTTGAGATAACACTTGGTTGCCCCCAACGATACGGCGTTTGGTCTCTTCAGAGAAATTCTCCGATCGGGTTATGGCGTAAGTGTCTTTTAAATTTTCGCCCTCTATGCGGTTGCCATAATTGGTGCCATCTAAACGGGATAGGTTAGAGGCGGTTTCTGCCATGGCTAGGGTATAGTAAGTCGATACTAAGGTATTCGACTCAAAGAAATCTAAAGCTTTTACCGCAATACCTTTAGCTTTTAGCTTTTCTATAGCCGCTAAGAAATCGGCTTTTACCGTGGCGTCTATAGCATCACTTTCTATAAAATTCTTAAAATAGCCTACAGTTTTTACGGTGCCAGCATCGGGTGCCGTAGTTTCAGCAATGGCTTCAGACGCATAAGTGGTTTGGTCGCGCTCGTCCTTACCGCTTATTGTGTTTAACACAATGCGAACGTCTTCTATAGATTTCGCAATAGGCCCCACACAATCGGTAGACGAGGCGTAAGCCATCAACCCAAAGCGAGATACGCGGCCGTAGGTAGGTTTTAAACCATAGACGTTATTGTAGCCCGCAGGTTGGCGTATAGAGCCTCCAGTATCGCCACCAATAGAGAATACAGTATAGTCTTTGGCAACGTTTACGGCAGAGCCACCACTAGAACCACCACCTACTAAATCGGGATTTATGGCGTTTTTAACCGCGCCAAAAATGGTGTTTTCACTCGAAGACCCATGGCCAAAACTGTCGCAGTTTTCCTTAACGAGCGGAATGGCACCAGCATCTAATAACTTTTGGATGGCTGTGGCCGTATAAGCCGATTTGTACTGTTTTAATAAATCTGAACTGGCCGTTGTATAGGTGCCTTGTACCATGTACACATCTTTAATACCAAAAGGAATCCCTTCTAGCAGGCCTATAGCATCACCATTGGCAATTTTAGCATCAACCTTAGCGGCAAGCGTTAAAGCCATGTCGTCTAGCAATGCATTTACGGTATGGTGTGTGTTTTGCTTTAAAGCATCTAGCCTAGCTTGTACCAACTGGGTACAGCTTAGCTCTTTGTTCACCAATTGCTGGTGAATTTTATGAATTTGAGACTCCATTACTATTCTTCAATTACTTTAGAAACTACAAGGTAGTTGTTCTTCTCTTTTGGAAAGTTTTCGATAATAATTTGCTTTTCAATGGCAGAACTGTCTCTAACAACATCGGCTCTCAAATTATCTAAAGACACAGCATTATTAGAATTGGCCACAGAATTAGGTGTTGAGGTATTCGCGTTTTTAATCACTTCAAATAACTTGTTCACAGCCTCAGAAGGTTCTGCGCCCTTAATGCTCGACAATACGTCGACTGTCATAATTTTACTCATGTCTTTTTGTTTCGTTTTCGGTTCAAAAATCTAGCGCGTAAAATTACAAAAGATTTTATCTAGAATAGCGGTTTAAGGATGTAAAGTTGTAACGGAGCATTACAGCTTTAAAATATGTAGTGTAACAGGTGTTTTGTTATGGATTTCACAGTGAATCTATGGTAATGGTAATAATCTTTAAACTTGTTTTAGGCTAAGGACAGGTTTAGAGGCCTTTTTTTGAACAGTTGTAAACTTAGGATATGTGGTGTGCATTAGGATTTTATGGAGGAGTAATGATGTACTCGTAGTAGGTTATCTTAAAAAAAGAAGCCACTTCGTATCCTAAATGATGCGGGTATATGCCTTGGGTTTTAAGGAGCGACCTGTTATTTAGATAAAGAGGGGTAACGTTGGACTGCTATTTGGTATAAAAAGTACTTTTATACATGCTAAGCCTATGCTTAAAATCTAATATAGAGCAATCTCAAAAAAGTACAGCTGCGTTTTAAGGCATAAAACCTTAATTTACAATCACGAAAGCGCTAATTTAAAACTAAAACACGCTTTAAGGGTGTTTTAAGGGTGTTTAAGGCACTTTGTAAGAAGTTAACATCTTGTTGATAATTATTGCGTAAACTCGTTTAAATGCTTTTTATGAGCGTTTAATTTTATTATATTTGTTTGTCTTGTAAATGATGCCTCCGCATCATTTTTTTGTGTGTGGCCGTGGCAAGAGTGAGACGGCTAAGAGGGATACAAGACAGTATTAAATCAAACTAAATTATAAAGTATTATGAGCGACGAAGCTAAAAAAAATAATTACTCGGCGGACAGCATTCAGGCCCTAGAGGGCATGGAGCACGTGCGCATGCGTCCTTCCATGTATATTGGAGATGTTGGTGTAAGAGGGTTGCACCATTTGGTATATGAAGTTGTAGATAACTCTATAGATGAAGCTTTAGCTGGGCATTGCGATAATATTACAGTAACGATAAACGAAGATAATTCGATTACCACAGAAGATGATGGTCGTGGTATTCCGGTAGGCTTGCATAAAAAAGAAGGCGTATCTGCGTTGCAAGTTGTAATGACGAAGATTGGTGCAGGTGGTAAATTCGATAAAGATTCTTATAAAGTCTCTGGGGGCTTACATGGTGTAGGGGTAAGTTGTGTTAATGCCTTGTCTACGCATCTTAAAGCTACGGTACATCGCGATGGTAAAATATGGGAGCAAGAATACGAACGTGGTAAGGCCTTATACCCTGTTAAGATAATAGGCGATTCTGATAAAAGAGGTACGGTGGTTACATTTAAACCAGATCCTACCATTTTTACCCAAACCTTAGAGTATAGTTATGATACTTTAGCGAGCCGTTTGCGTGAGTTGGCCTATTTAAATAAAGGCATTACCATACATATTATAGACAAACGCGCCACTAAAGAAGATGGGAGTTTCGAAGGAGAGACTTTCCACTCGCAAGAAGGCTTAAAAGAATTTATAAAATACTTAGACGCTACAAGAGAACCTTTAATGAAGCATGTTATTGCGTTTGAAGGGGAGAAGAATGATATTCCTGTAGAGGTAGCGATGATTTACAATACCTCTTATGCTGAAAATCTACACTCTTATGTGAACAATATTAATACCCATGAAGGGGGAACCCACTTGTCTGGTTTTAGACGTGGGTTAACTCATACTTTAAAAAAGTATGCCGACAGTTCTGGGCTTACCGATAAATTAAAGTTTGATATTTCTGGTGATGATTTTCGCGAAGGTTTAACCGCCATCATCTCTGTTAAAGTACAGGAACCGCAGTTTGAAGGGCAAACCAAAACAAAATTAGGAAACCGAGAGGTATCGGCATCTGTAAGTCAGGCCGTATCCGAAATGCTAACCGATTACTTAGAGGAAAACCCAGACGATGCTAAAATAATAGTGCAAAAGGTAATTCTTGCCGCACAAGCCCGTCACGCTGCGCAAAAGGCACGTGAGATGGTACAGCGTAAAACTGTAATGAGTATTGGAGGCTTACCTGGGAAATTAAGTGACTGTTCTGAGCAAGACCCTGCAAAATGCGAAGTATTTCTGGTAGAGGGAGATTCGGCAGGTGGAACCGCTAAACAAGGTCGTGATAGAAACTTTCAAGCGATATTACCTTTAAGAGGTAAGATTTTGAACGTGGAAAAAGCCATGCAGCACAAAGTGTTTGAGAACGAAGAGATTAAAAATATCTTTACCGCATTAGGAGTTACCATAGGTACAGAAGAAGATAGTAAAGCACTTAACCTGTCTAAATTACGTTACCATAAGGTTGTCATTATGTGTGATGCCGATATTGATGGTAGTCACATTGCAACTTTAATCCTAACCTTCTTCTTTAGATATATGAAGGAACTTATAGAAAACGGACATATTTATATTGCCACACCACCTTTATATTTAGTTAAACGAGGCGCGAAGAAACAATACGCTTGGTCTGATAAGGAACGCGATGATATTGTAGAGCAGTTTGGAGATGGAAGTAAGATACAGCGCTATAAAGGTCTTGGTGAAATGAACGCAGAACAATTATGGGATACCACGATGAATCCTGAGTTTAGAACTATGCGTTTGGTGCAAATCGATAATGGCTCTGAGGCCGATCGTATCTTCTCTATGTTAATGGGAGACGAAGTGCCACCACGTCGTGATTTTATAGAAAAGAACGCTATTTATGCGAATATAGACGCGTAACTATTATATAATACTCAAATTAATTAAAGGCTTAACAGTAGGTGTTAAGCCTTTTTTTTACTACAAAAAACAAAAAAACATCGTTTAAACGCATTTTTTTTCGCCAAAACGTTGTGCGAATCATTTTTTTATATATATTTGTACCATCAAAGTCAATCAATGAAACGTTTAGCAATAGCAACAACATTAATCTTAACAGCTTCAGTAGCAAAAGCACAAAGTGATATAGATGCACTTTTGGCAGCGGGAGTAGAAGATGCAGGACGATTCGCAAATGATTATTTAGCGCCAGGAACCAATGGTTTAATGCACAGTATGAATGCAAATTGGTTCAACTCAGGGAAGTCAAAACCCCTTGGTGGCTTTGAAATATCAGTAATCGCTAATGCAGCAACGGTTAATGACGATGCCAAAGTATTTAATTTAAATACAGCAGATTACAATAACATTAACTTTGTGCAAGGCCCTAGCAGTCAAAATGTCGCTAGTGTTCTTGGGGAAAACGATCCTAACATACAAATAGAGTTAGAGTTTGAAGATCCTATTTTTGGATCGCAAACTGTAGAAATAGATTTACCAAACGGTATTGGAGATGGCAGTGCTAATCTACTACCAACAGCGTTTATACAAGGCGCAGTAGGCTTGGTTAAAGGCATAGAATTGAAAGCCCGTTTTGTGCCAAAAATAGATACAGACGATGTAGAACTGAATTTATTTGGTGCAGGACTACAAGTAGAATTTACAGATTGGTTGCCCGCAGATAAAATATGGCCTGTAGCCATCTCGGGGTTGGTCGCTTATACACAATTAGATGCATCTTATAATTTAGAAGCCTCTTCTGTGATAGATGGTGAAAACCAACGTCTGGAAACCTCTGCAAATACGGTGTTATTACAGCTAATAGGTTCTACAAAATTACCAATCATCAATTTTTATGGTGGTTTAGGATTTATTACAGGAACGTCGGAGTCTGATTTACTAGGAACATATCGCGTGTCCAGTAATGGCATCACGGCCAGATCAATAACAGATCCTTTTTCAGTAGAAAGTAACGTGTCTGCTGTAAGAGGGACTATAGGAACAAAATTAAAATTAGGCTTTTTTAGGCTTAATGCAGAATATCATTTATCAGAGTTCAATGCCTTTTCGTTAGGGGTTAACTTCGGATTTAGATAGAAAATATATTTAGTTATTCGTAATTATTTAGTTAGTTTTTTAGTTAGTTTTTATTTTAATTAGTGAAAGTGCGATCTAGTCAATCGCACTTTCTTTTTTTTAAATTTAGAACAACACCGTTTCTAGAATAGATTAAGCAAGAACATATAAACCATTTTTAAAACTATAAATGACAATGAAAGGAACATATTCTTTAATTATTTTAGGTGTATTTTTTATGTCCTCCCTTTTTGCTCAAGAGAAATTATGGGAAAAAAATTTAAAAGCAGAGCTATACGAAGTTGGATGGATACAGCAAGCAAATAGCGGTACTATTATTGCGGCAGGTGCTAAAGGTTTGCTTGGTATTGATCATGTTTCAGGAGAAACATTATGGCATAACAAAGAGTTAAAAGGAATAAATAAAAATTCTTTTTTTAACATAGAAGGACTTCCCTTATTTTATGTAGAGTACGTGCCAGTTATAGGTAAGTTTAGAGGGATTATTGTAAATTCAAGTAATGGAGATATTGTATTCGATACTAAAGACGAGGGCTATCGTATTAAAAATTATACGACGTTAACACAAGAAGGCATTATTTTATTCGAATTGTTAAAAGCTAAAGAACGTATACTCATGAATTTTAGCTTAAAGACATGGCAAAAAAAATGGCATTGTAGCCTTGGAGAAGTTGGTGGTGTTTTAAGTAAGATATTTAGCGGTTCTTTTATAGATCATGGCCCTTATTTTAATAAATCGGGTGATTTATTAGTTGGAGTTAAAGAACATATATATGCTATTAATATTGAGACGGGTAAAATTATATGGAAACACGAAACCGATAAGAAAGTAAAAGCTTTAGTGTATTCTAAAATCAATAACAGCTTGTATGTAGGGGTTAAAAAATCTAAAAAATTACTAGTGTTAGATCCTGATAAAGGAAATGATATTACGCCAGGTAAATTGAAATTAAGAGGGACATTAATAGATATCGTATCAGATGTAGATAATAATCTCATATTAGTAGAAACAGAAGGGTTCAATATTATAGATCCAAAAACAAATACTTTTAAATGGAAAAAAAGCTTTAAAATACCTTACCTAGATGAAGTAATACCTCATGAAAAGGGATTTATAGCCATAGGGAAAGACGAAAAAGATGGTTCTTCTGTTGCATTAGTAGATAAGCAAGGCGGTAAAATATGGGATACTAATGTAAAAGGTTATGCGTATTTCGCGGTTCCTATGCCTAAAGGTGTATTTTATATTTCTACAGAACGCTCCAATATTTTGGAATATGAAAAAGGTAAAGATGTATGGAAAAAAGATGTGAAATTTAAATCTATTCCAGCGGTTACTTTTGATGAGAAAGAAGATAAAGTCATCTTGTTTGAAAATAAGAAAGGCTACAAGTTCGATTTAAAAACAGGTGCTGTAGATCTATTTGCTCAAGATGTTGTTTTAGAAAAAGTGAATAAGAAAACAGCTTTAGTAGCAGAATATATAGAAGGCTCTGGATATTTAATTCATGGCGATCAATACATATCATTATTAACACCTTCAGGGAGAGTGGATTATACAAAGTACTATAAACCAGCAACAGATATTGCAGGGCTTGCAGGGGTTGCTCAGTTAGGTTTGGCCATAGCGGGAGTAGATCTTGATATCGAAGGTGCTTTGAGCAATATAGATGAATTAAAGCGTTTATCTGCAAATGCAAATGGTGTTTACAGGGGTTCTGCCGATCAAACAGATGGTACTGTTGAAGAAAATGTCGTAGCAGGATTGTATGTGGGGCCAGATGCGCAAAATATGTCTACAATTTTTGAAGTTACAAAAAAACGCTATTCTAATTCTAAAGACATTAAAGATCACAAATTTATTGTAGCGAAAGTAAAAAGTGAAACAGAACCGACATTTCACAAAATACTAATGGTGAATAAAAAGACAGGAAAAGAAGATGCTCAGATCAAATTGATAGATAAAACACCTAATTACGTTATAGACGAAATTGATAGTGTTGTTTTCGTTAATGAGAAAAATTATTTGATATCTGCTCATAAATTTTAAAAAAAAGCAGTCTAAATTATCATAATCATAAAATATAAAAACACTCGAGGATTACCTCGGGTGTTTTTCGATTAAGACCAACATATTTTTGTAACTTGTGGCGGTTTAAATTTGTAGCAGATACAGATTTATAGATTTCTAGAACAATACAAACATTTTAAAATAAAAAAATT
Source organism: uncultured Flavobacteriaceae bacterium (assembly GCA_947504035.1). Taxonomy (GTDB): domain Bacteria; phylum Bacteroidota; class Bacteroidia; order Flavobacteriales; family Flavobacteriaceae; genus Jejuia; species Jejuia algarum. The sequence goes on from CANNGA010000017.1 coordinate 16,185, forward strand.
ATGAAAGTTACTGTAGTTGGAGCAGGAGCAGTAGGTGCAAGTTGTGCTGAATATATTGCTATTAAAGATTTTGCATCTGAAGTTGTACTATTAGACATTAAAGAAGGTTATGCCGAAGGTAAAGCTATGGATTTAATGCAAACCGCTTCTTTAAACGGTTTTGACACAAAAATAACTGGTGTAACTAACGATTATGCAAGAACAGCAGATAGTGATGTGTGTGTGATTACTTCTGGTATTCCTCGTAAACCAGGAATGACAAGAGAAGAACTTATTGGGATTAATGCGGGTATCGTTAAAACAGTATCTTCTAGCTTAATCGAACATTCTCCAAATACAATTATCATTGTGGTAAGTAATCCAATGGATACTTTAACCTACTTGGTACACAAAACTACAGATTTACCAAAGCATAGAATTATTGGTATGGGAGGTGCTTTAGATTCTGCACGTTTCAAATACAGATTGGCTGAAGCATTAGAAGCGCCAATTAGTGATGTAGATGGTATGGTAATAGGAGGACACAGCGATGTAGGTATGGTGCCATTAACAAGTCATGCTACAAGAAGTAGTATTAAAGTGTCTGAGTTTTTAACAGAAGAACGTTTAGCTCAAGTAGCAGCAGATACTAAAGTAGGAGGGGCAACCTTAACGAAATTATTAGGAACGTCTGCATGGTATGCACCAGGTGCCGCTGTAAGTGGTATGGTACAAGCGATTGCGTGTGACCAAAAGAAAATATTCCCATGTTCTACATATTTAGAAGGGGAATACGGTTTAAACGATATCTGTATCGGTGTGCCAGTGATCTTAGGAAAAGATGGTATCGAGCAAATTATAGATATTCCTTTAAGCGATGCTGAAAAAGCACACTTAAAAACAAGTGCAGAAGGTGTTACTAAAACGAACCAATTATTAGACTTATAAGCCTAATACGGTTTAAATAGATATTTAATATAAAGACTGTAGAAATACAGTCTTTATTTTTTTATATTTGCCGCATGACATTAAAAAGGTATACCGTTGCAGTAGTTGTACTACTGGCTGTTGTTGGTGCTGTATTACAGCAGCAAACGGCTGTACCTAATCAAGAGATTGTCTTAGAACTTAATGCTCAAGTTCTAAATATAGAAGACACGCAGGGTACAATTCACGTTGTTGAAGACGCACTTTCAAACCTTGGTGCTACTCATGTTAAGATTAAAGAAAACGCAAATGGCAAGCTAAAAATAAGCTACCATAGTGCTACACCAATAGGCGAAATAAAGCAAAAGCTGAGCAAACGCATTAGAGGTGAATTAGGCCTTACTGAAACTACAGACGCATGGCCTCTACAAAATGAGCCCTTAAGTTATAACTTAGACGTTTACGAGATTCAAAATACATTAGATGGTGATTCTGGTGTAGACGGAACAGGAACTACAGTTTTAGAACTGGAAACCAAAGGCGATCGTTTTTCTAAGCCAAATTCCTTCTCAGGAACCGCTTTAGCCACTTTAGCAGCCTACGAGACTTATGTATTAGACTTAAGACGTAAAACGGCACCTTACGGTACTGCCATTGCATTGCAAAATGCATTAAAACGACTTCCAGAAGGGCGCGCAGGCCCAAGATCTTAAATTAAGGGAGAGGTGTACAGGCCTTTTTTCCACACAAACTTCAATTAAAAATACATTTAGAGAGGTCCTCTAAGTGTTTTCAATGCCATTTTTGCACTACGCAAAAAGCACATAATTACAACAATTAAAAACCGCTAATACGACAAGAGCAACCTATTGCTTTAAGATTTAGCACTATTACAACTAAAAATGCAAAATAAAGGACTAGTAAAATTGTTCGCTGTGCTGTTTGGGTTGGTAAGTATTTACCAATTATCATTCACATTTAAGGCGAATCAAATTGAGAAAGAGGCGAAGGAATTAGCCGTAACAAAAATTCCAGACACAGAAGAAGACTATCGTGTAAAACGTAGTTTAGAAGAAATACAGTATCTAGAAGCTAAAGCTACAGATACCGTATTTAATATAGGCGTAGCAAAATACACCTATAATGAAGTGAAGCAAAAAGCGATGAATTTAGGTTTAGACCTTAAAGGGGGACTAAACGTTATCCTGCAAGTATCTGTAAAAGACATCTTAAAGGGCTTAGCTAATAACACTAAAGATGTAGTTTTTAATACGGCTTTAGATAATGCTTCAGAGCTTCAAAAAAACAGTCAAAACACTTATTTAGAAGACTTTTTTATTGCTTTTGATAAAATTAAAGGTGATAAGAAATTAGCGTCGCCAGATATTTTTTACACCAAAGCATTAGATGGTGAAATAAATGGAACAATGACTGACGATGAAGTTAAAGATGTTATTGAAACAAAAATAGACGAGTCTATCGTTTCTGCTTTTGAAGTACTGCGTAAGCGTATTGATGAGTTTGGAGTGACACAACCTAACATTCAACGTTTAGGAGAATCTGGACGTATTTTGGTAGAATTACCAGGAGTTAAAGATGTAGAGCGTGCTACAGGTTTATTACGTAGTACGGCGCAATTAGAGTTTTGGGATGCTTATAAAGGAGAACAGTTCCAACAGTTTTTATTTCAAGCAGATCAAACTTTAAAAGATATTATCGATGTAAAAACTAAAGATACAGCAGCAGAGCCTCAAGCCGAAGGAGGGACTGCCGATGATAAGATTGATGCACTTTTAGGAGATGCCGTTACAGACTCTACAGCTGTAGATCTTTCAACATCAAACCCATTATTTAGCCTTGTAAGAGGACAAGGGTATAGAGGTGGGCCAGTACTTGCTTTATTCGAAATAAAGGATAAAGAAAAAGTGTTGGAGTACTTAAATAAATCTCAAGTACGTGCGTTGTTACCAACCGAGATGCGTTATGCTAAATTTGCTTTTGGAAAACCAGAGAAGAACAGCGAACTTGTAGAATTATATGCTTTAAAAGGGAATAGAGATAACGTGCCAGAATTAAGTGGTGCCGTTGTTACAGATGCAAGACATACGTTTGGACAAACAGGAAAACCTGAAGTGTCTATGCAAATGAACAGTAAAGGCGCTAAGATCTGGGAAGAAATGACGGGTAGAGCGTTTAACCAAGGTGGACAAATTGCTATTGTATTAGATAATGTTGTGTATTCGGCACCTGGTGTTACTACAGGTCCTATCTCTGGAGGAAGTTCTTCTATCTCTGGAAGCTTTACATTAAATGAAGCTATCGATTTAGCCAATGTATTACGTGCAGGTAAATTACCTGCTTCTGCAGATATTATTCAAAGTGAAGTTGTAGGGCCTTCTTTAGGTCAAGAAGCGATTAACAGCGGTACCATGTCTTTCTTAATCGCATTAGTTTTAGTGTTGTTATGGATGATTTTTTACTACGGAAAAGTAGGTGGTTTTGCAGATATCGCGATGTTATTAAACATCTTGTTAATCTTTGGAATTTTATCAGGATTAGGCGCCGTGTTAACCTTGCCAGGTATTGCAGGTATTGTATTAACAATCGGTATGTCGGTAGATGCTAACGTACTTATTTTTGAGCGTGTTCGTGAAGAATTAGCTAAAGGTAAAGCCCAAAAAGATGCTATAAAAGACGGTTTTGGAAATGCATTGTCTTCTATTTTAGATGCCAATATTACAACAGGTTTAACCGCTTTAATTTTATTTATTTTTGGTACAGGACCTATTAAAGGATTTGCAACGACTTTATTAATAGGTATTGCAACGTCATTATTTACAGCCATCTTTATTACAAGGTTATTAGTAGATTGGTATGCCAATAGAGGCGGTACTTTAGAATTCTCTACAGCGATTACTAAAAACTTATTTAGAAGCATTAATATAGAATTCTTGAAGAAACGTAAGATCGCTTATATCATTTCAGGTATTTTAATCGTAGTTGGTTTAGGCTCTTTATTTACAAATGGTCTAGATCAAGGTGTAGATTTTGTTGGAGGGAGAACGTATCAAGTGCGTTTTGCTCAAGACATGAATGCTTCTGAAATAACAGATGTACTTTCAGATCCTAAAGTATTTGGTAGTGCTAATGCCAAAACATTTGGAGATGCCAACCAATTAAAAATAACAACAAAATATAAAGTTAACGAAACAGGAGCTGTTGTAGATGAAGAAATAAGATCGTCTTTATTTAAAGCGTTACAGCCGTATTTAGAAGGGATGACCTACGAAGGCTTTATAAGCGATTCAGAAACTAAAACTACGGGTTTAATGCGTAGTGATAAAGTGAGTCCAACAATTGCCGATGATATTAAGCAAGCGTCTTTCTGGGCCATCTTAGGATCGTTAATCGTAGTGTTTTTATACATCTTAATTCGATTTAAGAGATGGCAGTATTCATTAGGAGCGGTAGTTGCTGTTTTCCATGATGTACTTATCGTATTAGGGATTTTCTCTTTAACGTACAAGTTTATGCCATTTAATATGGAAATCGATCAAGCGTTTATCGCAGCAATATTAACTGTAATTGGATACTCTTTAAATGATACGGTAGTTGTATTTGATAGAATTAGAGAGTTTTTTAACGAGCATACAGGTTGGAAATTCGACCGCGTGGTAAATGCATCGTTAAGCAGTACATTAAGTAGAACATTAAATACCTCATTAACAACGTTAGTCGTGCTTTTAGCGATATTTATCTTTGGTGGTGATTCTATTAGAGGGTTTATGTTTGCACTTATTGTAGGTGTTATTGTTGGAACATACTCTTCGTTATTCATAGCAACGCCTATCATGTATGATACCGTAAGCAAATTACAAGGCAAGAAAAAAGAAGACTAAAAATAAGTTTCTTGTTTTAGAGTTTTAAAAAGCCTGCTCGCACATCGTGTGAGCAGGCTTTTTTAGGCTTTAAATTTAAGGTTCTATAAGTAGTTTTCAGTTCTACTATTTAAGCGCAACCGTTACTAGAACAGCTGGTTATTACAGCAAATGGTTTAGATTGTACTAGGCTATACTAATACTGGCGATGCATAAGATGAACTCTTCTGCTTTTTTATTAGCACATAAAAAGCCCAATTCTTCAATACGGGGCGCATTAAAGTTGGGTAATTCTAAAGGTCGCCCTCTAAATTTTGGAGCCATATCTTGTAGCGGAATGCTAATGGTTTCCCAATACCCAGAGGTTGTAAAATAAGCCACATAGCTATGCGCTTCTGCAGTGCTTGCTTTAATACGTATTTGATAGCGTTTACCATCGCCTTTTAAGTATAAAACAAGTGTGCTATATGTTGCAGTCGTCTGGTTTAAATTGCGATTTCTAACCGAAGAAAAGCCGCCATTATTGTCTAAAGCAATAGTTCCTGAGAATGTGGCTTGTTCATTTTTAATATGGAAGTGACCAGACGATATGCCGCCCATAACCCCATCGTTTACAACCAACCAATCTTTTGCATGATGCGCAGTCTTAAAATCAAAAATAGTTGTCATAATAATTGTTTTATAAGGTAAAAGACCGCTTCAGGAATCTCTAAAGCGGTCTTTTTATTTAAATACATTGAGCTACAATTTTGTGCTCTAGTACATTTACTTTTTTAAGAGTCTTGCCCTAAAGGTAGTTCCTGTAGCTGGATTAGCAATAGAAAAAATGTAAATACCATTTTGAAGCCCCGACATGTTTAGTGTACCGTTGCCTTCTGCATCGATAACTGTTCGGTAAGCACCACCTAATTCTTGTTCCAATAGATTGCTTAAACGTATGTCTAAAGCTTGCGAACCATCTACAGCAATCTTAAAACTAGCTTGCGTATGAACAGGGTTAGGAACTACGCTAAAAATAATAGGCCTGTTACTTTTTACAGGTGTTTTAGAAACTAGTGTACCCGTCACATTAAAGGTTAGTGTTTTAGGGTTGCCGTCAACAAAACCTCTGCGGCGCACCAAAATGTTTGGAATAGCAGTAAGTGTGTTGTCGCCAGAGTTTAAAGTTAAAGGCTTAAAATTACCTTTAAAATCGATACCAACACTATAAGGTGCGAAAATATCGAACCGCTTAGTGCCATTAAAATCGAAGGCCACAGATTTAACAGGGACATCTGTTTGGGCTATTAGGTTAACACCTGTTGTATTTAATAGACTAAGGTCTATAGTATCCCCATCTTCAATAGTTTTAATTGCTGTATTCGTTTCTGTATCCACTAAAACAAATGCAGTAATAAAAGGGAGACGGCTGTCAATTACAGTTAGGGTAATTTCACTTTCTAAAAAAGGAAAACCTTGGCCATTGGCCTCAGGAAATGGCGTAGCTTTAATGGTTTGAGTGCCTAAAGTAAAGTTAAAAGGCGACAGGACATTTCCAACACTATCACCTAAAGAAAATGGTGCCGTATTGTCTGTACGGAAGTCTGTGGTACCTGCGTAATCGAATACTATACTTTCTGGAGCATTGGCACCAGTTACCGCAAGAAGCGTTACGGGGTTAGGGTACGAGGCAAGGTCTATGGTGACATCTGTTTCTCCAAATACAAAATTCTCTAACACGGCATTGTTTGTAACATCTACAATTTGGAATGCAAATACTTCTGGATCAAGTTCATCTTCAATAACCCCTTCTAATGGAATCTTTAATACATTAGGTGCTGCATTACTTGTAATTATCAAATTAGCTGCAATAGGGCCGTTAGTTGTTGCAATGTAATTTAAATCGATAAGTAGAGTATCGTTAGGCAATAATGTAAAAGGTGTTCCTGGAATATAGTCTCCAGATTCAAACCCAAAGGCAAAAATTTCTAAAAGCGGCGTATTTATATCTAGTGAAAAGCCTGAAATCTCTATAGGTAATCTACTGTTATTTGTAATCTCTGTAAAACCTATTCCAAAGGAATCTGAGAAGTTATCAATAAAAATAGGAGAAATTTCGCCAAACTGACCTTGCTCGTTAACAATATTCAATTTTAAATCTACAACAGCTTCTGGGGTGTCTTGAGCGTTAATAGTAATGTTTAATGCATTTTCAAAAAGCCCAATGGTTTGTTGGGTAGCATCGAAAGTAACGGTTACACGATCTGTAGCCCCAGCTTCTAGAGTTCCACCAGAGCTGCTTATGGCAAAAATAGAACTATCAGCGTTTTCTAAGGCAATTGTATAATTTATAGGGGTCGCTTCTACATTGGTAATCTCTAAGGTTTGAGTGCTAAGCAGATTTTCTGTGTCGTCTACAACATTGAGGTTTAAAAATTGTACCAGATTATCGTTAGAGACTGCTAACCCAGATGCTGCTGCTACTGTAGCATCAATATTATATCTAAGATTAAATAAGAAGCCAGGTGGTGTGGCATCACTATCTATAATTACGGCATCGTCATCACTTAAAGCAGAAACACGAGTAGCCTTAAAACGCGCTGTTATAGAAAGTACTTCGCCTACCTCTACAATATTACTGTTATTAGGGCTAGACCAGTCGATAATATCTATTCTAGTATCTCCTAGTACATCGTTTACTATAACAGGTGCTAAACCTGTGTTCTCGTATTCTAAAATAGCCACTTTGGAGCTGCCAACTTCTAGAGTTCCAAAAGTGGTACTACGGCCTGTTAAACGTCCTCTTTCTCTGGAAATAGCAATATGAAGTGGAATATCTATTTCGCGACGTGCAGGGTCGTTAGTATTAATGTTAATAAAGGAGTTAATAGAAGTGCCAATAGCATTAGAAGTTAAAAGCACTGTAAATGTTAGTGTTTGCGAATCGCCAGGTAAAATAGTACCACTAGGGGTACCACTTGTTACTAAGAATTCTGATTCAATAAACGTATCTAGGTTATATTCTAAAGCTTGTGTCCCTGTATTTGATAAGTTTAGCGACAGCACATCGGATAAGAATGGCGTATCTGCTTCAAAAAACAGGTCTATAGGACTATCGTCTATGCCAATAATTGGGCGCTCAGGGTCGCTTATAATAAGCTGTACAGGAATCGTTTTTACAGGCGTATTAGAAGCGTTACTTGTAATAACGATTGAAGCGTTAAAACGACCTGGGCTTAAATGTTCAATAGTATAGGTATATGAAAGTATCCCAGAGGCGTTTGGACGAATACTGCCAGATGTTGTGTTTAAGGTAAGAATACCATTAGGATCGTTTTCTACACTAGCGCTATAGGTTAAAATCTGGCTTCCCAAATTAGTTAGCGTTACCGTGTTGGTGTTTTCTGTATCGAATAGAGGTATAGTATCTTCTATAGTGCTTGGTGCTTCTAAAATCGCAGTTTCGCTGCCATCTAAAATGCCAATGCTTAAAGTACGTTGCGTTTCTAAAGACGATGTGTTTGTTGAGATATTTAATGTTGCCGTAAATACACCACTATTTGCTTGGGTACTGTTCACCGTAACTGTTACAGTTTGCTGTGCGCCAGGTTGTAGTGTCATATTCTCGGCATTGCTTAGCACAAAATTTAAATGACTAGGCGCATTTAAAAGTTTGGCATTGTACACAAAAGGTTGTGTGGATACATTTTTTACAATTAGAGATTGTACTGCGGTTTCCCCTTGGTTAACTTCAAAGTCTCCTGTTAATTCTGTAACCTCAAGTGCAAAAAGCCCAGCGTTGTTTAAAGTCCAGCCCATGTCTTTAAATAAACCACGAGTAGCATTACCTATATTCATTACAGATTCAGATATATTAAAATTAGGCGTCATTAGGGCATTAGGATCGCCTTCAGGAAATGCATTTTCATCCCAATGTGCTACAGAACTCCCCAAGGAGAAATCTGTAGGAGCGAATACTTGGGCTAATTGACCACCAAGTGCTTTTTTAGTATTTGTGCCATCAATAAAGGCATCGTTACTGGTTAAAAAAGCGCCTAGTTCTAAACTAGGGTCTGGCAAGTTAGCAGCTCTTAATCCATTGGAATTGGTTAAAAATTTAGAATAAATGGATGGTGTTCGAGAATTGCTTCTTAAACTTCCAATAGCTGTAGACAAACCAACGTTGTCATCATTAATAAAACCAAGACCATGGCCAATTTCATGTAGTGCTACAGTAATAAAGTCAAAAAAACCTTCTGGTGTGTTGCCATCTGTTCCAAAATAGAAATCTATACTAGAGTTAAGATTAATTGTCAATTCGAAGTCTTGTGTATCTGGTAATAGAATTTGTCCAGCTAAAGCATTGGCTAAAGCAGCGGGATAGCTTTTTGTAGGCTCAGGACTTCCACTAAAATCGGATACAAAATATGCAGGTCCAGCTGATGCTAGAATTCCTGTTGAAGTAGCAGTAGATAAATTTGAAAAACCTGCAAACACTCTAATGGGGACAGAAGAGACAATTTCTCTAGACCATATATCGAATGCAAATTGATAGGCGCTCATGGCTTCGGGGGCACTTAAGGCGTCTTGTCCAAAAGTAATTTGAAACTCGGCTGTTTTTGGTCTTTCTAGAAGGGCTGCTATATCAAAATCGTTAGGTGTGGTATGATTTTTATGAGAAGCTGTTGTGCCAGCGGGACAGCTAACAGTTATACCTTCAGATACTATCATGTTTTCGTTTTGTGAAAACCCTTTAAAAATGCTACATAGACATAAGAGCATAAGATGTGTACGGGTTAGCGTTTGTTTAAAACGCTGCACATGGTGTTTGTAAATACTTTTGTTTTTCATTAATGTTGTTTTTAATAATTAGCAATGGTATTAGTGTACGCATATGGCGTAAACCAATTTTTTTAGACTTGTAAAGTATGTGGAGATTTAGAAAAATATACGTGTAAGCGTATACCCTAAACTAGAATTTATATAATACGGGAAATGAGAGTTTGAAATATGAGGGGTTTTGAGAGTGTAAGTATGTATCAAGGTATAAGAACAATTTTTATAGCTTATACGGCGATCGCATCACTTTAGATCTCGTTGAAATGTTAAAGTATATGTTTTTAAAAACAAATGTTTTTTTAACATTTATTTTCCGAAGGAGGTGTTGGTTTTTAAAGGGTTATGTGGCTATTTCCAGAGCAAGGCATCACCTTTTTCAAGTCCCCAAGTGTGCGCCAGACCTGCATTAATTTCTAATACGTATTTGGCAGGTAATTCAGAAGGAAGTGAGGTTTCATCATAAGGTTTTGCATTAGTTTGAAAACTTACAATACGCTTATCGGCACCTACATAAATAATATCTAACGGTATTTTAGTGTTTTTCATATAGAAAAAACGCTTAGCTTCAGTTTTAAAAATAAATAGCATACCGTTATGAGAAGCCATATTATCGCGGTACATAAGCCCTGTTTGACGTTCGTAAGGTGTATCTGAAATTTCGATATCCAAACGCGTTTTAAGGGTGTCGCTTGTGCCTTTAAAAATAGACAATTCGCCTTCTTTTTTAAAGGCAATTTTAGTTTGTTGGATGGGTGCCGCCGCGTTGTCTTTACAAGACACTGTAACTAAAATTACAAGTGCACCTAATATAAGGAATGAAAAGCGGTTAAAACGGTTCATGTTAACGCACAGGAGTTTTAGGTTTGTAAACAAACATAAAATAAAGACCTATAAGTACAAATGGAATGCTAAGCCATTGCCCCGTATTAAGAGCCCAAGTTGCTCTATCATCTACCTGTGCTTCTTTTACGAACTCTACAAAGAAACGTATGGTCCATAAAAGCACTAAAAATAAACCAAAAAGAAACCCTGTCTGATCTCTTTTAGGTGTTTTGGCATAAAAATATAAGAGTATGAGAAACACAAAGATATAGCAAAACGATTCATACAATTGCGCGGCATGTCTGTAAGGGACTGCTTCTAATAATTCGGGAGTATTAGCGACTTTATTATAAGCTTCTTTTACATTTTTAATGCCTGTTAAACGCACCACTTCATATTTGTTGTAATAGTCTTGTATAAAACGAACACCAAGTGCAGAATCTCCAGAAGCTTTACCAATAATTTCAGAATTAATAAAGTTCCCTATTCTAATAAAAACAGCACCTGAGGCAACTGGAATCACAATGCGATCCAGTATCCATAATACCGATTTGTACTTGTATTTTCTTCGGTACAAATACATAGCAAATACAATCCCTATGGCGGCACCGTGACTTGCCAAACCTTGAAACCCTGTAAATTCTATACCGTTTTTAAAACTAAATGGTAAAAATATACTAAAGAAGTCTTGCTGTATGAGCTCGGCTTGATAAAATATAACATGTCCCAATCGTGCGCCAAACATGGTTGCTAATACCACATAAATAAATAAAGGGTCTAAGTATTCTAAAGATACCTTTTCTTTGGTGTAAATACGTTTAATAATATACCATCCCAAAATAAATGCAACCACCCACATAAGGCTGTAAAAGTGCAATTTAAAATTACCTATAATGTCTATTCCTGTAGTAGGGTTCCAGTCGAACTTTAATGCGTGCATGTGTTTTGTTTTACCGCGTAAATATAAATATTTGAAAGTACTTTAGTGTTAAAATTATGTTTAGATAATTTATTTGAGCTCTAGCACTTCTACCTCGAAAATTAAGTCGGTTTTTGGAGGGATCCCTCTATTACCTGCTTCTCCATAGCCCAAATGATAAGGGATAAACAAGGTGGCTTTATCGCCTACATTTAAATGTTGTAAACCTTCTTTGAAGCCCGCTATCATAGCAGCATCTGGACTTAAATCTGCTGTGATGGGTTTATAGGCACCAGCGCGTTTTTTTCTGGAATTAACGGCTTCTAAAGCTTCAGCTAAACTTAAATCACTGGTGTCTAGCAGGCGGCCATCTTCAAAAAATAATGCGTAATGAGTGCGTACCTCAGAGGTTTCTTTTAAGGCCTCTCCAGTTCCTTTTTTAGAGACAAAATATTTCAAGCCGGACTGTAATGTTATGGCTTTTTCCTTTTGCGTCTCATGTTTTGCTTTAGTGTCTGCTTTAAGTTTGGCTTTGCGCGCTTTTTCATCTTTTTTACGCTGCTCTTCTATGGCAAAGTGATTTTTAAAAACATCTGGCGCATTAAAGGTTTTAGCAGCTTTCCCTTTTCTAATAATGTTAAGTTGATTAATAACCACGCTGTCTAAAGGACGGTTTTGCGCATTGGTTGCCACATTAGAAATAGAATCTTGAATGTCTAAACCCGATACAAGTTCCCCAAATACAGTGTAGCCTGCATCTAAATCTGGTCTAGGAACTTCTGTAATGTAAAATTGACTGCCATTGGTGTCTGGGCCAGAGTTGGCCATTGCTAAAATACCAGGTTTATCATGTTGTAAATCAGGGTGCGATTCATTGATAAAACGGTAGCCTGGATTACCAGATCCAGTACCTAAGGGGTCGCCACCTTGGATCATAAATTGATCTATAACACGATGAAAAATAAGACCGTTATAAAATGGTTTGTCTTTATACGTTTCACTAACAAGTGGGTTATTGCCTTCCGCTAAGGCAATAAAATTAGCAGAGGTTATAGGAGCTTTTTCAAAAAATAATTTAGCGATCATTTTACCTTTAGAGGTATTGATCTCAGCATATATACCGTCTTCTAATTCGGGGTATTGCGATTTGCAACCGTGTAGCATACCCATAAGAACAATACACCCAAACGATAGTAATGTATTTAATTTTAGCATTTTAGTGTGCTTCAGTTTTAGTAATTGAATTTAAAGTAACTTCACATATTAAAGGCACATTAGTACCAATATTGCGTTCGTCTCCATAATAGCCATAAGCCTTTTGCGACGGGAATAAAAACGTTACAGTTTCTCCAGATTTCATGAGTTTTAAGCCTTCGCGAAGTCCTGTAAACAGCTCTTCTCTATCGATAACATAATCCAGATTTTTAAAATTATGAATGGGGTATATTAAACGTCCATTTAAATCTTTAAGGTGGTATGAATAATTTACGGTGTCCCCAAAGTTAGGCCTAACAACAGAAGAGTCTGCTGTTTTTGTATTGTAATAATACCAAAATCCCGTATTAGAAGCGATGTAATTGTAAGTCGTATCTTTAGCCATAATTTGTTCTATTAAGGCATGCTCTTTGGCATTTAGCTTTTTATTACGGGCTACAGAAGCGTCTATAAAAGAGCCTGTCTTTACAGAAATAGGTTTGCGCGCTTCTGGCGTTTTACATGCTAAACAAAGGCTTGTTATGACCAATGTTATCATTAATTTATTCATCATTTAGGACATCTTTATAGCTAGGTAAGATACTAATAAATTTTTCAACAGTTGCCTCTAAAGAGATTTCACTTTTCCCGCCAGCAGCATTGTTATGTCCGCCACCATTAAAATGTGCTCTAGAAAATTCATTTACCGAAAACTTACCTTTAGAACGCAGTGATATTTTTATGATGCCTTCCTGTCGGTCTTCAATAAAGATGGCTGCGAAAATAATATTGTTAAGTGATAGGGCATAATTAACCACACCTTCTGTATCTCCTTTTTTATAATCGAATTTGTAGAGTTCGTCTTGAGATAGTGTTATGTATGCGGTGCGGTATTCTGGATGTATCTTTAAATTGGTTAACGCACAACCCAATAATTGTAAACGGTTGTGGCTATTGGTATCGTAAACATCGTTATGTATGGCTGCGTTATCGGCACCTCTGTCTATAAGTTCCGCTATAATACGATGTGTCGTACTGCTTGTAGAACGAAACCTGAACGATCCCGTATCTGTCATAATACCTAAGTATAAACAGGTGGCAATTTCAGGCCCTATGAGTACAGTATCATTCAGCATGTCTATAAAATGATAGATCATTTGGCAAGTAGAGCAAATGTTAACATCGCTGTACATATAGGTCGCGTAATCGTCTGGAGCTTGATGGTGGTCTATTAAGATTTTAATAGCCTTGCTAGCTTCTAAAGCAGGTGCCATAGTTCCCGTACGGTGGTAGGCATTAAAATCTAGTGTAAATAGAATGTCTGCGGCAGCGATTAAAGCGGCACTTTGTTCGGTTTGCGTATCGTATTTTAGAATGTGATTTTCACCAGGAACCCATTTTAAAAAATCAGGATACGTATTCGGGGTGATTACCTGTACATTATGGTTGTACTGCTTTAAATAATGGTATAGCCCAAGGGAAGACCCAATGGCATCGCCATCTGGATTTTTATGGCATACAATTACAATGTGTTTTGGAGTGCTAAGTAAGGCTTTTATAGCCGAGATATCTTCTGCGTTCATAGATGGCGAAGATACGATTTTTTGAAAATCATAGAGCTTTTAATCGTGGGTTAGATCTATACGAATAGTGGCTATGGGCATTTTATTTCTGTAAAAATAGTTAGTATGCTTACATTTAGAGGCCTATTTAACCCGCTTTAAGCATAATAGCGCGTACACTTGTTTTTTAGTTGAAATAGGTTACTTTTGCGCTAAATAAAATATAGAATGGCAACACATAGAACATTTACAATGCTTAAGCCAGATGCTGTTGAAAAAGGGCATATTGGTGCAATATTAGAGAAAATTTCTGCTTCAGGGTTTAAAATTGTAGCAATGAAATTAACACAAATGACTCAAGCAGATGCAGAGACATTTTATGCAATACACAAAGAACGTCCGTTTTTTCCTGAGTTAGTAACTTATATGACACGTGGGCCTATTGTAGCAGCAATTTTAGAAAAAGAAAATGCTGTAGCAGATTTTAGAACATTAATAGGGGCTACAAATCCAGCAGATGCTGCCGATGGGACTATTAGAAAATTATATGCTGCGTCTATTAGTGAGAATGCCGTTCACGGTAGCGATAGTGATGAAAATGCAGCTATAGAAGGTGCATTTCACTTCTCTGGAAGAGAGCAGTTTTAGACAACAACAATGTATTTACATAGAAAAACCCAAGACATGTGCTTGGGTTTTTTTGTTAGAAAAAAGTGATAAAATATATATTAAATTACTTTTACGTTTACTGCGTTTAATCCTTTTCTACCTTCCTGAAGATCGAATTCAACCTCGTCGCCTTCGCGTACTTCGTCTACTAATCCAGAAATGTGAACAAAATGTTCCTTGTTTGAACCTTCTTCAGTGATAAAACCGAATCCTTTAGAATCGTTGAAGAATTTTACTGTTCCTTTACTCATTGTAATAAATATTAAATTAATTATTTTGTGTACTTCAAATATGATACCAAAAAAAAGTCTACTACATATGTAATAGACTTTTATTGCAACTTTTAAAGTATATATTAAATTACTTTTACGTTTACTGCGTTTAATCCTTTTTTACCTTCCTGAAGATCGAATTCAACCGTGTCGCCTTCGCGTACTTCGTCTACTAATCCAGAAATGTGAACAAAATGTTCCTTGTTTGAACCTTCTTCAGTGATAAAACCAAATCCTTTAGAATCGTTGAAGAATTTTACTGTTCCTTTACTCATTGTGATAAATATTAAATTAATTATTTTGTGTACTTCAAATATGATATCAAAAAAAAAGTCTACTACATGTGTAATAGACTTTCATTGTAACTTTTAAAGTATATATATTAAATTACTTTTACGTTTACTGCGTTTAATCCTTTTCTACCTTCCTGAAGATCGAATTCAACTTCGTCGCCTTCGCGTACTTCGTCTACTAATCCAGAAATGTGAACAAAATGTTCTTTGTTTGAACCTTCTTCAGTGATGAAACCGAATCCTTTAGAATCGTTGAAGAATTTTACTGTTCCTTTACTCATTGTGATAAATATTATAATTATTATTGATAACAAAGGTAGTGTGTAAAAACTTTAAAAATCAATTAATTATGTGTTTTTTTTGATAAATTTTGGTAAAAGCCTTAAAAGGCTTTAAAACAGTGGTCTAAGCAAAAAAGGGTGTTAAAAAAAGAAGGCTTTTGTTTAGCGTAGAATTAATTTCTTTACAATTTCTTTACCTAACTCTTCGTTAATAAGGTCAATTATTTTCTGTTTTCCGTAGCTTAATTCTTCCCTAAGGACGCTAGAGGTTAGTTGTACAAAAAGCGTGTCGCGTTCTAACTTCACTGCTGTAGTGTATTTGGTAATGCCATTGCCCATTAATGTAGCCCAAGCGTCGGCAACATTTACTTTGTCTAGGCCCTTTTCTAATTTATTGATTTCTACAAACTCTTTTAAGGCCTCTTTAATGTTTATATGTTCGTTATTACGTTTAGACATGGTATGGTAATGTGTTATATAATAGGTTATACGTTTCCAATAGCTTCTATAGGTGCTTTTTTAGAGCCTGCAAGTTTATTCATTTTTTGTGTGATAGCCGCTATAAAATCGATTAAGGGGCTAAATCATGCCCAAGTTTAAACACCTCATACGATTGGTGAACTTGTTTTATCGCATTTTCGGTGCGTTCTTCATGAGTGTCACTAATAAATAATTGTCCGAAGTTTTCAGCATCTACTAATTTAATGATTTGTGTAACACGTTGCGCATCTAATTTATCAAAAATATCATCTAGCAATAAAATAGGATTAACACCACTTTGGGCTTTAATAAAATCAAATTGCGCTAGTTTTAAAGCGATTAAAAACGATTTCTGCTGTCCTTGACTTCCAAATTTCTTTACAGGATGGGTTTCAATATTAAAACTAAGATCATCTTTATGAATGCCTACACTGGTATATTGTAAGGCTTTATCTTTATGGATCGTGTTTGTTAATAAGGTGTTTAAATCGGCGGCATGCAAATGACTTTCATAGGTTAAACTCACCTGTTCGTTGCCATTGCTTATAGAATGGTAGCGCGATTTAAAAATAGGGATAAACGTCTCTAAGAACGCACGACGCTTTTCAAAAATAAGTGTTCCGTATTCCGAGAGTTGTATGTTGTAAACCTCTAAAGTGTCTTTATTAAAGGTATGGTTGAGTGCAAAATATTTTAGTAAAGCATTGCGCTGGGCCAAAACCTTATTGTAACTTATAAGTTGCGTAAGGTAATTTTTATCGCTTTGGGAAATAACAGTGTCTATAAACTTACGGCGTGTACTGCTGCCTTCTATAATAAGGTCTCTGTCTGCTGGAGATATAATAACCAAAGGCAAGAAACCAATGTGTTCGCTAAATTTTTCATAGGCTTTGCCATTGCGTTTAATTACTTTCTTTTGGCCGCGTTTAAGGCTAACGACTATTTTCTCAGGCTTATCATCTTTATCGTAATGGCCTTGAACGACAAAAAATTCTTGATCGTGTTTAATGTTTTGAACAGCGATGGGATTAAAATAACTTTTACCAAAGGCCAAATGGTAAATAGCGTCTAAAACATTGGTTTTGCCAACCCCATTGTTACCTACAAAACAATTGATCTTCTCATTGAAAGTAAATGTTTGACTTTCAAAATTCTTATAATTAACGAGCGAAAGTGATTTTAAAATCATGCAGATCTAACTGATAAAGCGGTTTAATTCGAAAATATAGCAAAAAGAAGTGCAAATTATTGAAAAATAACAAATAAATAGCCTTTTAGTTATGGAGAAAAATTATATTTTTGCGCGACGATAATTACAAAGATATGGCAACTTATAATAAAAGAGGATACAAACCGAAAACGAAAGTAGAAAAAGAAATAGATATAGAGGAAGGATCTACAACAGCAGAGGTTTTTAATACCTTAGATGAGACGGCGTCTAAGACCGAAGAGTTTGTCGCTAAAAATCAAAAATTTATATTCATTATCATAGGTGTTGTTGCTGCTATAGTTTTAAGTTCTTTAGCGTACAAAGAATTTGTCTCTAAGCCTAAGCAGTTAAACGCTATGAACGATATGTTTCAAGCACAGAAATTCTTTAACGATGCTGTAAATGGAGTGGCAAAAGATTCTTTATTCAATTTAGCGCTTAACGGTGGTGAAGGGAAATACGGAATGTTAGATATCATTAAAGAATACGGTGGAACATCGGCTGGGAATTTAGCAAACTATTATGCTGGAACAGCGTATTTACGTTTAAAAGACTATAAAAATGCAGTAACGTATTTAACGGCTTTTGAAAGTGATGACGAAATTTTAGCGCCATTAGCTAAAGGAAACATAGGAGATGCCTTTGTACAGTTAAACCAACCGTCTGATGCTTTAGAATACTATGAAAAAGCAATTGCTTTAAGAGATAACGGATATACAACACCAATGTACTTGTACAAAGCTGGAGCACTTGCTTTAGAGCAAGGCGATGCCTCTAAAGCTTTAGGGTATTTTGAGCGTATAAAAAATGAGTATCCAGATTCTAGCGAGGCCTCATCTATAGATGTCTTTATTGGTCAAGCTCAAGTTTTAGCAAGTAAATAAGATACCGTTTTATGGCAACAGCGACTAAGAATTTATCAGAATACGATAAAACAACAATCCCAAATGCGAGCAACTATCGGTTTGGGATTGTTGTTTCAGAATGGAATGCTACCATCACAGAAGGCTTATATGAAGGTGCTGTACAAGCACTTTTGGATAATGGCGTATCTAAGGACAATATCCTAAAATGGGATGTGCCTGGAAGTTTCGAGTTGATCTATGGAAGTAAAAAAATGCAGGAACAAAACGTAAATGCAGTTATTGCTATAGGTAGTGTTGTCCAAGGTGAAACTAAGCATTTCGATTTTGTATGCGAAGGCGTGGCACAAGGCATTAAAGATTTAAATGTAATGAACGACACTCCTGTGATCTTTTGTGTGTTAACAGATAACACGATGCAACAAGCCGAAGAACGTTCTGGTGGCAAGCATGGTAATAAAGGTACCGAAGCTGCAATTGCGGCTATAAAAATGGCCGAATTACGTAAAAACGGATAATTTTTCTGCATCACATAAATTTAGGGTCAAATATTGAATACGTTTCGAAGCGTATTATACATCCTACTAAATATTTAGAACCTTGCTTGTGTCCTGTTTTTTTTTAGAGTCTAGCTTAAGGTGTTTATTTTTAAGTATTTAAAATAAATGCTTAGATGCTTTTTGTAATGCTAATGCGAGTACGCTTCGTAAATTGATGTGTATAAGATGAAGCGCTCTCAATATAGGTTACTGAGATAAAAATACGGGTATTAACGAATAAAAAATGTGTTTTTTTGTATGTTATGTAACATTTCATGACATAAGCTGCTAATATGTAGGTTGTTAAGGATTGAAATGAATTGCATTTAAAATCAGAATCATATGCATTTACCAAGTATTATAATGGCGGTATTAATGTCGAGTATTGGTCTTTTAGTAAAAGCATACCTTAATCTTATAGCGGGCTATAATAGCATGCCAAAACATAAAAGAGCGCATGTAAATTATAAGGCTAAATTAAAAACCGAAATACTTTTTAATACTATCAAGCTCTACTTAACTAAATAGAATTGTTTTAGTTTACCAAGGGCTACACGTTACAGGCACTACTTTGTTAACAATTTTTAGCATTCCAGCGGCGCCCATCTCTATGTTTTTGAGTATTTTTGAATACTATAAATCTTTAGATTGTGTTTGGACAGCGTAAGCATAAAACATTCAATTATAAACCTAAATATGCAAAGCGTAAAGAAGAGGCTTCTACAGACGAAGAGACAGCATCTCAAGCCTTTGCGAAAAAGTGGCGTCAACAAACGGGACACAAGGTGCGTATGAAAGGCCTTTTACCTGTTAGAACCTTGATTTTACTTTTGGTATTATTATTGATCTGCATGTATGTATTAGAAAAAAACTACATGTAACTTAAAAACGTTTGTAAATTATGGCACGTATTAAATTACCAAAAAATAAGAAGTTTAGTTATACACCACGTTATTATGATGATAAAGGCGAAGGCAGTCCTTTTGAAATTAAACATAAATTCGATGAATTTAGAAATACTGTAGGTGGGTCTAAAGATCTTAAATCGAAGTTTAATGCCGCTATTAATGATTACAAATACAATCAAGACGAAGCCGCCAATAAGCGTGTTTTTATTATTATTACAGTATTAGTTATTATTTTTTTATTTATTATTGGTTTCGATTTATCTATTTTCTTTTCGTAATACTATATGGCAGACATCATACAACTTTTACCCGATCATGTTGCAAATCAAATCGCCGCAGGAGAAGTTGTGCAACGGCCAGCTTCAGTAGTTAAAGAGCTTTTAGAGAACGCAATAGATGCTGGAGCAACTGTTATAAAGTTAATTATAAAAGAGGCAGGCAAAACGCTCATTCAAGTTATCGATAACGGAAAGGGGATGAGTGGTACAGACGCCCGTTTAAGTTTTGAGCGTCATGCGACGTCCAAAATTAGAAATGCAGAGGATTTATTCCAACTACATACTAAAGGATTTAGAGGTGAAGCCTTGGCCAGTATAGCAGCTATAGCTCATGTAGAATTAAAAACAAAACAAGAGCACGACGATGTAGGGACAGCTATCGTTATAGAAGGGAGTAAAGTCACCTCGCAAGACGTGGTTGTAACGCCAACAGGAACTGCAATAGCGGTTAAAAACTTGTTTTTTAATATACCAGCACGACGTAATTTTTTAAAATCGAATACGGTAGAATTACGCCATATTATAGACGAATTTCATCGCGTAGCCCTTGCCCATCCTAATATTAGTTTTTCATTATACAATAATGGTAGCGAGTCTTTTAATGTGCCCGTTAGTAATTATAGACAGCGTATTGTTAATCTTTTTGGCGCCAAAACCAACGAAAAGTTAGTGCCTGTTGAAGAAGATACAGAAGTTTTAAAGATTTCAGGATTTGTTGGGAAGCCAGAATTCGCAAAAAAAACAAGAGGCGAACAGTATTTTTTTGTCAATAACCGATTTATTAAAAGTGCTTATTTAAATCATGCTATTTTATCGGCTTTTGAAGGGCTGTTAAAAAGTGGAACGCATCCTAGTTATTTTTTAAACCTATGGGTAGACCCGCAAACTATAGATATTAATATCCATCCCACAAAAACAGAAATTAAGTTTGATGATGAGCATACCTTGTATGCGATATTACGTTCGGCAACCAAACACAGTTTAGGACAGTTTAATATAGCACCTGTTTTAGATTTTGAGCGTGATGCGACTTTAGATACTCCTTACGATTTAAAAAGCACAAGTACAGAAGTACCAAAAATAGAGGTAGACCGTAGTTTTAATCCTTTTGAAATAGCAACACCATCACAGCCAACAGGTGGGTCTCGTGGTACCTCTTCAGCATCCTACACTAAAGCACCTTCTACAGACCATTGGGATAGTTTATATGTAGGTTTAGAATCTAAGGGCACCATGTCACAAACCGATTTTAGCGAAGTTACTTTTGAAAGCGAAGACACTGTAAGTACGTTGTTTGACGAAACAGACACTTCAGAAGCGACAAGTTCTACATACCAATTACACAATAAATACATTATAAGTGCGATTAAATCGGGCATGTTGGTGATCGATCAACATAGAGCCCACCAGCGTATTTTATACGAAGATTTTTTAAGAGATATTACAGTAAAAGAAGGGGTAAGCCAACAATTGTTATTTCCTTTAGAGTTGCATTTTTCACAACAAGAATTAGATATTGTAAAGCAACTGCAACAAGATTTAGAACATACAGGGTTTGTATTTTCCAACCTTACAGACACCTCTTTAGAAATTACGGGCGTTCCTGTTATGGTGCCAGAAAGTGAAATTTCTATTATCTTAGAACAATTGGTGAGTGATGTCCAAAACGAAGTGCCCGATGCTAATTTTAGCGCGACCGATTTATTGGCTAAATCTATGGCTAAGAGTTTGGCTATAAAAACAGGACAGTCTTTACAAAAAGACGAACAAGAACATATTGTTAACAAGTTATTTGCATGTAAAGAACCTAATGTATCTCCTGCCAATAGGGTAACATTTATTACTGTAGGTGTAGATGAGCTAGATAAAAAATTCATATAAATTATGATGCGAATTACCGAAACAGTAAAGCACCTTATTATCATCAATGTATTAATGTTTATAGGAACATTAGCGATAGGAAACGGTATGTTTTACGAATGGTTTGCGATGCATTTTCCAAAAAACGACAGTTTTCAATTTTGGCAAATTTTTACGCACATGTTTATGCATGGCGGAGCAGACATAAATAATTTAAGCATTTCACATTTATTATTTAATATGTTCGCGTTGTGGATGTTTGGATCTTCGGTAGAACAGGTCTTAGGCGCAAAGCGTTTTATATTTATTTATATTTCGGCAGGATTAGGTGCCGTAGCTTTACAAGTGGCTTATCATTACTATGATTTTTATACAGTATATCAAACCATAGCCGATTTAAACATAGATAATGAATTGCTTAATAAAATCATATCCATAGACGCTAGAGATGGTATATACATAAAAGGCGAACTTTTAAGTGAAGGTTTATTCCCTTTATTGCAAGAATACGGCATAAGTTCCGACCTTATAGATAAAGAGGTGTTTAAAGCGTTATTTGATCTCAATATTATTGCAAGAAGCACCATGGTAGGTGCCTCAGGGTGTATTATGGGAATTATGGCTGCTTTTGGAATGATGAACCCTAATGCAGAATTGATGATGATTTTTTTACCCATCCCCATTAAAGCGAAGTATTTTATTCCAGGTATTATTATATTAGATTTAGTTTCTGGTATTTCAGGACATTCGTTTTTCAGTCCAAGTAATACAGCGCATTTTGCTCACGTAGGTGGTGCTATTACAGGCTTTTTAATGATGTGGTATTGGAAAAAAACGCAGTTTAATAGAAACCGTTGGAACTAATGACAACGCTTAATCAAGATTTAAAAGAAAAACTTTCCCGCTTAAACGTGCTGGAAAAACTTATAGTAGTAAACGTTGCTGTTTTTTTAATAGGTTTACTCGTAACACCGCTATTAGGTTGGTTTGAATTGTCTAGTGTTTTCGGGACTTATCTTACTTCGCCTTGGACTATTATTACTTATGCGTTTGTACATTACGATTTTATCCATTTAGGCTTAAACATGCTTTGGCTTTATTTTATAGCCCGTATGTTTCTTAATTTATTTTCGCCTAAAATGGCCTTAAATATTTATTTTTTAGGAGCCATAATGGGAGGTGTGTTTTACCTGTTGTTTTATGGGTTTTTACCTAAAAGTCAAATGGGAGCCCCTTTAGTAGGTGCTTCTGCTTCTATAAGAGCCTTACTTATATTTCTATGTGCGTATATGCCCAAACAAGAGGTACGGGTATTTACCTTTAATTTAAAACTCTGGTATATTGGTGCTGCGATTGCAGCTATAGATGTTTTGAATCTTTTTGGAGCCAATGGAGGTGGAAGTTTGGCGCATCTTGGAGGTGTGGCCTTAGGCTATGTTTATGCAAAACAGCTCACAAAAGGTCAGGATATTGGTAAAGGATTTGAAGGTATTGCAGACCGTCTAGCGAGTCTCTTTACATTTAAAAAGAAGAGCCCCTTAAAAACGGTACACAAAAATAAAAGTAAAGTAGGCGGGTATGCCAAAGCCGACTTTGACCAGTTTAGCAACCAAAAAAAAATAGATATTATTTTAGATAAAATAGGTAAAAGCGGCTATGAAAGTTTAACATCTGAAGAAAAAGAACTTTTATTTAGAGCTGGAAAATAGGATGAATCGTTAAAGGTCTTAAAACCGAAATAGAAGTATATGAAAAACCTAAAATTCTTTGATAAACTGCTTTGGCTGGTCAATAGAATAGTAGCTGTACTTCTATTATTATCCTATATATTGCCTTTTTTACCCCCAAAGGCATTTTCTGTGTTATCGGTTTTAAGTTTGGGAAGTGTATTACTTATCGTAACTAATGTTCTCTTTTTTCTATATTGGTTGGTTAAGCTAAAACGACAGTTCATATTATCTCTTGGTGTTCTAGTGATTGGGTATGTGGCATTTGGCTCATTATATAAATTGTCTTCTAGCACGCAAAACACAGTCCCAGCGCATACGTTTAAGGTTATGAGCTATAATGTAAGGCTGTTTAATGTTTACAATTGGTTTTCAGAACCAGGGATAGAAACTCAAATCGTAGATCTTTTAAAAACAGAGGCTCCAGATGTACTTAGCCTTCAAGAATACCACCCTCATAAAAATGTAGACCTTTCTTTTTTTAAATACAAATACGAAAAATTATCTGGGAAGAAAACCAAATATGGACAAGCGATATTCTCTAAATTTCCAATTATAAATTCAGGATCTATAACGTTTCCAAACACATCTAACAATGCCATTTATGCAGATATTGTTATGAATGCAGATACCATAAGGGTATATAACATGCACTTAGAATCCATGCGTATCGATCCTAAAATAGAGAATTTAAGCAAAGAAGAGTCCGAACGCTTGTTTAAACGTATCGGCAAAACGTTTAAAATGCAGCAGTCTCAAGCAGAGTTATTCTTAGAACATAAAGCACAGTGTCCTTATAAAATGGTGATTTGTGGTGATTTTAATAATACGGCATTTTCATATGTTTATAGACAGTTGAAAGGCGAATTAAATGATGCTTTTGATGAAGCTGGTAGCGGTTTTGGACGTACCTACGATTTTAAATTCTTTCCTGTCCGTATCGATTTTATATTTACCGATCCAGCTTTTCAAGTCCATAAATTTAAGACATACAACGCACATTACTCCGATCATTATCCTATTATGACGCGTTTAGAGCTTGCTAATTAGAGGTTTAGGTCTGTGAAAAGTTAGCAGAATAGACCCTAGATTAGGAGGTTATTTGTATATTTATACGTAATAAAATTAGACCTAAACCTACTTTAGAATAGTATTAACACATGATTTTATAGCATTATGTAACGGTTATGGTGGTGCATACAACTATTTATGACAAGTTGTGTTAACCTTCAACACTAAGAGTGTATTAACCAGTAATTAAATTAAAAACATAATATTATGAAACTAAATTTTTTACCAGTAGTATTGCTTGCTTTAACATTGTTAAGTGCCACGCAATGTAAAGATTCCGAAAAAGGGAAGCCCATCGAGGAGAAGGAGACAAAGATGACGGTAGCAAACACTGTATTTTTATCTAATTTTCATGCATTTCACTTAGAAGAAACTGTAGCGTTAGAGGCAAAGGCCTTAGCTCAAATTGAAAAACAGTTACTCGATACGCCTAATGCTAATGATTTACTAGGAAAGCAATTAAAATTAAAAAGCAGTATTAAAGCCTTGGGAACTCAAAAACTGGAATTAGCAAAAGTAGGAGAAACCTTTAGAGGCTTTCCTGGAATTCCTAGACCTCCAATACCTCAGCCTTGTCGTAGTGACAGAAGTGCTTGTATGCCTATTCCTTTTAACCATATAATAATACCACGTAGTTATAAAGCATTAGAGATTGTGTTTAAAGACAGAGCCACAGGTAAACCTCTTGAAAATATAGGCTTAGATGAATTTACACCACTTCCTGAAGACGATAACTTTTCTGTGGCTAAAGTAGATGCTTTTAAAGGCGAATTTACTATGGACGTACATGCTTTATTCGAAAATGGTAAAACAATGGATTATACACTCAATGGCGCTATTTCAAATTAATACTTTGATTAAATATAGTATGACGTTTTTAGGTATTGCATTTATGTGTGGTACATTAGAAGCACAAAATCCAGATCATAACAATGATCTGGATTTTTATTACAACAAAGCATATCAACATTTTTATACGCACAAAGATTCGGCTTATTTTTATTTTGATGAGGTCAAGCAAATCGCGGCTAAAACACATGAGGTCGATTATTTTATACAGACACTTATCAGTGAAAATTGGGCAGCCAACTACCATTACGATTTAGAGATCGTAGCCGAAAATTTAAAACACTTGGACTCTGTGTTAACTGTAGAGAAAAACTATATCAATGCAAGTCCCGAAAAATCGTATTATGTAACGAGTATACTGTACTCTCATGCTTTAAATAATTATGAATTGGGCAATTATACAAATGCATTACAGCTATTTGAAGATTGTATGAATGCTATAGAATTAGAGCAAACCTTTCGTTCTGATGAAAGCGTATTTGGTATTTACACCTCTGCCATAAATTTTATAGCTCGAATGCATATCGATGAGGCAAAATACAGCCTTGCCAAACATTTTTTAGATAAAGGGTTACGCTTGTGCGAAACGAGCAAGTTTGATACCCTACGTTATAAAAACACAGCATACACCCTCTTATCGCGTTTGTACGATAAGAAAGGACGCTATCAGGACGCCAATACTATGTTGTATCGTGTTTTAAGAACCAACGTAAAAGAGGCGAACACCACCAATAGAATCATTTCTAATTATGAAGGTATTGTAACAAACCACATTAAATTATCTCAGAATGACAGCGCGGCGTACTATCTCAAAAAAATGAAAACTTACCTTAGCGCGGGGCACCCTTTTAAGTACAAATACAGTATAGCGCAGTCAGCGTTATTTAATGCAGAAGGCCACTACGATAGCGCTAGTTTGGCGCTGCATAAAGCATTAGAACACCTTAGAGCACAACACGGTAAATCGCATAATACTATTGCAGAAGTCTACATGAGTTTAGGACGTTTGGATAGCACGTATAAGCATGTCGAGGGCGCTTTAAATTATTATGAGTTGGCCGCAGACGAGGTGTCAAAAGATACTTTACGCACGGCAATACAACGCACGACGAAATTTAAAGCCCTAAAAGCCAAGTCGGCATTACTGCTTAAGGAGAACCGCTATAAAGAGGTCTTGATAAGTGCTAAGGCAGCAATAGGTATTTTAGACCATTTAAAACCAACATTTAAAAATACTACAGATAAGTTGTTTTTAATAGAAACGGCATATCCTGTGTTTGAATCGGGTATTGAAGCCGCCTACCAATTGTACCTAGAGACCCAGAACGAAAATTATTTCGACACCGCATTTTACCTCTTAGAGAAAAGTAAAAGTGTCTTGTTATTAGAAGCGCTGCTTAATGCAAAGGCTACCGCTTATGGTACTATACCCAATGAAATTTTAAAAGAGGAAAAACTTTTGAAAAGTAAGATCTTACATTTAGAAAAGCAATTAAATAAACAAGCGTCTACAGCTTTAGAAGATGCATTATTTACAGCAGCATCTAAATACCGTCAACTTATTTCAAATGTAGAAGCCAATTATAAAGCCTATTACGATTTGAAATATACGACTAAAGTGACATCTACAGCACAATTACAAGAGGGGCTAGAAGCAGACGAAGGTCTCGTGTCTTATTTTTATGGAAAATCTGCGCTATACGGGCTGTTTGTTAGTAGCAAAGGCAAAAGGAGTATTAAAATTCCCCTTGAGGTAGCCACAGAGCAGCTGTTTCAAACGTTTCAAAATACGATAAGCACCCCTAGATCTAATGAAGCGGCTTTGCACAAGATTTCTTTTCAAGTATTTGAAAAAGTATTAGCGCCAGTGCTTAAAGACCATAATGTCCGCCATCTTAGTATCATTCCAGATGGTATTTTAAATTATATACCGTTTTCAAGTTTAAATACATCTAAGACAGAGCTAAGGTACTTGCTAGAGGATTATACAGTGCGTTATGGTAATTCTGTAACGACCTTATTCGAATTACAACAGCATACAAACCATAACGGTAAGGTGCTGAGTTATGCGCCAAGTTTTACAAACAAAGACACAGGACTCCTACCACTGGCACATAATGCCGAAGAGTCTAAGGTGATTTCGAATTATTTTACTACAGATACTTATACAGGAGACGCGGCAAGTTTAGCACATTTTAACGCGCATGCCATGCCTTATCATATGATACATTTTGCAACACATGCTATTTTTGATGCCGATAACTCTGAATATTCATTTTTAGCATTTACGGCTCAAGATAGCACTAAGACCAAGCCACATTTGCTCTATATTAAAGATTTGTATACTTTAAAGTTAAATGCCAATTTGATTACCCTTAGTGCTTGCCAAAGTGGTATAGGGGTCTTAAAACGGGGAGAAGGGCTACTAAGTTTAGCTCGTGGATTTTATTTTAGTGGCGCTAAAAGTATAGCGAGTACTTTATGGAATATCAACGATGCTTCGTCTGCCCAACTGATGGCTCATTTTTATAAGGCACTCGCTAAAGGTCATACCAAACCCGCTGCTTTGCAAACTGCGAAATTGGAATTTTTAAAGCAGTACAAAGGAACAGCCTTGACACACCCGTATTATTGGTCAGGATTTACATTATCAGGAAATAAATCTCCTGTAGTAGCAGTACGCACCTCTTATAATTGGTGGATTTTAGTAGGGATGGCTGCCCTTTTGGGTATTGTTCGATGGATAAGGAAAACAACGTCGTCATAAGACCTCTAAAAGTTGCTGTGCTTCGTCTTTTTTATAATCATATTTTGAAATTAATGCCTTTAAATGCCGTTTGGCGGTAATGGGGTCTTTTTGATGTAAATAGATTAATGCAAGGTACCAGTGTGCCTGTGCTGCATAGCGTCCATTGTTATTGCATTCCGTTTCTAATAAAGGCAGTGCTTTTTGAGGTTGTTCTAAGCCTAAAAATGTTTGGGCTTTGTAGAAGTTCACATAAGCTGCATCTAATTGTTCTAGATTCTGTAAGGCATCTGTATAGGCTTTACTTTCGTATGCTAAAAAGGCGCGCCGTGCTATCGTATTTAAGCTGTCTCCTCTTGTAATAGGGTAGGCTGTATTAGGATATATCTTAAAATGCGTGGCATAGAGTTTATCGTAGTTTACCGTATTGAAAAACGTAGTATACCCCAACCAAGAGGTGCTTACGAGTATAAGGATGGCAGCGGCAACCTTCCCATAGAAAAGTGGTTTTAGCACCTTTTTTTGGGGCATACGTTCTGCTTCAAAAGCGTTTAACTTGGCTTTTAGAGTGTCGTTATGTGTCGCCGTAATGGCCGCTTTTAAATTTTCTTCATACGCTAACTGTACTTTGAATTCGGGGTCGCGCTCCAAGCGTAAATTGAATTCCGCCTCTAAATCAGGCGTTAATGTGTTAGAGAAATAGTGGTATAATAAATCCGAATTGGTCATTTTAGTTGCTATTAATACGTTCTTTTAGAGTTTTCATACATCTGGATTTTGTGCTCTTCACAACGTTTTCACTCGTATATGACGTTGTTGCTACAATTTCCTTTATCGTGAAGCCGCGATAGTAAAATAGGGATAATAAGGCTTTACATTGCGCACCTAATAAAGCGAAATGCTCACGTAATAACTTTTGTTCTTCAGAAAGCACATCAGTGGTTAGGGATAGGTCTTCTAAAATAGAGTCTGTTTCATTTAAAAAGTCATGTTGGGTTAAACTTATGGTTTTAGTTGTCTTTTTCAGCCGGTCAAAAATTAAATGTTTGCCTATACTAAACAAATAGGTAGACACACTGCTGGTAAGCGTTTTCAGTTTACCACTTCTAACATTATTATAAAAAATGATATAAGCATCTTGGTAGATGTCAATCACGTCTTCATATTCAAGACTGTAGCGTTTTGCGAAATTTATAAAACGTTCACGATTCTCTTCATAAATCGTTTTAAAAAGGCGCTCATCGCCCTGTCTAAGGCTTTCTAAAGATATCTGTTGTATCATTTAATGCAATTCTACATAGAAGGTTAACAAGATGTTACAACGAATTTAACTTTTTTTAGGGAATTATGTTTTAAAGTGTTAACCTTTCTAAAACACAATCTATAAAGTCATGATAACCATAAAAACAATATCATGGCAATACAAAATTTTCCAATTAATTATTACAAGACCTCGGTGGGGTTTAAAGGCTCGGCAACATTGAGTGGTATACATATTCAAATCCAAGGTTATATTACCTGTTATGGTAAAGACCACCGTTTTATCATGTATTTTTTACATCCAGATAGCCCTGTTCCAGCACCAATTTATAACCCTAAGACTAAAGCGGGCGCCATCTTTCTTCCATTTAAAGAGATGCCTGTTTACTTAGATATCGTTAGAAACGAAAAACCCATTTATGCTTATCTCAATTCGGATAAACCAGAATGGAATAGTATTAAAACGGCAAACGAACCTGTAGGGGAAGAAGAGCATTAAAAGGAATCTAAACCTTATAAAGCAAGCTGCTTTTATAGACCTCTTTTTTGAAGAGCTATACCTGTAGCATTAAAATTAATCCTAATTAAATATTTATAACTATGAAACGTATAAAATTCGTAAAGTATATTCTAATTCTTGTAATTATGAGCCTTACATATTCGTGCTCACCAGAAGACGGCGCACCAGGAGAAACAGGTGAACAAGGTGTGCCAGGAGCACAAGGGGAGCCCGGTCTACAGGGCATTTCAGGAACAGATGGCGCTCCAGGTGCGCCAGGAACAGACGGCAATGCTAATGTTGTAATGAAACGTGTTGAAGATTTTGTTTGGGAGGAAGGGTCGTATTTAGGAGTCCCTGCCGGTGTTATTGAAATTGAAGATCCAGAACTCACCCAAAGTGTTATAGATCGGGCTCTGGTTTTTGTCGATTTTCAATTGTTTGGCAGAGAAATATGGTATCCTATGCTTTATAATTGGACAAATAATGCAGATGACGAACAAATTATAACCTACACTTATGAACAGGGAAAAATAACAATTTATGCTTTTAGAACTTTAGAACCTATTAGAGCTGGGTTTTCTAAGTTACGCTATATTGTGATTACAGCATCTGACACAGAAGGTCTAACCGAAAAAGCGTTTAACCGTCAACCCTACGATGTACAACTCTAACCCTTGATGGCACAAACTAATTTATACCACTCGTAATTTGAGTTTACGGGTTTAAAATGTGTTTTTAAAATTCAAGATCAACATAAAGATGAAAGAGAATCAAGGGCTGCTTCGCTGTTCTGCATCCTTCATCAGTTTACCGTTCTTAATTCATCATACAAATGGGTTTAAGTAATGTGAGAGAGGCTGTCACAACCTTTCCTGCACGTTTTACAATACTATTAAGCTATTCATTAATTCTAAATTAAATTATCATGAAAAATCTAACAGACAAACAACTTTTATTAGCGCGACAAGAGTTTAAAAACTACTTGGTTCACAAAGGCGCAAAACTTTCAAAACTTAAGATTAAAACAGATTTAAAACTCTATCAAAATAAGTTAAATACTAGCTTTGAAGCTTTAGGCTGTATAGGTTATAACAGTACCTATAGAGAGTTAACAGCTACGATTCAAATAAAAAAGGCATTTGGTTACTTGGGGGAATTGTGCCGAAAAGGATCTTATGAGTATGTGCGGTTTTATATAGATTATAAAAAAGGCCAAGGCTGGGAAGATTTGGGGTATGCAGGCGTGAATGTACATGATATTCCAAATGCAGAAGATTGTGATGGGGCACTAAAAAAGCCTATCGATTATGTGGTACGTTTGCCTTTTACCCCTAAAATAGAGTATTGTTCGGTTGAGAATTTACCAAGAATTAAAGCTATACTCTTATGGAACGCGGTACCAGAAGCAGAAGATTATAACTTAGAAGCAGGCAGTTATACCTGGGGCGATGTTAAAGAAGCTGATATACAACTAGAACCTTTTATTTTTAAACTGCCAGATTTTGAAATTCCAGAACTCGCTAACGTATTAGATGACTTGATTCTAAACCCCAACCTTTCTTTGAACGGCCTTTTCGAGGCGGCTCCTAACCCATTAGCACTTAAAAGCACGTTTAATACTTTGGTGAAAAAGGAACATTTTAGTTTTTCTCAATTGGCGTCGTGTTATAAAAAAGTAGAGGTTGAACCACACCGTTTTGGTTTTCAAATGCTATCTAAGTTAGAACAATCGAGTACCTTATCTGCTTATAACACACTTCATACCATTTTTAAAGCCAATACCTTAGATCTAGACCAAAGTTTGGTGGCTTTAAGTGCATTAAAGTGTGATACCACATACGAAGAGTTGCTATGTGTAGGGGCCGATTATGACAACGATGCTTTAGTGGCAACACTTAAAATTAAGCGGCCTAATGGTTACAGTGGTAATTTATGCAGTAGTGGCAGTAAAGAATATGTGTCTTTTTGGTTACAAACCGAGAACTGCGAATGGATTCATGCAGGAACAACCTCTATTCGAGTTCATGATATCACTAAAATGTCTAAAGACGGCTTGTACTATTCTGTAGTGCTCCCTTATAATTTAGATGCATTTAAAGCCAACTGTAAAACACCTCAAGTCCTTAAAATAAAAGCCGTACTGTCTTGGAATACGCCACCAGAAGGAATGAGCTGTTCGCGTTGGGGCAATACAATAGAATCGTATATACAGATCGCGCCGTATAAATGGAATGGTAAATTACCACAACTTACAGAGATAGGTGGGGTTGCCATTAGTGAGATAAAACCCAATGGCCTTACTGTATTTGAAGCTAAAATAGGAGATGCAAATACAATAGCATTAGAAGATAGTGCCTTTCAGGGACGCATTGTGGTCAAAGGAATAGTTACACCATTTGTAGGACAGAAGTATCGTGTAAAAGTTACGAATGAAGCTACGGGTGTGTCCTTTTATGTCACCGATTCCTTTTATGTGAAGGGCACAGGGGTCACTAAACTACAGAAACCTGTTGGTGATGTGTATACCTATATGGCACATGAAAAAGTACTCGCTATTTTTTCACCGCGAACAGATGCACTATTAAGTATAAGCATAGAAAATGTAACCACAGGGCTTAATTCTAACAGTCACCGCATACAAATGGACAGCACACCTCCAAAATTAGAGCTCGCTATCGATGATGGTGGAAACTGTACCCATTACAAAAAAGGGGGAATAATAACGGGAACATACAGTGTACAAGAAGTGCATTTAAGCAGATTTGTATTGGGCACAACGGTAACGGATACGCCTTCTGAAATTAAGAGTTCAGATGCAGGAGATCCTACTTCTGGGCATTTTTCTATAGTAAGTTCTAAAGATTTGAACTGTGGAAAAATTACACTTAGAGCCTACCCAAGAACTGTTGTAAATAGCATACGAATGCATTCTGGAACAGGAGCAGAACGTATTGTGTGCTTGGCAGATGCCTAATGCCGGTTCTAAAATTCTATGTTTTATTATGCTATGCCTTAGGCTAGTAAAACATGAAGTTTAAAGGTGTAGCAACGATTTCATATTAAAAGGCCTGCTTTTAAGCAGGTGTATCTTGTAAAAGCAGCTGTTTATAGACATTATGAACAGTTGCTTTTTTTGTAGCGTATACTACATAAGGCTACAGTCTACGGCATCTGCTATAATGTGAATGATCAAACCTAAGCCTACAATTCTAGATGTTTTAGGAATACAAAAGAAGATGTAAAACAGTATGGCAAAATAAGAGTGTAGGGGGTGATAGCCAATGCTACAACGGTTTGGATCGAAAATAGGAGTTGCTAATAAGTGGTCTAAATCTATTAAAAAACCGGCGAGCATGATAAGGTAAGCCTTTTTCCATTTGGACTTAAAAAACAATAAAGCAACCAATAGTGGTAGTAAAATATGGCAGCCGTAATGGGCAAGGTTTTGTAGCATTATAATGCTGTTAAAGATTGATTTTCGAGATAGTTTAGCGCGTTGGGCCCTTCGTTAAAGAGTAAATCTAAGATGCTAAGGTTCTCAATATAGCCATGTTTTGAGGAAAACACCTGTGTGTAAGGTGTGAAATGCTGTTTCATTGGAGATTTAGCATTGACAAGACCCCGCAAATCGACGGCATTGGTGATCTGTTTTTCAAAAGTTGTTGTTGTTGTAATATGAGGTGCTAACTGCAAACAATCGCAAATCACCTCAAAACATTTTAGATTAAAATCTAGTAATAGCTCTACCTTTTCAAAAAATAATGGTTTTAGTTCGTCCTCGTAAAACTCAAAAAAAGGCGAGGTTCTGTATGCCGATTCTAAGGATTTCCAGTGCTGTAATTGCCAATGTTCTTCATGAAACACAGAAACAGCGCTATAAGGTTTTCTGTTTTTTTGAGAATAGACTACAGGAACATTTAGTAACAAAGGCCCATTAGCACCATAGATATAACTGCGATTGCGATAGGTTTGTTTTACAAAATTATCACAGACCTCAAAGGTAATTGTGTCTGCTTTTGCTATAGCCACAAAATGAGCTATAGAGGGAAAATATGTGGGATGTAAAAGTATAGACAAAGGACTTTTATTAGAGTGCTTTCGCTTTCTTGCTTTTACGCCATTTATTAAACCCTACCCAAGCAGCTACTAATATTAGAAATGGAATAATAAAAGAGGTTGCCTTACCTGTACCATGAACAGTTGTAAAGAAACGTTCCCATCTTGGTTTTAGGCCATTCCAGCTCATCCAAATAAATACAGGTTTACCTAAAACGTGATCGTAAGGCACAAGACCCCATGCTCTGGCATCGATAGAATTATGACGGTTATCTCCCATCATCCAATAATAGTCCTGTTTAAAGGTGTAGCTAGTAGCGACTTCGCCGTTTATTAAAATTTGGTTGCCATTAACGCTTAAAGTATTGTCTTCGTATTCGCTAATCGCACGTTTGTAAAGCGGTAAAACATCAAGATCTAAAGCTATTGTAGCGCCTTTTTTTGGTAAATAGAGGGGGCCAAAAAAATCAACATTCCAATTGTAATTAGGATCGTGAGGAAATATATTAGGATCTCTTTCTCCTTTAATTTGTTTGTTAATTTTTATGTTAGCAACGTTAGGATTGTTTTTAAATTTTTCGACAGCTTCATCAGAGACTGCTGGTAAATAATAACTAGAGATTTGTCGGTCTATAGGGTAGGCACCATCGGTGATGTCGTATCTAGAGGCTAAAAATGCTGGATCGAATTGGTGTGTTTTTGGCTTTACATAGTAGCTAAATTGTAGTTTAGCACGGTCTGGTAATTCGTTTTTCTTACCATTAATATAAACATAACCATTACGTACTTCTAGGGTGTCTCCAGGAAGCCCTACACAACGTTTTACTAGGTTTGTTTTTTTATCTATAGGCTTGTAATAATTGCGGTCTGGATGAAAATCATTCATGTCTAGAAGGGTATCTGCAGGTTGATTAAATACTACAATTTCGTTACGTTTAATTTTTTCAAAACCCGGCAAGCGTAAATATGGTAATTGTAATTTGTTAATCCATGATGTTTTGCGAGTGTTGTAATCGTCATTAAAGGCATACGACTTTATTTTTAAGCCAGGGATGGTATCGTGTACCATAGGAGCTGCTATGGTAGACATAGGCACTCTAGCGCCATAATGAAACTTACTAACAAACAAGAAATCACCTACCAATAACGATTTTTCCAAAGAGGAAGAAGGGATGGTAAAGGGCTGCATGAAATAGGTATGCACTATAGTTGCAGCAACAATAGCAAAAAGAATAGAGCTTGTCCATTCTCCAGATGAAGATTTAGGCTGAAGACTTCTGTTTTCAATATACTTTACATCTGCAGCATAGTTGAGGTAATAGTTGTAAAACCCTAAAGAAATGATCGCAAAAACGGTGTCATTAGGACTGTTTTTGCCAAAACTTCTAGCGGTTTCTACCCAAACCACTATAAACATGATGATGTTGACTACAGGTAAAAATAATAAAATAACCCACCATAGCGGACGGTTTATTATTTTCATTAAAATGACAGCATTATAAACAGGTACAAACGCTTGCCAAGCTTTCTGTCCTGCTTTTTCATAAAGTTTCCAAGTGCCTAAGCCGTGTATTACTTGAATTATTAATAAAAATATAAGCCATTCTGTCCAAGTCATAATCTTAAAATTTAATATGCTATTTGTAACTTAAAGGATTAGTGTGTTACAAGTTGCGTAGCGATTAACCAATATTTAACACATCGTTCATAGTGAACACACCTGTTTTTCCAGAGGCTAACCACTCTGCTGCAATAACAGCACCTAGTGCAAAGCCTTGTCTATTGTGCGCGGTGTGTTTAATGTGAATCGTGTCTACTTCGCTTTCGTAATCTACAGTATGTGTGCCAGGAACATCCTCAATACGTTTTGCAACAATTGGAATTGCGTTGTCTTGCGCTTTATCAAGTTCCCAAGCGTTATAATTAGTATGATTTGTGATAACATCTTCTGCTAAAGAAATGGCTGTTCCACTAGGTGCATCTAGCTTTTTAGTGTGGTGTATTTCTTCCATGCTAACCTTGTATTGGTTGAGATTGCTCATCATTTTAGCCAATACTTTGTTGAGCTCAAAAAAGATGTTTACACCTAAACTAAAATTAGACGCGTATATAAAAGCACCTTTCTTTTCTTTACACAATGCCACGGCATTATCATAATTGTCTAACCAACCTGTGGTGCCAGAAACTACAGGAATGTTGTTATTTATACAATTCGTGATGTTAGAGTAAGCGACAGCAGGCAGACTAAAATCTATAGCAACGTCTGCTTTTGTAATGTCATAGTCAACATCATCTTTATCTATTGTAAGTACGACGTTGTGTCCGCGTTTAAGGGCTATTTGTTCAATAGTTTTTCCCATTCTACCGTATCCTAATAGTGCTATGTTCATCTTGTAATGTGTAAATGTATTTTGGTAATGTTCTCTTTTTTGTTAGCGCGCAAGCGTTATAAGAGGTGCATTAGAATTTATAATTTAAAGTTAACCCAGCATTACCGCTTCTCTCTATACTGTTAAACTTGTAATGCGGCGCTAAGGTAAGGTTTTCATCGATATTATATTGCAATAAATGTGCATCTACATTGGCATCTAAAATATTAAGCGCATAAA
Organism: uncultured Flavobacteriaceae bacterium; assembly: GCA_947504035.1. Classification (GTDB taxonomy): domain Bacteria; phylum Bacteroidota; class Bacteroidia; order Flavobacteriales; family Flavobacteriaceae; genus Jejuia; species Jejuia algarum. The sequence goes on from CANNGA010000017.1 coordinate 52,757, forward strand.
TACCTATTGTAACCAAGAGTGCTACTTCTGTATTTCTTCGTGTGAGGCGCTGTGCACGTACCAAACCATCATTGGAAACCCTAGGCGTTTCTAAAAGATTTCCTTCCGCATCTCGAAAAAACTCATCATTTCTAAAACCTGCGAGTCTGCTTTTAAAAGCGTCACGAAATCTATTATGTTCTCTGTTGCTTGTAAAGTAAAAATAAAGACTTGTTCCTAATGCACCATATACAATAGGGATTTTCCAATATCTTTTATTGTAAGCTTGCCCTAAACCAGGTAATATAGCCGAGAAAAAAGTGGCTTTTGCAGGTCTTAAAGGGTCAAATACTGGCGCTTTTTTAACAACGCTATCCGTGATTTTTAATGTGGCTTGAGCTGGGGTTTTAGAGGTTTCATCTTGTTGTGATTGACAAGTGAAATAACAAAACACAGCAACGACTAGCGTTATAACATGTTTATTCGGCACGCTGTACTAATTTTTTTATACGGTTAAAATCTTCTTCAGAGTGAAATGGAATGATGATTTTTCCTTTTCCATTTTTAGAGACTTTAACGTCTATTTTGTGACCAAAGTATTCAGAAAAGTCTTTTATGCCTTTTTTAACATGTTTTGGAACGTCTTCCTCATTGGCTTTAGCATCAGCAGTCTTTGGTTTTGGATTGTTATACTGTCTTACCAATTCTTCGGTGTCTCTTACCGATAACTTTTCAGATAAAACCACTTCATAGATGTCCAACTGGGCACTTTGGTCTTCTATAGTAATTAGCGCACGGCCATGACCCATAGAAATAAATCCGTCGCGCATGCCCGTTTGTATGATAGGGTCTAGTTTTAATAAACGCAAGTAATTTGTAATGGTAGAACGTTTTTTACCAACACGTTCACTCATTTGTTCCTGCGTTAAATTTATTTCATCAATAAGACGCTGGTAAGATAAAGCGATCTCTATAGGGTCTAAATCTTGACGTTGAATATTTTCAACCAGGGCCATTTCTAAGGACTCTTGATCGTTGGCAATACGAATGTAGGCTGGTATGGTTTCTAAACCAACGAGTTTAGAGGCTCTAAAACGACGTTCTCCCGAAACCAACTGGTATTTATCAAACTCTAATTTGCGAACTGTTATGGGTTGAATGATACCAAGTTCTTTAATAGAAGAGGCCAATTCTTGTAAAGACTCTTCACTAAAGTTGGTACGTGGTTGAAATGGATTCACCTCAATAGAGGTGACATCTAGTTCTACAATACTGCCTATAACTTTATCGGCATCTTTATCTTGCACCGATTGTATGTCATTACTAGGGTCTTTTAAAAGAGCAGATAAGCCTCTACCTAAAGCCTGTTTCTTAGTTGCCTTCGCCATAATTTAGGTGTTTTTTGTAATGATTTCTTCTGCTAAGCTTAAGTAATTAGACGCACCTTTACTTGCGGCATCATAATTAATAATGCTTTCGCCGTAACTAGGCGCCTCACTTAAACGTACGTTTCTTTGTATGATCGTTTTAAATACCATATCATTAAAATGCTTTTGCACTTCTTCTACCACCTGGTTAGATAAGCGCAATCGTGCATCGTACATGGTTAATAGTAGCCCTTCGTAATCTAAAGTGCTATTGTGTACTTTTTGTACACTCTTTATGGTATTTAGTAATTTGCCTAAACCTTCTAAGGCAAAGTATTCACATTGTATAGGGATCAACACCGAATCTGCAGCTGTTAGCGCATTAAGCGTTAATAAGCCTAGTGAAGGGGCACAATCTATAAGAATGTAATCGTAATCATTCTTTAGATCTTGTAATACCTTTTTCAGCATGTATTCACGTTCATCCTTATCTACTAATTCAATTTCAATGGCCACAAGGTCAATATGAGCAGGGATGATATCCAAGTTAGGTGTGTCTGTTGAAATGATAGCTTCTTTAGCCGTATTGGTATGCTCTAACAACTGGTAGGTTCCAATTTCCACACTTTCTACATCTATACCAAGTCCAGACGTGGCATTCGCCTGCGGATCGGCATCTATAAGCAATACTTTTTTTTCTAAGACACCAAGAGATGCTGCCAGATTTACTGAAGTAGTGGTTTTGCCTACGCCTCCTTTTTGGTTAGCAATTGCAATGATTTTCCCCATTGATTGATTTGGTTTTATATTTCGTAAAAATACAATTATTTATGAGGAATAAAAACCGAACTTGTTAACACTTGGTAAAATCATTTTAAGGGATAGTATACAGGGAATCTCTTAAAGTTTAACAGATTTTTGTGAGAAAATAAGCGTGTGAAATTAGAAATTTGATCTGCTAAAACAGACCTTAATGATACAAGACAAATTCGTGTTTCTAAAATTAAAATGGTTATATGCCCTGTTGCTCGTATTACAGGTACAATTGCAGGCACAAATTAAGCAAACGGCCACAATAGAGGGAATTACAGCATACCAGTTGGATAATGGGCTAGAGGTTTTGCTGTTTCCGGACCACTCGTCACAAACCATAACGGTTAATATAACGTATAAAGTAGGGTCGAAACATGAAGGTGCTGGAGAAAAAGGTATGGCGCACTTGTTAGAACATATGGTGTTTAAGGGGACGCCAAAGCACCCGGATATTCCTAAAGAGTTAACGGCTAGAGGTGCAAGGCCCAACGGAACTACCTATTATGATCGAACAAACTATTACGAGACTTTTAATGCTACCGATGCTAATTTAGAATGGGCTTTAGATTTAGAGGCAGACCGTATGCTTAATTCATTTATAGCAAAGAAAGATTTGGAATCTGAGTTTTCTGTAGTACGTAATGAGTTTGAAAGAGGCGAAAACTCCCCTGAAAATGTACTTCGCTTAAAAGTAATTAATACGGCGTACTTATGGCACAATTATGGAAATGCAACTATTGGAAATCGCTCTGATATAGAACGTGTACCTATAGAAAAATTACAGGCATTTTATAAAAAATATTACAGACCAGATAATGCTGTTTTGATGGTGACAGGTAAATTCGAAACCGAAAAGACCTTAAAGCTTATCGTTGAAAAATTTGCAGGATTAAAAACCTCTTCACCTCCGTTAAATGATATTCCCACTGTAGAACCTCCTCAGGAAGGGGAACGTCGTGTACGATTAGAACGGGTTGGAGATTTGCAAATAGCCTCTGCTCTATACCACATACCTGCAGGGTCTCATGAAGATTTTGCGGCTTTAGCAGTTGCCGAATTGATTTTGACAGACCAGCCTTCAGGGCGTTTATACAAAGCATTGGTAGATGGTAAAAAAGCTTCAGATATATTTTCTTATGCGCCTTTTACCAAAGAACCTTCATTTTTTTATATAAACGTAAATGTGCCTTCCGATAAAAATTTAGAGACCGCAGAGCACACTTTTTTAAAGACGTTAGATAATTTGAAAACGACACCTGTTACCAAAGAAGAGGTGAAACGAGCCAAATCTAAGTTGCTAAAGCAGTACGATCAAGTACATCGAAATTCGGCGTATTTGGGGTTGTACATGAGTGAATTTATTGGCGCAGGCGATTGGCGATTGGCTTTTATTCAAAGAGATCGGGTTGCAGATATGACGGTTGAAAAGGTGAATGCCGCCTTGCAGAGGTATTTTATTCCGACCAACAGAACGGTTGGCATATTTAAACCTTCTAAAGCAGCCGTGAGTGTGGCTATTGGTCATACAGAGGGTTTGGAAACAGCCGTAGAGGCCTACAAAGGTAAAGAAGGTTATGGCGCAGGAGAAGCTTTTGATGTGTCTTATGAAAACATCAAAAACCGCTTAAGTGCAGGGCAATTGCAAAGTGTACCGATAACTTATGGTTTTATTCAAAAGGACAACAGAGGTGAAACTGTAACCTTACGGTTTATCATTCGCAACGGAACCGTTAAAGATTTAATGCACAAAGGTAAAGTGGCAAGTTATACGGGGCGCATGCTCACTAAAGGCACGCAAACAAAATCGCGCCAAGCTATTGAGGATGCGTTAAGTGCTATGAAATCATCCATTCACTTTTCAGGATCGAATGGACGTATTGGTGTGACTGTTAATACCACAGCGCATTCCTTAAAAGCGACTTTAGGGCTTATGGCAGAGCTTTTAAAAGCGCCAAAGTTTGATGCTGCGGAGTTGGAAAAATTAAAAACTAAGGATCTCGCCTCTATAGAACGTAATAAAACACAACCTCAGTTTTTAGTGCAAAAACGTTTAGGGCGTTTAGATCAGCCTTACAAAAAAGGACATCCTCTATATGTGAGAACGGTAGAAGAGGATATTGCGGCAATTAAAGCCGTTACAATAGAAGATGTACAGGCATATTATGATGCCTTTTATGGGATTTCTAATAATGCAAGTCTCGTTGCTATAGGTAATATAGATGAGACTGCGCTTAAACGTTTTTTTGAAACCGAGTTTGCAGATTTCAAACAAAATAAACCTTATACGGCTATCGCGAAACCGTACAGGCCTAAAACAGCGGTAAACGAAAATATACTAACACCAGATAAAAAGAATGCGATAAGTATTGGGCTTTTACCTATTAAAAGTCATGTAGAAACCGAAGATTATGCGGCGTTAGAAATTGCAGGTGCTATATTTGGAGGCGGGTTTTTAAATTCTAGAATTGCAGCACGGTTACGGCAAAAAGATGGGGTGAGTTATGGTGCTGGCGGTGGCGTACGTGTATCTATCGATCCTAAAAGTGATGCTTCAAGTCTTTCTGTATACGCGATTTATGCTCCAGAGAATGCCGATAAGGTACAGTTGGGGTTTAAGGAAGAAATTGCGAGGTTTATTAAAGAAGGCATCACAGAAGAGGAGTTGCAGGTAGCCATTACCAGTTGGATACAAGGCGCGCAAGTGTCAAGAGCAAAGGATGATGAATTGTCAGGAACGGTTATAAATACTCTTTATTTTGATCGCGATTTGTTGTTTTATAAAGGCATTGAAGATAAGGTGAAAGCATTGACTGTAAGTCGTGTAAATACGGTGATAAAAAGGTATTTTAAACCTTTTAGCGATTGGACGGTTGTTAATGCGGGCGATTTTAAAACCTACCCTATAGAAACAAAAACGAAAACGTTAGATTAGGGGGTGGTTAGCACGTCACACTGTGTGTTTTAGTGCGTCACAACCCTATTTTAAAACAAAAATAGAAACTAAGTTTTGGGATAGATCCAAATACTAAAATAAGATGTACCTTTGTGCGATATTAAAAGAAGCGGTCTAGGCCAATATAGAAATAGACTATAGGGTATAGTTATCGAAACTTAAAAAGCAGAATAGATACTCATGCTTTGCTACAAAACTTAGCTTCGTAAATACATTATATGTCATTTCAATCTTTAGGCCTATCCGAAGCCTTGCTTAAAGCTATAAGCAAAAAAGGATATACTACACCAAGTCCCATTCAGCAAAAAGCCATACCTGCAGTTTTAGAAGGTAACGATGTGTTAGCCTCTGCGCAAACAGGAACAGGGAAAACAGCAAGTTTTACATTGCCACTATTACATTTACTTTCTGAAAACCCTAAAGAAAAGTTTAAACCTATTCGTGCTTTAATTTTAACGCCAACACGAGAATTGGCCGCACAGGTTTATGCTAATGTTAGAGAGTACAGCGAATTTTTAAATTTAAGAAGTGCAGTGATTTTTGGAGGTGTTAACCAAAAGCCACAAGTCGCTACGATAAAGCAAGGCGTGGATATTTTGGTGGCCACACCAGGACGTTTATTAGATTTGCAAAATCAAGGGTTATTATCTCTAAAACGTATCGAAATTTTTGTGTTGGATGAAGCCGACAGGATGCTAGATATGGGATTTTTAAGAGATATTGAACGTGTGCTTAAAATGATGCCCAATGAACGTCAAAACTTAATGTTTTCGGCAACCTACTCTAAGGAGATTAAAAAATTGGCTAATGGTATATTAAGCACACCTGTACAGATAGAAGTTACACCAGAAAACACGACGGTAGAGGCGATAAGTCAAAAAGTACACCGCGTTGCAAAGGGGTTAAAAACGGGATTAATAATAAAGCTTATTTCCGATGGTAATTGGAAACAGGTTTTGGTATTTACACGTACAAAACACGGCGCAAATAGGCTTTGTGAAAAAATGGTAAAAGCCAATATTACAGCAGCGGCCATACATGGTAACAAGAGTCAAGGTGCTAGGGTAAGAGCCTTGTCTGGATTTAAGAGCGGTGCTATTCGTGTTTTGGTAGCTACAGATATTGCTGCCCGTGGTTTAGATATTCCTTTATTACCTCATGTTATTAATTTTGAATTGCCAAATATTGCAGAAGATTATGTACATAGAATTGGGCGTACTGGTAGAGCAGGAGCAAGTGGTGAAGCGTTGTCTTTGGTAAGTGCCGATGAAACGTCTTATTTAAAAGCGATAGAAAAGCTTATTGGAATGCAATTGCCGGTTTCTATAATTGAAGGTTTCGAACCAGATCCTAATGCATCTACAGCACCTATAAAACAAGGTCAAGGACGACAACAACGCAAGCCTAGAAACGCATCGAATGGATCGCGAAATTCTAATAGAAACTCTAATAAGAATAAGTCGCGAAAGCCACAACAAAGTAGGAACCGTTAAAGTGTTACATGGAGTCACAGCCCAATAATCCGTTACATGGCATAAAACTAGCTCAGATTTTAGAGGATCTGGTAGCGCATTATGGTTGGGAATATATGGGCTATACAGTAAAGATTAGATGTTTTAATGAGAACCCTTCTATCTCATCTAGTTTGAAGTTTTTACGACGAACGCCTTGGGCAAGAACTAAGGTAGAAGCGATGTATTTAAAGCTATTAGCGCATAAAAAATCAAAATAAAGCGGCCGTTAAGCCGTTTGTGCAATCTATCGCATCGTTATGTTTTTAAGTTGTATTGCTTTTTAAGCGCATAGTGAAGTGGGGCATTGTTTTATTGCGCAGCATGCTTTAATCTGTTTTAAATTGTACCCTGTTTACAGCATTAATGGGTTTTAAATAAAAGTGATCTTTCTGATGTTTAATGCCTCTTGCTGTTTTCTTAAAATAGACGAACAACTCTATTGCTTTAATATAAAGATAGCTTGGTAGCGACCGTATTTATATTTTACGAACGACCATTTCAATAACTGAAGAGGCGTTTTTGTATTGGTCTGATAGTAGAGTAATTGTATAGGTGTCGAATGTTAATGTGAGTCCATTTGTAATGTCTGAACTGTAAACGATAACGTATTTAGAGGTCTTGTTTGATGTTGCTTTAAGGGTGTATGCTACATGGCTAAAGTAGGTACGGTCATCTATTTCTGGAGGGGCATCCCAGCCATACTCCTCCATAACGTCTACGATTTTTAACGCTATTGTATCTGTTTTGGTATGCAGTATTACTTTTTGAAGGTTTGAAAGCGCAAATGCTTTTCCAAAGTGCGCTTGCGTGATGTTGAGGTAGTACTGCCCTGCCTTTGTTTTAAACGTTAGGAAATAATTTTTATAGGCTTTGGTATGGTACCGACGCGAAGTAGAGTCTTGTACGTTATAAAACTCTGCAGCCACCGTCTGGTTGTCATAAACTCTAAGGTAAGTAGTGCCTAATGCTTGTACTGCTGCTGCACTGTCGTAGATTTGAAATAAGGTACGTATCGTTAAATCTTTGTAGGTGATGGCTTCACCAGAACCTTTTAAGAGCTGTATCTGTTTGCCTTGTGCTTCACTATCAAATAAATTTGACATTAAAATTAATAGGACGAAAGGGATGTGTTTCATGTTTAGGGGCATAGGTACAAAGATGCCCTAAAGGTACGTATACTAAAAGGTAGAATGGCCTTTAGTTAGCACATTTACTATTCGTGATTATTTGGTATTACAGCCCGTAAAATAGAACGTGAGTTTATTTAGGGTACTAAAAGAAAATCTTGCTTACTGATGAGTAGGTCTTGTGGGCTTAGCTAATTTGGTTTACTTGTATATGTGAGGTAGTGAACGGGTTACTTTAAGCGCTTACACAGCCATTAAAAGTTCTAAAATGGAAATAGCCGTAGCGCTAATTTTAGAGCCAGGACCAAAAACGGCGGTAGCACCAGCATCGCATAAGTATTGGTAATCAACTTGAGGAATTACACCGCCTACAATTACCATAATGTCACTGCGGTGATACGCTTCAAGTTCAGCTATAACCTGAGGTACTAGTGTTTTATGCCCTCCTGCTTGCGATGATATGCCTAAAATATGAACGTCGTTTTCAACGGCCTGTTTGGCAACTTCTTGTGGGGTTTGAAATAAAGGCGCTATATCGACATCAAAACCAATGTCGGCATAGCCTGTTGCAATAACTTTAGCGCCGCGATCATGCCCATCTTGTCCCATTTTAGCAATTAAAATGCGAGGCCTTCTGCCGTCTTCTTCGGCAAAACGGTCTGCAAGTTCTTGCGCCTTTTTAAAATCGGGGTCGTTATGTATGGTTTCACTGTACACGCCAGAAACGGATTGTATTGGGGCTTTATGCCTTCCAAATTCATCTTCTAAAGCCTTGCTTATTTCTCCTAAAGTAGCTCTTGCTCTTGCGGCTTCAATAGTTAAAGCAAGTAAGTTGTGTTGCTCATAGTCGTTTTTCGAAGTTAAAGAAATTTTAGCAGCTGTTCTTAATTTAAGAAGGGTTTTTGCAACTTTAGTAGCGTCTCTGCGTGCTTTAACCGTTTTTAAACGGTCTATTTGTAATTGTTTTACAGTAGCATTATCTATTTCTAGAGTAGGAATAGGAGGTTCTTCTGTGCTTGTAAATTGATTGACACCAATGCAGATATCCTGTCCAGAATCAATACGCGCTTGTTTTTTTGTAGCGGCTTGTTCTATTTTTAATTTGGGAAAACCCGCTTCTATAGCTTTGGTCATACCCCCTAAAGCGTCTATCTCTTGCAAATGGCTCCATGCTTTTTCTGCGATCTCATGGGTAAGGCGTTCTACATAATAACTGCCTGCCCAGGGGTCTATCGTTTTGGTGATTTCTGTTTCTTCTAATAGGTACAATTGGGTGTGCCTCGCAATGCGCGCCGAGAATTCTGTAGGTAACGCTATCGCTTCATCTAATGCATTGGTATGTAGGCTTTGGGTACCTCCAGCAATAGCAGCCATAGCTTCTACTGTGGTTCTGGCTATATTGTTAAAGGGCGCTTGCGCTGTAAGGCTCCAACCAGAGGTTTGGCAATGGGCACGTAAGGCCAATGATTTTGGATTTTTAGGTTGAAACGGTTTGACCAGTTTTGCCCATAACAATCTAGCGGCACGCATTTTTGCAATTTCCATAAAATGATGCATGCCAATGCCCCAAAAAAACGAAAGTTGAGGCGCAAGAGTGTCTATGGGAATATCTGCCTTTAAGCCTGCTTTTAAATATTCTAAACCATTCGCTAGGGTATAGGCAAGCTCGATATCGCAGGTGGCGCCTGCTTCCTGCATATGGTAACCAGATATGCTTATGCTTTTAAACTTAGGCATACCTGTACTGGCGTACTTTAAAATATGAGTTATAATGAGCATAGAAGGTTCAGGGGGGTAGATATAAGTGTTGCGCACCATGAATTCCTTTAGAATATCATTTTGAATGGTGCCAGACAAATGTTTTGGGTCAATCCCCTCCTCTTCAGCAGCGACAATATAAAATGCCATAATAGGCAGAACGGCACCATTCATGGTCATAGATACCGAAATTTGATCTAAGGGTATGTCTTTAAAGAGACGTTTCATGTCTTCTACCGTATCGATAGCAACGCCTGCTTTTCCAACATCTCCAATAACGCGTTCATGATCACTATCGTAGCCCCGATGGGTTGCCAAATCGAATGCAACAGATAGTCCTTTTTGTCCCGCAGCTAGGTTGCGTTTGTAAAACGCATTACTTTCTTCGGCAGTACTATAGCCTGCATACTGGCGAATGGTCCATGGCTTTCGTGTGTACATCGTGCTGTAAGGCCCTCTTAGAAAGGGAGGGATGCCAGCGGCAAAGTCTAGATGTTCTAAGGCGTCGAGGTCTTCCTTGTCATATCTAGATTTTACCGTAATACCTTCGGCAGTAGGACTAGTTTTAGGGGCCTCTTGTTGAGGAAGCCCCTTAATGTCTAGTACTATGTTTTGAAGGTTTTTACGCATGATATGGCCGTCTCTGTTTGTAGATGTGATTTATTTAGGGACTTTATTAAAATCTACTTTAGACGTTTCTGGTGTTTCAGTAACTGTCGTTGGATCAATCTCTAATAAGTTGGCATAATAAAAGTCTAAAGCAATATAAGCAGCTAGGTACTTGTCTTTAGAGGCCATGCTGTAATTGGACTGTACCGCAGGACCAAATAATTTGAGACTCATACTATTGGTTTCAAGTAAGGCTTTTAGTGTAGTTTTTAGATCTTTACTGCTAAGATTGTCACCTATACAGCTTATAACATTACTGTTGTAATTTAATTTGCTATCACTGTTTGAAGCATCCCATAAGTCTGCTTTTGATTTTAAAACATCAAGGACTTTAATGGTGTGGGGTGTTGCTATTTCTGAGAATTTAACACGTTTATAAGTCACATCTCTAAGAAATTGAGAATAGGCACGGGTTAGGCTTGGTGTGGTTTTACTGTAATGTTTGGTAATGTCGTCTTCGAAAACAAAAATAGCTTCGTTTAGAAGTTTTAAGTCAAAATTATCGCAATTCACAACAATCCCTTTTTCAGAGAATTTATAGTCTGTTAAAGTTTTTTCTTTAACACTGTCTTTACAACTCCATAACGTGGCTGTAATTAAAAATGCTGCAATGTGGTTTAATTTAAGTCTCATACTCATTTACTCTTTTTTTAATCGTTTTTGTTCTAAATTTTGGGTTAATCGTTTTTCTATAATAGGTGTTATTACTGTTTTTCTGTTCTGTTTTTTGGTAAAAGGCGTTAATTCCAGTGCTGTTTTTATGCGTTCTTCTGGGTTTGTATAGGCATTACTACCAACACGAATAGTGGCTCCAGCATTAAATGCGGCTTCTTCTTTAGCGGCACTTTCTTTTATTTTTCGTTGAATGGTACCTGCCTTAAGCTGTTTTAAGAAACCACCTTGTGCTTCTAGGTCTTTAAACAAAATTAAAGCTTTTTCTGCTAATTGTTCTGTTAGACTATCAACATAGTAACTGCCATCTGTGGGGTTGTCTACGGCATCGAAATCTGCTTCATGTTTTAATATGAGCAATTGGTGACGGGCTGTACGTGTAGAAAACGCATTGGGATGACGAAATTGGGTGTCGTAAGGTAAATTGCATATGGTGTCTGCACCTCCTAAAATAGCACTCATGCATTCTGTGGTACTACGAATCATATTTGTAGTTGCATCGTAAATTGTGGTATTGCGCGCTGTAGGCGTTGCAAAAATGTGGCAGTTGTAGTTGGCGTTATAGGCTTTACTAATGCTATTAAAGAGCCATCGCAATGCTTTTAATTTTGCAATTTCGAAAAAATAGTTGGCGCCAATAGCACAATAGAACACTACGGTAAAGGGTTGTGCTTCTGGCGCATTAAGATGCGTATTAATGTAGTTAAAATACTCATTCGCATGGCACATGGCATAGGCTAATTGTTGTACCATATTTGCGCCTGCGTTTTGGTATAAGGCGGTATTAATACTAAAGCTACGGGTGGTGTTTATGACCATTTCAAAATCTGAAAAATCTGTTTTTAAATCTTGGTGCCAGCATCCTGTTTTTGCCAAATGACCGATAATATCTGTAGCACAAAAGAGGGTGTCTTGTGTGTGGATTTCCGCATAGTGTTTGGCTATAGTTTTGGGTAAAAACGAATAGTCTAAAAATACAGTTGTCGTTTTTAAATCGATACCTTCTAAAAGTAATTTTAAACCACTGTTGGCGGTATGTATTTTAAATTTGATGCTATCTGCACCAGCGTTTAAGGCGGCTAAAGCTGCTGTGTTTGCTTGTTTCACATTTTCAACAACAATAGTGTTGCATATTTTAAATTGGCTTGCTTTGGTTACTAAAGCCTCTGTTAAGGGTGGTGTAGTGTTCGCGCAGTAAAACGGTTTAACAGGAATCCCTTCTGGACTTGTCCATACCAGAGTTGCATTATAATCTGCACCAGCGAGATCATATTGTATGCGTTGTTTCCATTGTTTTTCAGAAACGGGATCGAATGCGTTAAATAGCGATTTATTCACGAGTCTGGGCTTTTAGGCTGTCTTCATATTCTATAATAAAGATATCTTCATTTTCTTTTTTCATATAGTACTCTTCTCGAGCAAACTTTTCCAAGCCGTCTGCTGCTCCTAATGCTTTTAATGCATTTCGGTCTTTTTCAATTTCCTTTCTGTAATAGTCTTTTTCAGAAATTAAATCTTCAATATCTTCATTTAGTTCATTGTGAATGAACCATGAATTACTATCAAAAAAAACCATCCAAACTACAAAAATAACCATGATAAGAATATAGATATTCTTAAATGGTTTTAGATATTTCGTTTTAATGTTGACTTTTTTCATTTATAGTTTTTCATTTATAATGGTTCGTACCATATCTATCGCAACGGTATTGTACCTGTTGTTGGGTATAATGATATCGGCATAGGTTTTCGTGGGTTCTATAAATTGATTATGCATTGGCTTTAGCGTGTTTTGATAACGCGTTAAAACTTCTTCTAAATCTCTGCCCCGTTCAGCAATATCTCGTTTTAAACGTCTAATTAGGCGTTCATCACTATCTACATGTACAAATATTTTAATGTCGAAGAGGGCTCTTAATTCGGGATGTGTTAAAATTAAGATGCCTTCTACTAAGATAACCTTTCTGGGTTGAGTAACAATAGTATCTCCTGTTCTATTGTGTTTTACAAACGAATATACAGGTTGGTGTATGGGGGTGTTTTGTTTTAGTGTTTTTATATGAGATGTGAGCAATTCAAAATCGATACTTCTAGGGTGGTCAAAATTGATGGCTATACGTTCTTCGTAGCTTAAATGTGATGTCTCTTTATAGTAGGCATCTTGAGAAATCACACCAACTTCCCCTTCTGGTAATTGTTGTAGCAATTGGTTGACTACCGTTGTTTTACCACAACCCGTCCCGCCAGCGATTCCTATTATTAGCATCTGTTTTTTTTAAAATTAAGCCGAAAACAAAGTTACTAAATGTAAAGCGATGATAGCTGTATTCAACCTTTTTTTTAATCAGCGTTACGCATAAGACGGCTGTCGCGATATTGTGATCTGCATTAGATACTCGAGATGTCTTAATTTTTAATGTTGTGCTGTTTGAAGAGTATTAAAAAGCACAATTATTAGTCGTATTTGAAGTAGACCACAGCTGTAATAGCTATTGTAAAGCCTTGTTTAGGCTTAAAAAGGTTGTAATGTGTTAAAAAGATTATTTTTTTATAAAAAATAAAGTGATAATTAATTAAATAAAGTATATTTGCACCCCGTTAGAGATAACCAAAATCGGGGTGTAGCGTAGCCCGGTTATCGCGCCGCGTTTGGGACGCGGAGGTCGCAGGTTCGAATCCTGCCACCCCGACTAAGATAAACCGTTCATTTTCAGTAGATAATGAACGGTTTCTTGTTTCTACACGTCAGGGGTCGGCAGTAAAGTCGTCAGTTTGTAGTATATTTGGTCTGGTACCAAAATATATACACGAAGATTTGATTTGTAAAAGCTGTTTTAATAGAGAAATTACACTGGCTTGGGTATTGTTAAATTTTTCATAACTGCGAATTGTCTTAAAATGATAAGTTACATCTGGTCGAAAAATTGTATTAATAGGTTGATAACGTTCGCTTTTGTTTTATGATAATACCGTTAATTTGTAATTTACGTAATAATTTGTTGTTGCTTTTTTCTTTAAATAAAAACGATCTCTTTAGTTTATTTTAAATTTTCGTTCTTTATGATTTCCCCTTTGTAGTTATAGCGCTTTTTACCATAAGAAAACCTATATATTCGTTTACCTTGTTCATCCTTATCCAATGTGTTCAAATAGTCTTCTTTGGTGTCTACTAATACCTTACCATTTACATCTATAAATTTATAAGTATCATCAAATTTTACGACAGTAAAACCATCTTTAAAATTTCTAGCATTAGTATATTGAAAAGGAATTGCAACTTCACCTTTACTAGTAATAAATCCTATTCCATTTTGACTTTCTGCCATAATTCTATTGTCATACAATGGGCCATCATAAACTTTAGTAACCCCTACTAATAATGTTTCTTTTCCCTGATTATCAATAATATAATATTGTTCATTTCTTATTCCCACGAGGAGATTACCTATTTCTTGTAGTTCCGAATATTTTTTATTGCTAATTGGACTATTATCGGAAGCGAAAAGAGAAAAATCATTATCGAAAGATTCAGGTTTTATACCGATTACCCCATTATTAAAAGCCTCTATATCGTACACAAATAAAGTATCTAGTTCTTTTTTCGATCTATTCAAATGATAAAAATAATTATCATCTTCATAAAAATCACTTCCTATTTTTGTGATGATGTCTTGGTTTTTTGGAATTGTAATTTTAGTTTCTCCTTTGCTATTAAGAAAGACAAGTCCGTTTTCCGTTTGCATTTCGAATAACTCGTCATCATTTAAAAACGATTGCGTATTATACGCTATAAATTCTGTTTGTAAAACTTCAGTATCTTTTGGGAAATACAATTTTATAGAATTCACGTTTCCTTTGTAGTAATATTCTCTGTGATATACTCCATCATTATCATTGAAAAAATCAAGTGAGTTAAATTTTTTATTTATGTATTCTTTTAATTCAGCCGTGTTTTCAAAATCATCATTTTTTAACTTTTGCTGTACTTTTTTCGAATATTCAAGCATTTCAGTAAAAATACGTTTCGTTTTTTGAGGTGCAATAGTATATTTAGAAGATCCACTACCTTCCAAAATCTTACCTTCAATAGAATACCCTTGTATTTCTCTTGGACTAGAAGTTATACTATCACTAAACGTTATATATGCATAATTATCTTGCATTTTTACTAGCTTAATTTCTTTGCCTTTATAATTGGCTTTAGGATTATCTGTTGATAATTCAATACTATCATAAGTTTTTAGGTAATCTAATCTATAAGTAATACTTATGCTATCTATTGATTTAGTTTTCCCCCATTCCCTATCAAAAGAAAAATCAACTTCGTAATTTGCAATACTATCGGTTTTTACTTCACCATCGGTATAATAAATTGCATTTGGAATATATGATTCTAAAATGTTTTTATCTAAACTTAAAGGTCTTCTAAAATCGTCGTCTTTAAATTCAAATTCTAAATCACTTTGATACGCATTGAAAGTTTGTCTAAATACAACTCCATTGAACTGGTGTAATGCTTTGTTAACCCCTGTAGTATCGACTTCAAACAAAGGTTCATACCGTTCATCTTCTTTTTCTATAAACTTAATTTTATTTGCAAAAGAAGAGCTAAAAAACGTTGTAAACTTTTCTATTTGTTTGATAGATGTATCAAATTCTTCTTCGATCTCTTTTAAAGATTTGCCTTCTAATTCGGCAATAAAATCGTTTAATAAAGGGTTGTTTTGGCTAGGTGGCTTGCTGTTACAAGCAATTAAAGTTAGTACTAGAATTATAAATAGTTTATTCCTTATCATCGTATTATTTTAAGTTCGTTAGTGCCTTTGGGTTGGTATAAAAAATAATTCATCGTTTCGCCATAACGTTTTCCTGTAAGGGTAAGCATATCCTCTTTGTTAATTGGATATGCGAAAATTAATTTCCCATTAGCATTGTATTCAATTTCAAATGTATCTGCCACAGTATAAGCATACGCGTTTTCTTGAATTCTTAAAAGTGCTTCCCACTGGTCTTTAGCGTTTAAAAAATCTGTGTCGTACTCTAATTGTTGCGTTTCATAATTCCGCTGATAAAAAATATCATTGAGAACATCTTCATTTTTTGTAATAACAGCATTTCCTATTTTATCATATAAGGCAATGACCTTTTGCTTTAGGTCCTTTGTACTTCGCAAATCAGAACCATTAGTCCAAGCCTCAGGATACCAAGGTAGGTTGGCCGAAAAGACCAGTTGGAATTCTTTAGTTTCTTTGCCTTCCAACATAACCTTTTCTGTCTTTACTAAAACGTCATTGTTTGATTTATCATAAACTGAAGCCGAAAAAGAAGCATACTTATCAAAGAACTTTGAACGATCTTCATAATTTTTTTTGGAAGGAAGAACTGTTATCTTTATTAAAGTAGTGCCCTTAGTAATGAAAGGGTTCAAATGCAAATTACTACTCCTAACATTTTCATTAATAATAACACCATTTGCTATAACGGTAGACTCTGTATAATAACCGTCAATTTTAAGAACATATTGAGGTTGTCTCTTAAACACTTTTATTTTTTTATGAATATTAGCAAGTGGAATATTGTAAGTTTTATTATAGTAAATCGTTAGCTTAGCGTAATCCTTGCTCGTTAATGCAGCTAGGTGTTTGCCACTTATTAATTTTAGTTTAAGACTTAATTGTTTAGTTTCTGTTGAATTCCAATTACAATCAATATCTTCACCATACTCATGGTCTTTTAAAAATGCTATTCCATTTTTGGTTTCAATTACCTCTAATAATTTTTTTCCATAATAATCGGTACTGTCTGTGGTTAATTCTGTGTAATTTTTAGTTATTGTAGCTTCTTTTATAGGAACACCTGCATAATGCATTCCAGAAACTGTTACATGGTTATAATAGAAAAGTGTGTCCAACTTCATGGTCTTATTATCCAACTTCATTTGTTTTAATAAGGAGTCGACTCCCATCTGGGATTCTATTTTTGAAAAGTCGTATTTAAGGCTTTTTTTCCCACAAGACATTATGGAAACATTAGTTAATAACACAAATAAAAATTTAATATATTTCATGAGGTCAGATGTGTTTAAACTTATTGTTTTATAAAATTTATAGTCATTTTAGCTAACGATTCATCGTTTTTTTCTGGATTACTTATATCTAGTTTTATAACTTTAAGGTTATTTTCCCACTTATAGACTAAAGCATTACTATTGTTTTCTATTTTAGGCTTACCATAGTTCTTAATTAATTTAGATTTTAATTTGTTGTGTTCTCTGTTCTCGTTAAAAAATGTGATGTGCATTTCTTTTTCATTTTCTAATTTTTCAAAAGTGACCTTATTCACTACAATATCATAAAACCTTAGAAACCGCTCATCGTTACATTTTATTTTACCATCAAAATTTTCTTCAATATGTAAATCTTTAAAGTATTGTTTTATATCTGTATCTATTGTTACATCTTCTAATTTTTTGACTAAACTTTTATAATCGACTTGAGCATGTCCGATAAAAATCCCTAAAAGTGCTATTAATGTTAGTTGTCTCATAAGCTTTTTAATTCCTTCTGTATTTATTCAAATAAATACTTTAAGTTCATTATTTAATTTGATGCTATGCTATTAGCTCTTTTTTAATATACTGGATTCAACAATATTTCTTCTCTAAAAACATCTGTAGTTAACTTTGAGTTTATAGACTCAAAGAAAAATAAATACATTTCCATTTTTGGGATAATACCTTTTTTAAACATTTTGAAGTGTTTTAAATTAATAGTTATGCCATCTGGCATTTTATCGAAATTTTTATCATAAGTAATAGATAAAGCACTTTTGTTACACGATGTGATTTTTTTTCTTTTTTTCTAGCGTGGCTAACCTGCCATTGGCGTAAAACTTCAATTCGTAATCCTTGTTAAGGGTCGATTTCGATTTGTAAAAAATAGCTTTTTATAAAAAGCTGTAATTATTTTACAATATAATTTTTTAATATGAAAATGGACAAGGCATCATTAATTGGTTATTGAAAATAGGTCTGATATAATAGTCCATTGGTTTGTTTTAAAATCTGCATTATGCATATTGATAAGTACATCTGTTTTTCTAGCGTTTTGTTCTAGTAAACCGTGGCTTTTCATTAAACCAAAAAATAACAAACCTAAGGTCTTTTTTGAAAGTTCAAATATCGAAGGATTGTTAGTATTGGTCATTATCGTATCTGTTAACATAAGGCTGTGATTCATGGCGCGATATATTACAAATGTGACTTCTCTTTTAGAAGTATTACCTGCCATAACATGAATTATAAAATCGGAATGGGGTTTATTCAAGTGTGTAGCACCGCCTTTTCGAACAATTTTTAATTCTTGATTACAGATGAGTCGTTTTTCTGGACTGAAGATTTGAATAAATTGTTTTTCAATGTTATTTAGGTATAATTTATCTCCTATATCTAACATGGCATCTTCAAAATTTCCTTTTAGCATATAGCTAAACGCAGATAATGAATTGTACTCTATTTCAATCTTACTACTTTTATAGCTGCGCATTGTTTTAAAATGACAGGTTATATCTGGTTGAAGAATGGCATTGATACTTCGAAAAGAACTTTTAAAATTCATCATAAAGCGAGTTAATTCTAAAACAAACTATTCTAGAGAATTTAATAATTTTTCTTCCCTAAAAATATCGGTAGCCAGTTTTAAGTGTTTTGAGCCTTTTGGTTTATAAAACAGAAGGTATAATTCCATTTCCATTTTAGGGATAATACCTTTTTCAAACATTTTGAAGTGTTTTAAATTAATAGTAACGCCATCTGGCATTTTATCGAAATCTTTATCATAAGTAATAGATAAGGCACTTTCATTATACGATGTGATATTTTTTTTCTTTTTTTCTAGCGTGGCTAACCTGCCATTGGCGTAAAATTTCAATTCGTAATCCTTGTTAAGAGTAGGTTTTGATTTGTAAAAAAAGGGATGAAAACGCTCCCAGTTTACTGCATAAGACAGTCTGTAATCCTTCTCTTTAGTAGCATATACCGATTGGGCTTCGGCTTTGAAAATGGGTTTATACAGTTCTAATAGCGTGTCTAAATCACCTTCTGAATATAAACGCATCATCTCTTTGAAGGCGCTTAAAAGCTCTTCTTCTATACCTTTTTGCTCCTGTAGATTAACACCTTTAGACCAGTCTATTTCTTTTTTGTAAGGCAAACTGGCTTCAAATTCAAAGCTTCCAGAATAACTTTTTAAGCCAATATGCTCTGAGGTTTCGCCATCTTCTTTGAAAGGCGGCTCGTAAGTGAAAATAGTTTTATCATTATTAAATTGATCTCTAGTTTTTATTGATACTTCAATCCAACTATTAGACTGAAAAGTTTCGTGTTTCGAAGGGAAAAAAGTGTAACTCAATTTTTGTTTTCCTTCTTTTTTTAACACATTATTTACATTAGAATACAATATTTTAGGATACCAACTTTTTTCATGAGAGAAACATTCTTGAATTGGAATATCATTTATATCAATTCGATAATATGAACTTGGTGAAACAGAGCTGACAAAATAAACTAATTCTTCAGTTGGCCTCTCAATATTTTTAAGTATGTTTTTAATATAAATATCAAGGTTTTCTTTTTCTTTATTTTGCGAATATGCAGATAAGGAGATACACATAAGAAGAACCCAAATTTTTAGCCTATGTTTCATAAAGTGAATTTAATAGCGAATTTTTACAGGATTTAATAATTTTTCTTCCCTAAAAATATCCGTCGCTAGTTTTAAGTGCTTTGCCCCTTTAGGTTTATAAAACAGGAGGTATAATTCCATTTCCATTTTTGGAGTAGTTCCTTGATTGAACATTAATACATGTCTGTTTGTTCTCATAACGCCATCAGGGAACTTATCGAAATTTTTATCATAAACTATGGATAAGGCACTTTCATTATACGATGTGATATTTTTTTTCTTTTTTTCTAGCGTAGCTAACCTGCCATTGGCGTAAAACTTCAATTCGTAATCCTTGTTAAGCGTAGGTTTCGATTTGTAAAAAAAGGGATGGAAACGCTCCCAGTTTACTGCATAAGACAGTCTATAATCCTTTTCTTTAGTAGCATATACCGATTGGGCTTCGGCTTTAAAAATGGGTTTATACAGTTCTAATAGCGTGTCTAAATCACCTTCTGCATATAAACGCATTACTTCCTTAAAAGCAGCTAAGACCTCTTCTTCGATGCCTTCTTGTTCTTGTAGATTAACACCGTTAGACCAGTCTATTTCTTTTTTGTAAGGCAAACTGGCTTCAAATTCAAAGCTTCCAGAATAACTTTTTAAGCCGATATGTTCGGAAGTTTCGCCGTCTTCTTTGAAAGGAGGCTCGTAGTTTAGAATGGTTTTGTCTTTCTCAAATTGATCTCTGGTCTCAAGGTATATTTCAACCCAACTGTTGGACTGAAACGTATTTGCCTCAGAAGGGAACAATTTAAAACTTAATTTTTGTTTCCCGTTTTTATTTAAAGCGTGATTGATAGAACTGAAATTTCTGTAAACAGAAGGATCTTCTCCTTTTGAAAAGTATCTTTGTTTTACTATGATATCATTTATTTTAATTTCATAATATAAATCTGGGCCTGGGCCACTACTTATAAAAAAAAGAGGTTCATTTGGATAATGTTCTACGCTCTTTAGTATGGAATTTCTATACCTCTCTATTTTCATTTTAATTGGGTTCATTTTTTGTTTTTTCTTAGTCTGAGAACATGCAACCAAGTTGATACACATGACAAGAACCCAAATGTTTAGGCTATGATTCATAAAGCGAGTTAATTCTAAAAAATTATTCCGTAGGGTTTAATAGCTTTTCTTCTCTAAAAATATCGGTAGCCAGTTTTAAGTGCTTTGAACCTTTAGGCTTGTAGAAGAATAGATATAATTCCATCTCTTTTTTAGGGATTATACCATTTTCAAACATTTTTAAATCTTTAAGATCTATATATAAGTCATTTGGGAAGTTATTAAAATCTTTATCATATATTATAGACAATGCACTTTGGGTTTTAATTAAGTTCGAATCTATTTTTTTTTCTAAAGTGACCAGTCGACCATCAGCATAGAATTTCATCTCATAATTCGTAGATAATGTAGGTTTAGATTTAAAAAAAAATGGATGTAAACGTTCTAAATTCAATTTATAACTTGATTTTCTTTTTTTACGTTTTGTTGCATAAATTAATTGTGCTTCATCTTGAAATATAGGTTTGTATAACTCTAATAAAGTTTCTAAATCACCTTCTTGATATAAACGCATAACTTCTTTATAGGCCTTTAGAACATCTTCTTCAATACCTTTTAAGTCTTTTAAATTATCTGATTCATACCAATTAATTTGTTTTTCGTATGAAGGTAAGGTCGTTTCAAAATCAAAACTTCCTGAATAACCATTTAAACCTATTTGTATAGGAGTTTCTCCATCAGATTTCATAGGGGGTTCAAAAATGTAGATAGTCTCTTTTTTTTTAAATTGATCAATTTTTTCTATAGATATTTCTATGTTGTCGTTAAATTCAAACACCTTTTTATCAAAAGGAAATATTTCAAAAGACACTTTTTGTTTACCAATTGGGTTTAAACACGAATTTATTGGATGAAATCTTTTAAGGGTTATTTGTTTATTATCATCTATACCATAGCATTCTTCTACTAAGAAACCATTAATTGTTAACCTATATTTTGAATTGGGAGCGAATACGTCTAAATAATATGTTATTTCTTCTGAAGGATGTTTTACGTTTTTTAAAATACTGTTTATATAAGTCGCAACTTTCATAGTCATTTTATCAAGTTTTTCTGCATCTTTTGTTTGAGAACATGCTGTATAGCAAATTACAATTATCAAAAGAGAACAAGTTTTAAAATAATTTATCATATTTAATTAATTTTATCTTTAAATTGTCTTAATGGATCGAATAAGTAGATTTTGGGTAATATAAACTTTTGTTCCTCCCAAACCATCCAAGGAAAATCAGGTTCTTCTGAGTTAATTCCAAAAATTTCTAAAAATGCTTTTTTAATATCATATAAAGTGGCTCTTCCTCTCTTCAATACGACATGTGTATCAATTTCAACTTTAAAAGCATCAATTGTAAATTGTATTTGGAAGAAAGGACCAATTTCATCTACTCCAAAAACCTTAGCTTCACGGAACCCTGTCTTAGCGATTGCGGAAACTAAAAAATTCATAGAAATAGGATTTTCACCAATTGAGACAGGAAATTCAGTTTCTCCATCTATTACGAATTTACCATAAATAGCTACTTCATTCTTTAACAAATTTCCATCCCTTAGTTCTTGTATTTTTCCATTTTGATTAACTGTGAATTTTTTACTAAGTGTATTGTATTTCACATTTATATCTGTATTGATATTTCCTATCAAAGAGAACGTTGCTTCCAATTTATCAAGAGCTTTAAACCTCTTTATTTTATGTTCCTTGCCCTCTTTATCAATTAAGCTCACCCCTTTTTTCTCATTAAAATCATATTCGTATTTTACATCTAGACCAATTAAGGGGTGGGCTTGGAAGGTGGCTTCTATAATGGTGGCAATTTCTCCACTGTCTTGAGGGATCTTATAAATACCTGCATTGGCATTAATTTTAGGGTATAAAATAGCAAACTCTAGACCTGTGGCTTTTTCAATTTTTTCTGTAGTTTTTTTTACTTTTTTTAAAACGCGCTGTAATTTAAGTGCTTTGCCTTGCAGCGCTTTGCCTCGTGATAAGTATAGTATTGCTAAATCTACAGCTAGTGAAATCATCACCATTTGGTAGATTATAAAATACATGTATGTTCTATACGAATTTAATGCCGTATAATCAATTAACTTATTTCCGTCGTACTTCGCATGAAGCCCTAGTCTTGCATAGGTTCTATCATCTTCTAGCCCTAATAATTTTATTACTTTTACTAACTTAGATTCTGGATAAAACATATCGAAATAGGTTTTAAACGGCGCGTAAATCCATTGTACAGCATCTTTAATATAGTCTTTATATTTTGCGTAGCCAGAGACTAAATTTACTTTTTCGTTTTGGAAATAGAGGACATTTTCTTCTTTTATGCCATAATTAAAATGCAAAGCCCAAACCATATCTGGATAAATATAAAAAGACGGTGTGCGTGTATATCGGCAACTTTGTATGCCTATATATAATTCTACTGGGGCGATTTGCCACGTAAGGTATTGGGCTAGAAACGTTTCTTCACTCCATGCTTGGTATGGATAAGCAGCAATAAATTTGAGTTGCTGTTCTGTAACTGTCCCTTCTATTGTAAAGGGCTGCACTTCTGGAAAAATAGCACTGTTTGTAAGTGCTTTCCAAACCCCTTTGCCTTTTTCATAGACTATGGGCGCAATGTTAGAAAGGTTAAAGGTGTTGTTTTGGTGTTTTACCCCACTGTCTTCACAGCTAGAAACAACGGCGGCAAGGTCTATAGTTACAGGTGTAGTATTATTTACATTACCTGCTACTAGCTCGTAAACCGCTGTTGTATTATCTGCACATAAGTCAAAGAGTGCCCCGTTTTTTTCTTCCCGTAATAGATTGAAAGGGGCTTGGTCGCCTACGGTTAACCTAATACTCGTGTATTTACAGTCTTCGAAAGACTGGGTTATAAGGGGTTGCTGCTTTACCTTTACCACTTGCTTCACATATTTATGTTCTTGCTCCTCTAAACTAAAATCGCCTTTGTAATTCACCGTAAAGGTAACTTCGCGTTTAAGCACAGGTCTAGGGTCTTGTGTGTGTGTGTTGTGCTTATCACTTTTTACAGGTTCTAGGGTGAGTTTTAGGGTGTATTCCTTTAAGGAGCTTTCGGTGTCTTCTCCTGGTTCATGCTTTGCTTTATATGCCCAGCGTATGTCGGCTACGAGTTCGTCTATAATATCGAGATTGTAATCTTTAGAGGGGTTCTCCATATCGTAATGCTCTGGTAAATGCACTTCTTTATAATAGAAATAACCTTCTCCCATATCATATACGTTTTGCCCTTCGCAAAACACTTCTATCTTGGCTTTATAATTAAATACATTGTGTAGGCGCAGGTGTAAATCCATAATATCGCCATAGACAAGCTCTTGTTCTACATGGTCTGTATCGCGGTCAATAATACCTGTTTTTTGTACCACGCTTTGCTTTTCATGTCTTTTTTTGACATAAAAGGATAGGATTTGAGGTTTATCTACAGCTATTATAAAAGCGCCTTGCGCTCCAAATTCTGGGGTGTAATTAATACCTTCTAACCAAATTCCTGCACCTAGATGATCTACTTTATACGCAAAGTCTCCTAAAGCTATTTCCTCTGTGTCTCGCTTGGTAAACCGGTCTTCGTAAGGGTTTGCTGGGAAATATTTTTTACCAATCTCTTTTGTGCTTTCAAAGGTATAATGCCTATAGTCTTTGTTTTTAGAGCCATCTTCTAAATAGGCTTTCTCGTATTTTGTGCCTATATTTAAATTGTTTAAAAACGTATGCAGGGCAACTCTATTATTACGTGTCTTGCCCGATTTGGTTGTGGTCTTAAAATCTAACCATTCTTTACTTTTAAATTTAGTGTGGGCTTGTGCCACCCAATACACGTTTTCTTTAGTTGCAGCTTCGTTTTTAGCCTTTATAACTTTAAGTTTAAACACGACTTTGGTGTTTACCTTTATTTCATAATACAAATATGAACCTCGCAGTCTTGGTTTTACCATACCATAGGGTGGTTCTGCGTAATTGGCTATAATTTCTTTTTTATAAGTACCCATAGATGTAACTGTTATAACTTATATAATTTCTAAAGTGTGTTTTGCTTCGCGTAGTATAGCGCCTTTAGGAGCTGCTAACGGGTTTAACTGGCTATGCAGGTCTTCGTCTGCTTGATTGGCTTGCGATTGGCTAGGCCCTCCTGTTTGCCCATGAAATACAATTTCTACACAGGGCGCTCCTGCTATAGCACAAACAGCTTTGCTGTTTTCGGTAAGTATTTTACCCTGGTTACTTAGGGTTACCTTCTCGTAAAACCCTTGCCATTGCAGGATACTGGGTACACAGGGCAGATAGCCTCCTGTGGTGGGTTGTAACTTACATTGCCCAAAGGTTTTGGCCTCGAAAGGCTGCCCAACATCCATAGTGGTAGCGATCATTTTCATAGACCCACTCGTTTCATTAACATATTCTTTGTGGGTGCTTATAACTTTAAGTTTGTCTGGGGTAAATCCAAATTTACATTTACAAATAGCTCCTTGGCATACTACTGCAACATCACTCATAATAGGTATTATTTTTTTAAGCCAAATAAATGGGATAGGTTTATTTTTTTCTTTTTAATCATCTGTTTAGGAATGGCTTCTGGAGCCTCTGTTTGTTCTACATAGCCCGTTTCTCGCTCTTGTAATTCTATAATTTTAAAACGAATCTCTCGATCTTCGTTTTTGGTGCTATATCTGCCCGTTATGTTTTGGACGGTATAATCGTTATCATGAATGCGGTGATTTAATTCTAAACGGTCTTTTTTAGCGGTATAGCTTGTATGTTTAAAATTAATATAGGGCGGTTTAAAGCTAACCTCTGTATGACCTGTAAAGGTTGTTAAGCCTTGATATGGTGTAACAGGCAATTTGTATTTAAACTGCTTAATTCCTGCTATTTTAGTATAAAAGGCTTCTTTTGAAAAAAAGAAAAGGTTATAAAACAGATCGTTTTTTAAGCTTTCTAGAAATACGGTTTCGTTAGCTAAGCTTGTATCTATCTGCTCGAAATATTGCGTTGCAAAAGGGCTGTCGTATTCTTTTTTAAAATCTTTTAAGGCCTCCTGCCATCGTGCTTTTAACTTACTAAAATTAAGTACTGCTACAATACCTTTATTTAAAGAGACTCTTAGCTCTATAGGGTATATACACTGCATGCATCGTGCTGCTAAAACGTCTACAAGACGTTTAGACTCTACACCGTTTATAAAAACCTGTGCCCTGTGTAACTTACAATGGTAATCATCTTGGATAGAAGCAACATAAGCTACACGCATAATGTATTGCATTTCTTTTGCCTCTGGGCCATAACTTAACACTACACCATAGGAGCGCTCTACACCATCAATGCGGCGTGTTATGTTACTCCCTGAAGTAATGCTTGTTGTCTTGTTCATGTTATGGTTTTTCATTGATATGGTCTACCTTAAAAATCGTTTATCAATCTTGTGCTCTAGCTAACGAATAGCTTCTTTAAAACAGATGGGATATGTGCCATCTTAAGATATATCTACCATTTAACTAGGGTTAGAAACAACTTTTAGTTTATCTATTAACATTCCATTTTCGGCATTTATTCTGTATAGCCATGTTTTCGGTTCTTTATTTTTAATAGGCTCTTCAACAAAAACATCCCAATGGTAAAGTGTATCATTTAAAGATTTTTTACTTTTTTCTCTCTTAATATTAAAAACGAAAGATGTTTTACCAATCTTCCGCTCTACAAGGCGTATGGCTTCTTTAAAACAAATAGGGTATTTGTCATTTTGGCTATGGTCTGTCATTTTAGAAATCCCCCCCTCTGTATTATATTCAATCTCTTTACCTATGATTAAATCTCCTATAGTATATAGAAAAAAAGAGCCAATTAGTTTTTGATTTTTGTAAACCAATGCTTTTCGAATATTCGTTTTTTTATCTACTTTATTAGTTACAATTGTCCCATTATTTAAATTCCCATACGAATACATTTCCGCCTGATCATTTTCTTTGCGAATAAAACCGCCTTTATGGAGAAGAATACTATCTTCTTCATTATCAAAATATAGTTTTCTCTCTTTAAACATTATCTCATCATTAAATGCACAAAATCTATTATGTTTGAGAAACTGTTTTCTGGTAGTGCAGCCCAACATAAGGATGAAACAACAAATTAGTAAGTTTATATAATTCTTCATCTGCACTTATCTTGCATAATTAGAGTTGTGTAATTTTTCCCATTGCCGATGCCATGTGTGTGTTGATTTCATTATAGTCCATATAATTTTTTGTTTTTAACTTGTAAAACAAATCAAATCTAAATATGCGTAAATATTGCAATTACTTATACTGAAGTATAGGGTTATCAAAAATTAGTCTTCATAAATTCTAGTTATTGTATATTCTCGAATAAGCGCTCCTGTAACACCATCTATTTCATAAAACTTGGTATCCAAATCATTATAAGTTTCATCACCTTTCATAGAAATCGTCCATTTTGGTTTTGCATTTGGAAATTCGTTAAGATCTATTCGATCCAATATAAATTTTTTAATGTGATATTTCGCAATATCTTTTTTAGCAAGTTTTTGTATGATTTTTTTTGCTTCTACCCAACAAATAGCATAACCTTTTTCATGATCAATAACTTCCTTTATTTTTCCTGTTTTATTATAGATATAAGTTTTTCCAATATTAAAATGACTTGAATGTTTTGTATAAAAAGAAGCTTGTCTAATGGTGTCATTAGAATAATACGTTTTATACTTTAATATGTTGGTACTTTTATCAGTCAATGATATTTTTTTGGATTGTATATCCAAAACATACCGATCTGTCTCTTCATAAATAAAACCTTTCTCCGAGAGAATGCTGTCATATTTTTGGCTATCAAAATGCATATCTTGTTTATTAATCCTAAAAATAGGATCATCAAATAAACAGGTTTTATTATTTTTTACAAATGTTTTCTGAGAAGCACATGAGCCTAAAAAAAATAACGTTATATAATACAATAGTTTCATATAAAATCATCTTAAATGTTGGTACGTGTGTAATCGTGTCCATTGCCACTTCCAAGTATATTTTTTTAACTCGTTATAATCCATATAATTTTTTGTTTTTTTATCCTCAAAGGTATGAAGCGCATTAGCGCCAAATGTATGTGGTTACTCCCTGAAGTAATGCTTGTTGTCTTGGTCATGTTATGGTTTTTCATTGATATGGTCTATCCTTAAAATCGTTTATCAATCTTGTGCTCTAGCTAACGAATAGCTTCTTTAAAACAGATGGGATATGTGCCATCTTAAGATATATCTACCATTTAACTAGGGTTAGAAACAACTTTTAGTTTATCTATTAACATTCCATTTTTAGCATTTATTCTATAACCCCATGTTTTAGGTTCTTTATTTTTAATAGGTTTTCTAACAAAAACATCCCAATGGCAAAGCGTGTCGTTTAAAGATCTTTCTCTCTTTGCTTTATTAATGCCAGATACCCGATCTTTTTTCACCAACCTTGCGCTCTTACAGATCTTCTTTTTTTAATAATACGTCCTGTAGCAGCATCTACATCATAAATCCAAATGGTTCTAGAGGGTTTATTATTAACTTCATCTACATATATATTCCAGTAATACAATGTATCGTTTTTTCTTAATGCTTTGGCACGGTCTATACCAAACACCGAATCTTTTTTGCCAATCTTACGCTCTACAAGGTGAATGGCTTCTTTAAAACAAATGGGGTATTTGTCTGGTATCTCATCATCTTCCACTTTTGTGATTTCTCCAAATCTATTATAGAAATTAGCCTTGCCAATAGGTATATCTCCTATTTCATAAGTGAAATCTGAAACAAATAAATACCCATCATTTTTATGATAAATTAATGTTTTAATTATGTTCGTTTTTTTGTTTAAAACTATCTTGGTGATTAAGCTGTCTTGTTTTCGATAATCAAATATCTTAACAAGATATTTTTCGTTGTTCTCCATGTCTAAATAACCATATTTATTTAGACTATCTCTTTTTGTTGAATGAAGTTCATTTATTAAAAAAAACTTTTCGTTTTCTAAAATAGTTTGGTCAAATTCACAAAAAGTATCATTTTTTATAAACTGTTTTCTGGTAGAGCAACCCAATATAAAAAGCAGTACAGACATATATAGCATAAGCTTTATTACCATTTAACTAGGGTTAGAAACAACTTTTAGTTTATCTATTAAAATTCCATTTTCGGCATTTATTCTGTATAGCCATGTTTTTGGTTCTTTATTTTTAATAGGCTCTTCAACAAAAACATCCCAATGGTAGAGTGTATCATGTAAAGATGTTTCGTTCTTTTCTCTCTTAATATTAAAAACGAAAGATGTTTTACCAATCTTACGCTCTACAAGGCGAATGGCTTCTTTAAAACAAATAGGGTATTTGTCATTTTGGGTATGGTCTGTCATTTTAGAAATCTCCCCCTCTGTATTATATTCAATCTCTTTACCTATGATTAAATCTCCTATAGTATATAGAAAAAAAGAGCCTGCTATTTTATTTTTTTTATACACTAATATTTTTCGAATATTTATTTTTTTATTCGTTATATCAACTGTTATTGTACCATTATTAGGGTGTCTAAATAGATAGATATCAATCTGTTTATTATCTTCACGAATAAAATTATACTGTTTAGATAAAATACTATCTTCTTCAGTTGTGAGGGTTAGCTTTTTCTCTTGGAGCGTTATCTCATCATTAAATTCACAAAACCTATTATGTTTGATAAACTGTTTTCTGGTAGTGCATCCTAACACAAGGATGAAACAACATAGTATTATACATGGATAATTTTTCATCTGCATTTATCTTGCATAATTAGAGTTGTATAATTTTTCCCATTGCCAATGCCAACTGTGTTTTCTATCGGCTTCATTCTCGTAATCCATATAATTATCGGTTGCCCCTTGCTCAAAAAAATGAGTTTTAGAGGCGTCTTTTATTGGTGTTTCATCAAACGCATGTGGCAAACCGGCACCATGCATAATTTCGTGTGGTATTTCTTGATGGGGTTTGATTTTGACATTATCCATAAACATTATAGAGATGCCGCTTTTAGTAATGCCATTGGTATAATAAGGAGTGCCGTTTATTTCTTTATAACAATCCATATTGGTAAATAAAAGTGATAAATGGTTAGGATCTACTGGACGACCTAAAGCAATACAATGACTACCATACAATTGGCTTAGACGATTAAAAAACGTATCCATATCTCCTTCGTTCGCTTTAACGCTATGGGTTTGGCCTTGTTTCATGGTGGCTTGCATGCCGTTTAAAAACAATTGCTTGACTCTATCATTAGCGGGGATTGCAGTTAAATCAAAAACTTCTGGAGCTGCATTAAGCAAGCGAATGTCTACCAATGCTGGATCAAACACGGCGCTAAAATATGAGTTTAATACCGCATTAGATGTTTTTCTATTTAATTTTATTAAGTCTGTATCATTTACACCCCCCTTAGCCTCTATAATGGCTTGCCTTACTGTTATGGTTTTAGGCACAGGATGCCATACATCTATAGCGCCTGCCACATCGCCATCTGCCAATACCTCTATAACTGTGGGCGCATTTAAAGCGGCTGCCCCATGTGTGGTACAGCTAATTTCTACCTTGATAGCCTCTACAAGGGGTACTGTATTGCCGCGTTTATCTATAGGATTTATGGTGAATCCCGCAGGCGTATTAAATTGAATGTTTGCGTATTCCTCTTCTTTTTTTAGTGTTTTATCCAGTTCTAGCGTAACGGTACGGTTAATGCGCAAGCTCATTTTTGGCACGCGGTAATCTTCGCCATGTATTTGTATGCTACGGTAGGCGTTTTTATAAGTTACCGTTCTACCGCCTACTAAATTGGATTTGCAATTTTTATCTAGCTTTTTGTTATAAGCATCGAAACCAAAAAGCCCTGCTTTAAGGTCTGCGCTTTTGGCTTTAAAGCGTACCACACATTTCTTAGATTTTTCCTCCTCGTCCGGTTCCCCTTCAGGATTTATAAAACTAGGGATTGGTTCGTTGTCAGCTGCAGCAATTTCCGCTTTGGTTTTAAAAACAGGATTATGATAAATGGTATATTCAAAAGGTTCTAAGTCTATAGCCATAGGTTCTGCAGGTGTTGGGCTGCCAAAAAAGACACCTTCTTTACCAGTTTCGTTAACACTAATGGCGGCGTAGGTGTTAATATTTTTACCGTAGTAGTTAATATCGCCACGCGCAATATCGGTCATGGTGCCGCCTGCTAATTTTACAATTTTTCCTGTTTTTCCCATGGTTAAAATACGTTGCCTTGTTCGCCACTGTTGTTATTTACTTTGCTTTGGGCTTGTTTGTTAATGTTGCCTGTTGTGCTAGACACGCTCATGTCTGCCACAGCTTGCCTGTTAATGGTTTCGCCTTGGGTTTTCATATCGTTTACGGCGGCCTCGAAAATATTAGAGGCGGTTAGTTTATAGTCGCCCGTTATCTGTTCTACTTTGTGCTTCCCTGTGGCTACTTTTAGGGTTTCTGTAGTGCGAATTTCCATGTTTTTAGCTTGCAGGATAAGGTTTTCTAGTGCTGAGATAGTTATGGTACTTGTTGCGGTATCTAACGCTATTATATTGCTGTTCTTATCGCTTATTACTATTTTTTCGCCGTCTTTGGTATCGTTTAAGGTAATGGAATGGCCAGAACGCGAGCGTATGGCTTTTATGGCATTGTTTGGGGTTTGCCAACTTGTGGGTTTAGCTTGCCCGTGGTATAGGGCACCTTGTACAAAGGGGCGTTCGGCATTGCCATCTTCGAAATTAACAACCACTTCTTCGCCCAGTTCTGGGATAAAATGAAAGCCTTTATCAGCACCTGCATGGGGCGTCATAACGCGCAACCAAGGGGTGGTTTGGTGGCTTGCTTTTTGCCACGGTAGCTGTACTTTTACCCGTCCCAAACCATTGGGGTCGTTATTGGCTTTAACCAGCCCAATTTCTATACGGCTTTTAGGGTAGCGGTGTATGTCCATATAAGGGTAGGTTAATAAACTGGCGTCTACAGCCTCGAAGGTATTTTGGTACTGCCCCCCTTCGGTATTGCTATGGGTTACTTTTATAATTCTATAGTTACCATGCCCTTTAACTTTTACAACTTTACCCAATTGCACCCCCGGGTTGTCTGATGTGCCTTTAGCCACAACTTGGTGCATGGCACGTGCCTTGGCGTAATTTTCTACCTGTGTATCTAGCCTTTCTTTTACGCTACCGTCTGCGGGGAGACTTTGGTAGGCTTGGGTCTCTTGTGCAAAGAGGGCTTTAGACTTGGTGTTTACAAATTGATGCTCGCCTGCTGTAGGCAGGTTAATATGGCTGCTTTCTTTTTTATGTTGGGTGTGGTTAAGGTAATCGTTGGCAAGGTAAGTCGTGTTATTGGCTACTGCACTAAGCTCTACGGTAAAGTCTACAAGACCTTCGCTGTAAGAAAGGGGGATCTCGTCTGTACTGGGCATGCCAAATACAAGTTTTTGCCCGTCGTAATAAAACCACTCGTTATGGGTGGCTGCAAGCCTACTGGCAAAAGCAAATGCGCTTTCGTTGTGTTGTACGGTGTAGTGTATTGTGGTATCGCGTTGTACGGCCACATGGGTTTTTAATTGCAATTGGTTGTACGCCCCAAAGGTTTGCCTTAAAATAGCAGATAGTGTTAGGTTGGTATACGAGGCATAATGGGGGCCATTGTCTGTAACTATAGAACCGCTTTTGGCATATATGGTGATAAAATCGCCTTTTAGTTTCCTAAAGCCTTTTGTACTTTTTACTTTAGTAACGATACCTGTAAATTGTAAATTACCATAGCCTTTAAAGCCCGATTTTGGTGCGATTTCTAAACTTATGCTGGCACCTAAATAGGTTTTGCTTTTCTCTAATACTTCTAAAGATAAACGTTCTACAACTTCTGTTTTACAAACCAACTCTAGTTCGTGGTGTGCCTGTAAATGCTGCACTAGTTTTAAGCGTGCATAGTTGGGTATTTTTGTGTTAGCAATGTAGATGTTTGTAGCAGTATATAGGGCCATAGTAAATACTAGTTTTGAGTACATGTTGTCTTGTAGCATTTTACAAGACAGTTGCAGGATTTTTAGACGGTAAAGTAGTTATTTTTTTAAATACCTTTAAAGGTTTGAGCGTTTTTTCTATATCGTGTCGTATTTTCTCTTTTTAATGCAGCTTCATGTTACAGGGGTAGCAGCTAATAGATGCTAAAGTTTAGGTTTAAAAAAAGCCACATGACTTATACTTTGCAGTAACGGGTAGTGCTGTTTTAAAAACAAACTGGTTTTAGTGTTTAAGCAGTCTACTTCTTTTTTATGTGCTTCTTGAAACACATAAAGCCTAAGGTTGTACTTTGCATTTTCGTATACCTTATAGGCCTGTAGCATGGCTTTAGATACAGGAGTTTCTTTTTTAATGCATATTAAATTAAAACAATCGTCTTTAAACAGGACAGGAAACAATTCTGCCTCGTTAGGTATGCCAACTACTTCTATGCTTAAATTAGCATTTGCAATTTTAGATTGTAAGTGTGTTGCATAGGTACATTCTGGACTTATAACAACAACGCGTAATGGTATTTTCATAATTTTTAAAAAAGGGTTTAAATTATTGAGGGTTTACCTTTTACAGCATAACCCTCAATACCTCACCAACTTAATGCTTGCACGTTTTAAAAGAGACTTCTTAAAGCCATCTTTATAAACTATCATTAACCAAATTATACTGTGCAGCATTTTTTTTAAACGACAACGCACAAATGCATTTGAGAGCTACCTTTACCGCTATCGTTTTATCAACTCTATATATTACCCCTCTTGTTGTTATTACATGACCTATGTTAACGAAAATAGCATTTGTCAAACATGCTATTTTGTTTATCTTTGAATTATCACACAGCACGAATATAGAGAACTTTTTGAGAACTAAAAAACTTTTCGAGAACTTTTCGTGTTTTTTTTTACTTTCAAAACCGTTTATGGATTCAAAACTACTTAACATTATAATAGAAGATTTAAAAATAAGATTCCCCGTTGCTACCATATCAAGAGATTTACAAATATCTAAAGGGATTGTTAGTGAGTACATAAACAACAAGAAAGTGCCTAGCCAAAATTTCGTTAAGTTATTTGAAAAGCATTATAACATTGATGTGAATACGTATCAAAATGAAAAAACCAACAAAGTAACCGAAGAAGACTTGTTTGCTTTAGAGGTTATTAATAGACATGATGAATTAATGCTTAAAAGCAAAACATATAAGGGACATATTGAAGGGCTTATCGATAAAGCACTTGTAAAAATTACAAGCAGTAAAGAAAATTTTGTTGAGTACCTAAAAAGTAAAGAAGACTAATTTATTTAAACACGTATTACCGTATAAAATGTAATAACGCGTAGTTTTTTAGGTTAGTTTTTATTTGCGCTAAATTTTTAGTTTTTTCTCTATTTTGCCGCTCTTCTATTTCTTTAATTTTATCATAGATGTCCTCTATCCCTTGCTTTGCGGCTTCTGGAAGGATATCATTGTAGTAGGCCCTAATTTCGTCCATTTCTTCTTTTTTCATCCTCTTCCGTCTTTTAATGCTTTTATAGAGTCTTTAGCATAGTCTTCGAAATTTTCTTCTTTAATGTGCTTTTTTACACCATGAAAAGCAAATGTAGAAATTGCATTTAATGCGTTTTGTAATTTATGAATAGTTAATTTATAATGCTTATAAAGTAAAACATAAACAGCTGTATAAATAATACTTATACCTGTTATTGAGATGTAATATTGTAGTTCTGAAAAATCAGGTGTCTTGATCCAAAAAATCCAAACAAAATGAAAAATGGAGGTGTAATTAAATAATAGAGCTACTATTGTGAAATAGAGTTTAAATTTAACCTCGTTAACATATTTTAATGCAAATAGAAAAAATGAGGAACACGTAAATAAAGATAAAGGCAAGCCGAATGCATATAAAAATGATCTTAGACTTTTAAATCCAAACCATTCTACTTTAGAGGCTTTATCTAAAAAAATAGGTAAATAAGGAGTAATAAAACTAATTAAGGTGAGTAGAAATATTACTCCTATCATTATTTTATTAACGCCCTCTGCTCCCTGGGTCTTGTACTTCAGATTTATCCACCATTTCGAATTCTTTTCCAAGTTGTTGTTCTTCATTCAATTCTTGTTCTGTACAGGCTGTAAATACAGTTAGACCTAACACACCTACCATCATCATTACTTTTAAATTTTTCATTTTTAATACTTTTTGGTTAATAATTAAAGCACTAAAAATAGCTAAATTAATCTTTGCGGTATGTCCTGTGTTGTTGTTGCTTATAGCCTTACCATAAGATGTTTATTTTAAGTAAACATTTGCTTTAACATCTTACGATGTAATTTGTAGCTACTAAATTACATAAAAAAATACGTTCATCTGTTGTATGAATTTACCATGCTCTAAAAATGAATGAAAAACTTAAAAATTTCCTAGCTTTACCGTAAAGCCGCTGTGGTAAAACCGTAAACAGTATTTTTGTAAACACTTAAAAATCAAATACTTAAATCCAACCCCCGTCTTTAGTAACAAAATAGCGATTATTTTAGTGTTTTATCGAAAAAGCGTAAAATTGCTAAAGAGAGATCATTATTAAAGCTTGATGATTTGTGTCTTTAAACATTGGTACTTTCAAATTATATGTAACATAAAACTATTTTTAAGGAGGTAAGGAGAGGTGCATATATTTGCGTAAAATGAGTTATAATTTGAAATCATAGAAGACTTTATCTTTTTTGTTGGAAGAACCTTGTAATTTACACTCATTCTATAACTTGTCGTTTTATATTTGAAATGCGTTCTGTTTCATAGCAATATGTTTTATCATTTTTTGGATTGCACAACACATAAAACTTATAGCCTTCAAAAACCGCCCGTAACGTGTCCCGATTTGTTTGAACCATTTCTTTGCCTAAAACACCATTGTAAGCAAAGGACAGGTCTATGAATTTTGATGACTTGCTAGTATTTGCGTTATGTATAGATGCATCTATAAGTTTATTGGCAAAGACAAGCATTGCTAAAAATGAAATACCTATTATCAAATTACGTTTAGGAACCCAGAAAACATACATAACAGGTAAAATGAAATTTAAAAATAGAAAGGAAACACCTAAGTGGGTAACTGTATCAATTTTAAGTATTTTTTGAGTAATGAAATATGATGATACAGACAGGTATATGTAAATTACAGATAATATTAAAAATTTTATCTTCTTGTTTTTCATCGAACAAAAAAGCGCTTTGGCCTCTTTATAAAATTTTTTACTATCCTTTATAAGTATGGTGTTTAGCTTTTTAAATATTTCATCAGCTATCATTAATTTAGTGAGTATTACAATAATAAAACCAGAAAACGCATAGCGTATTATAAGTTGGTTAAGATCACCAAAAAGATAAAGAATGTCTTCTGTAGTAATGATATTAGATTTATGTAGATTAAATTGAGCTAAGTATTTTGATAGAAATAAATAAGAAAAATACGAGTGTAGTATAACTAGTATTGGTAGGGTTAAAGAAATAGGTTTTAGTGATCTTTCTGTCATAATTTTGTGTTTTAAAAATTAATGTTATCTCATAGTTTTTATAGAGCATTTTATGAGATTGTTAGAGTTGTCTTGGTAATATGTTTTGTTTAATTATTTTTATTTGTATGATTTTTCTATTAATAGTTACGTTTAAATCTATTGATTTGCTTAAGTTTTTTTTTATGAGAGTTATTTCAGTCTTATTTTACTTGAATTATTAGTGTTTCTGCTTTTAAATTGAAGAAGTATATTATTTTTACGTAAGAAATAATATTTAAGTGTAAGGTTTTGTGTATGTGGGTTTCTTTAATGCCAATGTTTATGGGTTACCAAATATATAGATTGAACAAGTCTACTGCTTAAAACTAATTAATGCATGCTACAATGAACAAAAACTACCGACTACTATTTATTCTTTTATGTACTTATAATCTTTTTGGACAAACAGTTGTTTTTAACAGTTCTAGAAGTTCTAGAGGGTTAGCATTACATGAGAGTTTAGACTCGTTATTTATAGCTTCAGCCTCTGATAACAAAATTTATGTTGTAGATTTAGATGATCCTAATTACAAGTCAAATGTAGTATTTTCAACAACAGATAGTCCCCGAGGCATTGCTTTAAAAGATGATGAACTATACATATCTTTAAATAAAAATGGCTCAAGTTTGGATAAAATTGCAAAGATTAATATTAGAGAAATTAATCCAATACTAACGGAAGTTTCAACAGCTATTGCCGAACCGAACGGACTCACTATTTACAATAACATACTTTATGTTAGTGCCCAAAAGAACATTTATACCATTGATTTGTTACTTGAAAATCCAACGCCATATTTACTAATAGATGATTTATCTACGGTTTTTGGAACAATTGGTCTATGTGTATGGAATAATTACCTTTATGTTTCAGATACGTGGGAGAACCAACTTGTGACATATAACCTGAACACATCGAACCCTAATAAAGAAGTTGTGTTATCAAATTTTAACGGTAATGGGTTATCAGTGCTTCATGATAAAATATACACGAGTAGTTTTTCTGGAAATGGTTTTCCTGCTACAGTTTATGAGATCGATCCTATTAGTGAAACCATAAACGAAATAGGTAATGGTACTATAGGAGCTAATTGGGATGTTGTTGTTAGTGATAATTCATTATATGCATCAAATATAGAGGGAGGCGAAGTGGTTCGTTATAATTTTAATGCACTTTCTGTTAGAAAATTTGATGAACAGTATTTTACAATTTATCCCAACCCGTCGAGCAACTATATTAACTTAAATATATTGGGGAATATTGGCGAGATAAAAATTTATGATTTGAATGGAAGATTGGTGAAAACATCGGGAGCCTTTAATAAGCAAATAAATATAGAGGAATTAGCGATTGGCACATATTTACTAAAATGGAATAATGGTTTTATTGGGAAATTTTTGAAAAAATAGAGATGGTATAAAATATATTTTAGGCGGTTACATATGTGTTGTTTATTGTAAAATAGATTAAGATTAAATATGATAGATTTTGGCAATTTTGAGGTATATGGTAAATTTATTTTAGCCATAATTGGAGCGTTAGTTACCTTTAATAAAATAAAAGATAGTTTTGCGTCTAGTAAAAGGAAGCAGGAGCTTAGTCTTGACTTAGACATTCTAAAAAAGCTAAAAGAAAACAGTCTAGATTATCAGGAAATAGAATTTAAAATAAAACAGAATTTAGAAAAAACCTATTCCAATTTCTCAGAAAACTTGACTGACTTCTTTGTTGGAGTTTCTGTATTTGTAGGCTTCGGGTTTTGGACAATTGATTTAGTCAAAAATTCTGTTGATTTCAACGGGTGGTCAATCTTGACATTATTTCTTTGTACGATTGGTTTCTCTATGATATTGGATAGTGGTAACAATAATTATGATGATGAGAAAGAAGAAGGCAAGAAGGTCTTCTTTGCTATTGGGTTTAGAGATAAGCAAAATATAATTTTCGCTGTTTGCGGTATTATTTTTTCAGCATCCATGTCTATCATTTTATTTAATTTTTTTGATAAACATTTTTTTTGGAAATTTACTTCAATCCTGTTTTCTGTAATTGGATTTATAAGTTTAATAAAAAGAGTAAAGAGATTAGATATATAAATAATGTATTGCAATAGCCAAGCGTGTGACGTACCGACCAGTTAGGGGTGTACTTGCTGATATATTTTAAGTAAGAAAATGAGTTTTAAACCGTCTTTACAAGCTTAAAACAGCATGAGATTTTGGTAATATTTGGAAGATATCATGTTTCAAAAAGTTCGAACGCTGTCCCTCGGAGTTGAGGTGACAATTTTAATTAAATCGCTTTAAACGAGATGTTTGAAGCGGTTTTTTTGTTTTACCTTGATTTGTAGTTTTTAGTTGTAGCGGTCATGTTTTGAGTGAGGTAGTGGTTTGAAATTTTCATTTATTTACAATTGATTGTTATTTTTCATGCAAGCGTTTTTAGGCTATAACTCTAGTAAAACACATAAAATGACATGTATTTAACTGTAAATCATTTGAAGATTATAAAAAATGCATTAGATTTATAGTGTCGAATGACATGCACTGATGCATGTTATTTAATTGTTATGAGTAAATCCTTATAAAAAATATGTTATGAATAAAAAAACAACACTTACTACTACAATAACATTATTGTTAATGTTTAATAATGTGTTTTCTCAAAATCTATTCGTAACCAGAGATGATTTTACAAATCAGTCCTTGTTGGAAGTGAATGAAATAGATGGAAGTATACTAAATACATATAATTATACAACAACCTTCCCTGTTGAGTTTGAACCGTTAAAAAGTTTAATATATGATGCGGAAACCAAGGAAATATATGGAATTTCATCAAATACTTCGTCAAGTACTATAGATGGTACTATCATAAAATTTAATATAGAAACAAATATTGAAAATTCTATTAGCCTACCAACACTATCAGGTGGAAATTATGGTGATATAATCATTGCTAATAACAAATTATTTGTAACTAGAGATGATTTTACAAATCAATCTTTATTGGAAGTAAGCAAAACAGACGGGAGCATTATAAACACATATCATTATACAACAACTTTTCCTGGTTTTGAACCGTTAAAAAGTTTAATATATGATGCGGAAACCAAGGAAATATATGGGATTTCATCAAATACTTCGTCAAGTACTATAGATGGTACCATCATAAAATTTAATATAGAAACAAATATTGAAACCTCAATTAGCCTACCAACATTATCAGGTGGAAATTATGGTGATATAATCATTGCTAATAACAAATTATTTGTAACTAGAGATGATTTTATAAATCAATCTTTATTGGAAGTAAGCAAAACAGACGGGAGCATTATAAACACATATAATTATACAACAACCTTCCCTGTTGAGTTTGAACCGTTAAAAAGTTTAATATATGATGCGGAAACCAAGGAAATATATGGGATTTCATCAAATACTTCGTCAAGTACTATAGATGGTACTATCATAAAATTTAATATAGAAACAAATATTGAAACCTCAATTAGCTTACCAACACTATCTGGCGGAAATTATGGTGATATATTTATTCTTGAAAACAGGACATTATCTATTAATGATTTTAGTTTCTCTGAGGATAATTTAAAAATAGTTAAAGCATATAATTTATTGGGGCAAGAGATATCTCAAGACACATTTAATGAGATTATAATTCTTGTTTATGAAAATGGAAATATTAAAAAAGCTTATAACAAAAAATAAAAAGCATTAAAACGACTTTTTATTTCAATCGTTGTACATCATTAAA
Source organism: uncultured Flavobacteriaceae bacterium (assembly GCA_947504035.1). Taxonomy (GTDB): domain Bacteria; phylum Bacteroidota; class Bacteroidia; order Flavobacteriales; family Flavobacteriaceae; genus Jejuia; species Jejuia algarum. Next base: position 92,824 of record CANNGA010000017.1, read on the forward strand.
ACTCTAATAATGTTCGGAATTTTTAAAAAGAAGCCTAAAGAGCTACCAAAATTTGATTTCTTGCATAGCTATGAGAAAAAACACAAATATTTTATTCGAACATTGCAATGGGACTGGCTTAATGAAGAGATGATTCACCTATTTGACAACAAATCTCCAAGAGTTATAACGATGGATGAATGGCCTCAACAAATTTATCTTGATGCTGACGGATAAAAAACTATAGAAGAATACATCATTTGGATGGCTAATAAATATGGTCGCGGACAAGTTCTGGCAACGCTAGATAAAGATATGATCTTAATGATTGAAGACTTAATCGAGGATGGAGAAATGATAAAATTAACTAACGAAAAAACAGACTTACCATACTATTTGGATAGTCCAAAATCCAAACAAGATTTGGACAAAGCATATGAATTGATGAAAAAAGACGGTTATATAAAGTAAAAATAATTTTTGAATGGACGAAGTTGACAAACATTTTTATGATCGAGCAGATGAGCATATTAACTTATCCAACGAACATTTGAAAACTGAAAGTAGAGGAAAAGTAAGTGCCTCAATGATGTATAGTGTGGCTAGATTTAATGCTTGGATAAGCGCTTGCGGATGGAATAACGGAGAAGAGATGAAATCGGCGAAAAAAGAAACTATAGATTATTTTGTTGATGAATATAGAAAAATGCTTGAGGAAAATCTAGACGATTATATTAATAATTTTGGAGACTGTATGGAATCAAAAAAATAAAACGAATGCACAACTAAGAAGCATATGACGTACCGATAGGCCAGCACAATATGCTGTGTTGTCTTTTTCATTTAAATAAAAAACACTTATTAAAGCGTACTTATAAGCTCAAAATAGCATGAGATTTTGATAGTATTTGGGAGATATCATACTTCAAAAAGTTCGAAGGCTGACCCTTTGAGGTCACAATTTTAATTAAATCGCTTTAAACAAGATGTTTGAAGCGTTTTTTTTGTTTTACCTTGATTTATAGTTTTTGTGTAAAGGTCATGTTGTGAGTGAGGTAGTGGTTTGAACTGTTTTAGCCACCTCTAAGTATTTTACAGGAAAACGGCACCAATTTGAGACAGATACAAATTCTATTAGGACATAATAGCTCGAAAACTACAGAAACACAATCTGCTTGCGGACAAAATGCGAATGAAATGAAAACACCTGAAAATGCGAATGAAAAATTTGCGGAATTTATCGCAAAGAAAAAATTCGTAGCGGAAAACTACTATCCTGGAATCGCTGACGAAAAAATGCGCCCGATTTTTACAGAGAAAATTAATAATGTTGCGTCTGACTTTAAAAGTATAGCGGAATCTGAAAACCCAACTGACAAAAAATATCAAGAGAAAATTAAAATCGGACTTTCAAAGTTTGCGGACATTTATATGGAATTGGACACTGAAGACCGAGAAAGAATTTGTACATATTTTGAGGAATTAATGGACAATTAAATGAGTTTATGTATGGATTTGACTCTAACAAACTGATTAAAAAAAATGAATAGTTCGGAAAAACTTTACGATTATCTTAATCCAAGATTACCAAACGATATGAATTATGAAAGTTTATATAATTTGTACTATACATTGTTTTGTACACTGGATATTTTACCTGACAATTTAAAATCGTTAAAACTAACAAAAGAAGTTTTAGCTAAAACATTTTCAAAATTATCATCGCAAAAAAATATTACTAATTTGATGTCTAATAATAACATGATAGACGAAAATTATTGGATTGGACAAATTGCAATTTCTATGAGAGAAGATAAATCACCGAATCACGAAAAAGCAAGAATATTAATCGGAATTAAATAAAAACTGTTGCCAACAACGGTAACCGTTGCACAAGTCCATAATTTTCTAAAAAAATGGTTTAAATAAGGCACTCTAAGAGCATTTCTAGCTTTATGTCCTTATCTAAAATATATATTTTAGAAGGCTTAAATTTGATACTAGAGGCTTAGAATTCTCCTTTTGTAGAACACATACAAAAACAGTTGTCCTGCGTCACTTTCTGCCCTATTTTTTTGTTTTACCTTGACTTGTTTTTTTTGTGTAAAAGTCATGTTGTGAGTGAGGTAGTGGTTTGAACTGTTTTAGCCACCTCTTAGTGTTTTACAGGGAAATAGCACCAATTTGAGACAGATACAAATTCTATTAGTAGTTTTTAATCTGTAAAAAAACCTTTAGATTTGTGAAACACATACATGAGATATATGTGCAATTGCACATATATCTATGTTATGTGGCATTTAAAAAAACATCTTGAGTGAAAGAATATTTCTGTATAGAATTAAAATTTAAGGATAAAAAAATTTCATCCAAAACATTCCACGCTCATTTATTTGTTACTGACGAGGAAATGTATATTCAAATAATAGACAACGAAGTCGGTTCTCAAATTGATAGGGATTTTATGGTGTCAAAAGGTTCTCACGGACTTTTTGAAAACAATTTTGAAATTACAGGAACAGAAGTCGCTCTTTTTTTAGACAAAAGCAGAATCTACAAAACGCAATCGTTTCAGAGCGATGTCCAAAATACTTATTTCACTATTTACGTTAGCAAAATAGCTTTAGTATTTCCGAATAAACACAAGGAATTTGTAAACGAAGGAAAGGCGTTTTTGAATAAAAATGGATTGAAAACTGTTAATTCGTTTTACTCTTTTTTCACTAATTTAAAAAATAAAAATGAATTTTCAATTTCTCGAATGAATGGAATGAAAGACTTCTATGACGCAAAGGAAATATCTTTTAGACCAGAATTGGAATTTACAAACAATGAAAAGCGAGGAAGTGAACAATTTACAGTAAAAAAAATCCCAACCATAAATTATAAGTTTGCCGATTTAGACTTTGAAAGAGCCAAAAGGTCTCTGGAAATAATATGTAGTTTTTTATCTTTCTGCTTTGGTATTAGAATCATATTCGAAAAGTTAACCTACAGAACAGAAGAGCAGATTTTTATCTATCGAGACACTTCACCGAACAACAAAACATTTGTTTCCGACTTTTCGACCGTTTTTTATCATTTGGAAAAAAACTACCGAATAGAGAAAATTTTAAAAACGGATTGGTACGCTAATTATCTCATAAAAGAAAAGCAATTTGATAAGGCAATAGATAATTATTTGCATTCAAGAGAAGTAGATTTAACCGCTTCATTTTTATTGCTTTTTAATATAATCGAGATTTTCAATATCAAACAGCAAATTGAAAAATTTGTATTTAACAAATCAAAAGAAGATAACTTTAAAAAAGCATTTGGGCTGATTTCATCTTCTTTAGAGCAGAAAGAAGATTTGGATTTATTAAAGGATAAATGGAATGGACTCATCAATAAAATCGAGATAAAACCTTTAAAAAGCCCTTTAGAAGAGACTTTGAAATTAAATTCTATAAATCCATTAGATTTTGGATACTCATTTAAAAAACTAAAAAAAACACGAGATAAATTAACGCACGGAAGTGTCAATTCGATAAGCGAAAAAGATTTGAAATCTCAAATTTTCTGTTTAAGACAAATAACTTTACGGTTGATATTGGCAAATTTAGGATTGAAAAGTGACTTAAAAAACGCCACATAACAACGGTAACCGTTGCACAAGTCCATAATTTTCTAAAAAAATGGTTTAAATAAGGCACTCTAAGAGCATTTCTAGCTTTATGTCCTTATCTAAAATATATATTTTAGAAGGCTTAAATTTGATACTAGAGGCTTAGAATTCTCCTTTTGTAGAACACATACAAAAACAGTTGTCCTGCGTCACTTTCTGCCCTATTTTTTTGTTTTACCTTGATTTGTAGTTTTTGTGTAAAGGTCATGTTGTGAGTGAGGTAGTGGTTTGAACTGTCTTA
>CANNGA010000018.1 GCA_947504035.1 uncultured Flavobacteriaceae bacterium
CTAACAAAAAACACACAAAGTATTGTAAACATTAGGGGTGTAAAAATATAAGTAGAAAATCAGCAAGCCCTAATTAGTCGTTTACTTGTATAAATAGTGTGTACGCTTTTTTATCAAATTTTTATATTATTAGGTTTTTAGTGCTTTAATAGTAAATATATAGCATTATGTTTAAAAAAATAAGAATATGAATACCAGCTTTAATTCATAATTCTGTAATACAAGCAATTACTAGTCTATCGAAGAGTCTCTCATCAAAATACCTTTTATTAAACTTGTTAACAAACTCATTTAGGTATAACTGAAGATATTCTCTTTTAATTTTGTGAAGAGTACCAAGTAAGTCTCGCTTTGTATTACTAATGGTAATATGAACCCATTTTAGCACCTCATTATCTGATGTTTTGGTAATATAAAGTTCTACAAAATCAGAAATATCAACATATGAACAGTTCTTGGCAGAGAACACAATATTTGGATCATTTAATGAAGTTGTAATAGAATCGTTGACGCTTTGCGCTTTAGGAGCATCTCGTACTGTAGCTTTAAAATAACGACATTGTCTTTCTTTCTTTTTGGTTTCAATGTTTTCTAATGGATTCGATTCTGCTAGAAGCAATACATACTGTTTCCTTAGGTTTTCATATTTTCTTTTTCTTATAAGTTGTTTTATTTTTGAAGGTTTAACAGTAAAATAGCCTTTATCCATTTCAATCATCCCTTCTAAGGTGTAACGAGCTTCTTGATTGCCTATAGCTTTACGAAATTTATGAACCATAGCCCACACAGGCTCATACCTTTTTAAGCCTAGTCGCTTTTGAATTTCTTTTGACGAGAAACCTTTTTTCGTAGTACTCATTAAAAGCATAGATTTATACCAGGTCATAAATGACAAATTAGAACTTTGCATTATAGTACCACTACGCAGAGAAGTACGAGCTCTACATGACTTACATTCATAACTCCAAACAGATTTTATCCAATAATGCTTATTATGACCACAGCGTCGGCATTTTACACCTATTTTATCGCGCTCGGATTTAAAATGTAGACGGCAGGATTCTTCACTATCAAAATGGACTTTAAAACGGAAGGTATTCATGATATTTTTTTATTTAATTATCTGTTTTTTTAATTGTTTATTGGTGATTGCGGATATTCAAAAGCATACAAATAGTGTATTAATTAAATTTCAAAATGACAGTTAAATATTTTGTTTTAATAATGGATATGATTGCTATTTTTAATGATATTAGGATTTTTTATAAAATTCGTTTAGATAAGCTTTTAAGTGCGCTAAGTTTTCAAATATTTTGTTTTTATAAAACTGTTTTGTACATCTCAAAATGTTTATAAAAGCATTTAATTCAAGACTATAATGTAGTATTCTAATAAGCATAGTGTTATGTGGTATATCAAATTTTTTCATAAAATGAAATTCTATATGCTCAATAATTATTATCCTAAGTTTTTTGTTTATTTTTTGAAAATTCTATGAGCTATTTATAGAATAGCTTTCTTGTATTTTATGAACAAAAAAATGTCATTTTTAGATGATAATTTTTCCTACAAATTGGTGTTTTAATTAACATGTTGACGTTTTATAATAGGCTTAATTTCTTTAATTCTAAGAGATGTACCACTAGGTACCATGACACGAAACAAACTTATTTTTTGTCTTGAAAAGATAGATTAACACTAGTGTGTCTATCTTTTTAAGACGAATTCTAACGGTATTTAATTGTAATTAGAAAACTTTTTAAAAACTATAACGACTTGTTCTTCTTTTTTGTGACAAGACTTTCTAGACACCTTAAGTTTTGTTTTATAATGCCGTTTCATGTAAGTTCTTAAAGTATTATATTCTATCTTGACTCCATAGCGTTTTTCTACCCACTTTACAGCATCATTATAACCTGTAAAAGGGTGTTCTAAATCTTCTAACCTTTCTTTTAACCCCTTTGAAATAATATGAGTAATGACTTCTCGTCTTTTTCCTCCAAGAGGTATATTTAAAAATTGCTTTAGACCAAATTTATTATAGGTGTTTGTCCAACGACGAATAGTCGATTCGCTTACATCTAAATATCTAGATAATTCTTTTTGAGACTTAAACTTAGATTCTAACTTTAATAATAAAAAAAGAATGCGTGTCTTTTCTCTTTGAGATTTACTGGACTTACGAAGTAACTTAAGTTCTGACTTACTTTCCTTAATATTTATTTGAGTTTTTGCCACCATTTTATAAAAATATAAAAAAGTATCATTCATAATGAAATTTAGTTATTATTGTGTTTAATAGTCTGACAGTTAAATAGTTGTAAATACTGTATTTAATATTTAATTTTATAATGTTATATAACAATTTAACGTAAGATGCTACTTTTTGATCGTCATAAAGTTGTAGCTTATAATTTGTCACACAAAAAATTTAATTATGAAAAATTTCATTTTATTAGCATGTTTTGCAGTATGCACAGTACTGTACAGTTCTAACCTGTCTACAGTTTCAGATGATGTAGACCAAACGACAAGTATTACTTCTAATCTCAGAATACCTGAGCGCGTTGAAGACTTGAACCAAAGACCCCCATTGCCTCGTTGTCCCGAATGTAGACGGGTTCCTGGATCTAATAGAGGTGAATGTAGACGGACAATAAGACGACCAGGACAGCCACCAAGACAAGTAGTTACTGCTTGTAGATTATAGGCTATTTAGATAGTATCCTATAGTCCTAATAATTCAATACCATATATATTATTATTCAATACCGTGAAATTTTTTTAGAAACTATAAATGAATAATAATAAAGGTATTTGGAATAGGTGATTTACGGTATTAAAAGTAACACATCTCCACCTGATTACTGCAAGAATTTTGTGTGTGGTATTAACACCATATGGTTTGATGCATGTGATTTATTGGAGATGTGTTTATAATTATAATTATGACTTTAATTAAAAAGAATTTGAATTTAGGATTATCAATTTTCCTATTAGGTGCATTAGTATTTAATGTATTTCGTTACAAGAAGTTAGTGACAAACTATACTACATTGTCTTTGAATTGTAAGGCATTTAGTGATAGTATTACAGCGCAATATCAAGACGCATTAGATGATAAAATTAAACTAGAAAAAGGACAGGTCTTTAATACTATGGATGTGGTAGATACAGAAGGTAAAGCATTAGAAGTGCCAAATCAAGAGGCAAAAGTCAAAATGATAGTGTTTTCAAGCAGTACATGCCCTAATTGCGATACTTACCACCCAATTTTGAACAACTTTGCGAATACCCACGCTGATATTGATATTGTCGTATTACAATACGATACTAATCCAGAAGAACAACAAAAGGAGTTGAAAGATAAAAAGTATGAGTTTGCTTTGGTGAGCACATCTTTAAGTGTTCTAGATAGTTTAAATGTTGTTTACACGCCCACCACAGTTATTTTAAACAAAGAAAATAAAGTAGATACAGTGCTCATAGCACATCATGATTTAGAACAGCTTAATCAAGTCGTAGCTAAATTGTAATCGTAATTGCGACCCGACTTAGGCTAGGCGTATAAATCAAGAGCTAAGGTCTAATAGAGAGACCTTTTCCTATGGTTATTAGAAAAAAGGGACGCCTTAGCTGTCTGTAAAAACCTATCCGTAGCAGGCTACGGATAGGTTTTTATTTTAACTCGGGTGCTGAAATGCTTTGTTTTTCTCTTTTAGTACAGACAATTGTTTCTCTAAAAAGCTAATAACATGTTCTGTTTTATAACTTGCTTTAGAGGCAACGTCTTTTAATTCTGCGTTAAATTTGGCTTTACCAGAGGCAGCCGTTTTAGAGACCTCTTCTTTAACCTCTTTAAAATCTTGGGTGATTTGATCTTTTACAGTTTGACCTTCCTTTTTAAGTTTCTCCCGAGTTGCTTTGCCTTTATTTGGTGCGAATAGCATGCCTAAACCAACACCAACTAGTGCACCTAAAATTACGGTTCCTTTGTTCATTATATTTTAATTTAAAATTAGATATCTAAGGCTTAATGCCTTAAATATACAGCAATAAGATATCAAAAGCAATGCCGAAATTTTGTAATTAACTATGATTTTCAATAGTCTACAGCATTTCTAATTCAAATTACCGTAATACAACGTCCTTTTCCTGTCTATTTCAGAATAAAAAATATAGCATAAGCCATGTTCTAGGTGTCTTCTTTGTATAAAGAAAAAAAAGATCATTTGGTGTTGCACTAATTGCAAACTAAAAAACAGTATTAACGTAGTTTAGATGTATAGTTATTGGGTTTTAATTAAGGTCTTTAAGTTTAAAAATGGCACTGTCGTCTTTTAATTTTGTACCGTTTTCAAATCCTAAATAGTCAAGATCGCCATGTTTTTCAGACCAAAAGCCTTGAAGTGTATTTGTATCTTCATGATAACGGTAAACAACAACACCCTTAAACCGTTTACCAGCCTGTTCGGCTTCTCCTTCATAATAAAAATTGATAACGAGGGTATTATCATGAAAAAAACCAGAACCTTTTAAGGTTTGGCTACCACTTATCACCCATTCGGCATCAACCCTATGAGGATGTGTTTGGTTTAAATGTAAAAACCCCGAATAGGATGCCCCTGTAGCATCTTGATTCGTCCCTATCACTTTATACGTGCCTTCTATATGCGTTATCATGAATTCTGTAAATTATGTAGTGTCAAAATTAAAGATTACATAGGGTATCTTTTAATAAAAAGACAAAATAAATATTCTAAACTTTCAATAAATTTTGAAAGTTTAGAAAAAACCTATATATTTGTACCATGGAATTAGAAGCGGCAAAATTAAAATACATTCAAACGTGGGGGAGTTTAGCAACCTCTTGGGGTATTAATAAAACCATGGCTCAGGTGCATGCACTACTTTTAGTCGCTGTAGAGCCGCTTTCGGCAGATGCTATCATGGAAACCTTAAAGATTTCTAGAGGTAATGTGAATATGAATGTACGTGCTTTGATCGACTGGGGCATTGTGAAAAAAGAATTTGTACCAGGAGAGCGTAAAGAGTTTTTTGTTGCAGATAAAGACATTTGGGAGTTGTTTAAACAAGTTACTAAGGAACGTAAACGACGAGAAATAGAGCCTGTATTAAAAGTGTTGGATGAGTTGCAAAACGATGTTACCGCTACTACAGAAGAGGCGCAACAGTTTAAAGCGCTTATGAAAGACCTGTCTTCTGTTACTAATACAGTTAACGGCATTTTAGAAAAAGCCATTAAAGCAGATGAACATTGGTTATTATCTAGTTTCACGAAAATGATTAAAAAGTAAAAAAATTTGAATATAAACTTTCAATAATTTCTGAAAATACAAAACATTTAAATAGTATTAATTTTAAACACGAAAACATGACATTACTAAATCTATTAGGGTATTCGCTATTTTTAGCCGTTGCGGTAGGCATAGTACTCTATGTTGGTAACGCGTGTTATTGCAATGGTAAACTATTTATACACCACTATTTTTATAAGGATATAAAGTTTGCTAATACGATTAATAAAGTATTGCGAACAGCTTATTATGTTTTGAATATAGGGATGGTTGTTTGGACTTTACAAACAGTTCATCATATAGACAGTTATGCAGCATTAATTGAAATGCTAACAGCACGTTTAAGCTTCATTCTCCTTGTTATAGGTGTGTTGCATTTTATCAATATGATCACAATTTATAAAACACATAATTATTTTAAAAACAGAAACTTATGAATACTTCATTACAATTAATCGCTTACGCTATCTATTTACCAGTCAGTATCGTGTTAACCACTCTAGTAGCACAACATTTGTTTAAGCACAGTAAAATTTTTATGCGCGATATTTTCAATCAAAGAGAAGACATTGCTTTAGCGACCAATAAGCTCTTTAAAATTGGATTTTACCTCATAAATATTGGTTTTGCGTTAAAGATTGTACGTACTTACAATATAACATCTTACCGGTATTTAATTGAAACATTAAGCGCTAAACTTGGCGGCTTCTCTATCTATTTAGGTGTTGTTATGGTACTTTTTATAGTCTTTTTTCTAAAAGGAAGAAAAGCAAGTAAAGCTAATAATCTTAAAGCACAACAGCATAAAACAACTCAAACAGAATAGCAGTTTTAGGAGGTCTATATTATAAACAGCACTATTATGAAAACACTTCGCCATCACACTTTACTTTACGATACAGCATGTCCATTATGTTGTGCTTATACCAGTAGCTTTATAACACATAAGATGTTAGATGCGCATGGGAGACAACCCTTTGAAACACTGGCTACTTTCGAACAGGATTTTATAGATGTAGAACGTGCAGCAGACGAAATTGCTTTGGTGGATACCAAACATCAAAAAGTCTATTACGGTATAGACAGTCTATTGAAAGTTATAGGAAATGCATGGCCTTGGGGTGCTTCTATAGCAAAAACGAAATGGATCTATTGGATGCTTAAAAAATTATATGCGTTGATCTCTTTCAATCGAAAAGTGATTGTGCCTTCAGTAGCAACAACACAGGGGTTAAGCTGTACACCACGATTTAATTTAAAATACCGTCTCATATACATCTTGTTGTCAGTTTTTGCAGTGGGGTATAGTCTGTATTGTTTTTCGAATTGCATCATGGGCTTGCCTCAAACCAATTGGTACAGCGAATTGGGCATTGGCGTTGGACAAATTGTATTTCAAAGTGTATTCTTAATACGAAAAAAGATAGAAACGATATGGAATTATATAGGACATTTAATGACGGTTTCCCTAATGGGGAGTGGTGCATTAGGACTAATCCTCTTGCTGCATTATAGTGTTGGTTTTTCTCAGCCCCTTCTTCTTGCTCTTTTCGCAGCAGTGGTAGGTGGGATGTTTTATGAACACAAACGCAGAATAACAATTTTAAAGTTGCCGTATTACATCACATATACATGGATCGCTTACCGCGTGTTGGTATTGGGGGTTTTAGTATTTATTTTATAACATCGAAATTATGAAAGTAGTTATAGCAGGAGGTACAGGATATCTCGGTAGGTTGCTTACAGCACATTTTACCAAACATCAACATGCAGACGTTTATGTACTTACACGTCGGCAAATACAAAACGAAGCTCATGTGTATTACCTGCACTGGGATGGAGAAACGAAGGGAGATTGGACGGTCGTATTAGAAGGCGCAGATCTGCTCATTAATCTATCGGGGAAATCTGTAAATTGTAGGTATACCCCTAAACATAAAGAAGAGATTTACGCCAGCAGATTGAAAAGCACCAAAGTGTTGTGTGAGGCTGTATTAGCATTGAAGCAGCCGCCTAAAGTATTTATACAATCGTCATCAGCTACCATTTATCAACATTCAGAAGAGGCGTTTATGACAGAAGCGGAGGGGCGTATAGGTGCCGATTTCTCAATGGATGTCTGTAAAGCCTGGGAGCAATTATTTCAGAGTTATACCTTTCGAAACACAAAAAAAATAATAACGAGAACCTCTATAGTTTTGGGGAACAATGGTGGTGCATTTCCTATTATGAAGCGTATGACGCGATTGGGGTTAGGGGGCAAACAAGGTTCTGGTCGGCAATACATCAGTTGGATTACAGAAGACGATTATACCCGCGCTATTGCCTTTTTAAGTACTCAAAACGAAGGTGTTTATAATATTTGTGTGCCCAACCCTATACGTAATGCAGCCTTTCAAAAAACGTTGCGAAAAAAAATAAAAGTCGCTTTTGGATTTAACACGCCTAAGTGGTTATTACAACTGGGCGCAATAGGTATGGGAACAGAAACAGAGTTAATTTTAAAAAGCAGATGTGTCTATCCTGAAAAATTACTCAACTTAGGCTTTAAATTTAGAACTCCTACCTTTAAGGCGTTTGACGTTTAATAGCGAAAATTTTAAACAGATGAAAAAAATGAATTTTTTAAAAGGTCACACTAAGAAAAGAACCCTTTATCTCTTAATCGTTGTACTAGCTATTGCCAGTATAAGTTTTAGGTGTGTAGGGAATTATAGATTGGAGCAAACCTCTTTGTTATTTATTGGCATCCCCACACTTATAACACTTTTAATAGTGAGGTATTCAAAGCGCCCTAAATCGGCTTATGGCATTGTATTTTTAACAATTACGATGTTTCTTTTAATAAGCGGTATCTTTTTAGGTGAAGGTTTGGTTTGTATTCTATTTATGGCTCCAATTTTCTATGGTGTAGGCGCTATTGTGGTTTGGTGTTTCGAAATGTTGAAAAAGCGCAAATCCAATACCTATGCCTTTGCTATAATCCCTTTGTTTTTACTACTTTTTCAGCCTTTAGACTATATAAAAGGCGATACAGTACATTCCATAACAACCGTACAATTCGTAAAGAACGCATCTCTACAGCAATTAAATGCAAGGCCTGATTTTCAGGCTCATTTACCTCTGTTTTTTAAAATAGGATTTCCTAAACCCTTAGACATTAAAGGAGAAGGATTGGCTATAGGTGCTCAAAGAACTATAGCATTTAAATCGTCGACCAAAGGAATAGGAACACTGGTTTTAGTGGTAAAAGAAAAAACAGAAGATGCCGTATATTTTACGGTGAAAAGTGATGATACACATATTGCGCACTGGTTGACTTTTAAAGATATAAAGGTGGAATTGCGAGAAAAAGAAGGACAAACAGAAGTGCTGTGGACAACAAATTTTACTTGTGACTTAGGGCCTTCATGGTACTTTGAAACCTTCCAAACCTATGCCGTAGACCTTATGAATGCACATTTAATTCAATCGTATTTTACAGAGAACTAATGCGCACACCAACCGAAATTCGAACAGTTGTCCTAGCCTTAATCTTTGTGCTTTTAGCGTTTTTTATTTTAAAAAAACAGCAATCAAAGGCCTTAAACTGGGCCTTGTTCTATAATTTTATTTGGTTGCTATTTACCTTACCGTTAATCAACTATTACTGTGTGGGTTTAAATTTGTGGGTATTTCATGAACACAATAGCATTAAAATGCCTTATGATATTTGCTTTATATGGCTTTTTTTATGGATGTTACCCTTCTATATCTGTAAAGGGAAACATGTACTTATTATAGGGTTAGGGCTTTTTTGGATAGATCTACTACTCATGCCTTTTCTTGAAACGCAAGAGATTTTAAGCTTAAAACCCAACTGGGTTTTAGGAGAATTAATGGTACTATTTGGAGCTTTCTTACCAGGGTATTTATGGGGGAAATGGAGTTTTGAATCCACAGCCTTACCTTATAGAGCAGCATTACAAGTTATCGTCATGGCTTTACTGTTGCTATGTGTGATTCCGTTTACGGTAGCGCTGTATGGGTGGGGCGAATTTCATGATGCAACATGGTCGGTATTAGAGTTTCAAATTATTTGTATACTCGCATTACCTGCATTAATCGCTGTAGTCGATTTGGTAGATAAGGGGAAAGGCACCGCTTTTCCTTATGATAAAACCCAATTTTTTGTAACCACAGGCGTTTATGCTTATATTAAGAATCCTATACAGTGGTCGTTTACCGTACTATTTATACCTCTAAGTTTATTTTATAACTCCTATGCACTTGCTATGGGGGTTTTTATTTCTATAGCCTATACAATTGGAGTGTCTAATGCACAAGAGTATACCGATATGAAAAAACGATTTGGAAGCTCATGGCTACAGTATTTAAAACAAGTTCCAAGCTGGTATTTTCTATTTAAACCTAAACATATACCACAAGGCACGATATATTTTAAAGCACAATGTACCCCATGTGAAGCCTTAAAAACATGGTTTGAAAAACAAAATACGTTTAATTTAAAAATTGCATATGCCAGTACTTATAAGAGTGATGCGTTAAAACAGGTCACCTATGTGCATGTTTCGGGGCAAGATTATAAAAGTATTAAAGCTCTAGCCCATGCTTTTGAGCATATACATTTAGGCTATGCTAGTTTGGGGTGGTTTATGAGGAGCCCTATAGTGTCTCATGTTTTACAAATTATTATAGACGGTTTAGGGGTTTGGGATGAAGCTCCAGCAACGACTTGTAAAAAGTGAGCGTTATTTTAATAAAGGGAACTGGGGTAATCGTGAATAAGAAGCATGACAAAACATTAGAAATTGTATTTTTACAAAAAAGAAACGAATGAATAGCAGACAAGATCAGCTTAAGGCTTTTGATAGGTTATTGACCATTATGGATGAGTTAAGAGACCAGTGCCCGTGGGATAAGAAACAAACTATGGAAACGCTACGCCACTTAACTATAGAAGAAACCTACGAGCTTGGTGATGCCATTTTAGATCAAGATTTAGAAGAAGTAAAAAAAGAGCTTGGTGATGTCTTGTTACATATTGTCTTTTACTCTAAAATAGGAAGTGAAACTAAAGCGTTTGATATTGCTGATGTTTGCAATAGTATTTGTGAAAAGCTTATTAATAGGCATCCACACATTTACGGTGATGTTACGGTAGAAAATGAAGATGATGTGAAACGAAATTGGGAAAACTTAAAATTAAAGGAAGGCAAAACTAGTGTTTTAGAAGGAGTGCCTAAAAGTTTACCAGCATTAGTAAAGGCCAACCGTATACAAGAAAAAGTAGCAGGTGTTGGTTTCGATTGGGAAGCGCCAGAGCAGGTTTGGGAAAAAGTAGAGGAAGAATTAGAGGAGCTCAATGCCGAAATTAAACGCGGTGATGCCCAAGCTATGGAAAGTGAGTTTGGTGACGTGCTATTTTCTATGGTAAACTATGCGCGATTTTTAAATATAAATCCAGAAAATGCCCTAGAACGTACCAATAAAAAATTCTCTAAACGTTTTAAATATTTAGAGGCCAAAGCGAAAGCTTTAAATAAACCACTAAAAGATATGACATTAGCAGAAATGGATGTGTTTTGGGAAGAAGCTAAGCGCATGTAATTATGGGGTTTTCTAAGGCTAAGTTTAAAAATGGTATTTTTCTAGTGGTCATACTTCTTATGATAATACCGCAAACACGACAACCCATACAGGTATTTCTAAATAAAGGATTAGGACTGTTTGGGCCTTCTGTAGTTGCTACAGAAGCTCAAAAACAGGTTGAGGATTACGAGTGGCAATTGGAAGCTACAACTGGTGCACAATTGTCTTTTAAAGACTTAGAAGGTAAAGTTGTGCTGGTTAATTTTTGGGCGACGTGGTGTCCGCCATGTATTGCAGAAATGGGGAGTTTACAAGATCTTTACAAGAGCTATAAAGATAAGGTCGCCTTTGTTTTTGTATCTCATGAAGACAAAGCGGTGATTCAAAAATTTATAGAGGCCAAAGGCTATACCTTTCCAGTATTTAAACCTAGTACTTCTGCGCCAAAGGCATTTAATGTAAAAAGTATTCCGAGAACGTTTTTAATAGATGCCCAAGGCAATATTGTTATCGATAAAACAGGAGCTGCCAATTGGAACAGTACTACCGTAAAGCAAACATTAGACACCTTATTGGCCGTTAAACACTAGAGTGTTTTAAAAAAGGCTTTGATAAAAGACCAAGAAAATAAAGCGCTCATAATTTTAAGTTCTTCAGCAAAAGCAGACTCTTCATCTAAAAATCGAAACATCGTAGACACCGTATTTTTACTGTAAAATTGCTCGAAGAGCCATTCGCCTTTATGATTTTCATCGCATAATACTTTTAAAAAGATTTTGTCATAAAACAGATACTTCCTTTTAAAGAGGTGTTTAGAGGGTAGCGTGTTGGCTTTAATATTTTTTACAATTTGATTGACCTTTTTCTCGGTATGCGTAAATGCGTAGCCTGTAGATGCTTTTACCCAACCGCCACCAGTACCTATTTTTGTAATCCGCTTTGTTGAGTACTTTTGAAACGGAAAGGTCGTCATAGGAATTTGCCCTGTTTCTGCCTCTAGAATGTCATAAGTATCTACATTAAGGTAGGTTTTAATATAAGTATCAATATAGTGGTCGTAAGTTTGCTCGTCTACAGGGGTCTTGGTAAAATAGGTAAACTCTACAAGAGCTTCATGCTTAGAAAACGGTAAGACATAAGTAAACGTCGTTTGCGCACCATCTTTTAACCTATAGTCCATCATGGTTATGGTATTGGTGTCGAAAACAGGGGCTTTAGTACGTATCACAATACCTTTAAAATGCTGTACGATAGCAATGGGGTGTTGAGAGGAGAAGTAAGCTTCTGGCAGTCTACTATCAAATACGTGGTGGGCTGTAAACGTTTCGTTTTCTGTAGTGATAGAAACGGTTGTTGGCGTTTCAGACGTTTCTTTAACCGTAGCTTTAATGATATGGATGGTAGGCGATGCGTTTAATATCTTGAAGGCATGAGTGTAAAAATCTAAGGCTCTAATAGCATGGTAAGTATACGGCTTTAAGTTAAGCGGTATATGCTTTGCAGAGGTATGGATATCTGCATGTGTCCAAGTTTTATGGATTAGAGATGCCCATGGTGTGGGTTTAGCTGTCCAAAAACTCCAGGTTCTATCATTAACATCTTTGTCTAAGGGGTCTATAAGTGCAATATGTTTGGTACTAAACCAAGCATCGTTGCATAGGGCTAAAGCGAGTTGTAAACCCGCAAGGCCATGACCAATAATTACATAATCAAAATGAGAACGCCCAGACATGCGCGCTATTTACGTTTAAAATATTTAAAAGGAACAAATAGCATTCCAAAACATTCACCATCACTTTTTCCTAAATGTTTATGATGCATTTTGTGGGCACGGCGTACGCCTTTGGCATACCAATTATTAGCATTTCTAAAGAGTTTAAAACGTTGGTGTATAAAAATATCATGGACTATAAAATAGGATAATCCATAGGCGAAAATACCTAAACCAATAGGGAGTCCTGGCCAAAAACCACCGTATTGCCAAGCACAAAAAAAGCCGATACTAACAATAGCATAGAAAATAAAAAACGCATCATTACGCTCAAACCAGCTGTCATGATCTTTATGGTGATGGTCTTTATGTAGAGACCACAAAAACCCATGCATGATGTACTTGTGGGTAAACCAAGCCATAAATTCCATAAAGGCATAAGTGCTTAAAAAGACGAGTATCCAAAGTAAAATAGTCATGGTTTAAAATTACATTAAATTTAATTGGTATTTGACATAACTACGCATTAAGAGCTCTATTTTTTTAGGATTAGAAACGCGAATGCGTGTATCTTTAATTTGTAGCGCAGGGGTTTTTTTAAGCTTTTTAAGCAATTGACTGTAATAGCGATACGCCATAAAAACACCAAATTTAGCTTCTATTGGTAAACGTTTAATACCACTCAATCCCTTTTCGAAATCACTTTCAATATCGTCGATAATTTGCTGTTTTGCGTTTTCGTCAAGATTATCTAAGTCTACGTTAGGAAAATAACTTCTATTTAATTCATTAAAGTCTGCTTTAAGATCTCTTAAAAAATTTACTTTTTGAAAGGCAGAGCCTAAAGACATCGCAGAATCCTTAAGTTCATTAAATTTAGTTGTGTCTCCCTTTACAAATATGGTCAAGCACATAAGGCCAACAACATCTGCAGAGCCGTATATGTATGCTTTGTATTCGTCATCAGATAGGTATGTAGATTTGCTTAAATCTAAACGCATGCTTTTCATAAAGGCATCTACTAAACTCTTATCAATATTGTATTTGTGATAGGTATATTGAAAGGCATTTAAGATAGGATTCAAGCTTATCTTTTGTTCCAAAGCATTTTCTAAGTCTTTACTAAAGCTATCAAACAGTTGTGTTTTATCAAAATCGTGAAAAGAGTCTACAATTTCATCTGCAAAACGTACAAAACCATAGATGTTATAAATATGCGCTCTAATAGAATTTGAAAGCATTTTGGTGGCTAAGGAAAACGATGTGCTGTAGCTCTTAGTCACAAGCTTGCTACAATTATAAGAAACGGTATCGAATAGTGCTTTCATAAATTAATGGCTATGGTGTTTGTAAATAAGTTCAGAGACTAACTTTCCAGAGATTAAAGCAGGTGGTACACCAGGTCCTGGAACAGTAAGTTGACCTGTAAAATAAAGGTTATTCACCTTTTTACTCTTTAACTTAGGTCTTAAAAAAGCCGTTTGAGATAGGGTATTCGCCATCCCATAGGCATTGCCTTTGTACGAGTTGTAGTCTTTCATAAAATCTTTAATACAGAAAGACGATTTAAAGATAATGTTATTTTTAACATTTTGCTGTGTGAGCTTCTCAAATCGCGCTAAAATGATGTCAAAATAGTGTGCTCTTAATTGTGGTGTATCTTCTATACCTGGCGCAATAGGAATGAGGAAAAATCCTGTTTCGCAACCTTCTGGTGCCATTGAAGCATCCGTTACAGAAGGAAAATTGGCGTAGAACAGCGGATCTTTAGGCCATTGTGGTGTATCATAGATATCTTCGGCATGTGTTTCGAAATTGGTGTCAAAAAATAAATTATGATGCTCTACACGCTCTATTTTTTTATTAAAACCTATATAAAATAATAGGGAAGAGGGGGCAAAGGTTTTTTTATCCCAATAGGCTGGGGTATATTGTCTATGTACTTCATCAAGAAGTGTTTCAGAATGGTGGTAATCTGCGCCACTTAAAATAATATCAAAAGTTTTGAGGCTGCCATTAATAGAAAGTGCAGTGGCAGTCTTTCCCTCTACATGTATTTTTTCAATGGTGTTATTGGTATGGATGTGTACACCTAATGTTGTAGCGAGGCTTTTCATCGCTTTAATTACTTCATACATGCCGCCCTTGGGATGCCATGTTCCAAGTCCAAAATCGGCATAGTTCATAAAACTATAAAATGCGGGTGTATTGCTAGGTTTGGCACCTAAAAACAAAACGGGAAACTCTAAAGTAGAAATCAATTTAGGGTTTTTAAATTTACGTCTAACATCACCGCTTATCGTTTTAAAAAATTGCCCTACGCGTACTGCGGTCTCTGGCGTGACCAATTCGAAAGGCGAAACCCCAGGCTTGAGCACCACTTTATTAATGGCAATATCGTAGTTGGTTGCAGCCTTAGCGATAAATTGACGTAAAGGCTTAGAGCTGCCAGGTTCTATACGGTCAAATTCTGCACATATTTTATCCATAGTATCTCCTATGGTAATCACTTCGTCTTTAAAGAAAATTTTATATGCAGGATCGAGTTTATCTAACGTATAGTAATCTGAAGTTTTTTTTCCGAAATCATTGAAGAATTTTTCGAAAATATCTGGCATCCAGTACCAGCTAGGACCAATATCAAATGTAAAGCCTTTTTGTTTTAATTGTCGCGCTCTACCACCAACGGTGTCGTTTTTTTCATATACAGATACATCGTATCCATATTTTCTTAAATAACAACTTGCAGATAGTGCAGAGAATCCAGATCCTATTATGGCTATAGTGTGTTTCATTGTTTAACAAATATAATTAATTGTTAAACAAAATAAAATGAATTTTAAATATCTTTTACTAAGTTTTCTATAGAATCGTAAATAGTAATGCCTTCTGGAAGGTCTAAGTTTTCATCTAGAGACAATAACTTAGGGCCCAATAGCATGAGGTTAGTAGTAGCACTCGATAATAATAAAGATTTAAAATCGTTTAAATACTTTGGAATCTCACCTACTTCGGGGTTGACTGTGAAATACGAGATAAAGGTAATTTCGTTAAAAAATTCAAGAACACTTACCAAACTGGACATGGGGACGCTCTCTCCTAAGAAAATGGTATGGTAGCCTTTACTTCTTAATTGGTAATTAATAAAAAGGAGTCCAATATCATGGACCTCGTTATCTGGTAAAAAGAGTATAAACGTTTTAGAGACAGGTTTAGGTTCTAAGCTCTGTAAACGCTCTATATTTAAAAGTATTTTTTGTTTGATGTGCGCTGTTATAAAATGTTCGTGCGCTGGCGTAATGGTATCCGTTTGCCATAATAAGCCAATCTCATTAAGCAACGGAAGGAATATGGAATAGAAAATTTCATTAAAACTCTTGTTCTCTATAAGGTTGTTATATGTGTTATAAAACAAGACCTGATCAAAATTAAGCATAGAGAGCTTAAAGGCATTGATCGCATGGTCTTCTACTTTAGCACGAGATGCAATTTCTCTAACCTTAATAGGAATCTCATCATCTGCTAATTGGGCTATTTTGGATATTTTATAACCACTATTGTTAAGAAAGGATATATTTAGAAGTTTCTGTAAACTGCTTAAGCTGTAATTTCTAATATTCGTATCGGTTCTATCTGGCTGTAATAAATTATAACGCTTTTCCCATATCCTTATGGTATGCGCCTTTATCCCAGTTAGATTTTCTAGATCTTTAATACTAAAAATTATCTTAATATTGTTCATCAAATTCTGTTTTTTCTTAAACAAAAATACACATTACAAAGCAGAATACCATAGGATTACCCCTAAACTTATAAAATTATAAGATTAACATTAGATAATTTTTGATTCTGTGGGAGATACTTGTTTCGAATTGAAGGTAAATCCTTCTATAAATTAGGAATAGAACTGCTACTACTGCGGTGTTATAGCATTTTGTATTGTAGTGCACACGAGAAGATTCGAACTTCCACATCCTAAAACGGATACTGGCCCCTCAAGCCAGCGCGTCTACCAATTCCGCCACGTGTGCTTTTTTTGAATGTAACAAAAATAAAAAAAGTTAAGCAATTTGCTTAACTTTTTTCTTGTGACCGGGCTGGGGCTCGAACCCAGGACCCTCTCCTTAAAAGGGAGATGCTCTACCAACTGAGCTACCCGGTCTGTTTGTTTTTTTGACTAACTATCATTGCTGTTAGCGGGTGCAAATATAGAATGTTTTATTAATTAAACAATACTTTTTTTATATTTTTTTTTGTTTTTTTGCGGCACGATAATGTATGTTTTTAATAATCAAATAATAGCAGTAAAATGAAAATAATATTAATTGGGTATATGGGGTCTGGTAAATCTTCGATTGGAAAAATTTTGTCAGAAAAATTAAACTATAAAGTGATTGATTTGGATGACTTTATTGAAGATAAGGAAAAAATGACCGTGAGCGAGATTTTTAAAACCAAAGGAGAACTGTATTTTAGAAAGAAAGAAACCGTGTATGTGAAGGAATTATTAGAACTAGAAGGTGATTTTATTCTATCTCTTGGAGGTGGTACACCTTGTTACGGCACTAATATGGATATTATATTAGAGGCGAAGGAGGCTAAATCTGTATATTTAAAAGCGTCTTTGCCTAAATTGTCTAAAAAGTTGTTTAAAAAGAAAGCCAAACGCCCACTGATCGCTCATATCTCATCAGAAGCACAAATGATGGAGTTTATAGGCAAGCATCTGTTTGAACGCTCACAGTTTTACAGCAAGGCCGAATTTGTGGTGTCTACAGATGATAAAACTAAAAAAGAAGTCGCAGACGCTGTATTAGAGTGTATGGCTACTCTAATATAACGCTATACGCTTTATCTGTAAGGTTGACTTGTACGTGTTCTTGTAGGGATGTAGAAAGTGATATGCCTTTAAAATCGGCCTTAACAGGGTATTTTTTATGATTTCTGTTCACTAAGACAGCAGTTTTAAATTGTTTTAAAGGCACGTCTAAAAAGTGTTTTACACCATAGATAAGTGTCGTTCCAGAATTTAAAACGTCGTCTACAAGAATTAAAGATTTATTCGTATAGGCTTTGGGAGGAATAGAGGTGGTTATAGCTTCCCAAGGCTTGTGCTTATCAATAGATACTTTACAAAGTATTGGCGTCATCTCTGAAATATGTTCTAATATCGACTTTAATTTCTCGGCTAACAGATAGCCATTATGCGCTATACCAGCAATAATAACTTCGGTTTCATCGACATTACTTTCATAAATTTGAAACGCAATGCGTCTTATTTTATGTTCTATTTCAGCGTGATTTAAAATAACACTATTTTTTAATTCCATCATATCCTTATTAGCGGCCTAAAATTAGTCATTTTCAGTATTAAAATCATCAATATCCCTTCTATCTTTTTTAGTAGGTCTCCCCGTGCCTTTCTTACGGTAATAGTCTTTGGCGTATTTTAAGAGCTCTTGTGACTCAAACTCTGTTTTTGGGGTGGTATCTACTCTGTAGATGTCAACCAGCTTAGCAGACACCCTATTAGGAGGAATATCATTTATGGTAAGTTTGTAATTGATTTGATTCTTTCGCAATTCAATAGTATCTGTAGCATAAACATCTCTGCTTGGCTTTACAACTGCGCCGTTTACTTTTATGTGCCCTTTTTTACAAGCTGTAGTGGCAAGAGACCTCGTTTTATAGTATCTCACACACCATAAATATTTATCTATTCGCATATAATTAGCTTAAAAACTACGTTAATTAATATAAAGCAAAATATATTTAAATTGTATCTTGCACGTCAAAAATAAACAATAATGAGGTTTAAAAGAATAGTTTTAGGGGTGTTATGTATAGGATTAGGGTTTTGCGCTTGCAGTAACGATGATAACCCTGGCGCAGCACGCCAACCTTTAACAACATTAGAAGAGCAGCAGGCTTTAGATGAGGTAACTATAGAAGAGTATTTGCGCACGCATTTTTACAACGCGAGTACATTTGATAATGAAGGCAGTAGGCTCCAAGATTTAGAAATTACAGAACGGCAGACAGAAGGTAGTATTCGGTTAATGGATGCAGTCACTGAAGCCGAATTGTCTTTAGGGGGCCTTACAGTAAAATATTATTTTCTTAACTTGAGACAAGGGGCGGGGACTAATTCTCCAACTTTTGCCGATCGGGTTAGGGTCGTATATAGAGGTGTTAATTTAGTGAATGATGCTGTTTTTGAAGACCAAATAGCAAATCCAATGGCTTTTAATTTACCAAGTACAATTATTGGATGGCAAAACGTATTTCCTAATTTTAGAGCGGCTACTAATTTTTCAATAGAGAATGATGGTACAGTAAATTTCGAGTCTCCAGGTGTAGGTGTTATGTTCTTACCTTCTACAATTGCTTATTTTAGGCTTGAGACCAATGATAATACAGCTTCTACTGTATTTTTACCTTTACAGACTGCTAATGCAGCCGGTGGAGTAGATCGTATGCCTTTAATGTTTCAATTTGAGTTGTTACAGGTATTCGAGGATGATATTGACGGAGATGGTATACCGTCGCATTTAGAAGATTTAAATAACGATGGTGCTATTATAAATGGAGAAGACGATGATACCGATTTAGATGGTACACCTAATGTTAATGATGCAGATGACGATAATGACGGTGTTTTAACAGAAGATGAGATCGTGGTAAGTTTCGTAGAAGAAACCACAAGGGCAGCTATCGAAAATACGGCTCTAGAAGACAATCAATTTTTGGCTAATTTCATTGAAGAACTACGTGATGAAACTGGAAACATTACTGGATTTAGAGGGAGAATCATTACATTTTTTGATACAGACAATGATGGAGTTTTTAACCATTTGGATGCAAATGATACAACTGTGATTTCAGAATTATAGTTGTCTTGATTAAAAGAGAAGAGTAATACTCTGCTTTTATGAGTCCAATTTGTTCGTTTAGAATCTATTAATATAAGTAAGAAAGCCGTCATTTTAAAATGATGGCTTTTTTTCTATGTTAGAGTTCATAGAACGGTTTAAAAAAATCTCCAAGTTTAACTCTTGAAGCATGGCTACTGCGCTTTAGGTAAAGAGTTTGTTTTGTTTAAAAAAACAAAGCATTTGAGTTTTGAATATACCTTTTATTTAAACACAAAATGTTAATTTTCTTAAGTCTAAAAAACATTTGCATTAGTTTCCTATAGAGGTTTAAAGACCTAAAAAAAAATAGGATTAGTTGCCAATTTATATTATTTTGACCCTAAAATGTAACATATTACATAAAGACGAGACTTATTGTTGTTGACAGTAATGTAATCTATCGTATTTTAGAAATGTTAAAATAAATGTAGGACTTATGTTTGTACTATTGATGCCTATTCTTTTACTATTGATCTATTTTTCTTGAATTTAAAAGCTTATAATAGTAATATTGAAATCCGAAAAATCTTTATTGTTTCTGATTACTAAACAAAGGTAAAAGTTGTATTAAAATTAAGTTTAACTCTCAACTCTCATAATTTTATATATGTATAATGATTTATGTAAAGTTTTATTAATTGATGATCATCCATTAATAACTAGTGCTTATGCCTTGGCCTTTAACAAATTATCTAAAGAAAAAAAAGAGCTTGAATTTGAAATAGATGTGGCAAGAGATTGTGACTCTGCAATGGAGAAAATAAGAAATTCTCAACAAGATCGTAATTATGATTTTGTTTTTTTAGATGTGAAATTACCACCTTCTAAAAATAGAGAGTTTTTAAGTGGAGAAGATATAGGCGTTTTTCTTAAAAAAAATTTCAAAAAAACTAAGATTGTAATTTCTACATCTGTTAATGATAACTACATGGTCAGTTCTATTCTTAAAAAAATAGACCCAGAGGCATTTTTAATTAAAACAGATGCTACAATTGAAGTGTTGTTAGAATGTGTTGATACGATTTTATTAGACCCTCCTTATTATAGTAAATCTGTTATAAAATTATTTAGAAAGCAGTCGGCAAATAATCTTGTTATAGATGATATTGACCGTCAAATTTTATATGAGTTATCAAATGGTACTAAAATGAGTGAATTACCCAATATATTGCCGTTATCTATGGCTGCTCTTGAAAGAAGAAAACGCATGCTAAAAGAGATGTTTAATGTGAATTCAAGAGGAGATAGAGAGTTGTTAAAAAAAGCACATGAAAAAGGTGTGATTTAGTTGTGGTATGTTTAAATGACTTTAGTTTGAATGTTTTTAATTAGAAAGTGTTAGAGATTTGTTAACTAAGGTAAATACCATCAAAATAGAGGGCATTACCCTAATATCGTTGTGGGAGTATTGCATATTTTTGAAATGTATTAATTTTATTTCTACAATTAAAAACGCTCTCACAAGTATTGAATTATATGAATTTAAAAAGTGCTTCTCTTATAAATGCAATTTTTGTTTGCTTGATGGTGTCTATAATTTCAAGTGGTCTAATCTCAATATCATATTATCATAAAATGTTTGAGAATAAATTGGAATCGTTAGAAGCTCACATCAACAGGAATGAGTCAGCCTTGAATTATTATTTAAATAATAAAGAATTAGTTAATTCTGAGGGAGGTATTCATGAATTTGATCTTTTTGATGACGGTATAGTATCTCATGTTAAAAAAAAAAGTTGGGGGTTTTATGATGTTGTAACTTGTAAAACAGAGCATAAAACAGATTCTATTAGAAAAACGGTTCTAGTAGGTTATGGAAATAATAAAAGTAAACAATTAGCACTTTATCTAACAGATTATGATAAAGCTTTAAAATTATCAGGAGCAACCCAAATTACAGGGACTATGTTTGTGCCTAACGGAAGAACAGAACTTGCTTATATAAATGGAAATAAAGGAAACTCTGTTGTATTAAAAGGATCGCAAAAAGAATCAAAAAATAGGCTTCCCAAATTAGATAAGGATGTGTCTATAGAGGTGGAAAGGTATCCGTTTTTAACTATTAATGCCCTTAAAGAAAAGGCCGATTTAGTTAATGCTTTTGATGCACCAACTAAAGTTCTTGATTTTAGAGGTATTGAACATGTTAAAGATGTATCTTTTAAAGGGAATTTTATACTTTATTCCAATTCAGCGTTAAGTATTAATGCTTCAGCTGTATTAGAAGATATTATTGTAAAAGCACCTGTTGTTAATATTGCTGCAGGATTTAAAGGAACGGTACAAATTATTGCAGACACACAGGTTGTTGTAGAAGAGAATGTCGTGCTGCGTTACCCTTCAAGTATTTATATTAAAAATGATGAAGAAGATGTATCTGTCGTGTTAAATGGTAATAGTAAGGTTTTGGGAGGGATTGTAATACATGGAAATACTTATAACAATTCGTTACAAAGACAATTAACTATAAGTAAAGACGCTATGTTAATAGGGGATATATATTGCTACGGGCGTTTGCAATTAGACGGAAGTGTTTTGGGAAGTGTCTACACAGATCGTTTTACTTTAAAAACAAAATCATCGTCTTATGAAAATACGATTTTAAATGGGAAAATAGATAATAGTAAGTTACCAGCCTTTTTTGTAAGGCTACCTTTATTTAACAGAGCAATAGATAAAAGTGCATATGAAGTTATTAAAACATTTTAAAAGCTTAAAGGCATCATCTATTGTAGAATCTGTAATAGCAATAGCAATTATTTCTATTTGTGTCTTAATAGCTTTTATGGTTTATATAAATATTAGTAAACAAAAAACACCGTTAAATTATTATAAGGCAAAACACCATATAGAGGTTTTAATACATGATATAGAACACCAAAAAGATTATGAAAATGATATATTTACTTATAGAGGCTACACCATAGCTAAAACCGTAGATGTAGATGCTAAAGAAGGTATTGCAAGAGTATTGTTTTTAATCACGATTGGTGGACATAAAGTATATGAAATTATTAAGGTAATACCTTATAAAGAAAGCTAATGTATATAAAAAGTTTTACGATATTAGAAGCTTTAATAAGTTTAATCCTAATGGGAATAATAATCTCATTAACATATAGTGTGTTTAATTTGGTAGAGCGGCAAATGTATATGTTTAAAAATGAAAATGGTACTGTGTTGCAATACAACCTTTTTAATACAACATTAAAACAAGACATATACAAGGCAGCCGATTTTGAGGTAAGCGAGAAAGGGGTGCTATTAAAACCCTATAACGGTGTAAATGTGAGTTATGAAATTTTAAAACCTTATGTTCTTAGGACGCAAGAACAACAAATAGATACGTTTGAAATTAAAACATTAAGTCATTCTTTTTTTCAAGCAGAACGGCTAACCTTAATATCTGAAAAATTGCAATTAGGTATAGCGCTATTAGGAGATACTATTCCCGCAGTATATTATTTAAATAGAGATAACGCAAATCTTGTAAATAGCCATTTCTTAAAATGAAGATAGGAACAACGGCACATACAGTAAGGCAACAAAAAAAGAAAAAAGTATTTGAAGGTTTTAATATGCCTATATCTTTTTTTAAACGCTTTTCGGATAAGCAAAAAGAAGATTTCTATAGAGAATTTTCAACATTGATAAAATCGGGTGTGGATTTTAATCAAGCTTTAGAAATATTAACATCTCAACAAAAATCAGATTTTATTAAGACAATATATAAAGCTATAAATACGGATGTGGTACGGGGAAAATCTTTATACCAAGCAATAAAAGATCATAAATATTTTTCGCCTTACGAATACCATAGTATCAAAATAGGAGAAGATACGAGGCGTTTACCAGATATTTTTGATGAGCTTAAAACTTTCTTTTCACGAAAGATTAAAATGAAACGACAAATAGTGTCTGTACTAGCTTATCCAATATTTGTTCTAATTATAACATTTGCCGTTCTTTATTTTATGTTAAATTTCGTGGTACCAATGTTCGCATCTGTATTTCAGCAATTTGGGAAAGATTTGCCAGAGATCACCCAATTTGTAGTTAATGTATCTAATAACTTCAATGTTATTTTAGTTGTAGCACTGGGTGTTGTTTTATCCATTTTTGTAGGCCATAAATTACTTAAAGACACTATTAAGTACAAGAGTATAACCTCAAATATGTTACTTAAACTCCCTTATTTTGGGAGCCTGGTTAAAAAAATCTATTTAGCGCGATTTTGTCAGTCGTTTGGATTGCTACTTTCAGCTAAAACGCCCTTAATAGATGCGATAGAATTAACAGAGAAAATGATTTCGTTTTATCCTCTAAAGAATGCACTGTCATTAACTAGAAAAGATATTTTAAAAGGAGAAACTTTTGCAGATAGTTTGAAAAAACACGCTTTTTTTACGCCTAAATTAATTTCGTTAACGGCAATAGGAGAGCAAATTAATGAGTTAGGTCCCATGTATGACGGATTAGCAAATCAATATAACGAAGAAGTAGAACACTCAACCAAAATGATAGGAACTATTTTAGAGCCAATAATGATTGTGTTGATAGGAGGTATTGTTGGCTTTATTATGATAGCGATGTATTCTCCAATATTTAATTTAAGTAAAGTAATTCAAAATTAATTTCAAATAGTAATTATGATGAAAATGAAAAAGCAGCTGTTAAAGCTTAGAAATAAACAATTGCAGTTAAAAGCCTATTCCATGTCAGAGATTCTTATAGTGCTCTGTATAATAGGTATTTTGATTTATTTAGTTGTACCCAATCAAACTTCTGTGGTAACGAGTGCTAAGTCTATAGAAGCTCAGAATATGTTAAGTATGATTCATGGTTTAGAAAAAAGTCATTTTTATAGACACTCGAAGTACACTTCAGATTTCAATGAATTGGGATTTGAAGAAGCTTTAACAATAGATAAAGGTGGGCAAGCAGTGTATAAAATAGAGATCACCGAGGCATCTTTAAATGCTTTTAAAGCAACGGCAACAGCATTACAAGATTTTGATGGAGATGGTATTTATAACACATGGGAAATAGACCAAGATCGAAAGCTTAAAGAGATTGTTAAAGACTAAATATGGAGCTAATTTTGGTTTATAGTGTTTTAGTAATTTTGCTATGTTTTGTTTTGTTTTACGATGTAAAACAACGTAGCATACATGCTATCTTACCTGTTCTGATTTTTATAACCAGTGTATCAATTAATATCTTTTCAGAAGACTTACTATCTATTTATATCGTTTATAATTTGGGGTTTTTAAGTCTTAATATCATTGGTTTATGGCTTTATTTTTCTGTAAAAAAAGGTAAACTATCCAACCCTATTGATAAAGAGATAGGGTTGGGAGATATTTTAATGTTTGTAGCTATAACACCATTGTATAATTTAAAAACATTTGCTTTAATTTTTAGTAGTGGCTTGGTATTTTCTCTGGTTCTGTATTTTATTGTAACTCTATTTAAACAGATTGAAACGATCCCTTTAGCTGGATATTTAGCTCTGTTTTTAGTGTTAATCATTCTCATAGAATCTATTTTTAATATTAAAATAGCAGTTTAATGAATTTAGAAAAAACGGAATCTATAACGCTAGAAGTAGCGCTGCAACAGGCTATAAGTCCAGAAATAGCACATCATTTTCTTATTATACCTAAGGCGATTTCTGAAACGACTCATACTTATTATATAGACGAGGAAAAGGAGACTGAATTAGATAGTATAGCTGAAGAGTTAGAGTTGCTTTTTAATAAAAGAATCGTATTTGAAAAAAAAGCCTCATCAGTAGTACGAACGGCTTTATCTATGTACTATAGAAGACATAATGATGCGCCAAGGCAAGTTCATTATGAAAACGATTTTTTAGAAAACTTAATTTTTGAAGCCAAAGATATTAATGCTAGTGATATTCATATCGAAATATACGAAGATGATGTTAGAGTGCGGTTAAGAATTGATGGCCAGCTTATAGAAAAGAATAACATAAAAAAAGACAATTATTTAGAATTAATTAATCAAATAAAAATTAAATCTAATCTAGATATTACAGAAAAAAGGTTGCCTCAAGATGGACGAATCGAATATGATGATTTCGATATAAGGGTTTCTATCTTACCAACCCACCATGGTGAAAAAGTAGTCATGCGTATTCTTGGGAGAGATGCTTCTCATTTAGATATTTACCAGTTAGGTCTAGAAGACGAAGCATTATACTTGTATTTAGAAGCGGTTAAAAAAACCAATGGTATTATTCTTATTAGTGGTCCTACTGGATCCGGTAAGACCACAACACTATATGGAACGTTAAAACATTTAAATAATATTAATACCAATATTGTTACTGTAGAAGATCCCATAGAATACACGTTAAAAGGGATTAATCAGGTTCAACTAAAAGAAAATATTGGACTCACATTTACGGCAGCATTGCGTTCTTTTTTACGTCAAGACCCAGATATTATTATGCTTGGAGAAATAAGGGATGCGCAGACAGCTCAAATGGCCATTAGAGCATCATTAACAGGGCATTTAGTGCTTTCAACCATTCATACAAATTCAGCTATTGGTACGATTTCTAGATTAGTAGATATGGGCGTGCCTTCATTTCTTATTGCAGAAACTATAAACATATCTGTAGCGCAGCGTCTTGTGAGAACCTTATGTTCACATTGTAAAAAAGAAGTAGATTTTAATACCAAAGATTTGCCCATAGCTTTTAAACCTTCTAAAGAAGTCTTAAAGCATTTTGTACCTGTAGGTTGCGATGCATGTTATTATACGGGGTATAAAGGAAGACGCGCGATCTATGAAATTTTACCCATAACGCTAGAAGTTACAGAGGCAATAAAAACAAATACATTGGAACACTCCGATATTATGAAAAATAAAAAATTATCAGATAAAGCATTTGCTTTGTTGTGTGAAGGAAAAACATCTTTAGATGAAATTTATGGAATACTCATCAACTAAGAATATGATACGTAAAATAATAACGGTACTATTATTATGTGTTGCTTCTAAGGGAGTGGCGCAAATAGATATCAATAATTTTGAAGAAGAATTAGACCAATTGGCCGTAAGTAAAAAAGGCTTAAAAGAGAATATTAGAATAGATCTAAGTGGTTTAACATTATACGACTTTATTAATACTCTAGCCGAAGAACATCAGCTTAATGTAAGTGTTGATTCTAGATTGAACCAACTTGTTACAAGCAACTTTTTTGATGTAACGGTTAAAGACGTATTTCTATTTTTAATTAAAAAGCACAATTTAAAGGTGGACGTATCTAATAACATTCTCATGTTTGATAAAAAACCAGAAGCAATTATTATAGAAAAGCCTAAACCTTTAAAAAAAATAGATGTATCCTATAATGCGCAGAATAAGTTTTTATCATTAAAATTAAAGAATGATTCATTGCCTCGCGTATCTCAAGCCATAACAGATGCTTCGGGTAAAAACATCATTTTAGCACCTAATATTAAAGATCAAAAGGTGTCTGCATATATTTTAAATAGACCTATTGACCAGGTGTTAGAGATGATGGCAAAGTCGAATAACTTGGTTTTGATTAAAGACGAAAATGATAATTATTTTTTAGAAAAAGATTTAGAGTCTATAGAAAACCAAAATGCCAAAGCAAAATCTCAAAATACGAGAACACGACGCGCTTATTCTGGCGCTGTTAAAAAGGATAAAACGCAACAATTCACAGAAGGTTTAAATATAGAGGTTGATTCACATGGTTATTTAGAAATAAGTGCTTTTGAGGTTGATGCCAATACATTAATTACGAAAGCAGCTGAAAAATTAGGAGTTAATTTTTTTATGTACAATACTCCAGATGGGGTAACAACAACTTTGGTTGCAAATGGTATTGGTTTTGATGATTTATTAAGTCATTTATTTAAGGGAACAAACTATACTTACAAAAAAGTAGACAATTTATATCTTATAGGGGGGCATGAAACAGAAGGCTTAAGAACAACAGAGTTGATTCAGTTAGAAAACAGAACCATAGAAACGGTACTACAGTCTTTGCCATCATCATTAACGCAATCTGTTGAGGTAAAGGAGTTTATAGAGCTTAATGGATTTGTCGTTACGGGGTCTAAAGCTCATATACAGGAATTTAAAGATTATATCTACGAAATAGATCGAGTAGTTCCAGTAATTCAAATAGAAGTGTTGATCGTACAATATCAAAAATCCTATAATATTCAAACAGGGTTACAAGCGGGAATAGATAATGAAAATAGACCTCCAACATCGGGTGTCTTATTCCCTTCACCAGAAGTGAATTTAAACGCGAATTCTGTAAATAGTTTAATAGATGCTTTTAATGGTTTGGGATTCATTAATTTAGGGAAGGTTACCGAGCAATTCTATTTAAATTTAAGTGCTTTAGAAAATAATTCACTCATAAAACTGTCTTCTACACCAAAATTAGTTACACTTAATGGACATGAAGCTTCATCTAGTATTGGAGAAACAAATTACTATTTTGAGCAGAATAATAGACTGATTAATTCGGGCATTGGAAACGATATTTTACAATCGGGTGTATGGAAACCTACAGAAGCGAATTTAGGTATAAGCATACGACCATTTGTGTCTAAAGATGAAAATGTAACTTTAACTATTTCGGTAGAAAAAAGTGCATTCTTGGGTAGGGCAGGAGAAAATGCACCTCCTGGAAAAACCACTCAAAAATTTGAATCGATGATTAGCGTTCGAAATAATGAAATGATATTATTAGGCGGACTTGATGAAGTGGAAAACGAGAATTCGGGAACAGGTACTCCTTTACTTTCTAGACTACCTATTATTAAATGGTTTTTTAGTGGGCGAACTAAACGAAAAGAAAAATCGAAACTACATATATTTATAAAACCAACGGTAACCTATTAAATGGTAAAACACATAAAAAAACTATATAATCATTTTTGTAGATATTATGTGCTGTCTTTAAGCACTAAAGGCGATCGTACAAGCTATCATTTAGCGGTGGTTTTATTTCGAGAAAATGAATTTTTAATTGAAGAACAATGGAGTACAGTTATTTTAGAAGAGCTCATAGAGTACGCCACTAAAGAGTACCCTTTAATTGTACATATAGAGGGAGATAATATTATTAATAAATCTGTAGAGAACAGGGCAGGGTATAGAAAAAACTTAATATTTAAAGCGGCTATAGACGATTTTTACTTTTATGAATATAAGCAAGATGATGTTGTATATGTGTCTGTCGCAAGAAAAGCGTTTATAGACACACATCTAAAGCGATTAGGAGATTTAAATACATACATCGTAAATGTAAGTTATGGCCCTTTTGTAATGGCTAATCTATTATTCGCACTAAAAGGTACAGCTAAAATAGCATCTTCTAATTATTGTTTAGATGTTGAAAAATCTAAAATTATAGCTTTTAAAAAACATGAAGAGTCAGCTGTAAATTATACCATTAATGATGATAATTTTAGTCAAAAAGAAGTGCCTTTAGTAGCGGCATTTTTTAATTACAAGTTACCGATTGAAGCTATAGAATTTGATACTGATTTTCTACGTACGAATCGAGAAGAATTTAAGTTTAAACGGTGGTTTAAAATAGCGGGAATAAGTGCATTGGTGTTTCTGTTATTAAGTATTGTGACGAGTAACGTATTGTTAGATGTTTATCTTAATGCTTTGTCTAAAAAAGAAACGACTTATCTTATGTTTCAACAAACATCAGCAAAAGTGAAAGCTTTAAAAGAAGAAAAAGCTTTAAAAGAAAAGATTTTGAAAACAAGTGGCATGGTGAGTCACAATTTTATTGCTAGGTATATGGTAGATATAGGAAATTCTATACCTCAAGGTATTGCTTTAAAAGCCATAGATGTCAATCCTTTATTGAAAAAAATTAAACCCAAAACTAGTGTAGGTTTTACTTTTAATACGATTAAAGTTAGAGGAACAACCCACAGAGATGGTGTTTTTAACGCTTGGATTAAAAATATAAAAACGTTGTCATGGGTAAGACACATCGAAATTATAGCCTACGACCAAGAATATAAAAGTATGAATACATTTGAAATAGAAATATACATTTAAGTGTTAGATAATTTAACATATAAGAAAAAGTTTTTTGCAGTATTAATAGGTTTTGTATTGCTCTTTTTAGCATGTTACAAAAAGACCTATAAGCATATGTTTGCGGCGAAGAAACAGCTTAACCAAGTCTCACAAAAATTGAATATCGTAGATAATTCTCATGTAGAATTGGCAAGTCTAAACCAAGAGATAAAAGGTATAAATAACGCAATAGGAGGGCAAACTAAAGTACCAGAAGATGTGGCGCAGGAACTGTTAGATTTTATATCGAAAACAGCATTGAATATAGACATTGTAGCAATAGAAGATGTACATATAGCGACCAGTGACGAATTTTTGGTATATACAAACCAAGTTACGCTACAAGGTGATTATGAAATCCTTTTAAAATTATTGTATCGAATTGAGTTAAAGTTTAAAAACTCGAGGATTATGAATTCTCAATTTTATACTAAAAAAAATTACAGAACAAATAAGAATATATTATACCTAAAAATAATTTTGCAGAATTATGAGAAATCTAAATAGAATAGTAGTATTAATGTTTCTAACACTATTATTGACTTGTGACGATATTTTAGAAGAAGACATTAGAAACGTTACAGTTGAAACTTTTGCCCCTGTAAATAATGCCATAATAGAAGGTAATGTTGTACAATTTTCATGGAACCGTATTGATGGTGCAGATAATTACAGGTTACAAATATTGACTAGCGATCAGCGTATTGTACTAGATTCATTAGTACCAGCATTAACTATTGATATTCCTTTAGAAGAGGGCGAATATCAATGGCGATTAAGAGCAGAAAATTTTGCGTATACATCGCCTTATGCTTTTCCTACGAATTTTACACTTTCAGCGTCTCAGGATCTTAGTAATCAGATGGTTATTTTAAGAAGCCCAGAGGATAATGTTTACAGGAATGTTCCAATTACAACATTTAGTTGGAATGCTATTTCTACAGCTAATGATTATAGTTTTGAGCTGGTTAGAAGAAATGACTCGGGAGAATCTGTAATTTTTGGTCCAGAGACACTAACAGATATTAGTATTAATGTAGAGGACGCTATCGTGGATGAAGATGCGGAATATATATGGCGTGTTATGGCTTTTAATAGAACATCAAATACAAATACAGAGATTACTGAATATTCTTTTTTTATTGATACCGAAATACCTAACCTCCCTGTGTTAATAGCTCCAGAAGATATGGTATCTATACAGCAGTCTGTGCAAACCTTCGAGTGGAGTAATAGTGAAGATACAGGTAATGTGATGTCTCCAGTAACACTTATTTTTGAGATCTCTAAAGATTCTAATTTTGAAGTATTAGAGGAGACATTAATGACAACGAGCGAGTCTGTTGAGTATGAGTTTACAGAGGAGGGAACTTATTATTGGCGAGTGCGTGTAAGAGATGCAGCCGGTAACGAAAATGGGAATAGCGTTAGTCGAACTTTAAATATTATAAATTAGTGAACAAACGATATTTAAATGGATTATTGTTAGCATTTCTATTACTTATATGGGGAGGTGTCATCTATAAGTTTTTCGGTAAGGCAAAACACAATACGGCAGTAAATACAGTGTCTAATGTTGTTGCTCATCATAAACCTAAGTATACAGCTAATAGAGATACATTCAAGCTTGATATTAAAAATAAAAATCCATTTAAGACCTCGAGGTATTATGTGGAAACAAATAAAAATACGCCTCAGAAAAGTAAAAAGAGTGTAAAAAAGACAACAGCATTACCTATAAAGTGGCCTTCAATTACCTATCATGGTTTTGTAAAAAGTCCCAATAAATCTAAAATGTTGATTTTAGTAAAGGTAGATCAAAAGGTATACAGAAAAAGAGAAAAGGATGTTGTAAAAGATATAAAATTAGAAAAAGCATACAGCGATTCCTTGGTTGTATCCTTTCAAAAGAAGACTAAAACCGTAAAGAAGTACCATGAATAAATTCAATAAATTAACCATAGTAAATGCTGTAATAGTAGTATTACTCGTTACATATATCGTATTTCAAACGTTACAACCTAAACCTCAAACGACAGTATATGTAGATACTATTAAGTTATTCAATGGGTTTAATATGACAGCAGATATAAAGCGTATCGAAGAAGCGAAAATAAAAGCTAAAGTAAAAGTATTAGAAGACTTGTATAAAACGTTCAATGCGTTATCTGATAAAGAAAAACAGTTGGATGTAAATAAAAATTTACAACAGCAAATAGCTTACAAGAGCAAAGATTTGCAAGAACTACAAGATGCACTAGTACAAAATTTGAATAAAAATGTATGGGGACGGCTAAATAGACATCTCAAGACTTATGCAGAAGCAAAAAAGTTGACGCTTATTTTAGGTAAAACAAACACCGGTAATGTCATGTATGCCAAAGATGCCATAGATATTACAGATGCTGTTCTAGAGTATGCGAATAAAGTATATGAAGGCGAATAATGTAAAAGAAAAAATAGATTTCCATTAATAAACTAAGGTTTATCCTTAGTTGTAATTGAGGGGCTTTTTTTAATTTTACAACCTAAAGCTAAATACAATATATGAATTATAAAAGGGGAGGAGTTATAATAGCAGTAGCTATACTTGTTATAATTATATTTTTATTTTACAAAAAGCGAGATGTCCCTCAATATAAAGTCTATGAATCTCCAAACGGCAATTGGAAGTCTTTAACAGTACGCAAGTATATCAATGATATTAATTATACGGCAACAGAAGTCCCTTTACAATATTATTTATTGAAAAATAATACCAATGCTCCAGAAAAAGTAGCACTTTTAGCTAAAGAATTAGAACGTGAAAGAATTGTAGAAGTAGAATTTCAACATACTAATGGCGTAGATCTTTTACTTGACACATACACGAATCGCAGCTATGAAGCCTCTGTTAAATACATGGCATTTGGTATAGAGAAAGATTTTTCTGTGGTAACATCATCTAATGACACCATAGCCTGTTCGGGAGTTAATTTCGAACGCAATTTTAAATTAGCCCCTTTTAAACGTATTCTATTATATTTTAATGGCATCGCGCCAGAAGATAAAATAAAACTTTTGTATGAAGATCGTTTATTTGGTAACGGTATAATGAAATTTAATTTTGGAACAGCGCCACTTAAATTATAGACATTCTCGATAATGTTTCATGTTGTAGGATACCTGCATGGCTATTGCCATTTCTATTCTCAACATATACAATATTGTTTCCTATAATGCCAACTCCTGGACAATAACCATATTGCTTTAAATAAGTATTGTTGCTGTCCGCTTTATTATTGAAAACATAGGTGTTGTCATAATCAAGAGTTAACGGAGCTTTGCCTAAACCTTGAACTTTCATTAATATTTTTATGTTCAGTGCATTGATATGCTCATGAATACTTAATTGATGATCCCGCTTACCTCTTGGAGTTTTTATTGTAGTTTTTGGTAACGACAGTTCTTTAAACCTATCCAATATTCTATCTGGGCTCGGAATTTGTAAGTATGGTATTCCTTCTAAGAATTTTTTTAGATTAGTAGCTATATCTTCAATACAATCGCCTCCACAGAAGTAAATAGACCAAAAGGCATATAAAATATCCTTCCAACTGTATTTACATTGATTAGGTAATTTAGGTAAATTTTGTTCTAGCAATTCACCTATTCCTTGTTGCTCAAATTCTTCTAGAACAAAGTTTAAGCCGCCAAATGGATTTACATGAGTAGAATTGATTATTTTCATAGCTGTGTTTTATCGCAACACCAATTTAGGTGAAAACACAAAAAACCGCAAACCCAATTATAACAAAGGTTTGCGGTTACATCTTACTATTAACATACGGATTTAAGGTTATAACTAGTGCTGTACTGAGTAAGTGTACAGGGAAAGAATAAAAATAAAAAGCTTTTACAGCAATGTAAAGGCTTTTTGTATTTTGGTATCATGAGTAGGAAGTACAAGTTTCATAACAAAGGCGGTTTATATTTTGTGAGTTTTGCTACTATAAATTGGATAGATGTATTTACAAGAGAAGTCTATTTTAATATATTGGTAGAAAGTATAAACTACTGTAGAAAAGAAAAAGGTATGGAATTATACTGTTATTGCTTTATGCCAAGTCATGTACATTTAATCTTTAGGTCAAGCATAGAAGAGCCATCAAGTTTACTAAGAGATTTTAAAAGTTATACAGCAAAGAAAGTCATAGAGACTATAGAGAACAATGCACAAGAGAGTAGAAAAGAATATTTACTTTGGTTTTTTGAGCGTGCAGCCAAAAAGAAGAGTAATGGCTCTAAATACCAATTCTGGCAGCATCACAATAAACCCATTGAATTATGGAGTGAAAAGGTGATTAAACAAAAGATAGATTATATTCATAACAATCCAGTAGTGAGTGGTTTTGTAACCAATCCAATAGATTGGAAATACTCAAGTGCAAGAAACTATCAAGAAGATAATACGATTTTGGATATTGATAGTGTTGGGTTTTTCGATTAAATTAAGAATAGGCTTTTCTTTTTATGAGTAAGCTAGACGTGCTTTAGTATCTCTAATCATGGCGTCAAGGGCAAAAAGTATATGCTTACGGTCTTCATCAGGGAATTTTTGAATGGTAAGTACTCTTTTAGATATATCTTCATCAATTAACAATTCTGTTTTACCCCCGCTAGCACTAGTTTGTAACTAGTACCGTACTGAGTAAGTGTACAGGGAAAGAATAAAAAGGGAAAGCTTTTACGGCGACGTAGAGGCTTTTTTATTGCGCTAATTTTTGGACTTTCTTTTTCGTGATAAAGGCGTCAATGCCTTTGCTCGCGCTAGTTTGTCCACGTAACGGCTACCGCTAGTTTGTGACTAGTCGCGGCAACAATGAGAAAAATACAAAGAGAAAAAGCTTTTAGGGCAACGTAAAGGCTTTTGTTAGTTCGTTTACGGTCACTAGTAGATACTAGCGGTAGACATGATATTTGTAATTAGTGTCGTACTGAGTGAGTGTACAGGAAAAAAATAGGAAGAGAAAGCTTTTATAGAGATGTGAAGGCTTTTATGGTTTTAATGACAATTTATTAGCATTCATTAAGTAGGGAGGGCTTAGCGACAAGTCTTAAAACGAGAAAAAACCAGTTTTTAAATAGCCTTGTTTTTTAGTTAAAGCTTATAAATAGGAGGTCTAAAAGCACAATCACTAATTTTTTAATAATAAACACAAATTGTAGGGTAACGTATTGTCTAGTCAGGACATTAAGCTACGTAACTTAAGAATTAACTTTTATTATTTAGAATTTTAGAAACAAAAATTATGAGAAAAATTAACGTACTATTATTACTGTTTTATACAGGTTTAATGTTTTCTAAGGAGAATGTCTTAGAATTTGTCCCTGGTTTAAGTCCTCAAGATGCGTATCCCGTGGGTGTGAATGAGAATGGGGGATTCTTAGCAGAAGAAGCACGCTCTTGTTCCGATTACGTATTGATTCCAGATAATACGTTTGAGTCAGCGTTATTGGATCAAGGTATTGATACAGATGGTGCCTTAAATGGTCAGATTTGTAGAGCAGATGCAGAAAAAATTACATTACTAAGTATTAGAGGTGTTCTTATTAGAGATCTTACAGGAATAGAAGCATTTGTGAATCTTACGAATTTGTTTATGCCAAATACAGCACTCACCTCAGTTGATCTGTCTGCAAATATAGTATTGAGAAAAGTTACGTTTACAAATAATAATTTGAGGACTATTAATTTGTCTAAAAACACTAAAATAGAAGAATTATATCTTAGTGGTAATGAGTTAACGGACATCGATTTGAGCAATAATAAGGCTTTGGTTGTGGCTTATTTGGATGATAATGCATTAAGCGTTTTAGATCTAGACGCGAATATTAATTTGCGTACGCTTTCTTTTAATACTAATAAAGTTCGTACTTTAAATTTATCAAATAATATAGAATTAAAGGAATTTGAAGCTAAGAATAATTTATTAGAGGTTATAGATTTTAGTATGAATCTTGGAGTAGAAAAGATTTTCCTTCAGGATAATTTAAATTTAGAACGTATTGATTTAAGAAATGGGTATTTTAGTTATTCTGATGGTTTGGGAGAAACGGGGTCGTGGCTAGATAGTTCGAACAGCCCAAATCTTAAAGAAGTTTGTGTAGATAGTGTTTCGGGTGCTTTAGCAAATCCGTTTTTCATTGTAGATAATTCTACGGTAATTTTAACCTGCGAAGTTGAGCCTTCATGTCCAGACTTTGTGCTACTTCCAGATGTTAATTTCGAGCAATCTTTATTAGATCAGGGTATTGATACAGACGGCGCCTTAAATGGCCAGATTTGTAGAGCAGATGCAGAAGCCGTGACGGATTTAAATGTTAGTACTAAAGCCATAGCAGATGCTAGTGGTATAGAGGCTTTTATCAATGTAGTAGCTTTGGATATGTCATCCAATCAAATACCGACTATAGACTTGTCTAATTTGGTAAAACTTGAAACGTTAAACCTTTCTGATAATGCTTTAGTCCAACTAGATATTGATCTTAATGTTAATTTAATGACATTAGAAGCAGATAATAACGCATTGGTTGCTATAGATCTTAATCAGAATCTGAATCTTGAACATATGTCGCTTACAAATAATGACTTAATAGCTGTTAATTTCTCTCAGAATTTAGCATTAACACATGTCGCGCTTTCAAATAACTTCTTAACCAGTTTTAATGTTGATAGAAACCTATCGTTGTCTCATATAGATGTTAGTGATAATGATATTCAATTTTTTATAAATTTAAAAGAAAATACGCAACTCTCTTATGTTGATATTTCAAATAATCAAACGCTTCAGCTAGTACTTATGGATAATGGTAATAATACCAATTTAATAACCTTTTTAGCGACAGGAATGACAGGATGTGTACAAATTGATGATGAAGCCTATACGGAATCTCAATTAATTGCAGGAAATTGGGATATCGATATTTCTGATGCGAGATATAATGTGAATTGTTTTGGAAGTAAGGCTGTAGGACGTAAAACGTTAATGGAAGCCGAAGATTTTATGGGGCAAAAAGGAGTGCGTCTTATCGATGTTACAGATGCGGGTGTTTCAAGTAAGGGAGTAGGGTATTTACAACCTGGTGATGCTGTAACCTACTTGATAGACGTTGAAGAAGCAGGTAGGTATGATCTCGATTTAAGAGTTGCAGGGGTGTTTTCTGGTGGTAAGGTTACAATTAAGTCAAAAGGTCAAATACTAAGTGTTGTCGATATGGTTGTAACAGGTGGTTGGCAAAACTGGGACACTATAAAAACAGATTTTGATTTAGAGGCAGGAATTCAAGATTTTACCTTAGAGTTTTCTGGAGCATCTCAAATAGGGAATGTGAATTGGTTGGAGTTCATTAAGAGAGATGGTCAATTTATCCCAGGAAAAGTACAGGCAGAAACGTTTATTTCTCAAGAGGGAATTACCATTATAGATACAGAAGGCACAGGAGAAGAAGACGGTATTGGCTATTTGCAACCGGGCGATTCTGTAACCTATAAATTGGATGTAACCCAAAGTGGTAGCTATAAGTTAGATTTAAGCGTGGCTAATATTTTTTCTAATGGTAGTATTGCTATAGTGGCTAATGGGGTAGTAATAGGCCAAGTTGTTGTTCCAAATACAGGCGGATGGTTAACTTGGGAAACGGTAAGTACAGAGCTTGAATTTACAAAAGGACCTCTAGTGCTTCAGCTTGTTTTTTCTGGGGCAGCATATATTGGTAATATCGATTGGATGGACTTTAAAGTGTTATCTTCTAATAAATCGCACAGTACTGCTATTAAGACGAAAGACAGTGTATTTAAGGTATATCCAAACCCTGTAGACAATGGTGTTGTAAAATTCGCATCTGGAACCGAAATTATAGCAGTTACACTATACACGATAAATGGTCAAAAGGTAATTGAGAAATTAGGAAACGTAACAGATATAAATGTTTCAGAATTACCTGAAGGGCTTTATATCTTAAAAACAAAGACTACTGAAGGGCGTTTTATGTCTAAAATTTCTATTCAGAACTAAAAAAATGAGATCATTTTAAGAACAGAATAAGGCTATCAGCAATGGTGGCCTTTTTTGTATTATTCATACAAACTATTTTTTAAAGATAAAACGATGATACACTACTTTTATAAAATAATACCAATTACCATTGTATTTTTTATCACAAGCATTATTTGCGCGCAGCAAAAAACAGTTCTTGTAGATTTTGGAACTTCGACTACGGTGGTGCCCTGGAATACACTTTCTAACCCCGTATCAGGAGTTATAGACAATCTTAAAGATACCAGTATGGAAGCCACAGGAATTCGTCTTTTTGTGTCGGATGCTTTTAGCAACATAAACCAAAGCGGCACGACAGAATCATCTTTATTAGACTATTCTTCTTTGGTTTCTAACGATAGTTTCTATGGCAATGCGCAAAGTTTTGCAGGTGCTATAGAGCCTACTGCGGGGATTACTTTAGAAGGCTTAGATCCCGAAAAAGACTATGAGTTTACTTTTTTTGCTTCAAGAATGGGGGCAGCCGATGTAAGAGAAACACAGTACGATATTACAGGAACGACAACACTAACGCGCGTTCTTGATGTGTCGCAGAATACCAATACGTTGGTAACAGCCCATATGAAGCCGAGAGCAGATGGAACCATTAGTATTGCTGTTTCTGCAGGAGCAAATAATACCAATAGTTTTGGGTTTTTCTATTTGGGGGCGATGACATTAACTTTTGAAGGAGATGCGCGTCCTGTAAATGAAGAAACGGTTTTAGTCGATTTTGGAAATGTTGCGAGTGCGGC
Organism: uncultured Flavobacteriaceae bacterium; assembly: GCA_947504035.1. Lineage (GTDB taxonomy): Bacteria > Bacteroidota > Bacteroidia > Flavobacteriales > Flavobacteriaceae > Jejuia > Jejuia algarum. Next base: position 38,492 of record CANNGA010000018.1, read on the forward strand.
GCCATGGCATACCATAAGTAATCCGCAATCTGGGGAAATTACAAACCTAAAAAACACGTCTGGACGACTCTCTGGTATTGGCGTAGCGATAACAGATGCTTTTAATGGCGTAAACACAAATGGAACAACATCTACAACTGAAATTTTGGAATTGCCAGCTACAGCATCTGGAGATAGTTTTTATGGGAATACGAGTTTGTTTGGTGGTCAAGTGGAAGCTACTGGTGGAATTACATTTTACAATTTAGATTCTAGTAAGACCTATACATTGTCTTTATTTGCGTCTAGAATGGGTGTTACAGACCAACGTGATACCAAATATGAAGTTTCTGGGGCTGAAGCTAAAATAGCAACCTTAAATGTGAGTAACAATACCAGTGAGCGTATAGTGCTAACAATGGAACCCGATGCCGAAGGGCGCATAACTGTAACAGCAGCACCAGCTGTAACCAATACAAATACCTTTGGGTTTTACTATTTAGGAGCGGTTGGGTTAACCTATGCCTCTACATTAGAAATAGACCCTAAATTACAAGTGCTAGCTCCAACAGGAGGAGAACTCTGGCAAGTTGGAAAATCGCCAGAGATACAATGGGCAAGCCAAGATATTACTACCGTTACATTAGAGTATTCTGTAGATAATGGTAACAGTTGGTTTTTAATAGACACTGTAGCTGCAGCGGCTCAAAGTTACCAATGGGACATCCCTGATAACCAATCTGCAAATTGTTTGGTGCGTGTATCTTCGGGAGATATAATGGCCGAAAGTCCCAGTGTTTTTGAAATTTCAGAAGCTGGAATAAGTTGCCCAATTGTTATTGTAGGCTCTTCTACAGCGGCAGGCACAGGTGCTTCCTCTCTTCAAAACAGTTGGGTAGAACGGTATAAGAAGGTATTATTTCAAAAAAACACGAGGTACGCAATTACTAATCTTGCAAAAGGCGGGTATTCTACTTATGAGGTTTTACCAACAGGTACTGAGATTCCAGCCCATAGGGCTGTATCTATTGATGTGGAGCGTAATATCACCAAAGCGATAGCTTTAAATCCGTTTGGGGTGATTGTAAACCTACCATCTAACGACACGGCAAAAGGGTATACCGTAACAGAACAAATGGATAATTATGCAACCATAGTAAATACAGCACGTGATGCTGGTATTAGGGTTTGGATTGCGACACCGCAGCCTAGAAATTTTCCGTTTCCACATTTCTTTGAAACTCAGTTAGTAGTTAGAGACGCACTTATGGCGACTTATGGAGATCAAGTGATTGATTTTTGGTCTGTTTCTGCCGCAACAGATGGTACTATAAAAGCAGCTTTAAATTCTGGAGATGGCATTCATCTTAATGATAGAGGGCATGAATTGTTGTTTCAACAAACGTTTGCTAAAAATATTCAGGAGATCGATTGTGGGGTTTCAACTTCAAAAGTAAAACAGACCGATAAAGTTGGCAAAATTACAACGAATGAATTTTATCCCAACCCATTTAAAGAGGACTTGTTTTTAACTTATAAGGCGACTATGCCGGGTGTTTTGGAGGTGCATTTATACGATATTACATCTAAAAGGATTTTTCAACAGGTGCTTATGGTGTCATCTGCAGGTGTAAAACGTTTGAAATTGAAAATGGATAAGATAGCGCATTTAGAGTCTAAGCTGTTGTTTGCTAAAGTGAGTTTTAAAACAAAAGCAGGAACGTCTTTTAAGACTGTAAAATTATTACGAGAGTAGAATTTATAGACTACTATATCGTGTAATTTGTAGAGCTTAATAATAAGCCAATTCTAACAGAAGTAAAGGGTTCTAAATACAATTATTTAGAACCCTTTTTTAGTATTAAATTATTTCGAATTTTAAAGGAAATACGAAACAATTTATTTTAGAGAAACAGGTATTAGTTATTGTTTTCTAATACAATATTTGATGTTGTAAAGTGATGTGTAACACTTACGTTGGATGAATTCTTAACGGTAATATTATTAGAGCCTGAAAAGACAATAGGAACTACTGTGCCGTCTGCTTTGTTTTCAAAAGTACATCCATCGAAGACAATGTAAGGTGTATTAGTATTGGCCTTTTTATTAATGTTTCCAAAACTAACATGCCTTTCTTGTACGTTTACGGTGTTGTTGGTAATTAAAACATCTTCAATCTCTCCGATAAGTGCCGAAAAACCAATAGACGTCTCTAATGCACTTGAGATGCTGTTATTATCTATAAGAATGCCGTTACTATTTCCATTAAAAAAGGAAATACCTTCTGTACAATCGCGTATGTTATTGTTTAAGACCTTAGCGTTCTTACCGCCAATACCAACGCCAAGACCATAGCCTGTTACGGTATTATTAGTAAAACTATTGTTTGTGTTTTGATGCACACCATTACGAAGAAAAGAGGTGAAGTAACAAGCTCTATCTAATACAGGGTCGTAGTTAGAGGTTGGGCCTTTATCAAAAATATTGTTGTCTACAGTTATATGAGAAGATTGTAACATTGTAACGCCATCATCAAAGTGATTAAGCGTCACAGTTACATTTGAAGTTGAAAAGAAATTAATACCTCTAAAATTACCTCTAAAATCGTTGTTTCTAATCGTGACATTGGTTACAATCTCATATTCGTTTAAGATGTTGGTGCCATTAATAGTTTCTGTTTCTCGAAACGCTTCCAGATCGATAGAAGCTCTAGGATCTGTACCCTTAGCGTCTGGGTTTTCAGGAACTTCTAGTCCAGCATTTAGAATGGTATTATTCTCAATTAATACATTTTCACAACTGGTTAGACTTATGTTGTTTCTTCGGGCACCATCTAAAATACAATTTGTAATTCTAATGTTTTTGGTGTAAGTTTCCCCTGGTACAGGCGCACCATCTTTTCTTCGGTTTCCGCTAGACTGAATTTGGATACAATCTCCAGTATGATCTTTCATCTGTATGTTATCGATGTCGGCATTTATAACACCTCCAAAATAGACCAAAGACCCATATTCATGCGTGCTTCTATCTGCAGCGCTATCTCCATCTGCAGCGCTAACATAATCGTGCTGTATACGGTCTCCTATTAAATGTCCTCCAGAAATTTGTACATTTTCTGTTTGGCTGCTGTACAAAAGTTGATCGGCCCAACCACTACTAGGTTGAACACGTAAAAAAGTGCGTGGACTCATCTTAAAGTGAAAATTAGAGGGAATTCTAATAGAGAACGGTGCAAAGTTCTTAGGGTTGTAAGCGGCTACGCCAGAGACATCAAAATAAGCATCTAATTGATCGATTTCAAATACAGTAGCTCCCAATCGTTTTACTAGTTCGATAATGCTATTAAGGTGTTTTCTATTGTTTAGAGCTAAGGTTTTAGAAACAGGACCTTCTGTTAACGACCAGTTCTCCTTTTCGAAACTAAATTCTGGAGTTATAAGTGTTGCATTTCCTGTTCCAATTTTTAGGGTACTGTTTAATAATTTGCCGTCTATTTTAAGGTTATCACCAGATATAGTTCCATTAATGAGTTTTCCTTCAGCACCATGTTTTAGTGTAACGCCATTAGGCATTGTTAGAGTTTCTCCGTTTAGGTCGTAGATACAGTTTATTAAAATATCTGTATGAGGCGCTATAGTGGATACATCAAAATCGCAAGGCGGTGTTTCTGCGGGTTCTAACATCCATCTTTGATTGGGGCCTCCCCAGAATACCCACTGTTGTACATTAGCACCATCGCCGATACTTTTGGCTTCTACATCAAGGCTCTTGTTGCTATCTGCGTTATTTATTTTAAATGTATGGTCTTCAAGCACAGTAATAGTCCATTCTTGATGTGATGTACCTGTTGTTAGAGGCGCTTGTATAATATTAGCACCATTAGCAGAGCTGTTATTGGCTATGCTAATAACTTTAGTGCTACTTCTATTTTTAATATAATAGGTGTTTGCAGTTGGGGTGCTTATCAATTCCCACTGTTGATTCGCTGTTTGTGTGCCAACAGATTGGATAATATTAGGGCCTAACGTATCTGTTAATTTGGCAACATCAAGGTATAAATCGCTATTCACATTTTTAATGTAATATATAGCGTTAGCAACTGGTGCTAATTTTGCAGATCTATTTTGAGATGTTTTTGCACTAGAGTCTGTTGTTAGGGCATCTACATCATCATTAGAGCAGCTAAAAAAAGTAAGGCTGTTAGCGATACTTAAAAAGATGATTACTGCTAAATACTGTCTTTTTAAAGACAAATAATAGGGTGTTCTCATGGTGTTTAAAAGTTTGTTTTAAAATTAAATAATGGATCTGGCCAGATCTTTTGTCTTAGTGTTGGTTAAGAAAAAGCTGATACCCTAATTTGTGTATTTTAACATATTATTAAGTGTTATTTCATACAATAGAAACGATGAGACGAGATGAAAATACATTCAATCGTAAAAAACCTGTTAATTGCTAATTTGAAGTTAGCAGTTAACAGGTGCTATATGTAACAGTTGTATTTTGATGTTATACCTGAATCTGAAAAATAAAATAGTATATGCTTTATACCGTTTTTCTTTTAAGGGCAAAGAGGGCGATTAACGCTATCGCTAATATTCCTATTCCCCAATACCACCAGTTGGTACCTCCTAAATTGATTGGAGCAGGGTTTCCTATAAGATAAAATCCACCCCAATAGAAAGGGGCGGCCTTATAGAGATCTGCTTGTTGTAAATATTGAAGTTTAGCCTGTTGTAAGGCTTTAGATTTGTTCATGCCTTCTTTAAGATTGGTGTAAAAGTTTTGCATGAGTTGTGGCGTGGTATCATCTGGTATTTCCCAGCTGCTTAACAGTAAACTTTTAGTCCCCGCATATTGAAAGGCATTCCCTAAGCTCATAATGCCTTCGCCTTTGGCTATTTTACCCGTGCCCGTATTACAGGCGCTAAGTACGGTAAGTTCTGTTGGGATATTGAGCGCGAATAATTCATGGCTATAGAGGAGGTCGTCTTCTATGGAGTCTTTACTTTTAGTAAAATAGAGTTTTGAGTTTTCAGGGTTTTCATTATCGACATCGCCGTGTAGAGCGAGGTGTAAAATAGTATAGTTTCCAGCATTTTTCTTAAAATTAGCCTCATTAGCATGGGCGCCAAAGTAATACTGCCCATCTACAATTTTAGAAATGGCCTTAATTTCTTTACGTGTACCAGGTAGATCCTCTCCAGCAGCGCGCAGTGTCGCCAAACTCATAGTGTTTGATGTTGTATTTGTAGGGTCTGAAAACGAAAAGGCCAAGCAACCTTTTAGACTGTTTTTTTGTTTTTTTTGTCGAAAAGTATTGAAGAGCAAGGAGGCAGAGTTGGCATAAGTAATGGCGTAGTCTCTTAACAAGTAAGGAAGCGTTTTTGGAGACATATCAGCAGCTTTTTTACTAAGCAATACCTCAAAATTAAGATGCCATAACGGGCCATCTGGAACAATGATTAATTCGTCGCCTATGAGTTCTTCTTGTATAGGAGCGATAAGGGTGTTGTACAATTCTAACCCTAATGTTTTGTATTGTTTTATGTTTTTGGATATGGTGGCCTTTCTAAATGCATTAATTTTCTCAGTTAGTTCTGGTGTTGCTAATTCTTTTACGGCATAGTTGTCTTTGGAAATTGTAAAGGCATAGGTGGTGCTATCCGCAACATAAAATTTTAATAGCGTAGTATGTTTTGGAAGTTTTTGTTGGACTTCTATTGCTTGAATAATTTTAGTTTGATGCTTTAGTTGGTAGTGTTTTGTATATTGTTTTTCAATGAGTTTAGTAATTGAGTCTATTTTTTGGTTGGAATTAAATAATTTATCTCTTAAGGCCATGATGCGTTTTACATCTTTTTTTTCTTTTGATTGGTGTTGTATAATTTGAGAGGTATAGAAGGCTTTGTTTGTTTTTAGAGATTTAATTGATGTCAGTAATGGCTTTGGTAATTCAGAATTAGCGTTAGCTACATGCATATTTACCAATTCTCTTAGTGTGTTAGAGGTGCTTTCCTCTAGATAGTTAAATATCTGGTCTAAATAGAAGGCGTCTTTGTGTGTATTATAAGAGAGGATTAATGTTGAGATAACCTGATCGTAAGTCTTTTTAGCTTCTTCAGAAAATTGTATTTTATCTTTATAGTGTTGGTGGTTTTGTCGTATTGATTTAATGGTACTGTTGGCTTTTTCAAAACAGACCAAAGCCTTCTGTAGGTAGGTTATATCGTTATTTTTTTTGTAAATGGTCTTAAAAATAATACCTTTTAGGTTAAGCGCTCTCAATAAGCTAAGTAAGTCCCAATAATTATCTGGATTAAATGCGTCTTTATTAGTAACATTAGAGTTCGTCTTTTTTTTGCGATTAGATCTTAATGAATTGTCAAACGATTTTAGAGCTAAATCTAGGTTGCCTAGTTTTTTGTGACACATACCAACAATGAGATGATTGCGTGTACTCCTTAAATGATTTTTTCCTAGAGAATTAGAAATTATATGTAAAGCTTTGTTTTGATAATTGATGGATTGGAGGTATTGTTTGTTGAGAAAATAGTGGTTTGAAATTCCCATATAAGAATAGGCTATTTGTAAATTGCCTTCTAGTTTAAGCTTAAATTTAATGTCTAAAGCATTAAGATGATATTTCAGGGCTTTTTCTGGATTTATAAAAATATGAGCTTCTCCCAAAATATGGTATAAATATGCCAGATCGAGATTGTCTTCCTTGTATGTTTTTTTATATATGTTTAAGGCTTTATTTAAATAAGAGAGCGCTTTTTTGTTATTTTTCTCTAATAGACATATCTCTGCTATGGCTATCTGGCTGTAGGCAACGTTAAAGTTTTCAGGACCATATGTAGCTGTTGCGATATAGATGCTTTTTTCATAATAGGTTACAGCATCACTGTATTGACCTTTATCTCTATAAGCATTACCAAGGCTATGATAGGTTTTTAACAATCCATAAGGGTTCTCTTCTTTTAAAAATATAGGCAAGGCTTTTGATAAGTTTTCTAATGCTTGGTCTGTTTCAAACTGGTCTTGCTTTATAGAGGATATGTTAAGGTAAGCAAAACCGGCATATAGATGGGTTTCATCATAGTTACACAACACACTATTAAGAAACGTTTCATGACATTCAAGAGCCTTTTGCGTCATACCGAGATTAAGATAAATATTGCCTAGGTTGGTATAAGCAATGCCTATCTTGATACTGTTTTTAGGATAGATCTCCTTATTGAGAGACAGGCCTTTTAAATGGTATTCTAATGCCTTGGAATATTGAGAAAGCACCATGTAATTGTTCGCTAAATTGAGAAACGCTGCTGAAATACTTTTCTTAGGATAAGGACTTATAGTTTTGAAAATTTCAAGGGCTTTGTTTAGATAATGAATAGATTTTTCATGATTTGAAATCTGGTTATAGTAATGTGAAAAGTTCATTAAAGTAGCGCCTCGCTCCTTATGGTTTTTAGGTAAATGGGTTTCACATAGTCTCCAAGCTTCTTTTGTGTGCGAAAGGGAATGTTCATGTTGGTGTAATTTCCAATAAGCAACAGATATATTATTGTAAGAAGCGGCTATCTTATCCCATGTTTTAAGAGGTTTATAAATAGATAAGGCTTTTTGAGTGAACTTGATAGATGCCTTAAATTTTGAAGATTCAATTAAAGAATCTCCTTTTTTAAAATGTTGGTCGGCTATTACTATGGCCTCCTCGGTTTGACTGAAACTAGATGAGGTGTAAACTAAAAAGAGTACTAATATCCCTAAGGTTTTTTTCATAAGTATTTTTGTTTAGTATTTAATCATTAACTTTTGTTAAGCGTAAAGAGATAAAGCGTGTTTAGAATAAAAACGTTCTATCTTATATTGAAGCTTAACTGTTAAAAATGTTTTAAAAAACCTCCCTTAGGGAAGAGGTACTACATTTTTGTAATGAGTTGCTATTAAAAGAATTATTAAAGGTTAAAAGGAATTATTGTATTGCATAATGGGTGTGCTAGGTGTCATGTTTAAAATGAGAATTATGATTTGAAAATTCGTTAAAATTAATCTTATTTCTATATTAAAAAACGTTCTACTTTTTTTCATGAATTATATCATGTAGTAATTTTTTAGCTTTAAGACTATATAAATTAGGCCTATGAGTTAAATTATGCAGTTGTGTTTTTGTAGCTTTAAAATTGTTCATCTTTAAATGTGTTAAGGCTAAAAACCATTGGGCATCATCATAATATAAATCGTTTTCTTTAAAAGAACGGAAGAGTGTAAGTGCTTTTTCTTCTAAACAAGTATTCAAATAACTATTTCCTAAATATAATTTTAATTGCGCATCATTAGGATGCTGTTTTATAAGGTTTTCGAGTGCACAGATTGTTTTTCTATATTTTTTATGTTTGTAATCTACCGCAATTTTTATGAGTTCAGGTTGGCCATTAGCGGCGCCTCTATTGGGGGCATTTATAGGATAGGGGACGTAGTAAGTAGAGAAAAGGTCTTCTTCTTGTGGCATATTCCAAAACCAAATGAGAGAAGGCAAGCCTATAAAAATGATGAAAATAGCAGCAATTTTCCAAAAATACCGTGTTCCTTTTTTTGTAGAGGCGTTTAAGTCATTTTCGTGCAATTCTTGATCTATAACTCTTAATTTCTCTCTAAATAAAAGGGTGTCTTCATCTTTTAGCGCTTGTTGTACTAATCTATGCTTTTCTACTTCTAGTTGAAATACCTTGTCCGTTTTTAGCAGATCTTCAAAAGCTTTCAATGTATTACCTTTCATCTCGTTATTAAGGTAACTATTTATTTTTTCGAATAATTCTTGAGTTCTTTCCATGCTAATTATTCTTTAGAAGATCGTTTCAACTCTTTAAATATAGGATCTTTTTCTGCCATTTCTATTAATTTTTTTTGACAGACAAATTTTCGTTTTCGTGTATAACCCTCTGTGAAATTTTGTCTTTTTGCAATTTCCTGAGTCGTATACCCTTTGAAAAAAAGTGCTAAAATAGCTTTACAGCTTTCACCTAATTTTATAAAATATTTTTGAATTACAGCTCGTTTTTCGGCATTATCTAAATCTTCCACGATAGTCTCTTCTTCTAGGAAATGCAATTCATTTAGAGTCGCGTTGTGAATCGTTTTGTTTCTTTTTCGCAGTCGGTTAAGCCATAGATTTCTGCAAACAGCATAAACATAAGTGCCCAATGCACAGTTGATGTTTAAATTGTCGTTTTTTAATTTTTCAAAAACGATAACTAAAGCATCTTGGAAAATATCTCTTGCTTCCGATTCATCTCCAGAGTTATTTACGATATAAGCTGTAACTTGAGGCAGATGTTTCTTGTAGAATTCTTTAAGAATTTTATGGTCACCACGTAAAATACCTTCGGTAATAGTATGGTCTTCTTTTTTTTTCATTAAGAGTATATATCCTTATATCCATTCAGGGAATAAAGTTATTTATAATTCTGATAACGTTTATATTTTCTTGGTTTTTTTTGTAAAAAAAATATTATCACGATAAGCTTTTCGTAAGGTTTTTAAGGTTAACGTGCTAAAAAACAGATGTGTATATGTGTTTAAAAAGAGGAGGTACTAGATAATTAAATTTTTTAGTAAAAGCTTGATTGGAAATTGTTTGCCATCAAAATATAGTTTTAATAAAAATTATATTTTGATGGCCTAGTGGAGAAGATCGGATTCGAACCGACGACCTCTTGACTGCCAGTCAAGCGCTCTAGCCAACTGAGCTACATCCCCAGTGTTTTTAAAATAGGCTTGAAAATGCGAAGCAATACCATGCCTTTTTAGAAGAATGCATGCAAATGTAAACATTTAGTTGCAAAACAACATCAAGAAATGTATTGAGATCGCAGTTTTATATTCGAAAAATAACAATTGTTATAGGTTATGCTGTAGCGGACTTATAAAGACACGCAAAACCAGTTTTTGCAAAGGATGTTGCGTTTAAATTGTGATTTTAACCTCCTGCAGAAGTAGAGGGATGTTTAAAGATAAGATTTTTAGGTTTTTAAGAATGTCTGCGGAAGCTGCAGTGCGCGGTAGGACACTTCATCATTAAAATGTACTTTTAGCTCATGAAATTAGCAATAGTATTTTTTATATGCAGTTTAAGTTTATCTGTGCCAGTCATCGCGCAAGAGAATGATAACATAAGATGTTCTGAAAAAGGATGTGAGGGGACTTACAAAGGGCCTGAGTTTGTTGATGGCACCGATGTTGCTCACCAATTTTCAAATACAATGTCTGCAGCTGTGGGCGATGCATTAAAAGCATGCTACAGAAAGGGTGCATATGCCAAAGTAGATTTCTTTAATATAAGAATGACAACGGAAGGCATGGGGTCGGGTATGGTTACTTACAGCTTATACGTCCCTTTTAAAAGAGTGTCCACAGCATGTGAGGCGTATACGGCATTCGACCATGTTGGTGGTTGGAACCATAAACCTGCTTTACACCAGAGAAAAGCAGAATTAAGCCGACTTTTAATGAGAGGACAGGCTTTAGCTATAAGTCCTTTAAAAACAACTCCCGAAGGGTTACAGGAATATTGGATACAATGGCGACATCGTACTGTGCAAGTAGCTTGTAAAGCTAACGACTAAGCGAGTGCTAATTGGCAGACGACTTTAAGGTATATGCCATTAATTTTTATAATTTTACAGATAATCTTAATAAACTCCTCGTTATTCCTAAATCCTATACATATATTTTAGCGCTTTATATAGCCTTCACAGGCGGTGTTGTTGCGCAAAGTTTTAAAGTAAATGGGGGGGTTACGGCAAGCGTCGCTATCGTTTTAGGAAATCAAAATCAAACCCTTAAGGGGAACATCGCGGCAATTGGAGCACTTCGTTATGGTGAGGCGGCACTAGAATCTGGATTAAGTTTTTCTTTAGGACAGCTGTTAAAACGCCATACTGTAAAGACCAAAGGAGCATTCTACGCGTACGACTTTTTCACGCTATTGGGCGTAGGTAAAAATGATAATTTGTTAGGCGCTGCGCTTATAGATATTACGCCTACTTTTAGTTTCAACCCTAATACAAGTGGGACGTTTACGGGGGTAGGGTTTGGATTTCAAAAGGAAATATTGCCTAATGCCCTTTCTGTATTTAATAACAGACGCGGGAAGCTTTTATTGCGTTTTGCCAATGCGCAACATTCTATAGCAGTGACTTTTTTTAATGATTTAAGGTTTGGTAGGTTGTTTTATGGAGAAGGGACAGACTATGGAAGTACCGGGGCTTTAAAAGTGTCGTATACCGAAATAGTAGCACGAAATGAAATTTATAGTGCAGGTGTGGGGCTAGAGCTTTTTACGCCGAAGCAGGACTATACAAGAACACCGGATAATGGTTTAAATTCAGATGATGGTCGTAAAAATGTATGGCACACATTAGCACCTCATGAGTGTTTGTTTTACACCAATTTATATGCGTTTGGGGCGTATCAAAATACATTTTACAATACGGCGGCAAAAGTTGGCATAAACAGTGAGAAAATGGGAGCTTTTGTTCAGAATACGTTACATGATGGTTCTGGATTAAATCCCAGATTTCCTTGGGATGTCACAGCGAAAGATAAACTGTTTTTCGAAGTTGAAGGCGCGCTATTATACACAAAAAGCAATGATGATTAGAAAATTAGGGTATTGTTGTGTGCTTATTTTGGTCTTGACGGGTTGCGAGACGTATACTACGTTTTATAAAGAAACAGCTAGACTTTCTAGTGCAACCGTTAAAAGAGCACAGCGCTTAGATTTAAGACAGGAAGCTACCGATAGTATGCTAAAATTAGTTCCTAAATTTGAGAATTTACGTTCTTTAAATTTAACAGCAAGGTCTGCATCTGAAATTGATACTGTACTAAAATTGGTAGCGCGTCCAGAGCTGTTGCGTGTGCTTATCTTAGACAGTACAAACCTTAAACAGTTGCCTGAGAGTATACGTCGATTTTCTAATTTAAAGCAGTTGGCTTTAAATCATACGCCACATTTAGATTTTCAAACGGCTTTTTATACGCTCGAAGGTTTGCCTTTAGTGTTTTTAAATTTACAGCATAATCAGTTAACGGTTGTGCCAGAAGGTATTGGTAAACTAAAGCATTTAACCGATCTTAATCTTTCGCATAATCAATTAACTACGGGTTTTTTTAGATTGCAAGCCATTCCAAGGTTGAAATCACTATGGTTAACCGCTAATGCATTGGAGGTTTTGCCAGAGCCTTTGTTTCAGCTTAAAACTTTAAAGAATTTATATATAGAACACAATTCGCTGTCTCATATACCAGAAGGTATTACAGCTTTAAAAAAAGTATGGGTGATCCATGCTGGACATAACGCATTTACAGAATTGCCAGAAGCATTTTCTAAAATGAATTGCTTGTTATTATTACATATTAATGATTGTCCTATCGCGCGTATACCAGAAAGTTACTTGCACAAGGATTCTAAAGTGGCAGGACTTCTGTTAGATAATAATCAACTTTCAGAAAAAGCAAAGCGGTACTGGCGCAAAACATTTCAGCATTTTTTTATACTCTCATTATAATATCGTTGTTTCACCTAGATTTAAAGACAGAAACATATTAAAAAGAACAGAGGCACTTTTTGTAAAAGGCCTCTGTTTTAATTTAGAAAGAATTATGTGTTAGTCTACTGTTAGGGCTTCCATAAAGCCATCGTATGCTGGTTTCTGGGTATAATTATCATTAAACATTAATGGGAATTCAGGAACTTTCCAAAAATCGGTGAGCCAAGTTTCATTGTCTCTAAGCCCCCAAACCGTTAGTGCAAACTTATTAGCTTGAGGTATCGCATTATAAATTTCTACGACTTCTTTATATTTCGCTTTTTGAGCTTCTGCTCTAGGTGTAGATAAAGCGGCAAGAGACGCATTACCTTCTGTATTTACTCTTACATCTAACTCTGCGAAATGTAATAACAGATTTCTAGATACAACGCCATCAACAAGCTGTTGAATTCTAGATTGAGAAGGGGAATTAAACGAGATGTGCATTTGCGCACCAACACCATCAATAAGATCACCAAGATCATCTACCAATCTAAACATGGCGTCGCGTTTACTCACGCTAGAAGCCATATTGTAATCATTATAAAACAACTTGACGTCTGGATCGGCATTTCTAGCAAATTGGAAACATTTTTTAACATAATCTGGACCCATTTTTTGTCTAAAAATAGAGCCTAAACCATTGCCTTCTGTATTTCTTAAAGGGTTACCTCTGGAATCGCTAATGGCTTCGTTTACCAAATCCCAAGACCGTACTTTACCCTTAAAGTGTTGTAGCGTTGTTGTAATATAGTTCTCTACCATAGCCTCAAATTGGGCATCAGTACCCGAAAAGTTCTTTACCCAGTTTGGCAAAGCAAACTCATTATGCCATATTAAAGTATGGCCGTGTACTTCCATACCGTTGGCCTCGGCAAAAGCGACAATAGCATCGCCAGCATCAAAATTAAATGTGGTTGGCGTAGGGTGCATGATGTCCATTTTCATTTCGAATTCAGCCGTCAAATTATTAAAGTCTTTTCTATAAACTTCAGCATGCTGCGGTATGTTTAAACGCTCTAAGGTTATAGCCATACCTACCGAGAAATCGGCAAAATCTTTTAGACCTACTTGAGGTTCTAAAGGCACTTCAGGTTCTACGGGGCTACACACACCATCTGGACAAATACCATTTATATCTACGAGAATTTCTTGTGTTGCTGTATCGGTTACGCCTTCTCCTGTAACTGTTAGCGTTATCGTGTATCGGCCTGGTGTCGCATAACGCACCATTTCGTTTCCAGGGCCATCTGTGACAGCAGGATCACCCAAGCCATAATCCCAACTACTGGTGAAATCAAATTCATAAGTTGTGGTGTTATTTAATATAAGGACATTGGGGTCTGTGGTAGATATTGTAGCCTCAAAAGCGGCTGTAATGGGTTCTAGTCTTTGTTCCGTTCCACCATCATCACTGTTAGAACAACTAAACATAATTGTAATAAGGCATAAGCCTAATACGTATTGGAGCTTTTTTTTCATAATTTTTTTTTAAGAGTGAATGATATTTAGTGCGTTACCTCCTTTAATTTTGATACTTGTAAAATCGATGGTAATTCACCAAAAAAAACTTGTTAAATTTACAAAAAAATAAATGTAGCCTCTCTTAAAACAGGGTTAAATTATAGCAATTTTGGAGCAATTAATGCAACATTTCCGTCTAAAAACCATCAATAGGCTTGCTATCCCTGCATTAATTTCGGGGATCTCAGAACCTTTGTTATCCCTTACAGATACGGCTATTATTGGTCATATACCAGTGCATGCAACAGAGGCTTTAGCGGCCGTTGGTATCGTAGGCACGTTTCTATCTATGTTAGTGTGGGTTTTAGGGCAAACACGAAGTGCACTTTCCGCCATTATAGCTCAATATTTTGGAGCAAATCAATTACATGCTATAAAACGTTTGCCCGCTCAGGCTGTATTTTTGGTGGTTGTAAGTGGTGTTTTGCTTATAGCGCTGACCTACCCTTTTACAGCGTACATTTTTAAATGCTATAATGCCACTGGGCTTATTTTAGAGTATTGCGAAGCGTATTATAAAATTAGGGTATTTGGTTTTCCGTTTACACTTTTAACCATGGCTGCTTTTGGAACGTTTAATGGGTTTCAAAATACAAATTTGCCCATGCGTATCGCTGTTTTTGGAGCGGTACTTAACGTGGTTTTAGATCTTATTTTAGTTTATGGTATTTCTGGAATTATAGCGCCAATGCATATTGAGGGTGCGGCGTATGCAAGTGTCATTGCGCAGATAGCCATGGCCTTGCTAACCTTGTACTACCTCGTGCGTAAGATGGCGATCTCTCTAGTGCCTAGATTGCCATTGCACCCTGAATTGTCTCGACTTTTAACACTGGTATTGCATTTATTTGTGAGAACCTTAGCTTTAAATGTTACATTGTATTTCGCAACAAGAATGGCCACTGGCTATGGTGAAAATTACATAGCCGCTTATACTATAGCCATTAATTTATGGTTTTTAGGGGCATTTATTATCGATGGGTATGCTGCAGCGGGACAGATATTGTCTGGTAAGCTTTTTGGAGCTAAAGCCTATAAAGAGTTACGAGAACTTAATATTAAACTGTTAAAAATAGGTGTCGTTGTGGGCTGTCTTTTAGCGTTGCTAGGAGGGAGCATGTATGTATTTGTCGGCGCTTTTTTTACAAAAAATGTTGAGGTCTTATCACGATTTTATGAGGTGTTTTGGATTGTATTACTCATGCAACCCTTGTGCGCCGTAGCCTTTATTTTTGATGGAATATTTAAAGGGTTGGCTAAAATGAAGTTGTTAAGAAATGTGCTGTTAGGCGCTACGTTTGCCGTGTTTTTGCCCTTAGTCTATCTATTAGATGGTTTGGATCTAAAATTAAAAGGGGTGTTTATAGCTATTGCATTTTGGATGCTGGCCAGAACAGTGCCGTTATATTTGTATTTTTATCAGAAATTTACGTAACTATAGCGTTGTAATGTGGTATTTTATGCTGTTAAGTTGTAAATATTACATTTAAACTTTATTATTACATCTTAAACCGTAACGTCATGGAAATTTTAAGCTTTTTAGGAGGTAATGGCCTTTTTTTAATATTAGGAATTGTATTAATTATTATTTATTTTATTAATAGGAACCGCAGAAGATAGTATATTTGCCATCCAATACAACGTTAAGATGAGCAATATACGTATTACAAAGCAATTTTCTTTTGAAACTGGTCATGCCCTATATGGTTATGATGGGAAGTGCAAAAATGTACATGGCCATAGTTACCGTTTAGATGTTACAGTAATAGGTAAGCCAATTAACGATAGCTCTAATGTAAAGTACGGGATGGTCATCGATTTTGGAGATCTTAAAAAGATTGTAAAAGAAGAGATTGTAGATGTATTTGATCATGCTACAGTTTTCAATAAAAATACCCCGCACGTAGAGCTAGCTAAGGAACTTAGTGATAGAGGTCATAATGTGTTGTTGGTAGATTACCAGCCTACAAGTGAAATGATGGTGATTGACTTTGCTCAAAAAATAAAGACGCGTTTACCAGAAAACATCAAACTACATTCGCTTAAATTACAAGAAACAGCAACTAGTTTTGCAGAGTGGTTTGCTTACGACCAAAAGTAACGCTGTAAGTGTAAATCTTGAATCCGTAAGGATACGTATTTTTTTTTGTAAAAATAAAGGGATTTACCTTTGTTTTTCTAAGGTAAAGCCTTAGTTCATTTTCTGAGAACTAAATTATATTTGTCTTCAATTGCTTAACGACAATGGCTTTATCATATAATCTTTTTTATACTACTTGTAGTCTTTTTGCATGTTTGCTTAAATGACGCTTTAGCAAAACGGTCTTTGTTTTGTGGGAGGCCTTGCATGTTTAGTTGTTGTAACACCTGTGCAAAATGTAAGATATTAAAGGATTGTTTTTTTCAATAGAGCATATGTTTTTTTAGTAAATAGTGTCATGAAATGTGTCCCATGGTATGTTTAAGCGGTGCTAAACTCATGAGACATGTTAGAGGCTTAAATGCAGTAATAGAAGACGCCTTTAAGTACCTAAAAGTAGATTATATACTGTTTAATTATCCATACGAATTATGATTCATAGTATTCGCAAAAGTAAATTTTCTAAAGTATTAGCAAGTTATTTAGCCATTCAACTTATTTTAATGAGTGCACAACCATTCCGGTTATTTGCTTTAACAAGTGGGCCGTCACAGCCAGAGTTTAATGCATTTACCCCTATAGGGACTTCCGATATGGTGAATTTATCATCAGGAGACTTTAATTATAATATCCCTATTATGGATGTTGGGGGGTACCCTCTAAATTTAGCTTACGATTCTGGAATAACAATGGATCAAGAGGCCTCTTGGGTAGGTCTAGGATGGAATTTAAATGTCGGACAAATTAATCGTCAAGTTCGTGGGATTCCAGACGATTTTCAGGGGGATGAAATGGTTTATGAAAATAATGTAAAACCAAATGTTAACGTTGGTATTAGCGCCCAATTTGGAGGGCAGATCTTTGGAATAGAAGGAGAAGATGCTGTGAAGGAAGTTGTGAGTACAGGAACTTCACTTTCTGTTGGAATGGGGGTTAATTATAACAATTATACAGGAGTTAGTTTTAAACCTTCATTTGGATTGTCTTTTGATTTGGGAGATTATGTAAGCGTAGGTATGGATGTACAAAGTTCTACAATTGAAGGCGCTACAATCTCACCAAAAGTAAATGCTAAAGCTAAGATTGGAGAACTAGAAAAGTTAGGGGTAATGGGGAGTTTAAATGCTGGACTTTCCTATAATTCAAATAGAGGACTTAGTTCTTTTGGTTTGTCTGCATCGGTTTCGATGCCTTATAATAAAGTAGTAGTAAGTTCAACAGAAGGTATTAGTACTCAATCAGGGGCTAATAGCGCAGGAGGAACGTCTGGGAATATATCTTTTTCAAGACCAACTTTTACACCAAGAAAGCGTACTGCATTTACAGATTTTAATAGTACATTTTCATTTTCCACAGGTATTGATTTGTGGGGTGGAGACGGTGAAGTAGAAATATCGGCAACAGCTTCAGTTCAAAAAATAAAAGACCCTATAAAAATAGAGAAGGCTTATGGCTATGAGCATACAGGTAAAGCTAGTATTCATGATGTTTTAGATTATAATAGAGAAAACGATAGAATAATCAGTCGAAATACTTTAGCACTGCCAACTACAAACTATACGTACGATTTGTATAGTGTAAAAGGTCAAGGGGTTGGAGGGATGTTTAGACCGCATCGCAGTCAAATAGGACAAATTTACGATGAGTATGTACAGGATGAATCAAAATCTTTCAGTTTAGGTGTAGAGGCTGAAGGAGGAACGGGATGGCATTATGGAGGTAATTTTGTGACAGCACCATCAGAAAGTCATACAGGTGTTTGGAATACGAAAGCTTCGACATCTTTTAAAAATCAGAGAGAAGATGTTATACCATCAAATTTAGATTATGAAGCAGTTTACTTTAAATATATTGGAGAGCATAAAGTAGATCAAGAGCGTTCCCTTTTTACAGAACAATTGGAGGGAGATAAAGCCATGTCTCTTAAAATTGTTGGTAAAAATAATACCTCTGGAAATAATTTTATTGGGGCTAATGTTGGTAATGTATTTCGAGTAAAACGTTCTCAACCTAATTCTAACATAGCTACTTATCAAGATAAGCCTTTTACAGGAACATTTAAAAGGCGTAACAGAGATATACGTAACCAATCTGTTCAAAAATTAAGTGTAGCAGAACTACGTGATTTTTATGAAGATGGCTATGCTCTAAATCGTATTAATACGTATGCAAAAGAACATCATACCGCAGAGATTAGAATAGTGCAACCAGATGGAGGAACCTATGTTTATGGAGAGACAGCGTACAATTCAGATAAACAAGAGGTTACGTTTGCTACAGACTCGAATACATATGATTGTGCTTCGGGAACTGTGGATTATAGATCTAGAGAAAATACTTTAGATAATAGGTCAGGTGTAGACCATTTTTATAATAATGTAAAGACACCTGCTTATGCACATACTTACTTGTTATCATCAGTACTATCTTCAGACTATGAGGACCTAACAGGAAATGGGCCTAGTGCAGACGATCTAGGAGCCTATACATTATTTGAATACGTTAAACAAGATGCACCTTTTCAATGGCGTATCCCATATGGATACAAAAAGGCTTCCTACAATGCGGGTTTAAATGCAAATTCTTCAGACCAAAAGGGAAGTTATATTTATGGAGAGAAAGAGATAAAATACATTAGAAAGATAGAAACCAAAACACATATTGCTATATTCGATATTACCGCACGTAAAGATGGACGAGGTGTATTAGATGTTAATGGCACTGTGCCTCTGGCAAATGATGGTGAGCAAGAAGTTTATAAATTAAACACGATAAAACTATATTCTAAACCAGAATATGATGCCTTTAAATTACAGAATGCTGGTTTAAACAGGGCGCCTACGTTGGAAGAGTTAGCACCAATAAAAACAGCCCATTTTGTATATGATTACAGTTTATGTAAAGGTGTACTTAATAATTTAAGAGGTAATCTCGATTCTAATGAGATTGAAAACCAACTTGGTAAGTTAACTCTTAAAAAAGTATACTTTACATACAGATCTTCTAAAATGGGTAAGCACACACCATACATCTTTAATTATGAGAAAAATTTTGAGATAGAAAATGCAAATGGTGTTGGTGTCACTATCATGAATAATAATCCTAATTATAGCTTAAAGGCCTTTGATATTTGGGGAAACTACAAGCCTAACGAAGGTGGCTGTAAAACAGATGACCCTCTAACAACTTCAGAATACCCCTTTGTTAATCAGGAAAGTAAAGCTGTTCAGGATGTGTATGCTGCTGCATGGGCATTAACATCTATAGAGTTGCCGTCTGGAGGGCGTATAGATTTGTCTTATGAAAGTGATGATTATCAATATGTACAAGACCGTGACACTCAAAAAATGTTTAAGGTTGTAGGTGTGGGAAGCTCTAATGCAAGTAATACAGATGGTACAAATCCAAAACGTAGTACACTACTTTATAAAAATAATGGTGAGGCCAAGTATTTATATGTCCATTTGCCAGAAGAAACAGAGTCTATGAGCTCAAGTGCATTTGCATTAAAATATTTAAAAGGTATTGCAGATAAACCTATTTATTTTAGATTTTTAATGAATATGACTAAAGAAGGCGCGTTAAATCCTTCTAGTAGCGCTTACGATTATATAACGGGTTATTTTCAAAGAGATGCTCCTGTAAAAGTGTTTCAAGGCAATGATAATTTAATTTACGCGGCCATTCCTATGCAATTTTCGTCATTAGAAGGTGGCCTTAGTGGCAATAAAGATGTCAATCCTATAACGAAAGCAGGTTTGTTTTTTGGGAGAACGTATTTAAATGGTATTGTTTATGGCTTAAATCAAGACCATCGCACAGAAAATATAGTTACCATTGCAAAACAATTAGTTTCAGATATAGAGGCTGTAGGGCAGATATTTACGGGGCCAAACGGAAAATTAAGAAGTGATGAGTTTTTGTGTGCACAACGATTTATACCAAATAAATCTTGGATACGTCTGTCAAACCCGAAAACCGATAAACTTGGTGGGGGCGCTAGAATAAAACGTATAGAAATGCAAGACAATTGGGATGTTATGACGAATGGAGCACCTAAGCAATCTTATGGTCAAATCTATGACTATAAGTTGAATGATAACTCTAGTAGTGGTGTAGCTACTTTCGAGCCAAACGATAGTGCCGAAAACCCATTTGTAGAACCCTTTTACGATAAAGGAGAACGACTTATTTCTCCAAGAGAATTAAGTTATATTGAGAAGCCTTTTGGAAAAGCCTTTTTTCCAACTTCTAAAGTTACTTATAGTAGAGTAACAGTTAAAAATTTAGATAGAAAAAGCGATGATATTACAAGTCATGCTACAGGTAAAGTTGTTTCAGAATACTATACTTCAAAAGATTTTCCAACAAAAGTGGACTATACAGATATTGATTCAGACTATTCAAGTAATCAAAGAAGTGTTCTTGAAAATGTAATAGGAGGCCTTTTCGGAATTCCTATTCATGTTAAAAACGAATTAACCTTATCGCAAGGTTATGTTGTTCATACTAATGATATGGATGGTAAAATGCGTACACAAAAAGTATTTCAAGAAGGTGTTAAGCAACCTATTTCTGCAGTAGAATATAGATATAGTACAAAAGAAGGACAGGAAGGAGAGTTAAGTAATAGACTCCCTGTAATTAATAAGCAAGGTATTGTAGAGGATAAAGAAATAGCAGTAGATTACGATGTGATTACAGATTTTAGAGAATCTTACTCCAAATCGCAAACATTGGGTGCTAATGCCAATGTTGCAGCACTTCCTTTTCCATTGTTCGTGTTAATTATAGCAACTGTTTTTCCTATTTCTACAACTCAAGAAAACATAGGGCATAGCGCTATAACAACAAAAACAGTACATACTACAGCATTATTAAAAGAAAAAATAGCAACAGATTTGGGAGCTAGAGTATCTACGGTAAATGAAGCTTGGGATGCCGAAACAGGACAAGTATTGTTAACGAAAACAATAAATGAATATGATGACTCGTATTATAATTTCAATTTCCCAGCTTATTGGAGGTATAATGAAATGGGGCAAGCTACAACAAACATAGGGCTTAGAGGTAAGTTAGAATATTCGGGAAATTATTTTAGGCTACAGGGCATAAGCGATGCTAGTAACTATTTTGCTTTAGGAGATGAAATAATGGCACGTACCCCCGCCATCAATAAAGGAAAACGTCTTTGGGTTGTTGCTTATGCGGGAGGAGGCAATGGTATTAAATTAATGGATAGAAATGGGGTAATTATAGATGGTTCTGAGTTTCAAAATTTTGATTTTAAAATTATTCGTTCAGGATACCGTAACCAACAACAAGGGAACATGGGAGCTGTGACCATGATGAAAGATCCACTACCTGTTAAAGACAACAACGGAAATTACACTTCAGGTATTAATACAGCAACGTTTCATCAAACAGCAACAAGTTTGCGCATAGTAAATGCAAGTGCTGTAAAATATAAAGATTTTTGGAACTGCCAATGTGAAAATAATTTGCCTTATATCCCTAATGCAAGTGTGGATAGTGATGTCTTGGCAGAAATACCAATAGAAGAGTATGGGTTTAATCCTTATGTTTATAATGTAAAAGGTGAGTGGCGTGCAGACAAATCGTATGCCTATTTAACAGAACGTGTAGCTATTTCACAAGAAACAACAGCTAAGCGTCACACCAGAAATGAAGGTTATTTTAAAGATTTCACACCATTTTATGCCTTAAACGGAGCCTCTGGATGGGTAGAAAATACGGCTGTACTTAACCAAATAGAAAACAAAGAAGGGCCTTGGACTTTTGCTAGCGAGGTAACGCAATACAGTCCTTTTGGTGCAGAAATAGAAAATAGAGATGCTTTAAATAGGTATTCTTCTGCACAATATGGTTATAACTTTACTTTGCCAATTGCTGTGGCATCTAATAGCAAGTATGGGCATATGGGAACTGATAATTTTGAAGATTATAGCTTTTTAAATACAGACGAAGGCCATTTTAATTTTAAAAATACGATTGTTGATGATGGGCCTAAAGGCGCAGAAATATCAGAAGACCAGTCGCATACAGGATTGCGTAGTTTGTTTTTACCTACAGGTGCTTCTGCTCTTAAAACGGTTGAGCTTAAAGGGATATCGGGTAATGAAGATGATATAGATCACGATAGGATACCTAATGCTACAGATAAATGTGTGTATACACCTAACACGAGTCAAGCAGATCGTGATAATGATGGTATTGGAGATGCCTGTGATGATAACTCTAATTTAAAAATTACAGACCTTGTCCAATCAGAGCGATTAAGTTTCCATTGTGGCAAACATATGACCTTTACAGTAAATGGGACACCAAATGATACAGCTACTTTTATTATAGAAGTAACACGAACTCCTAGGGGGTGGTGGCATATTTTCCTTAATGGCGTTAAAATGGAAAACGGAGAACACATCAATGGTATTTTAACATTTACCACTCCCATAACATTAGATGCTACAGGGCGCTTTAATGCCCAATTAGAAATCGGTGGGCAGCGAAAGAAGAAGAGTACGCTGGCAACAAACTTTAGACTTGTAGATACTAGGGGAAATGTGCGTTTTACAAAGGCATTTGATGTAACGGTTTTTAAAGATGACAATTGCCATGGAAAATCGTATAATAAATTTCAGTTGTTTAAATCTAATTTAGATAATAACTAGAATTATGAAGCTGAACACAACATATGGCACAATACAATATCAATATATGGCAAATTTATATCGTAATTTAAGCGTAATACTAATATTAATTATAGGCAATGTCGCGCTATATGGTCAAAATAATGACTGTAATATTCCACAAATTAGCCAAAAAGAAGCTTTAAGAGCCCTGTATAATGCCACAGGAGGGCCTAACTGGAAAAATGAAAGAGATGCTGTAAATCCTTGGGATGATGCACAAAATATCGAAAATTGGCATGGTGTTTATCTTACAGGTAATGGAAATGTATATATGTTAGATTTGTCTGAAAATGATTTGGAAGGCGTTTTGCCTATAGAAATTGCGGCATTGACAAATTTGCAAGTTTTAAAATTAGGAGGTAATAAATTAAGAGGTAGCTTAGGGGAAGGCTGTCTTTTTCCTCGTTTTATAGAAGACTTAGATTTATCTAACAACTATTATACAGCAACAGCATTTGAAGCTTCAAACATAAATGATGATAATGTTTTTAGACATATATATGCTCCACAAAGAGAGGACAGACCTTCAGATGTAATGATAATAAAAAACGTAACAGAAGCAGAAGTACTTCACTTAGATGGGCCCCTTCAAACCCCAAGAAACATAAGATATACTGGTTTAGAATGGTCATTTAGAAATGAATTTCAAACGCAATTTTACCGTGTGTCAGGTGGAAACAGACATACTATAAACTTTGTAAGGAAAAGAAATCAAGGGACTTATAGGTTAACAATGCAAAGCGTAAAATTTCCTCTTTTACCTATACGATGGGATTTTTATTTAAATGTGGAGGAAATAGAACCTAGTCCAAACATTTTATGTATTAGTGGTGAATTTCGAGGTTTCAGGAATGAAAATGATAATAATGTTACAGATGCAACTCTTAATTTAAATATAGGTATGCATGATAATAGCGCGTTTGATATTGAGTCTATTAATGTTGTTGATGCCTATTTGTTAGACGAAGATGATTTAGACAATACTAGTGGCGATATAGGAGTACATGGAGTACATGAGCTATACGAAAATCTATTGCATTTAAATGAGTTTTTAGAAGCAAATAATGGTAATACAACACAAAACACTTATGGTTATGAGTCGTTTTGCCTTTTTGAGCCAGGACTTATTTGTACATCTGATTTATGGGTAACGCTATTTCTAAATTTGAGAATACAGACCGCTAATGAAGCTATCACTATTAAAGGGGTAGAAGTAAAGGGAAGAGCCATAGCTAATGGAGACTCTTATAAGATTGTATACGACTGTGAAGTTCCAGTAGTACCACCAGTAGTTCCAGAAGTATTAATATTGTGTTTAGATGCGTACGAAGATTACCCAAGGGTAGCGAACTTATTTCCTCAAGGTGCTAACGTGTCTTGGTATAGAACAGAGACAGGAGGTACTGCTCTTAATAATTCAGAGCAAGTTAGCGCTACAGCAAATGATACATTTTATTGGTGGGATGATAGTAGTGATGCTATTAGTTCTCGTACACCAGTATCTGTTAGAACATTTGAGAGTCCAGATGGTTATTCGGAAGAATTGTTTAATATTTACGAAACCCCAAGAGCTCAAGTTAAAGATATTTATATAGAGAATGATGGTGCTACGTATTGGTATTCAGTTAGTTCTGGTGGAACTCCATTGGATGCAAATACAACTGTTGTTAATGGTAATACCTATTATGCGGCATCTTGTAGAGGTTGCGAATGCCGTTTTCCTGTAACAGTCGAACTTGGTGTTATGCCTCCCACAGGAGATCCAGTACAAGTTTTATGTACAACATCTACGCTAGATGATATTGTATTAGAAGTAGAACCAGGACTAACGGTAGTTTGGTATAACGGTAGTACAGGAGGTCAAGTGTTAAATGCGGAAACAGTTATACAACCTAACACTTCTTATTATGCAGCGCAGCGAGATCCTAGAAATGGAGCAGAAAGTAAAACCCGTTTTCAAGTAAGGGTATTTGCCAATTTTGTAGAGCCACCACTAATAACGAACCCGATACAGAAATTTTATGCAGACGAATCTCAAACTGTAGGCGATTTAATTGCTTTTGGAAATGAGATTGTTTGGTATGCCGTTCCTACTGGGGGAGAACAACTTAACCCAGCTGCGTCACTTGTTAATGATCGTTTCTATTATGCAGCACAAGTAATAGATGGTTGTTATAGTGCTAGAGAGCGTATATACGTCACGCTCTCCCCAGAAATAGGAGATCCTCTATTTGGATGTGAATTGTTTAAGCCAGAGTTGCTAAAACCATATGTTATAGAAGCTTGGGTTAATGAAAGAGAGGTTACTGCTAACACTACACGCACCATTAGTTTTAATAATAGTACAGAGAGTAGTTTATTTGTAGGGTTACTAAATCATCTTAAAAACAGGTTGTTGAGTAAAAATGTAGATACCGATTTATATGATTTTCCCGAAGAATACGAACCAGAATTTATTGGAGGCGAACCAGAATTAGATTTTAGATTACTTATGCCCTTTATAGAAGGGTTAAGTTTTAGGGATAAAAAGTTTAAAGTGTATGGTTTTAAAGCAATAAAAGATGGCTATACAGGTGTGAGTGGACAAGGCAGAACAATAGGCTTTTCATTTTATTTAAATAGTACAAAAGATAAAGAATTTCGATACCTCACACCAACGTTTACCCATAGGTATAAGGTGTTAAATGCCCAAGAAACAGAAACTGTTTTTAGAGAAAAGACCTATCATTACCCATTGTTAGATGATAACGACAGTACAGCAGAGGAACTTTTAAATTTTACAAATGTGCTAGTTAATAATGGAGAATTTATAATATACGCCAGTTTTAACCAAAATACAGCTCCTGCTCGTCAGGAAAATCAAGTTATACGGCTTCCTACAAGAAATGTGATAAAAGAAACGGTAGATTTTAATAGTTATACAGAAGACGAATATCAACCTAAAATTACGTACGATAAAGCACAAATAGAAATAAGTTTTGTAGATGAAAATGGCAATCCTATACCAAATAGTGTACTGCAATTTAGCCCGCAAGGCCCTATTATAGATAAGTGGCAGAAAATTACAGGTCAGTTTCAAATACCTAATGAAACAGGACGAATGACTATAGCCTTAAAAAATACAGATGAAAATAAGATGGTGTATTTCGATGATGTGCGTATACAGCCCTTAGAAAGTAATATGAAAACATTTGTGTATCATCCAGAAAATCAACGTTTGGTTTCAGAGTTAGATGAAAATAATTATGCGACCTATTATGAATACGATTTAGAGGGAGGCTTAGTTCGGGTAAAAAAAGAGACTGTTAAAGGTGTCTATACAATACAAGAAACCAGATCAGGAAACGTAAAAAAATAAAATATATGAGTCTTATCTTAAAACAATATGTTACTGTTTTTATAGTGTATTTTGTCTCTTTGGTTAGCCAAAGTCAAGACGTAACACCAGAAGTAATTTTGCAAAAAGTAGAAGCACATTATAAAGCGCGTAATACCTTTAATTACTCTATGACATATAACATGTATAGAGGTTATACAGGTACAGATATCGTAGAAAATTATACAGGAACCATTCAGAAAAAAGGAGATGTTGTATTGGTACATGTTTTGGGGAATGAAGTTGTTCAATTTCCAGAACACCATATTGTATTAAATAAGAAGGAAAAGACCTTAGTCTACACTACAAATCAACAGATACAAACAGCTCCTGTAGATATCTCTAGGTTTTTACAGTTTTATAAAATTGTAAAGACAAAAGAAGAAGGAGGTATTCTTGTTTATGAATTGTTATTAAAAGATACGCCTCTGCCCATACCTCATAAAAAAATAGACCTGTATATCAATAAAAATACTTTAGAGATAGATAAACAAATATTGTATTTAGGTACAAAAGTTCCCTTTAAAGATAGTAACGGTGCTAAAGTATTAGATGTAGGACGTATAGAAATAATGGTTAAACCCAATACGAAGGATGTGATGGTGAAGCCAAAATTAGAAGACTATATAGAGTTAGATGCTAGTAGTAAAGTACGCTTGGCACAGAATTACAAAACGTATACTTTAATAGACAATAGAAGAAACCTATAATATTACAAAAGCCATGTTAAGAAAATTAACCCATACAGTATGTGTTCAGATATTGTTATTGTTTTTAGCTGTAACTCAAAATAGTTATGGACAAAATACTGAAGACGAATTTATAGGTAATCAAATAAGAGTAGGAAGTATACTCCAAACTCAAAGATTAGTAGGGCCTGTAAATGGTTTAGATCTCACAGCCGATTCATACGTAAGTTTAAGTGTACAAGAAGACGTTGCACCGTTTTCTGCATATAAATTTTCATTAACTTTAGAGGTCACTCCAATACTTGCAAGTGGAGATTTAAATACGCAAAATACCGAGGAAATTAACCTAGAAATAGAACATAATTATGCGCCAGGAATAGGTAATGTGATAGACGAATCTATTTTTAAAGTGTACTCAAGTTATGGTGCTGTGGTAAAAGTAATAAGCAGTCGTTTAGAAGTTAATGGAACTACGGTGGTGGATGGAACAACACCAGATAATATCGTATTAAATATAGCTTTTCGTGCGCAACGCTTTTATGAATTACCAGCAAATGCTCCTGCTAATGTAGGCTCAAGTATTACCAGTAATAATGAATTAGAAATACGATGGGACGGCATTGCGACAGCGCAATATTATGATGTAGAATGGACTTGGTTAGATAGTTATAGTGATTTACTTCAGGACGACCTTCAGGCTAATGCTATACCCTTATCCGTTAGAGATTTTGAGCATAATAGTACCCGTATACAAACAGAACAAACGCAATATAGTATACCTTTAGTTTACTCACGAGGATTTATCATATATCGGGTGCGTGCTGTTGGGCATTTCTTGGCAGATTTAGAACAAAAAAAATACAGTTTATGGTCTAGCAACCCTTATACGAAATCGAATGCAAAGATCTCAGATTGGGGAACTTTAGGGGCGGGCGTATACCGTATAGATACCGATCATGCCAATACTAAAAACTGGCAATTCCAAGCCTCTTATGCCGAAGAAGGTAAAAAGAAAGAGGTGGTTAGTTATTTTGATGGTACATTGAGAAATCGCCAAACTGTAACGACAATTAATAGTGATGATAATGCGGTTGTAGGAGAGGTTATTTATGATGCACAAGGTCGGCCAGCTATAGAAGTTTTACCTGTGCCAACCAATACCAATGTTCTAAAGTATTACGACAATTTTAATTTAAATACTGGAGGTGTGCCTTATACGTATTTGGATTTTGATAAGAACAGTCAAAATCAAATAGATGAACCTAGTGCAGCTAAAGCGATGTCTATTGCCAGTGGTGCCAGTCAGTACTACTCAGGAAATAATAATTTAAATGCACCCTATAAAGACCAAATACCAGACGCAGAGCAATACCCTTTCTCACAAATAGAATATACACCAGATAATACGGGGAGAATACGTCGCAAAGGTGGTGTGGGTAATATGCATCAATTAGGGACGGGACATGATATGGAGTACTATTATAGTACGCCCGAACAGATAGAGCTTAACCGCTTGTTTGGTTACAGTGTAGGTAATGCGGGACATTACAAAAAGAATATGGTGTTAGACCCTAATCGTCAGCTAAGCATTAGTTATATAGATCCGCAAGGGCGTACTATTGCCACAGCATTGACAGGTGCGAAACCTGAAAATTTAGACGCTTTAGAAGATGAAGCTAATTTAGACCTACATAAAAGGCTTACAGCAGATTTATTAAATAAACAAAGTAGTACGGCCAAAGATAGTCCTGTAGATAATAATACTAGAGGAACCTCTGGAAATTACGGCGCTTTACAAGATCAATTGGTGTACAATGCCAGTAAAGCAGTGGTGTTTAGAGATGTACGTAACTTTGGTTATTCTATTAACGGTCCCGCATTTAGTTACGGTTGTCCAGACCCTACAGAAGCATACAAACACAATTATAATTTAGCCTTTACCTTAGCGATCGATCTTATTAATGAAGATGGAGAAAGCCTCTTTACGCTAAATGATACAAATCCTGTATTTAAAAAAATAGAGCTATCAGGAATTAATCAAATTACACTAGGTCCTGATGATATACCAGATTTAGCTATAGATAGAGGGACGTTTAGTATCCAGAAAATTTTAACAGTAGATCAAGAAAAATTAGAAACATATGCAGACAACTATATAGCACGTCTTCAAGATGCCAACGATGCTTGTTACATACCACAAACAGAATTAGTGCCGCCTTTAATAATAGAGAATTGTGGTTTTGATTGCGAGACCTGTGCAGCGGCTCTTATGGAAGGCTATCCCAACGACCCAGAAGGTGCTAAGGCAGCTTATGTTGCCGCGCAAATAGTAGAAAATCAAGAGCGCTATAATACATTTACCAATAGAGAAAAAAACAGTTTTGAAGCGGCCTTACATACACAATGGGATGCCGCTTTAAATGCTTGTTTAGCACCCTGTACTGGTGCAGATACCCCTGTAGCACAAAGACCTAATATTGTATCTTGTCAAAGTGCCTTAAATCAACTTCTAACAGATATGAGCCCTATTGGACAGTACGGAAATGGGGAAGATAGCGATGGTACCATACTTAATATTTTCGATGCCGTAAATATTAAACTTATTAGTGCAAAAATAGCAGGACAAGATGATAGTGCCTATTACAGCTGGAAAACACCATGGCATCCAGAATACGATAGTGCTGTAAGTAAAACCCAAGGACACTATTACAATACAGACGGAACAATAAGTTACATAAGAGTTAAAGAAATTCGAACAGTAGTAGAAGGCGAAGGCGAAGAAGAGGATACTGTAATAATAAGTTACGATCCAGTGATAGACGATGGTGCGCCATTAACACCTGTAGCAGGAACTAAAGATGCACATTGGGTAGAACCCCAATACCTTACGAATAGTGAAAATTTCACAAGATCTGGTGTGTGGAAAGATAGCTGGTCTTATTCCCTATTAAGTTACCATCCAGAATACGATTATTTACGCTATAATGAAGCATTGTGCGCGTTGCAATATAAAAGTTTTAGTTCCGACGGTTACGATTCTTACCTACAATCTATAACCACATTTAGCGAAGCTGTAAGCGCAGGTTTTCTAAATGGTGCCTTAGACTTATATAATGACGATCCTTATTTTAGAAACGCTTTACCAACCCCTTTCGATCCTTCAACACACAATTTGTTAAAAGCACGACAAGACATTATAAGAGAAGCACTGGAAACTAATTTTGATGGCTCTAATCACCCTATGTTAAGTACAGTATACACAAGGGCGATATGTAATAGTCTAGAAGTTTGCGAAGTGCCCGATGCCGCTCTTGTAATACTAAATACAGTTAAAAGTTCTAGCAGCTCCTTTAGTACAGAAGAAAAGGATGAATTTTGGAATACCTATAAAGCCAATTATTTAGGAATAAAACAACGCATACAATCGGTATTTATCAATGCATATGCCCAAAAAGAAGGGGTATATAATGGCTGTATAGGAGCTACAGCAGCCCCAGTAGCTTTAATAGAGAATTTCTCTAGTTACAATGCCAATATACGAACCACATTAGAAAGTTATTTGAGAGGCACTAATCCCTCTGATGGTATTTGTGAAGATGCTTATGCAAGCAGCTATAGTACTAAACAAAAGCGATTTGTACCTACCGATTTATATTTTAATGCAGGTGCAGCCCCAGAAAATGCTTTACAAGACATTGCAGAACAGGTGGACTACGATTACTATGTAAATACGGGCACCTGTCCTATGGCAAGAGATCTTATGCTCTATTTAGATGGGTATTTTAATGATTTACAAGTTACTGGAACACCTATTATTCACAGTAATAAGGCGTATCACGGGCTTTATTTATCATCCTCATTATATCAAGAGTTTGGAGGGCACTTTCCTGCGGGAAGTGCTACGGTGACCACCAGCAGTACGTTGGGAGAAAGCAACGACGAGTTGGTATTAACGGTATCTGGTAGCGAAGGTGTTTTAGAAGATGCAGAAACAAAAATACGCTTACCAGGCTACAATTGGACTACATACGGTAGCAATAGTTTTACTATAACAGCAGTTACAACCATTACTAGTAGCTATAATACAGTAACAGAGTTGTTTGAGTTTACGGCTTTAGCTAAAATTGATGAAGCAGGTGCTTATAAAGAAGCCGTACTAACAGGAACTACAAAAGCAGGGCTTACTTGCAGCATTGATAATCCGCTAACGCCAGGTCAATATTTAGGAGCTGGTAGTACTTATGATGGATCTGGAAGCTGTAATAAGGAAAGTTATTTTGTAAAAGCACTTAAGGCATTAATGAATACTTTAGCAGCAAATGGGACGATAGACCAAGCAGAAGTAGATCTTAGTAATTTAAGAGCCTATACAAATAGTTACCTTCCAGAATTTTTTGGAGGCGGAACTACAGTGTTGTGGAAACGCCCAGATGCAACTTCTATTAGTATTGAAATTGATGGTAGGCAGGTGTTTACTGTTAAGAACATAGTGGCCTCTGGCGAAGGACAAGCCCAAAATGTTTTATTAAATGCTACGCTTTTAGATTTGCGATTTGATTACATTTTTGATGGAGAAAGAAAAACAGTTTTAGGACAAGAAGTTCTTTTGTATTATGGAGAAGATCAACAATATGTAGCAAATGTAGAAGCTGATGAAAATACTTTGGTTAATTTTTTATGTTGTGATGATATTAATAATTATACAATATGTATAGATGAAATAGAGGATGTAAAGTTTAGTAGGGAATTGGCAACATTGTTAAATGCGGCTATTCAAAAGGACAATATCTTAACCGATAACTTACATAAGGCAATACCTATAACTAATTATCCTAATGAATATACAACCAATCTTCAGAAGATTTTTACACTTAACACTTCCGAGGGGGGGGTACTGCATGAATCTTCAATTAGTGATTTTGATCACAGGGGGGTTGATTTTTCAAATTTAAAACATGTCTCCATTGGGGCATCAAAAATAGATAATTTTGCAACTAGTTTTTTAATAACATTCTTTGACTTATATAGGTTTGATGTGCGAATAAGAGGAGACTTGGTAAGTGATATATCTAGTATTCAATCCTTAGAACGAATAGCATATGGCGTAGGAAGTACATTTGCAAGCACTCATAAATTATACTACACTAATAAAGAAAATATACAAACGAGTGTATTTTGTACAGTTGCTTATGCTGAAGTAAGTTATCCTAGAAGTTTAAATAATAGTAGTAGACCTGTAAATTTAAGATGTAATATAGAAGAACGATATGGAGATCTTCCTTTACAAGAAGATCCAGATCTATTGTTTAATACAGATCTAGAAGTATGTAATAATCCTTTAGAAAATGAATTTGAGAATTTATTAAAAGCATCATTTAATGCGAATTTAAAGTACCAAAGAAGAGAAATATTAGAAATACAAAGAGATGCTATAAATGATGATTTATTTTTTAATGCATTTAACCTTAATGAGCGTATGAAGATGATTGGTGAACCTCAATACGAAGCGAGAGATTTTGAAGGATTAAAATATCATAATACATTTCACTCTTATACTTATCGTTATGATGAAAGGTTCAATTTTTTAAATGATCCAGATGCGTTTTTAGATCATTCAAATCACGAAAATATTCATACTATAAGGGCAAATTTTCAAGATGAAACTTCAGAGGTATTATTCGGTAATATTTCTATTACTTTAAGCGAAGAAAATGATTTTAGAAATATATACGAAATATCTGATTTAAAAATACGATCCTACAAAGAGTTTGCGTTTGGTTCCCAAAATTCATTACTTGCCACTATTGATTACATAGATAATAATGGTGCTGCTAAAAGAGCTAAGAATGTTAATATTAGATTATTTAGAAGGGATGACTATTTTAATTCAAACTCACGACCTAATGAGACTAGCAGTACAGCTTTCGTTTTAAAATTTTGTGATCTTTTAGATATTAATTTAAACAATCAAGCCGCCTTCACAACGTCTTCTAATGCTGCCGCCTTTCAAGTAAAAGCAGCACCACTAATAGCAGCGCCTTCTTTTCTACAAACCACAAATTGTGATGAAGATAAGGTGTGTGTCGCCCAACCCGTTGCGCCTGTAAGTTGTACAGATAAGTATCAAGATTTTATAACGAAACTGGTTGCTATAGGAGATACAGAGCAACAAGCGCTTTATGATGAAGCAACCTTCTGTGATAAACAGTTGGCGTATTTAACAGACGATTACATTTATTACCTGTCGCAATTTGAGATTACAAATCCCAGGACTTCTGTGAGATATTTAAGTATTGCTACTTTTGGAGCTACAGAATTTGGTTACGGCTACGAAGACCCTAACCCAAGCATAACGGGTATGAAAGGTATTGTTGATGCGTATCTTAGAGACGTAAATACATTGCAAAATGCGGGAACCCCAGATGCAATAAAAAGCTGGTCGCAATACACCTCAGATTATCTGTATGAATTAACAAATGAAGGTAAACAGTGTATAAGTTTACCCGCACCATTGCCAATAACAACCGATGGCTTTACG
This sequence comes from uncultured Flavobacteriaceae bacterium, assembly GCA_947504035.1. Lineage (GTDB taxonomy): Bacteria > Bacteroidota > Bacteroidia > Flavobacteriales > Flavobacteriaceae > Jejuia > Jejuia algarum. Next base: position 72,050 of record CANNGA010000018.1, read on the forward strand.
AAGCCAATTTTGGAAGCTAGCCCTTGTGAACAATTAACTACAGCAATACATGCAAGTTATGGCGATGATACTTACCAATTGTTTTTAGAGAAAGAACGTCAAGATTTTATCAATAGCTATCTAGAATATGCCTTAAAAGAAGTGGTGGAAAATTTTGGAATGACCTATTATGATAAAGAATATCAATATACACTCTATTATTACGATCAAGCAGGAAATTTAGTGCAAACCGTACCGCCAGAGGGGGTTAAACGTTTTTCAGATGTAGAAATGAAAGCAAAAGTAGATGTGGATGGCGAAGCATTAAGCTTAAATGAAAGAATAAATAGACATAGACAAAACCCAACAGGAGAAAATCTAGAATTGCTTCCATCCCATAACTTTAAGACCCAGTACCGATACAATAGTCTTAACCAGTTGGTATGGCAATTTACGCCAGATGGCGACGAAACGCGGTTTGCTTATGATGGTCTAGGGCGTATTATCGCCTCTCAAAATGCCAAACAATTGGCGAATAATACCTTTAGCTATACCTTATACGATGGTTTAGGGCGTATTATACAAGCAGGAGAGCTTGTGCCAAATGTAGCTGTAGAGATAAATAGCACTACAGGAAAATTAAAATATACAGGTACAGATAATTTAGTATTTACAGGAAATACCTCTACAGATCCAGAAATTAAACCTTTTCCTAGTAATATATCGCAACAGCAAAAAGAGGTGACCTTTACCCAATACACTACCTATTTAGGAGATCCTAAAGCTTTATTTCGCACTGTAAATTCTACAAATAACCTATTGGCAAAATCGCGAAATAGAGTTACAGAGATTTATTATCACAATACGGTTACCACCAATACTCTAGTACAATACGATTACGATAATGCCTTGTTTTACCATTACGATATACACGGTAATGTGCAAGAATTGGCGCAGCATAACCGATTGTTGGCTAAATCTTTAGAGCGTTACGCTGGTTTAAAACGTGTGGAGTACCAGTACGATCTTATAAGTGGTAACGTTAATAAAGTATATTACCAAAAAGAGGCGGGAGATCAATTTATACATAAATACAGATATGATGCAGATAACCGTATAACCCAAGTAGAAACCTCGCAAGATGATATAATATGGGAAACCGATGCCAGTTATAAGTATTATGCACATGGACCTTTAGCAAGAACGCTACTAGGAGATAAAAAGGTGCAAGGCTTAGATTATGCTTATACCATACAAGGTTGGTTAAAAGGTGTTAATGCAGATCAATTAGACGTCTCTAAAGACCTTGGAGGGGATGGTGCATCTGGTTCTAATACCCTTAAAGATGTTTTTGGTTTTGCTTTAACATATAATGATGAGGATTATAAACCTATAGGAAACAACAGTGCTTTTACGCAAAGTAAAACCATTGGAACAAACCATAATAAGAACCTTTACAACGGTAATATTAAGCAAATGATTACAGATGTGATGGATAAAGATGAAGTTGTTTTAGGCGAACAAATTAATCATTATAGTTATGACCAGTTAAATCGCATAACAGGTATGCAAGGTTATAACAGTGCCAATGCACCAAATTATAGCAGTAGTTATTCATATGATAACAACGGAAATTTAGAAACTCTAAAACGTGCAACACGTAATGGTGATAATGTCGTGGTAGATATGGATGACTTGAGTTATCAATATGGGGAGACCAAAATAAATCCTTTAACAAGAGAAGAAACAAAAAACAACCAATTACGGTCTGTAAATGATGCTATAGGGGCTATAGGCTTCAATGACTTGGGAAGAACAGCAACAGATTTGTATGAATATGACGCTATAGGACAATTAATCTCAGACAAGGCAGAAGGAATTAATACCATTAACTGGCGTGTAGATGGTAAAGTAGAAAGTATTCTTAAAACCGACAAGCAAATTTTCTTTAAATATGATGGCTTAGGCAATCGAATAGCAAAAACAGTATTACCAGAAAATACAACTACAGTATATGCAAGAGATGCACAAGGTAATGTATTGGCTGTTTATGAAACTAACGAATCTAATACCGCTAATATTACAGAGCAAAAAGAGGTGGTTTTAAAAGAACACCATATTTATGGAAGTTCTCGCCTGGGTATAGAACAAAGGCAGGCACTGTTGTCATCAGATGATCAAGAATTGGGAAGCATACGCAGTAATTTAATATTGCCAACCAATACCCTAAATACAACATTAGCACAAGCCTTAAACAGCATAGAGGTGGCAGGAGGTGCCAATAACTTTGTGGTAGATCCAGCAGAAGCACTTACTATGCAAGCAGGAAATGAGATCGTATTACAGCAAGGATTTACAGCAGTCTCTGGTGCAGAGTTTACTGGACAAATTCAAGAAATAGTAGATAATTCTTTAGGGCACCCTAATGTTTATAGCAAAACAATAGGCGATAAACGTTACGAACTCTCTAACCACCTTGGTAATGTGCTAAGTGTGGTAAGTGATAGAAAGTTATTTAAAAATGATACCTTTGTACCCGACGTTCTTTCATATAATGATTATTATCCCTTTGGTATGCTGCTGCCTAACCGTAATGGCGCAAGTGATGGCTATAGATACGGCTTCCAAGGACAAGAAAAAGACGATGAAGTTAAGGGAGAAGGAAACTCCGTGAATTATAAGTTCAGAATGCATGACCCTCGTGTGGGTAGATTCTTTGCGGTTGATCCTCTCTATGCTCAATTTCCTTGGAATAGTCAATATGCTTTTAGTGAAAACAGGGTAATTGATGCTTTTGAACTTGAAGGTTTGGAAAGTGTAAAATATCACTTAAGACAGAAATGGGGGCTTGGAGGTAATAGTGGAGGTATTTTTTATCGAAAAGATGAGTTTGAGGTAGTTGAGGAAATTGTTGATTTACAAGCCGATTACCATGTTGAGTTAGTTATTGATGTGCCGTTTGCTTATAAGCATACGCAAAACAGACCGTATTATAAAACCTTTTCAATATCTACAAGTAATCAGGAGGATTTAAAGGATCCAAGAAAATGGAAGGTAGATGACCCCTATGCAATATTTAATGTGTGGAGCTCTGGTTTTTTTGCTGGTAATGAGTTAGGTATGTTATCCATTGTTTCGTCGGTATCTAATACAGCTCCTAAAATTACTAAAGTATCTCCAAGATCTATTGGGGCAAAAGCCAAAAGAGGAGCTAAAATAGAATTAACCTCAGAGCCAATAGCATTAAGACCTGAATCTGGATATTTGAGAGGTAAAAAACATGGGATTAAACAGCAAGAGTCAGATGCCATTAAAATGGCTCAAGATTCGGGTAATCCAATAGGAAAATGGGGAGATAAAAATGATTTGCAATATGCAGGAGAACAAGCTGCAAAACTAAACCCAGGAGGGTTTATGGATTTCAAAATTAATAATAGTACTAAAAGTAAAGTGTATAATCCAGACGGTACTGTTAGTGTGCCAGATATGATTAGAGTTAGAAATAACGGCAACGGTACATTCCATGGTTTCCCAATTAATTCAAAAACAGCTGGACCTATTACTAATAAAGCAACCTTAAAGAATCCTTAAGAATGTTCAACATAAAATTTAAAAAATCAAAAGAAATTGCTGAACCTGATTTGGAAGACACTACATATAGTGAGGCCATAGAAACAATATATTCTATAAATGATAAGCTTATTATCATATGGAAAGGTGTAGATATAATACTTAGCTTTAAATATGATTTGAGTGATATTTGGAATGACATCATAAAAAGCATATCCAATATAGAAAATGATTTTGTTGAAAGTCTTACTTTTGAATTTCCTTCACAAACTTTTTTTGGAAGCTTAAGTATAGTAAAGAAAAATGAATATCTACTAATAAATGCTAAATGGGATAGAGTTAATGGAGGAGAAGAGAAATTAGAAAAGCTGAAGGCGGTTGGACTAGACATGAAAATCAAAAAAGAATACTTTTTGAATGAGTGGATAGGCTTAGTTAATGAAGTAGAATGTGATATAAAGAAAAGTGGTTACCAAGGACTAACTATTTAAATACCCCCGTATTCCCGATGGCTCGGACAACAAATAAAAATAAACGTGCTAGCGCAGACTTTTAGTCTGTGCCGTTTAGAGTAATAAATAAAAAAGTAAAAGCTACTGGTAACGGTAGCTTTTACTTTTTTATAGCGAAGCTATATTCTCGTTAAAAAAGGTTTTAAATTTTTTAGAAGTCAGCATCCCGATGGCTCGGACAACCAATAAAAACAAACGTGCTAGCGCAGACTTTTAGTCTGTGCCGTTTAGAGTAAGAAATAAAATAGGAAAAGCTTTTACGGAGACGTAGAGGCTTTTTTATTGTGCAAGTTTTTGGACTTTCTTTTTAGTGATAAATGCGTCAATTAATTTTTTAATAGTGCTTCTATCGTCTTCGTTCATGAGTTCGACTTCCTTAAATTGTTGTAGGAGTTCGTTATCGTCAATAGTGTTCTCTGCTTTATCATTTAACGAGCCATTAACCAAATAATCAATAGAAACCCCAAAGACATCTGCTAATCGTTTTAAAACATCCGCAGGTGGTTGTACTTCTTTAATTTCATATCTACTCATCTGAGGATAAGAAATATCAATTTTACTAGCCAAGTCACCTTGAGAAAGTTTAGCCTTTTTACGAAGTTCTTGTATGCGCTGTCCTAAAGTCATGTTGTCAAAAAAGATATATTTTATAGTAAATATAGCTAATAAGGAGGTGTTTTTAAAGTTTTATGAATCGCCCAGTTCATAATTATATCGTATTAGAAACAAAAATATATATCTTTTTTGATATATTTGTATCATATAAGAAAATTTAAAGTTTTTTTAAATGTTACAGACCACCAACCCGAACAACTACGAATACAAAACCAAAGAGCTAGAATTACACATATTAGGCGGTTTACAGTTAAGTAAACTAGAAAGTTTACGCGTCACTCTAAGCATAGAAAAGCTAACCAAAGGCAAGAACGTACTTAACGTACTGCGACAAAGCATCGATTTGTATAACGATAACCAAGTAGAAAAGCTAGTACGTAAATGTGCAGAACGTTTAGAAATTGGTACATCAATAATACGCCAAACACTGCAAGCCCTTACCAAAGCCTTAGAGAACCACAGATTTATATTAAACGACACACAAAACAAACAGCAACAGCCCTTGCTAAAAGCCCTATCACTAAAAGAAGAGCGCGAAGCCATCAAATTTTTAAGGACTAAAGACCTATTAGGCAAGACTAACGAACTGATAGGTAAATCGGGAGTTATCGGCGAAGTAGATAACAGGCTCTTAATGTATCTTATTTTTACAAGTCGTAAAACAAATAACCCATTGCATTGCATTAGCTTAGGCAGTAGTGGCGTAGGCAAGACCCATTTACAAAGCAAAGTTGCAGAGCTTATCCCCGAAGAAGATAAAGTAGAAATTACGGTCTTATCAGCCAACGCTTTTTATTACTTTAACCGTACCGAACTACAACACAAACTAATCTTAATCGAAGATTTAGACGGCGCAGAAAGTGTACTCTACCCCCTTCGAGAATTACAGAGTAAAAAGAAGATCACAAAAACGGTAGTTCATAAAGACAGAAAAGGCAATACTAAAACTATCCACTTAACCGTAGAAGGTCCGGTAAGTGTAGCAGGCTGTACCACCCAAGAAAGCATTTACGAAGACAATAGCAATCGATCTTTCCTACTCTACATTGATGAAAGCCCAGAACAAGACAGAAGAATAATGAATTACCAAAAATTGATAAGTGCAGGTAAACTCAATGAACAAGAACAATTAACAGCAGCGGCGCTACTCCGCAACGTACAACGCGTTCTAAAACCAATCAAAGTCATCAATCCGTATGCAGAATTTTTAGAACTACCGCAATCGGTATTTAAACCCCGACGTACCAACAGCCACTATTTACAATTTATAGAAGCCATTACCTTTTACAAACAACAGCAACGCCAAAAACAATATGATGAAGTTACAGGCGAAGAATATATAGAAACTACTATCGAGGACATACAAGAAGCCAACGAACTCATTATAGAAGTTTTGCTAAGAAAAAGTGATACGATAACAGGCGCATGCAGAAACCATTTAGAAAACCTTAAAAACTACTTAAAAGAAAACAACCAAACCACCTTTACCAATACAGAAATAAGGCGACAATTACGCGTAAAACAAACCACTTTACAACGCTATAACAAACAGCTTTTAGAAGAAGGATACATTAAAAAAATCAAAGGAAAAAAAGGGCAAACCTATCATTTTGAGATTATAAATATTAATGAATATCAAGAACTTAAATCACAGATAAATACAGCATTACAGAACTGTTTGGCGAGTATCGACTTAACCGCCTAACCACTACATAACCACTATAAAAATGGTTAAGTTAAACATTACAATATGAGTTGTTTAATCGAAGTTAACCACAAGAATTCAAAAAACACATACCCAATGAAAAATTTAAACCTAAACAATCACAGCTATAAAGTATTGATACAAGACTTTAAGCAATGGTTAGATATTTTAGGTTATGCAGAAACCACCGTTTACAATCTGCCTATACACTTACGAGAGTTCTTTAATTACTTAGAGAGTCACGGGCATAACGATTTAAGTACAATCACCACGCAAACCGTTCTTAATTACTACGACCATTTAAAATGCCGACCCAATCAAAGACGAGAAGGGGCATTAAGCAAAGGACATTTAAACAAACACCAGCAAGCATTATTTAAGTTTAGAGAATACCTAAAAGCCCAAGATGCCAAATCACCCTTTAGGGTGCATTTGAAGCGCGAGGAAAAAAATGATAAGGATAGTTTAAACGTACTTACCCAAGAAGAAATCAAACAGCTTTTTGAAGCCACAAGTTACAGCAATCCAGATGACAAAATACGATACAGGGACAAAGCCATTTTAGTATGCTGTTACAGTTGTGGACTGCGAAGAAATGAACTGGTACACTTAAATGTTAGCGACATCCTTTTTGATAAACAGCGTATTTATGTTAGACAAGGAAAGAACTATAAAGAACGTTTTGTACCCATAAACAAACACAGTTCAAGACTACTTGAAGAATATATTTACGACTGGCGATCAGAGTTCTACAAATACAAAGAAACCGAAGCTTTATTTATCAATTACAGAGGAGGCAGATTATTGGGAATGAGTTTTTCTAATCGTTTAAAATCCATTATAAAAGCTACAGAAAACAGCAGTTTACAAGAGCGAAATATTACACTTCACAGCTTGCGCCATAGCATTGCCACACATCTACTGGAAAAAGGAGCAGACATCGAACACATCAGTACTTTTTTAGGACACGCATCATTAGAAAGCACACAGGTATACACACATTTATTGGCAATGCCAACCGATATGAAATTTAACAACATACCGAAGCAACGATGGAAAAAATAAAAGCCAGCGGTGGCTCACCGCCATACGAACATTATTTAGAGAAAAACGGTTATACAAACAAAAGTATCCAAACCTACGTTAATGCCAAATCTCGATTTATCGAGTGGTGTGAAACCTATGGAACTACAGCGGAAACTATTGATTACAAAGCGGTTTTAAAATACATCGAACACTTACGAAAAGGAAAGCTAACCGCAAGAACTTTAAAAACCTACGTTGGTAACCTTAAAATTTATTTTGATTATTTAGTAGAAGAAAACTACAGACAACAAAATATTATTAAAGAACTCAATATAAAAGGCGTTAAAAAGACCGTTGTCAACAACGTTTTAGAGTTCGAGGAGCTAGAAGATTTATATTATTCTTATCCAACAAATAAAGGCAAAGCAATAGCAAGAAAGCGTAATAAAATCATCATTGGTTTATTAGTTTATCAAGGCTTGAATACAAGAGATTTACAATTATTAGAAGTAGACAACATACAACTCTACAAAGGTAAAGTCACAGTTCCAGGAACTAAGAAAAGTAACACACGAGACATCGAATTAAAACCGTTCCAGTTAATGGAGTTTATGGAATACATTAACGAAGTTAGACCAAAGTTAGTTAAAATACGTAAAAAACTCTCCCCTTCTGGGGGAGATGCCGAAGGCAGAGGGGGAGAACAATTATTATTACCCATCGGAAAGAGTTTTAAGCTACACAATACACTTCATAAAATCACCAAAGAACTAAAGGAGATTAACAACAAGTTTACAGACGTAAAGCAGATAAGAACAAGTGTCATTATTAATTGGTTAAAAGTTCACGGACTACGAAGAACCCAATATTTAGCAGGACACAAATACATAAGTTCAACCGAACGCTATGAGCAAGACGATTTAGAAAGCCTACACGAAACGATTAATAACTTCCATCCATTTAAATAAACAAACACTAACTTTATAGCAGCAAACTAAGATGAATATTAAATTGGCAAACAAGACGAAAATACAGATCCAGAACGCAGAAGATATCTATAGTGTGATGCAGCGTATTTTAATGCGCGAAGAAAAAGTAGATCGCGGCAGGGAGCACCTCTGGACAATAAGTTTAGACAATGCCAATAAGATATTAAACATCGAACTGGTAAGTATGGGCAGTTTTAAAGCCACGATAGTAGAGCCTATGGAAGTCTTTAGCATCCCATTGCAAAAACGAGCAGTACACTTGGTGTTGGTGCATAACCATCCGTCAGGCACACTAAAACCATCAGATGCTGATAAAGATATTACCGACAGACTCATACAAGTAGGGCGCATCATGAAAGTACCAATACTAGATCACCTTATTATTACCGAAAGTTCGTATTACAGTTTTGCAAATAGTGGCTTATTAGACGAGCTCTCTAAAAGCCTAAAATACGTGCCAGCCTTCGAGATTAAAAAGCGCTATGAAAAACAGGCAGAGAAGAAAGGTAAAGAAAAAGGAAATAGGGAAGGCAAAAAAGCAATTGCTAAAACAATGAAAGACGGAGGTTACCCTTTAGAGGAGATTATAAAGTTAACAGGCTTAAGTAAAGGTATCATAGAGCGTTTAAAATAAAACTAAAGAATAAAAATTATCTTTGTAATAAATCATAGCGTTATGGGAGCATTAGAGATACGAGAAGAATTACAGAGGTATATCGAAATAGGCGATAAGCAATTTTTAAACACTTTATATGAAACTGCTAAAAATTATATGGAGCAGAAGCGTTTAGATCGAATGATTGCCGAAGGGGAAGCAGATATTAAGGCAGGACGTTTACACAGTCAAAAAGACGTGCAAAAAATGATAGAAGATTGGACAAAAGAGAAATAAAACCAGTATTCTGGACAACTAGAGCTACCAAAGATTTAGAGAAAGTCACTAAGTTTTACATGGGACTTTATGGCGCTTCCAAAGCAAGAATATATGCAACAGAACTCCGAAAAAGCACTGATATTTTAGAACGTGAAAATGTAGATTTATCGAAAGTAGGAGCAGCAGATGACGCTTTTACCCATTTAAAACATAACTACAGGAAATTGATAAAAGGCGATATCAAGATTACTTACCGAATAGGCAGAACAAAAATTTATGTAGTTAGAGTTTTTGATACCCGTCAAAACCCAAATAAAAACAAATAACCCTATAGCCCACGCCAATAAAATCTAGCCGTTTTTGCAAAACTCCCTCTATATTTTATTGTCTTCCTCCTCGCCGCATCATCAAAGCTATATTTACATAATAGAAGTTATAGTAGCAAAAACCCTCTCAAAGGTACGCTACCGCTAAGTTTTTATGTTTTAGTAGCTATAACTGCTATTATGCAAAATAGCCGCACTGCCGCCGCTGAAACCAGCCACTTCTGCCAGCGCACTAGGAAACCATAATTTTTACTTCGTAAGCCACCACACCGAATTTGCATTAAAATCCTAACGCAAAAACACGTCAAGCGAAAAAGCTTGCCTTAGTTCTTTGCTTGTATTTTAACACAACTCGTGCCCTCACTCCTGTGTCGCTCTATGCCGCTAGGCAGCAGTTTAAAAAGCTGAAGATTGACTGCAAACAATCTCTTAACCGCCAACATATAGACCTACAAATCTTCATCCTTTTAAACTGAATAAAGAGCGTTTACATCAACCGTTTTAGAAGTGTAACGATTTACAAGTCAATGTCCATAATACAGGTACAACCAACTATCAATCGTTATACTTCTAAAATGCAACAACCGCAGGGCGTTAGTCTAGAGCAAGAGTGCGCAAAAGCGTCGGCAGTATGGGGCGCAGCAGAGGGAGCATTTTACATAATTGACATTATAACGACAGTTTTAAAACCACTAAAATGAAATACTTAAAAGCTGTGCGTAAGCGGACTTATAATGCCAATTATGTAACATACCGTGGCAAAGGAAGCAGGTAAAAGACAGAGGGTTTTTGTGTGCAAAAAACTGGGTTTTACCTGCGTGGGATTTATTATAATGAATCTTCACAAATAAGCTTTACTTCTAGAAATCTGACATTAAATTATATCTATAAATAACGGAGAAATCCGAAAAATTAATAGATATGAAAGATGCAAAAACTAAAATACTGGCTGTACAAATCACTAATAATTATAAATGAAATACCAATGCCAATTAAGCAACAAACCATTAAGATAATAATGGAAATAGTAGTATATTTATCACAGTAATACGTTCTTTAAAATATTTTTGAGAGTAGCTTTTTGAGCAAGGTATGCGTTAAAAATTGTGCTTTTTTTAGAAAAAATGCATTAACTACTATCCCTTTGGGATGCTGCTGCCTAACCGCCACGGCAGTAGTGATAAGTACCGTTATGGCTTCCAAGGGCAGGAAAAAGATGATGAAGTTAAGGGGGAAGGGAATTCTGTAAACTTCAAATATAGAATGCACGACCCACGAGTTGGACGATTTTTAAGTATAGACCCATTAGCATCAGAATATAGTTGGAATAGTCCTTATTCGTTTAGTGCAAATAGAGTTATTGATGGAGCAGAGCTTGAAGGCCTTGAAGTTAAAACTGTCATTAATTATTGGGATCAGCATCAAAACGGTGATTGGTTTGTTAAACACACAGAAGCCTTTGTGCTTGATGGTGAGAATACAAATTTTACAGTTGAAGAATATAACGTAATCTCTGGAGTTGGTGTTGTTAGTCAAGCTCAGTATGACCAAGTAAAGTCATATATGGGAACTTTAAATGGATTGAAATCAAGCGCAAATTACAACTATACTGACCCAGAATCTACTAAACAAAGAAAGGCAGATGATGATGCTTGGGTTACTGCAATGATGGACAAAAGAGGTTTTGACCCTTTATATAGATTAGAGCTACAACAAGTTATTTTACAAAGAGATTTATCTGCGCCAGACAATCAAGAATTTGCTCAAGATTTAGCCGATACAGGTCAATTATTAAATAGATTTGGAGTTTTTCGTACCGCAAAAGTTAGTGGTTTAGGTCAAATCGATGAAATGGCTGGTAGTGTTAAAAGTATGAATAAGGGTGCTACTGTTTGGGGTGGTGGTCGAAATAATTGTGTGAATTGTGCTATAGGTGTTGATTATAAATTAGCTGGTAGAGCAAATTCAGCATTACCAAAAGCTCCTTTTACAAATGGTAAGTATTATGATGTTGTACAGCCAATTGCTATTATTGAAAAAACTTATAATACTACATTCAAAAGTTTTAAGGGAATGGATGATTTAAAATCATTGTTAGGTAAAAGTGGAGAAAGAGGCATAATTTATGGTAAATATGCAAATGGAGAAGGACACGTTTTGAATGTAGTTAATCAAAATGGAAAAATTAATCTCCTAGATGGTCAAGGACGTGTTTTGGGTAGTGGTAATGGAGCTGGTACGATAAGTAATTTTGTAGAAACTAAACTCTTAAAAACAAATTAACTAATGCTTACTAAACTTGAAGCAAAAAATAAAGTAGATTTTTTTTTAACTATAATAGCTGATGGGAATGATATGGTTTTACCAAATGGCGAAACCATTAAATATGAACTTATTGTTATGGATGATAACACTATAGAAAGAGATGAATTATTCGTTTTTTTTTATAATTCAAAAGAATACTTGTTAAATAATAATGCTTCTTATGCATTAGTAGGAAATGGAGGTATTATAGTTGATAGGTGCGATGGAAATATGTATATGTCAGGAACATCAGAACCAATAGAATATTATATAAATAAATTTATAAGTGATAAAAATAGCCTAGAGAGAATAGACTTTTAAATAGGTATATTGAAACAATAAAGAGCTATCCTAACCCCCCGCTACCGCTAGCTTATAGCTAGTGGAGGTATGAGTAAGAGAAGTAAATAATAATAGCATTAATGATACAAACGGGTATATTTAATATGCCCCCGCTAGCGCTCGTTTGTACCTTAAATCCGTATGTTAATAGTAAGATGTAACCGCAAACCTTTGTTATAATTGGGTTTGCGGTTTTTTGTGTTTTCCCCCGCTAGCGCTAGTTTGTACCTTAAATCCGTATGTTTTTAAGAATGGATTGAAAATCATATTTGACATTAAAGTTTTGCTCAAATCTTGTATTTTACTAAAGATGTTTAGGTAAGAACGGTGTTTTTGTAGCTTTTTAATTGCGCTTACAACCTTCCTGTAAAATAGTCTGTAATAAGTATATCCTCTCGATTTTTATTTGCTAAATTTAGAGCTTAAATAAGCTAGCAAACATTACAAAACGAAATGAAAAAAGTAGAAAAGTTTTCACCAGAAATTAATAAAGTATACTTTATAGAACGGCATACGCTTATTCATATTCTTTCTGGGAAGGGGAGCATTCAAGTTGATTTTAAAAATTACTTTGATTGGCAAGAAAAGGCAATTTTTCTAGAAAAAGGACAGTACATTAAATTCTTGTCAAACGATTTTGTTGTTAGAAAAATTGAGTTCTCGAATGAAAACAAGTTCTATGATGCCAATGTAAGAGTGCTGTTTAAACATTTAATTTCTTTAGGGTATATAGATTTATTAGAATGTGAAGAATGTAATACCTTCCTTTCTGAGACGGCATTAACAGATAATTCTGCAGATATAATAGACGTATCCTCTAAACAATGGTTTTGGCAAAACCCCTTTAAAGCAAACAAAGAAGAATATCAAGTTATATTTGATGCAAAAGAGATTATTGATAAGGAGTACTCTAATAATTTAACAGGTAATGATTTAGTAAATCTTATTAATGATAGAGGGTACAATGCTCAAGCTTTAATTAAGGATAAGATAGGTTTATCGGTTAAAAATTTAATGACTTCTAAGAAACTTCAAGAAAGTCAAAAACAAATAGCATTTAGCGATAAAAGCATTCAAGAAATCGCTTACGATCTGGGTTATAATGATGACGCGTATTTTAATAGAGTTTTTAAAAATACAAATGGACAAACCCCAAAACAGTTTAGAGATAATTTTGACTATAAAAACAGAGATTTATTTTCGCAGGATATTTTAGAACTGCTTCAAAAATACCATACGCAAGAGCGTTCTCTTGAGTTTTATGCAGATAAAATGAACCTCTCCATTAAAGCCTTATCCAACAAGGTACGGGCTAAAATGAATACCTCTATAGGCCAGCTTATACGTTTAGAATTAATTAACTCGGCAAAACTAATGTTATTGGAAGACCAGTCTGTTGCCTCTATATCGAGACAACTAGGTTTTGAAGAACCCAATCACTTTTCTCGCTTTTTTAAACACTATTCCAACACAACACCTACAGACTTCAAATTACAAAAGTACAATTCATAGTCCTTTTTTTGTAGCGTCTTAGCTTTAGTTCTGTTGCATCTTTGCAGTATACAAATAACAAAAAAACAAAAAAGATGACTATCAAAGAACAAGTACAAAACATAGACGCCGTAGTTTCAACAGGAGCGATTGTAGACGCCGTAAAAGAATTTTTCGCAGACAATGCTAACACCTCCGATTACGGAAATGGAGGCACCACAGGCAAAGCAGAAATGATTGCTAAAATGGAAGGCTTCGCAGGTGCCATTGCCAAAGTAAACGGAATAACACACCACCATTCTATAGTAGACGGAAATGTATCCGCCTCAGAATTTACCTTCGATTTCGATATGCAAGACGGCAGTAAAATCTACTGGCACGAGATCATTCGCAGGATCTGGAATGACGAAGGTAAAGTGATTCAAGAAGAATACTTTAACGCAGAATAATTACAATACATTAAAAAAGAATTAAAGCACACATAAAAAAACAAGACATGAAAAAACTAGTAAAAACAGCACTTTTAGGATTAGCATTAGTAATGAGTACACTAACATTTGCTCAAGATAACAAAGCCAATAACATAGATAACAGTAACATTGCCTTACAAGGCTACAGCCCCGTATCGTATTTAGATTTAGGATTAGCACAGAGAGGTCACAAAAACTTTAAGTCGGAGTACAATAAAGTAAACTATTACTTTACCTCTGCAGCACAAAAGGCTGCTTTCGATAAAAACCCAGCCAAGTACGAACCACAATTTGGAGGCTTCTGTGCCTTTGGTATTTATGCAGGGGCAAAATTTAGAGTAGACCCTAATAAATTTATAGTAGAAGACGGCAAATACTACCTGTACTTAAACAATGTAGAGCTAGATGCGAAACAATTATGGTTGGCAGAAAACAATCACAATAAGCTAACAAAGGTAGCCGATAAAAACTGGGAGAAATTAAGTAAAACACACAATTAATACCTTAAAGCTAATTTATAAAGTACAAGTACCAGTGCTTGTACTTTATTTGTTTTTGAAATCAATTACCCAAAGGCACACTAAAATCCCTTAAACCCTCTAAAACCCCTAAAATATGTGTACATCTCACTCGCATTATATGAACGAAGCCGTAGCACTTGCGCACGAATGTTTAGAAGACAAATTAAGATCTCCCTTTGGTTGTGTTGTTGTTCATAAAGACAAAATAGTAGGTATTGGCAAAGAAGCCATTAAAGTTAAAAACGACCCTACAGCACATGCAGAAATTGAAGCCATACGAGATGCTTCTCAACATTTAAAAACTATAGATTTAAGTGACTGCATATTATTTACCAGTAGCGAACCCTGTTCTATGTGTTTGTCTGCAATACATTGGTCTCGAATACGAACGGTTTACTATTCGTGTTCAAGAAAAGACGTATTTAGTTTTGGATTGCCAGATGCATTCGAATTGGTAGAAAAAAGAAAAAATAGTAGTCAAAATGGTCTTAAAACGTTTGAAATGACTCAAATTAAAAATGACAAAGCCATACAAGTTTTTAAAGACTGGAGAGCAAGGCAAAAAACAAAAAAAAACCTGTAGTTAAGGCTACCTTTTTAATATAAGTTTTGAGGTTTTAGCAGTAAACTGGCGGGATATTTATGGAGAAGGAGGAGTTTTATGAAGTAATTACACAAACAGCTCTAAAGTTAATGCAAGACGAGTTTTTGTTTAAACCGTTTTAAGCGAAGGGGTTGAAATAGTTTGTATTATGGTTTATGTTATAAGCGGCATGTTTTAAATTAATTGGTAAACGGATATGCAGCAGTGTACGCTCTAAAACTACAGAAATAGTGCATAAATACGTTTTATTAAACGTACAAAAATTAAAAGCCTCTTTGAGATGTTAACGAAATAAAGTATGTTTGAATCGTAAATAGGGCTTGCTGATTTTCTACTTATATTTTTACACCCCTAATGTTTACAATACTTTGTGTGTTTTTTGTTAGA
>CANNGA010000019.1 GCA_947504035.1 uncultured Flavobacteriaceae bacterium
GGTGTTACCATTCCTGTTAATGGATCGGTTATAGCCGTTACCATAAGGTTCGCATTGTCACCATCTGGATCGTCGTCACCCTCTAATACACTAATGTTTACTGGTGTATTGATCGCTTGATTGGCAATCGTCTCATCGTCGGCAATTGGTGCTAATGCAGGTACTGTCCCTATATTATCTGGTTCTGTATCGGCATCTTCATTGTTTGTCGTATCTGGATCAGGCTGATCTGCACTCACAGTTACACCGTTAGTGAATTGTCCTGAGTCATCTACTGTTGCTGTTACTGTAATCACAACATCATTGGCTGGTGCCCCTGAGGCGATACTTGGTATAACACATGGGAAACTTGTACATCCTCCTCCTGATACACTGGTTATCGTTAGGTTTGTTGGGATATCTTCAACAACTACATTTGTAGCTTCACTTGGGCCTGTGTTACTTACAGTGATTTCATAAGTTACCGTACTTCCTATTAAGAATGGTCCTGCTGTAGTTAATACTTTATCTACTGCTACATCTGATGATGCTTCAACAGTTAATGTCCCACAATGTGTCTCTGTGAAACATACATTGTCTGGATGTGTAATGACGACACAATATTGATTGCCATTATCGGCTAAAGTGGCATTAAATGTTAATGTACTATTCGTTTCTCCTGTTAATAATGTTCCTCCTGCAGCTGGATCGCCTAAAAACCATTGGTATACTGTAGTGCCCGAAACATTTGCAGCAGAACCGCCTGAGTAATCTGGTGTGGTACTTGGTGCAAATCCTGAAAAATCTGTGGTATTTGTTGCTGTTACTACAGCTTCAAAGGTTACTGCATCTCCTTCTGTAACTGTCTGGTCTGCTGGTGGTGTATCTACACTAACTTGAGTGGCTAAAACTTCATTACCATCTAAGCCATCGTAACCACCTGTAGTGTTACCACTACCTAAAGTTACTTGTCCATTGGCATCTACTTCTGTTGCTGTATCCCCTAAAATACCATCGTTGTCGTTATCGGTTCCTCCTGATTCTACAACATCAAAACAACCATCATTATCGCTATCTAAGTCTAAATAATCGGGAATGCCATCTGTATCAAAATCCGGACATACCTCATTTGCTAAATAATCTGAAAAGAATAATCTTTGTCTTTGTGTTAGATTGTCTCCTGAAATACCTAGTACAATAGAGGATACATTATCAAATTCAAAGGTAGAGACATCATCTGGCCCAGGTGTATTACTATCGTGAAATACTTGCGGACTAGTGCCTGAAAGTACACCTTGAGTTCCTAAAGTAAATCTATCAAAAGGTGTGATAAACGTAACGTCTTCTTGACCTGGTTGGTTATTGAATAAAATAAGCCTAACGTCTACAGGTTCTGAAAATGTATACGTTAGTTGAGAAGTACCACTTAGTCCGCCAGAATACCGAATAGCAAGCTCGCTATCCACAATTCCAAATCTATTGTCTGCTCTTAAGGCAGGAATGTCTCCTCCAGTTGAAACAAAACTAAAATCGGCTGTAAACCTCGTATCACAACTTTCTATGGTAACCAAATTACCACTTACGATACCTGGCGTGCCATTTAAATCGGCGTTATAAATTGCTTGCGTAGGCGTTGCTACTAACGAAGGTGGTATGTACCCCTCGTTAGCATCCAGTATACCGTCGTTATCGTCATCATCATCACAGCCATTTGGTACGCCATCGCTGTCGTTATCTACAGCGTCATCAAAGCCAGGGCATATATCTGACCCATCTGGTACGCCATCGCCATCTGCATCTGGTATTACCGTTAATAGTGCAGCATCTGAAGTTAAATCTGTATCACAGATATAAGAAGGTGTCGTTAACACTAATCTGTATACATTACCATTTAAGGAGGACGTTACTCCTGTTAGTGTTAGAGTACTTGTAGTAGTACCACTATAAATGCCTCCTTCTACTAAATCGACAAAACCTGAGCCTGAACTTTCTTGCCATTGTTGTATTACTGGCGTTCCTGATCCTGATATATCTAAAATTGCTGAGAAAGTTTGCGTAGATCCTTCTGATACTGACAAATTATTAGAAGGTTGAATTACTATATCTAAAAGCGCTACACTATTTTGAAGGTAATCGTCTGTACCATCACCATCTTGATCACTTGGCAATGTATTGTAAGTTGTTAATGTACCACCTGCTGCCGAGACTAATCCATTACCGTTTGTAGCTGGTATCCCAGAACCAAATTGCCCGTTACCGTCTGCATCTGTGCCTGGACCGTAAACTTCATCTGCATCTGGGCATCCATCATTATCAGAATCTGGGTCTAGGTGGTTAGGTATGCTATCATTATCAGAACTTGCTTCGTACACATCTGGCACGCCATCACTATCTGCATCTGTATAATCGGTAACCGAACCATCAGCATTTGCTGTATAAGTCGGGTTTTGTCCTGTATTGTCTTCTGTATCTAAAAAGTTAGGTAAACCATCACCATCGTTATCACCATTAGGATCGTTACCTCCTGCTTCTACAGAATCTAGTATCCCATCATTATCATCATCTAAATCTATATCATCTGTTATGGTGTCTCCATCAGAATCTTCTAAACACACTGCAAACAAAGGTTGCCCTATCGGGAAATCACTGTCGTTCATATCAAACTGCTTCACAAATCCAGCATTTGCAAAATTATCAAATTCAACACTTGCTATATCGTTAAACTCATACATCACCCTACTTTCAGGACCTCCAAACTCGCCTTCCGTTCCTATTGCCGATAAGTCTGGTGGCGTATCGTCTACATCTAAATTAGAAGGTATCGCCACCCCTGTAAACCTTACGTTCGAGCTACAATCTGTTGCTAATCCTTCATTAGTTGCTGTAGACCCTGTTATTCCATCAATGTCATTAATGACAAAACGAAAATCGTTGATTGGTACTGGTGTAACACCATCTGCCTGTAGAAATGTAAATCGTATTCTACTTAAGTTCGCCGGAATTCCATTTGCTGTAGACTGGCTATTGAACTGGATATTATCACCACTTATTACAAAGACACCTGTTTGAGGTCCTCCTACAACCTGTCCCCTAACAAAGGCCAATTCAGGCAATGCTGGTGAAGTTGCATTAAAAAGCGCATCCGAGGTATTATCACCAGATGACACACCTGTAACTGCTACTGGAATAAAATTTTGAGAAAAAACACAATTCTGTATGGCTACAAAAAGCAATAGAAATAAAACATGCTTAAAGTTTTTACATGTGTCTAATGTAAAGTTCTTCATATTCTTAGGGTTAGTTAGATAATTTTTACATACGACAAAACGTATTATTATGTCGACGAAATGATAAATATAAACTATAAATATCAATATTTATAATAATTTTAACAAAAATCATAATATAATGTTATGGTCAAATTTTCATCTATTAGTGTTAGACACCTCACTTTTTAATTGTCACTAAATTAATTTTAAAAAGATACTTTCTTCTAAAATGGTATTAATTCTACTTTAATATAAAATTGAAAATATTTTAATTTACCTCCTAGATACCTGTTGCATCCTATAATGTTGAACTTATGATTTAACGCTCTAAAAACTAGTAACTCTCGTAGTTATTTATATTTTTGCATATCCAAAAATTTAAGATGCAGTTTTTAAAAGAAATAGAAAGAAGACGTACGTTTGGTATCATATCACATCCAGATGCCGGAAAGACAACACTCACAGAGAAACTCCTCCTTTTTGGAGGAGCCATACAAGAAGCAGGTGCTGTAAAAAGTAATAAAATAAAAAAGGGAGCCACTAGTGATTTCATGGAAATTGAACGTCAACGTGGTATTTCTGTAGCGACTTCTGTTTTAGCGTTTGAATATAACACTATAAAAATCAATATCCTGGATACGCCTGGACATAAAGATTTTGCAGAAGATACTTTTAGAACCTTAACCGCTGTAGACAGTGTGATTGTTGTTATTGATGTAGCAAAGGGCGTTGAGGAACAAACCGAAAAGTTAGTAGAAGTTTGTCGCATGCGTAACATCCCTATGATTGTGTTCATTAATAAGTTAGATAGAGAAGGTAAAGATGCCTTTGATTTATTAGATGAAGTGGAACAAAAATTAGGTTTAAAAGTAACGCCTTTAAGTTTTCCTATTGGTATGGGCTACGACTTTAAAGGTATTTATAATATTTGGGAAAAGAATGTTAATTTATTTAGTGGTGACAGTCGAAAAGATATTGAAGAAACTGTAGAAATTTCGGATTTAGCTTCGGATACATTAAATACATTAGTTGGTGAAGATGCTGCAGATACACTTCGAGAAGAGATAGAATTGGTTGAGGGCATTTATCCTAAATTTGATAAAGCAGCCTATTTAGAAGGCAATTTACAGCCTGTATTTTTTGGATCTGCTTTAAATAATTTTGGGGTACGTGAATTGTTAGATTGTTTTGTAGACATCGCACCTAAGCCAAGACCAAAACACAGTGAAGAACGTTTAGTACGTCCTGATGAGCAAAAGTTTAGTGGGTTTGTTTTTAAAATTCATGCCAATATGGATCCTAACCATAGAAACAGATTGGCCTTTATAAAAATTGTATCTGGAGAATTTAAACGCAACACACCTTACTTACACGTAAGGCATAATAAAAAGGTTAAATTTTCTAGTCCTAATGCTTTTTTTGCTGAAAAGAAAGAGATTGTAGACATATCCTACCCTGGAGATATTGTAGGTTTACAAGATACTGGAACGTTTAAGATTGGAGATACCTTAACCGAAGGAGAACTCTTAAATTACAAAGGTATTCCTAGCTTTTCTCCAGAACATTTTAGGTACATTAATAATGCAGATCCTTTAAAATCTAAACAACTTTTTAAGGGTATAGACCAATTGATGGATGAAGGTGTTGCGCAACTATTTACTTTAGAATTAAATGGGCGTAAAGTTATAGGTACTGTAGGAGCTTTACAATATGAAGTTATTCAATACCGCCTTGAGCATGAGTATGGTGCAAAGTGTACTTACGAAAATTTAAATGTTTACAAAGCATGTTGGATAGAACCTGAAGATCCTAAAAATGATGAGTTTAAAGAATTCTCTCGTGTCAAACAACGCTTTTTAGCCAAGGACAAACAAGACCAATTGGTATTTTTAGCAGATTCTGCCTTTTCGTTACAAATGACAGAACAAAAATATCCAAGTATCAAGTTTCATTATGTTTCAGAATTCTAAAACTTAAATTAAAGCCGTTTAAGAAACTTTAAAACTAAAAACATAGTAGTTGTTTGATTTTTATTAAAAACAGATTAAAACCTCTTATTTGAAACCGATTTTAGAAGCGTTATAATTTTTAATTATGCTAAAAACCATATAAATTATTCAAAGTTATAGTTTGTACGATTTTATCTTAACCGTTTTTAAATTTAAAATAGTAATCTCATTTTATGCTGCGCTATAGGTCTCGCATATTTAAGTGCTATTGGATAGTATCTGTTGCTATAGTCCTAAAAGAATTTTACAACTACATACGCTGTAAACTAGAAACGAAAGGGTTTTAAGGCGCTATATATAATGGCTTTTTAGTTTTTACACATTTATAATACGTTATTTATATGAATTTCGTAAATTTACAGTGTAAATAACCCCAAATTTATAATATCATGGCCATTGAATCCAAACAATTCAGTAATGAAGACATTACTGTTACCTACGATGCCTGTTTATGCGTCCTCTCTCGCAAGTGTGCAAGAGAACTTTCAGATGTTTTTAGCGATAGTATTATCCCTTGGGTTAATCTCGATGATGGCAGAACAGAAGACATTATTCGTCAAGTTAAAAAGTGTCCTTCTGGTGCTTTACAATTTGAATGGCATTGTAAAACACAAGCTGTTTAGCGCTTAAACGGTATAGTTAACGCCTCATCATGCAGACGAACTATATAGGTTTAAATTTAAAACAACAAACGTCCTGTAGAGTTACAGGACGTTTGTTCGTGTTTCTAATTTCTTTTTAAAATAAAATAAGCCTTTAAGCTTGGCCTATGGGGCCAAAGTTTAACGGAATTAGAGGTTGCTTCTCCAAAATACATTTCGAGCAACAAAAGAACTCCATTGAATAGATATACTCCATAAGCTTAAGCTTGGCCTGTGGGGCCAAAGTTTAACGGAATTGGAGGTTGGCTTCTCCAAAATACATTTCGAACAACAAAGGAACTCCATTGAATGGATATACTCCAGAAATTTAAGCTTGGCCTGTGGGGCCAAAGTTTAACGGAATTGGAGGTTGCTCGTAATCTTTAATTTCACCATGGGCGTTCTCAAAACGGATCACGTTTTCGTTCAACGCTTTTAATAACCGCTTTGCATGCTGGGGCGTTAAAATGATACGAGACTTTACCTTATTTTTAGGTACGCCCGGCATAATATTTACAAAATCTACGACAAATTCTGAAACAGAATGGTTTATAATAGCGAGGTTGGAATACGTTCCCTCTGCTATTTTTTCATCTAATTCTATATTGATTTGTCCTTGCTGCAATTTTTCGTTGTCGTCTGCCATAATAATTATAGTTTTAAGCTAAAAAGCCTTCATGTTAGTTCATGAAGGCTTTTAATTCATCTTTTTTTAATCTCAAAACATTTGAGATCTCGAAAACATTCGAGATAAATTCAACCTTTAGATTTTACCATGCCTTAGGCTGGTAAAATCTGGGTTTCATTTAGTTAAAATTCATTTCTTGTTTAACCTGCATCATCTCATCAAACTCTTCTTTAGAGCCTACAATGATATCAGAATAATTTCTCATACCTGTACCTGCTGGAATTCTATGTCCAACAATTACGTTCTCTTTAAGGCCTTCAAGCGCATCTACCTTTCCTGCTACTGCTGCTTCGTTCAATACTTTTGTTGTTTCCTGGAACGATGCGGCAGAGATGAATGATTTGGTTTGAAGTGATGCTCTGGTAATACCTTGTAATATAGGTGTTGCCGTTGCTGGTTTTACATCTCTCGCTTCTACCAATTGTTTATCTTCACGTCTTAAGATAGAGTTCTCATCTCTTAATTGACGTGGTGTGATAATTTGACCTGCTTTAAGGTTTGTAGAATCTCCAGCATCTTCAATCACTTTCATACCGAAAATATCGTCATTTTCTTTAATGAAATCTGCTTTATGTACCAATTGATCTTCTAAGAAGATGGTATCGCCAGAATCTATAATTCTAACTTTACGCATCATTTGTCTTACAACAACCTCAAAGTGCTTATCATTAATCTTCACCCCTTGTAAACGGTATACTTCTTGTACTTCATTTACTAAATATTGCTGTACCGCAGAAGGGCCTTTAATATTAAGGATGTCATTAGGTGTTATCGAACCATCTGATAATGGCATACCTGCTTTTACATAATCATTTTCTTGTACTAGAATTTGATTCGATAGTTTCACCAAGTACTTCTTAACTTCACCTAGTTTTGATTCCACTATAATCTCACGGTTACCGCGCTTAATTTTACCAAATGATACCACACCATCAATCTCACTTACTACAGCTGGATTAGACGGGTTACGTGCTTCGAATAATTCTGTTACACGAGGAAGACCACCTGTAATATCCCCTGCTTTTGCAGATTTACGTGGTATTTTCACTAAAATCTTACCAACCTTAATATCTTCTCCATCATCAATCATTAAGTGGGCACCTACTGGTAAGTTATAAGAACGAATGGTTTCGCCTTTATTACTTTCAATATGTAATGTTGGAATTAACTTCTTATTTCTAGATTCTGAGATTACTTTTTCTTGGAACCCTGTTTGCTCATCAATCTCTACTTGATAGGTAATACCTTGTTCGATATTTTCATAGCGTACTTTACCAGCAAATTCTGAAATAATTACACCGTTATAAGGATCCCACTGACATACAACATCGCCTTTCTTCAACTCTTGACCATTCTCTATAAAGATGGTAGAACCGTAAGGAATGTTATTCGTACTTAGCGTAAGTCCCATTTTCTTATCAACAAGTTTAATTTCAGATGTACGAGAAATTACAATATCAACGACATTGCCTTCGCTATCTTCTCCTTTAACTGTTTTAAGATCCTCAATTTCTGCAACACCGTCAAACTTCACGGCAAGCTTGTTATCTTCAGAAATGTTACCTGCAATACCACCTACGTGGAATGTACGTAAGGTTAACTGTGTACCTGGTTCTCCAATAGACTGCGCTGCTACTACACCTACAGCTTCACCACGTTGTACCATTTTACCTGTCGCTAAGTTACGTCCGTAACATTTTGCACAGATTCCTTTTACAGCTTCACAGCTTAATGGTGAGCGTACTTCTAAACTTTCGATTGGCGAAGCACCAATAGCCTTCGCTATTTTATCATCGATAAGTTGTCCTGAAGCTACTAATAATTCTTCGGTTTGTGGATTGTAAGTGTCATTTAAAGCTACACGTCCAACGATACGTTCTTCTAAAGTTTCAACAACTTCATCATTCTTTTTAAGTGGTGTCACTTCAACACCTCTCAATGTACCACAGTCTACACTGTTTACAATAACATCTTGAGATACATCTACTAAACGACGTGTTAAGTACCCTGCATCTGCCGTTTTTAAGGCGGTATCGGCAAGACCTTTACGTGCACCGTGCGTTGAGATAAAGTATTCTAAAATTGAAAGTCCTTCTTTAAAGTTAGATAAAATTGGATTTTCAATAATCTCTCCACCACCTGCGTTAGATTTTTTAGGTTTCGCCATTAATCCACGCATACCTGTAAGCTGACGAATCTGTTCTTTAGATCCACGTGCTCCAGAATCAAGCATCATAAACACCGAGTTAAATCCTTGTTGGTCTTCTCTAATACGCTTCATGGACAATTCTGTCAATTCTGCATTGGTAGACGTCCAAATATCAATAACCTGATTGTAACGCTCGTTATTGGTGATAAGTCCCATGTTATAGTTTCCAGTAATACCGTCTACTAATCCATTGGCTTTATCGATCATAGATTGCTTCTCTGGTGGGATAATGATATCCCCTAAACTAAATGATAGTCCCCCTTGGAATGCAAAATTAAATCCTAATGTTCTAATGGCATCTAAGAAATCTGCTGTTTCTGGAACAGAAGTTACTTTAAGAATACCGTGTATAATATCTCTTAAAGATTTCTTAGTTAATACCTGATTGATATACCCTGCTGCTTGTGGTACGTGCTGGTTAAATAACACACGTCCTACAGTAGTAGTTACAATCATTCTATCTAATTTACCATCTTCATTAATGTCGATGGTTCTTACTTTAATTCCAGCATTTAAGTCTACGCGCTTTTCGTTAAAGGCTATTTCTACTTCCTCTGGAGAGTAGAACGTTAAACCTTCGCCTTTGATAGGCACTTCTGGTGTAGACTTACGCTCTTTTGTCATATAGTATAACCCAAGTACCATATCCTGAGATGGTACTGTTACTGGCGAACCATTGGCTGGGTTTAATATGTTATGAGACGCTAACATTAACAACTGACATTCTAAAATAGCTTCAGGTCCTAATGGTAAGTGTACCGCCATTTGATCTCCATCGAAATCGGCGTTAAATGCTGTACATACTAATGGGTGTAACTGTATTGCTTTCCCTTCAATTAATTTGGGTTGGAACGCTTGTATACCCAAACGGTGTAAAGTAGGCGCACGGTTTAGTAATACGGGATGGCCTTTCAACACATTCTCCAAAATATCCCAAACCACAGGCTCTCTTTTGTCTATAATTTTCTTTGCAGATTTTACAGTTTTTACAATACCTCTTTCGATCAGTTTTCTGATGACAAAAGGCTTGTAAAGTTCTGCTGCCATATTTTTTGGCAATCCACATTCAAATAATTTTAATTCTGGTCCTACAACAATTACAGAACGTGCTGAGTAATCCACACGCTTACCAAGTAAGTTTTGACGGAAACGACCTTGCTTTCCTTTAAGTGAATCTGATAATGATTTTAACGGACGGTTAGAATCTGTTTTTACTGCAGATGATTTACGTGTGTTATCAAATAATGAATCTACAGATTCTTGTAACATACGTTTTTCATTACGCAAAATTACCTCTGGTGCTTTAATCTCTACCAAACGCTTTAAACGGTTGTTACGGATAATCACACGACGGTATAAATCATTCAAATCTGACGTTGCAAAACGACCACCATCTAATGGTACTAATGGACGTAATTCTGGTGGAATGATTGGAATAACTTTCATAATCATCCATTCTGGACGATTTTCACGGTTATTGTTAGATTCTCTTAAAGAACCTACTACTTGTAAACGTTTTAAAGCCTCTGTTTTACGTTGCTTAGACGTTTCTGTATTGGCTTTGTGACGCAATTCGTAAGACAGCCCTTCTAAATCGATACGTGCTAATAAATCTATTAAACACTCTGCCCCCATCTTAGCGATGAATTTGTTAGGGTCTGTATCGTCTAAATATTGATTATCTTGAGGTAAATCCTCTAAAATATTTAAATACTCTTCTTCTGTTAAGAAGTCCATTTTTTGCAATGGTTCTCCTTCTTCATTCTTTGCAGAACCTGGCTGGATCACTACGTAACGTTCGTAGTAAATAATCATATCTAATTTCTTAGATGGTAAGCCTAATAGGTATCCTATTTTGTTCGGTAACGAACGGAAGTACCATATGTGTGCTACAGGTACCACTAAATTAATATGCCCTACACGATCGCGACGTACTTTCTTTTCTGTTACTTCAACACCACAACGGTCACATACAATACCTTTGTAGCGAATTCTTTTATATTTACCGCAAGCACATTCATAATCCTTTACAGGACCAAAAATACGCTCACAAAACAAACCATCACGTTCTGGTTTGTGTGTTCGATAATTAATAGTTTCTGGTTTTAAAACTTCACCTCTAGACTCTGCTAAAATAGACTCTGGTGATGCTAAACCAATTGAGATTTTGTTAAATCTCTTTACTGTATTCTTATCTTGTTTTCTTGCCATTTCTTTATAGTATTCAGTATTCAGTGTTCAGTGCGCAGTGCCTACTGCTGACTGTTAACTGCTAACTATTTTATTATTCTTCTAATCTGATGTCTAATCCTAAACCTTTCAATTCATGCATTAATACATTGAAAGATTCTGGTAATCCTGGATCTGGCATTGGTTCACCTTTCACAATACTTTCGTATGTTTTGGCACGTCCAATTACATCATCAGATTTTACAGTTAAGATTTCACGTAACGTACTTGATGCGCCATAAGCTTCAAGTGCCCAAACTTCCATCTCACCAAAACGCTGACCACCAAACTGTGCTTTACCACCTAATGGCTGTTGCGTAATTAATGAGTAAGGTCCTATAGAACGTGCGTGCATCTTATCATCTACCATGTGTCCTAGTTTCAGCATGTAAATCACACCTACTGTTGCAGGTTGATCAAAACGCTGTCCAGTACCACCATCGTATAGGTATGTATGTCCGTATCTTGGTATTCCAGCTTCATCTGTAAATCCGTTGATTTGATCTATAGTAGCACCATCAAAAATAGGGGTAGCATATTTGCGTCCTAATTTTTGTCCAGCCCATCCTAGTACCGTTTCGTAAATTTGTCCAATATTCATACGCGATGGTACCCCTAGTGGATTCAATACGATATCTACTGGTGTTCCGTCGTCTAAGAACGGCATGTCTTCTTGACGTACAATACGTGCTACGATACCTTTGTTACCGTGACGTCCTGCCATCTTATCACCTACTTTAAGCTTACGTTTTTTAGCAATATAAACTTTTGCTAACTTGATAATTCCTGAAGGCAACTCATCTCCTACAGAAATGGTGAACTTCTCGCGACGTAAGGCTCCTTGAAGGTCGTTTTCTTTAATTTTGTAGTTATGAATAAGGTCTGCAACCAATTTGTTGGTATGCTCGTCTGTAGTCCACTTTCCAGATACTAAATGCGCATAATCATCTACTGCATTTAACATCTTTAATGTGAATTTCTTGCCTTTTGGTAATACCTCTTCCCCTAAATCATTAAAGATCCCTTGAGCTGTTTTACCATTTACAATGGTGAACAACTTATCAATTAAAACATCTTTTAATTCGTCAAACTTTCTATCGTACTGCGCTTCTAAGGCTAAGATATCATCTTTATCTTGTGCGCGTTTACGCTTATCTTTTACTGCTCTAGCGAATAATTTTTTCTCTATAACAACACCGTGTAACGATGGCGATGCTTTTAAAGACGCATCTTTTACATCTCCAGCTTTATCTCCAAAGATGGCACGTAATAATTTTTCTTCTGGTGTAGGGTCTGATTCTCCTTTTGGTGTGATCTTACCTATAAGGATATCTCCTGGTTTTACTTCGGCACCAATACGAATCATTCCGTTTTCATCTAAGTCTTTTGTAGCCTCTTCAGAAACATTAGGAATATCGTTAGTCAACTCTTCATTACCTAATTTTGTATCTCTTACTTCTAGAGAATACTCATCGATATGAATTGATGTAAAGATATCTTCACGTACTACTTTTTCAGAAATTACAATCGCATCCTCAAAGTTATACCCTTTCCAAGGCATAAAGGCTACTTTCATATTTCTACCTAAAGCTAATTCTCCCATTTGGGTCGCATAACCTTCTGATAGTACTTGTCCTTTTTTAACTTTATCGCCTTTCTTAACAATAGGCTTTAAGTTGATAGACGTTCCTTGGTTTGTTTTTCTAAACTTCACCAAGTTATACGTTTTCACATCGCTATCAAAACTTACTTTAGCTTCGTCTTCGCTACGATCGTATCTAATCTGTATTTCATTAGCATCTACATACAAGACTTCTCCTGTACCTTCTGCATTAATTAATACTCTAGAGTCTGAAGCGACTTGACGTTCTAAACCTGTTCCTACAATTGGTGCATCTACTCTTAATAATGGTACGGCTTGACGCATCATGTTAGATCCCATCAAAGCACGGTTGGCATCATCATGTTCCAAAAATGGAATTAAAGATGCAGATATTGAAGAAATCTGGTTAGGAGCAACATCTGTATAATGAATCTCTTTAGGATCTATTACAGGGAAATCGCCTTCCATACGTGCAATTACCTTATCGTGTAAGATCTTACCATCTTCATCTACTTTTACGGTAGCCTGCGCGATTAACTTCTCTTCTTCTTCTTCTGCACTTAAATATGTTGGTGCATTTTTAATATCTACAACACCTTCTGTTACTTTACGGTATGGTGTTTCAATGAAGCCCATTGAATTCACCTTAGCAAATACTGAAAGTGATGATATTAAACCAATATTCGGTCCTTCTGGTGTTTCAATAGGACAAAGTCTTCCGTAGTGTGTATAATGTACATCACGTACCTCGAACCCTGCGCGTTCTCTTGAAAGACCACCTGGTCCTAATGCCGATAAACGACGCTTGTGTGTGATCTCTGCTAATGGATTTGTTTGGTCCATAAACTGAGATAACTGATTCGTTCCAAAGAATGAATTAATAACAGACGATAACGTCTTCGCATTAATTAAATCTATTGGTGTAAATACCTCGTTGTCACGCACATTCATACGTTCGCGAATGGTACGCGCCATACGTGCTAAACCAACACCAAACTGAGATGATAATTGCTCACCTACGGTACGTACACGACGGTTAGATAAGTGGTCAATATCATCAATCTCTGCTTTAGAGTTGATTAACTCAATTAAATATTTAATAATAGTAATGATATCTTCTTTGGTAAGCACTTGCTTATCCATTCCAATATCAAGACCTAATTTTTTATTCATTCTATAACGCCCTACTTCTCCTAAAGAGTAACGTTGGTCACTAAAGAATAATTTATCTATAATACCACGTGCTGTTTCCTCATCTGGCGGCTCTGCATTACGTAGTTGTCTGTATATATGTTCAACAGCCTCTTTTTCTGAGTTTGTTGGATCTTTTTGAAGCGTATTGTGGATAATGGCATAATCCCCTTGTTCGTTCGTTTCTTTATGTAAAAGAATCGTCTTAACTTCTGCTTCAAGAATTTCTTCAATATTTTCTTTATCAAGAATTGTATCACGATCTAATACAATCTCATTACGCTCGATAGATACAACTTCTCCTGTATCCTCATCCACAAAATCTTCATGCCATGTGTTTAATACACGTGCTGCTAATTTTCTCCCTAGATATTTCTTTAAGCCTGTTTTAGAAACTTTAGCTTCTTCTGCTAAATCGAAAATTTCTAAAATATCTTTATCACGCTCAAAACCGATAGCGCGGAAAAGTGTTGTTACAGGTAATTTTTTCTTTCTATCAATATAGGCGTACATCACCTGATTGATATCTGTGGCAAATTCTATCCAAGAGCCCTTGAATGGAATTACCCTTGCTGAATATAATTTGGTTCCATTGGCGTGGAAAGATTGTCCAAAAAACACTCCTGGTGAACGGTGTAATTGAGACACAACCACACGCTCTGCACCGTTAATACAAAACGTACCAGAAGGTGTCATGTATGGAATAGTCCCTAAATATACATCCTGAACGATGGTCTCGAAATCCTCGTGTTCTGGATCTGTACAATACAACTTTAGTCTAGCCTTTAGCGGAACGCTATATGTTAACCCTCTTTCAATACACTCTTCGATAGCATATCTTGGCGGATCAACGAAGTAATCTAAAAATTCTAATACGAATTGATTACGTGAATCTGTAATAGGAAAGTTTTCCATGAAGGTGTTATATAAACCTTCATCACCTCTTTCTTCAGATTTAGTTTCTAATTGGAAAAAATCTTGGAAGGATTTAATCTGAATGTCCAAAAAATCTGGATATTCTGTTCTATTTACAATAGAGGAAAAATTTAATCTTTCAGCTTGTGTTGATAACATCAATGGACGGAATTTTGATTAAAAAAATAATGACAGTGCTTTTAAACACTCGGTAAGAGTTTATGATAGTACATTATATCTCTAACTCTTTTATTGTTTTATTTATGTACATGATTATATACACAAAATGGTCTAGGTGCTACCACACTTGTTGCGTGGTAGACCTAAACCTTTGTATTGTTGTGGTGCTAAGCTTATTTAAGCTCAACCTCTGCTCCTGCTTCTTCTAATGAAGATTTTAAACCTTCAGCTTCGTCTTTAGAAACACCTTCTTTGATTGCACTTGGTGCATCATCAACTAATCCTTTAGCTTCTTTTAATCCTAAACCAGTTAATTCTTTAACTAATTTTACAACTGCTAACTTAGATCCACCAGCTGCTTTTAAGATTACATCAAATTCAGTTTTTTCTTCTGTAGCGTCTCCACCAGCAGCAGCACCTCCAGCAGCAACAGCTACAGCTGCAGCAGCAGGTTCGATACCGTACTCATCTTTTAATATAGTAGCTAACTCATTAACTTCTTTTACTGTTAAGTTAACTAATTGTTCTGCGAATTCTTTTAAATCTGCCATTTTCTATCGTTTTAATAATTTTGTAATAATATAATTGTAATAAAGTGCGTACTTGCCTAATTATCCTTCTTTCTCAGATAATGTTTTAATGATACCTGCTATTGTCGAACCACCTGATTTAAGTGCCGAAATAACGTTTTTAGCAGGAGACTGTAATAAGCCAACAATCTCTCCTATCAACTCTTCTTTAGACTTGATATCTACTAACATATCTAACTGGTCATCACCAATGTAAACCGCTTCCTCAATAAAAGCACCTTTTAAAAGTGGCTTTTCTGATTTTTTTCTAAACGCTTTAATTACTTTAGCTGGTGCATTTCCAGTTTCAGAATACATCACCGATGTATTTCCTTTTAATACTGTAGGAAGGTCTCCAAACTCTCTATCTGAAGCTTCCATTGCTTTTTCAAGCAACGTATTCTTAACCACTGCCAATTTAATGTCTGCTTTAAAACAAGCGCGACGTAAATCTGAAGTTGTACCTGCGTTCAATCCAGAGATATCTGCTAAATAGATGTTAGCATTATCGGCTAATTGTGCAGTTAGGTCTTGAATTACTTGTGACTTTTCTTCTCTTGTCATAATAAAAGTTTTTAACTAATTAACCTATCTTTGGATCTATTGCTATACTAGGGCTCATTGTAGAAGACATAAAAATACTCTTTACATACACACCTTTAGCAGTAGTTGGTTTTAATTTCATTAATGTTTGTAATAACTCGTTTGCGTTACCTTCAATCTTATCAGCACTAAATGATGCTTTACCTATTGCTGCGTGAACGATACCAGTTTTATCAACTTTAAAGTCAATTTTACCAGCTTTTACTTCGCTAACGGCTTTAGCAACATCCATAGTTACTGTTCCTGTCTTAGGGTTAGGCATTAAACCACGTGGGCCTAATACACGTCCTAAAGGTCCTAATTTACCCATAACGCTAGGCATTGTAACGATAACGTCTACATCTGTCCATCCGCCCTTGATTTTATCAAGATACTCGTCTAAACCAACGTAATCTGCACCAGCCGCTTTAGCTTCTGCTTCTTTGTCTGGAGTTACTAATGCTAAAACTTTCATATCTTTACCCGTACCGTGTGGAAGAGATACAACACCTCTTACCATTTGGTTTGCTTTTCTAGGATCTACTCCTAAACGTACTGCTAAATCTACAGACGCATCAAACTTAGTATTGGTAATTTCTTTGATTAATGAAGATGCTTCATTAAGAGAATAAACTTTCCCTTTTTCTAATTTCGCTACAGCCTCTTTTTGCTTTTTTGTTAATCTTGCCATTTTGTAATGTCTTTAATAGATTAAGAAGGGAATTGCCCTGTTACAGTGATTCCCATTGATCTTGCTGTACCAGCAACCATTTTCATAGCAGATTCGATTGTAAATGCATTTAAATCCTGCATTTTATCTTCTGCAATGGTTTTTACTTGGTCCCAAGACACTTTAGCTACTTTTTTTCGGTTTGGTTCTCCTGAACCTTTTTTCACCTTGGCCGCTTCTAATAATTGTACTGCAGCTGGTGGTGTCTTGATAACGAAATCGAAAGACTTGTCCTTGTAAACAGAAATAACAACTGGTAATACTTTACCAGCTTTATCCTGAGTTCTCGCATTAAATTGCTTACAGAACTCCATGATGTTTACCCCAGCAGCACCTAAAGCGGGTCCAACCGGTGGCGACGGATTCGCAGCACCTCCCCGAACTTGTAACTTAACTACTTTACCTAATTCTTTTGCCATTTTTAATAATTTAGTTTGATAGTACTTTTAAGTGGAAGCTAAATGGTACTATCATTTATCTAGTGTAACAATTATTATATTTTTTCAACCTGCATATAGCTGAGCTCTAATGGTGTTTTTCTTCCAAATATCTTAACCATTACTTCTAGCTTACGCTTTTCTTCGTTTATATTTTCTATAGTACCATCGAAACCATTAAATGGCCCGTCGATAACCTTAACAGTTTCTCCCTTAGTAAAAGGTATCGCTACATGTACGTTCTCATCTACAGTTAACTCGTCTACCTTACCTAACATTCTGTTTACTTCAGACTGTCGTAATGGCACAGGGTCTCCGCCTTTAGTTTCACCTAAAAATCCAATAACGTTTGTTACCGATCTAATGATATGAGGTACTTCTCCAGTTAAGTTAGCTTGAACCATAATATACCCAGGAAAGAATACTTTTTCTTTCTGAGTTTTTTTACCGTTTCGAATTTGAACTACTTTTTCTGTAGGGACTAATACTTGATCTACATAATCTTGTAAACCTAGTCGCGTAATTTCATTCTCGATATAGGTTTTTATTTTGTTTTCTTGACCACTTACAGCCCTTACAACATACCATTTCTTTTCACTTACTTCAGACATGTTAAATGTGTTTTATTTAATTAAATCAAAGTAAGACGTTATAACTTTACTAAAAACAGTATCTATACCCCAAATAGCAAGAGAGAATAAAACAGAAAACACGGCAACAAGCACTGTTAAGCTTTGTGCTTCTGCCCAGGTTGGCCATGACACATTATTTTTAAGCTCTTCGAATGATTCTTTTACGTATGTTACTATTCCAGCCATCTTTACTATTTTTTAAAAGGACGGTGTCCTTATTTAAATTATTGAGTAAATCTGCATTTACTCGATTTAATTTGCACGGGTTGAGAGGCTCGAACTCCCGACAACTGGTTTTGGAGACCAGTGCTCTACCAACTGAGCTAAACCCGTAATTATAAGTCAAAAGGCATTACGCTAGTAACGCAATACCTTGTGACTTTATAAGGTTAAACTAATCTATGATGAATTAGTCTAATATTTCAGTTACCTGACCTGCACCTACTGTTCTACCACCTTCACGGATAGCGAAACGTAGACCGATATTCATTGCGATAGGCTGAATTAACTCTACAGTAATTGTTAAGTTATCTCCAGGCATTACCATCTCAACACCATCAGGTAAAGCGATGTTTCCTGTTACGTCAGTTGTACGTACGTAGAACTGTGGACGGTAGTTGTTATGGAATGGTGTGTGACGACCACCTTCTTCTTTCTTAAGGATATAAACCTCAGCTTTGAATTTAGCGTGTGGTGTTACAGAACCTGGCTTAGTGATCACCATACCTCTAGAGATTTGAGATTTCTCAATACCTCTTAATAAGATACCTGCGTTATCACCAGCTTCACCTCTATCTAATATTTGACGGAACATTTCAATTCCTGTAATTGTAGATGTTAATTTCTCAGCACCCATACCAATGATCTCAACAGGATCTCCTGTGTTAGCTACACCAGTTTCAATACGACCAGTTGCAACAGTACCACGACCTGTAATAGAGAATACATCTTCTATAGGCATTAGGAAAGGCTTATCCATATCACGAACTGGCTCTTCAATCCATGCATCACAAGCTGCCATTAATTCCATTACTGTATCTACCCACTTTTGCTCACCGTTAAGTGCACCTAAAGCAGAACCTGATACTACAGGACCATTATCACCATCGTATTCGTAGAAGCTTAATAAATCTCTAACTTCCATGTCTACTAGCTCTAATAACTCCTCATCATCAACCATATCCACTTTGTTTAAGAAAACAACGATACGTGGAATACCTACTTGACGACCTAATAATATGTGCTCACGTGTTTGAGGCATAGGACCATCAGTTGCAGCAACAACTAAGATAGCACCATCCATTTGAGCAGCACCAGTTACCATGTTCTTTACGTAATCGGCGTGACCTGGACAATCAACGTGTGCGTAGTGACGGTTTTGCGTTTGATATTCAACGTGAGATGTATTAATTGTAATACCTCTTTCTTTTTCTTCTGGAGCGTTATCGATTTGATCGAAATCTCTCGCTTCTGATAAACCTGCATCAGCTAATACTTTAGTAATAGCAGCAGTTAAAGTTGTTTTACCGTGATCTACGTGTCCAATAGTACCAATATTTAAGTGTGGTTTTGAACGATCGAAAGTTGCCTTTGCCATGTTTTAATAATTTAATTCTTAGTTATATAATAATACTTAATGTATCTCATCTTTATTTTTTGAGCCAATGACGGGATTTGAACCCGTGGCCTCTTCCTTACCAAGGAAACGCTCTACCCCTGAGCTACACCGGCGTAAAGTTTTTATTTCCTATTCTATCAAACACCTCTATTTTAAAAGTTTTGTGCTTGAAAGAAGAGATTCCTGCCTTCGCAGGAATTATTGAGCGGGAGACCAGGTTCGAACTGGCGACATTCAGCTTGGAAGGCTGACGCTCTACCAACTGAGCTACTCCCGCATTTTGCAAATCATTATAATTTACTTGGTATTTCAATATTTCAATATCAAATCAAACAGTTTGTAAATTACAGCGCTGATTTAACATTACTAATGTAATAACACAAATAATGATTCACGAAAATAAGATTTCGCAAATCATTATTGAGTATACTGTGGGAAGAGCAGGATTCGAACCTGCGAAGGTAAAAACCAACAGATTTACAGTCTGTCCTCGTTGGCCGCTTGAGTATCTTCCCAATTCCTTTTTTAATACTATTTTAAAGAACCTATTTTTGCTTTTACAAACAAAAAAATTGTTTTTTTAGAGCCGATGGAGGGACTCGAACCCACGACCTGCTGATTACAAATCAGCTGCTCTAGCCAGCTGAGCTACATCGGCGTTTTTCTATGCCTATGTTAGCATAAAAAAGTCCGCTATTTCTAACGGACTGCAAATGTAAATATATTTTTTACTATTCAAAACATTTTTTGAAAAAAATTTCAAGAAAATGTTCTTAATTTCTGTTTTCGCTTCTTTAACTGACGTTCTAAAGACGATACAGCAGTGTCTGCTCCCTCTTCAAAAGTCTTACATTGTTTTTTTACGATAAAGCTGTCGCCAGGAACACTTACTCGTGCTTCAAAGACTTTATTTTGCTTATTACTAGTGTTTTCCACTTTTAAGTATACCTCCGATTTTATAACTTTGTCATAAAACATGTCTAATTTATCCATTCGTTTTTGGATAAAGTGTATTAATTTCTGGTCTGCATTAAAATTAATAGATTGCGTGTTTACTTTCATTTGGTTTTTTTGGTTTTTAATAGACATTTTATAAGTACTGCTACTCGTATTGGTGTAAAACAGCATTTATAACATTTTCTATTTTGGTTAGACAATCCTAGATAAAGACATTATGATTTACTTCTTGGGTGCGCCTTTAAATGGATTTTTTTAAGCTCGGCAATACTATTATGTGTATATACCTGAGTAGCTGCTAAACTTGTATGTCCTAATAACTCTTTAACAGCATTTAGATCTGCCCCTTGGTTAAGTAAGTGAGTGGCAAAAGAGTGCCTTAAAATATGAGGACTCTTTTTCACTTTCGAGGATGCCAGACTAAAATAATCATTTATTACTCTGTAAACAAGTGTTTCGTAAATTTTAATGCCTTTTTTCGTCAAAAACAAATGTGAGACATCTTTTACATCTTCTAATGCATTACGTTTTTCTAAATATAGACTTAGCGTATCTCGTACCGATTGTAATAATGGAATGATACGTTCTTTATTTCTTTTCCCTAATACTTTTACCGTTTTAAGGCTTAAATCTACATCTGTTAATTGCAATGCCACCAATTCAATACGGCGCATGCCTGTAGAATAAAATAGTTCTATTATTAATTTATTGCGTACGCCCTCGAATGAATCGTCGTGGTGTAACGCATCTATAACCGTTTTCACTTCTTCTTCTGAAAAAGGCACCTGAATTTTTTTGCTTGTTTTTAAAGCTTTATGCTTGGATAGCGGATTTTCTTGTAATGTTCCAATCTTTAAAAGAAATTTATAATAGGTATTTAATGAAGATATTTTTCTGTTGATGCTACGGTTCGTGATGCCCGATTCTACTAAAAAAACTATCCATGTTCGTATTTGCGCATAATTTACTGTTGTGATATGATCTTGATCGTAAGTCGCCTCTACAAAGGCTTGAAATGCTTTTAGATCGGTATGATATGCTTTAACGGTTAGCTTAGAATACTTTTTTTCTAAATCTAGATAGTCTATAAATGCGGTAAATGCCATGCTTAAAGTTACAAATTTTGATACTAATAGGCTTTATGTTCTTGGTTTTTAAATCTCAATGATACGATGAAGGTCTATTGTGAGGTACTAGCCTATAACATTACAAAAGCGACAGCAACTCATTATTATTTTAAAAATTCTTTAAGTGGCATCTAATTTACACATTAGCCCCCTATCATCTTTGCCTTTTTTGCACACCCCGATCTATCGTTATATCTTTTTATAACCTGAATGCGTATTACCCATCTATCGTGCTTAAAAACATTTTAAATCTCAAGCTTTGGGTAAATCTCAACTTTAATCAGAGCACAGCTGTACAAAATTCTTAGAAAGCATCGAAATGCATCACATTTTAAACTATAATTATGATGCTTTACCCCGTTTTACACATTCAGTTTTAGGAAAAGCGAAATGTTACAGACCTCTATAACATAAAAAATCCCGCTAGTGCGGGATTTTTTAATAATCATATAAGCAATTAAATGCTTTCTGCATCTCTTAGCTTTTGCACATATTGTGCTTTTTGCAATTGTGCTCTTCGCGCAACAGATGGTTTATTATAGTGTTTACGAGACTGTAACGCTCTTCGTGCTCCTGTTCTATCAAACTTTCGCTTGTAACGTTTTAACGCTCTTTCGATATTTTCACCATCTTTTATTGGTACTATTAACATCGTGTCTTAACCTCCTCTCTTTTAGATTTTCGGCTGCAAATATAAAATATATTCCGAATTCAAAAAATGAAAATTTAAAACTATTTTATGTTGCTGGGCGGTATTCTTTTTTGTCGACTACAATTTTAGCAATGATTTCTCTTAAAATCTCAGAGGTACCACCTCCTATAGGGCCTAATCTACTATCTCTAAACAATCGTGCCATAGGATAGTCTTCCATATAACCATAGCCTCCTAAGAATTGTAAACACTCATAAATTACGTCGTCTGCCATCTTGGTAGACTTTAGCTTAGATATGGTCGCTTCTTTTACAACATAGGCACCTTTATCTAATGCACTTGCTATGGCGTAATTATACGTTTTACACAATTCTAAATCACCGTACAATTCTGCTATTTTATGACGTAAAGCTTGAAAGCTGTTAATTTGCTTTCCAAAAGCTTGCCGTTGCGACATGTATTCCAAAGTATAATCTAAAGCATATTCTGCTCTTGCATGCGCATTAATCCCCATAATAAGACGTTCGGAAGCAAAATGTTGCATGATATAGTTAAAGCCTTTATTTTCTTCACCCATTAGGTTTTCAACAGGAACTACAACATCATCAAAAGCAATTTCTCCAGTGTCTGATGCTCTCCAGCCTAACTTATCTAGTTTGGTGGCAGAGACCCCTGGTACATCTCTATCAATTACAAATATACTTATGCCTTTATTCCCCAATTCTGGTGTTGTTTTGGCCGCAACAATAAGATAGTCGCTATACACACCGTTTGTAATAAAAGTTTTAGAACCATTAATAACATAGTTATCTCCTTTTTTTACCGCTGTGGTACGCATTCCTGCAACGTCACTCCCTCCAAAAGGTTCTGTAATACATAAACAGCCTATTTTTTCTCCAGTAATGCTTTTCGTGAGGTAATGCTCTTTTATAAAAGTCCCGCCTTCTGCATTTAAATGGGTCATAGCCAAATAGACATGTGCCCATACAGCTGCTGCAAAACCTCCCGAGTTTATCTTCTGTAACTCTTCTAATAAAATTACAGTATAAAATAAATCGAGGTTTGAACCGCCATAGGCTTCAGGGTAATTAATCCCTAAAAATCCCATTTCTCCAAACTTCAACCAAATGGATTTATCAATCT
This sequence comes from uncultured Flavobacteriaceae bacterium, assembly GCA_947504035.1. Lineage (GTDB taxonomy): Bacteria > Bacteroidota > Bacteroidia > Flavobacteriales > Flavobacteriaceae > Jejuia > Jejuia algarum. The sequence continues at coordinate 23,361 of CANNGA010000019.1, forward strand.
TCCCTGATTCTTCCCATGCATCGATATGGGGCACTACTTCTTTTTTAAGAAAATCTTGTAAACTTTTTCTAAAGAGTTGGTGCTCTTCAGTGAAGTACATACTTGTCATACTTTATATTTTAGATAAACATTATTAATACCCTAGCTTGGTTTGTTTGGATAGGAGTTATAATGTGCTCTTTTATTTGATCTGCAAAGATAATTTAATTAAATCTATTTTACTTATGGGAATCTCTTTTACTTTAGATAATTCCGCCAAAGATTTAAAGCCTTCATGAAGCGTTCTATAACTTACAATGGCATATGCACTATCGTAGTCTATATATTTTATAGTTACCAACTCGTCTACGGTTGCGGTGTTTAAGTCGTGTTGTTTTATAGCTCTTGGTGTTTGTATCTCGAACTTGGTTGTGATGCGCTCTATAACCTCAGCAGTTAAACCATACACCTCATAAAGTTCTGCACGATGTGCAAAACGTCCACCTACTTTATCTCTGTAACGTATAATACGTTGCGATAATACAGCTCCAATACCATATACTTTCTGCAATTCTTCTGCTGTAGCTTTATTTAAATCGTGCTTTACTACAGGAACATCAATTTTTGCTTGGTGTTTTGAAACTGATGTCGTCTTAAAACGTGGCTTCGGAAATTTAAAATAAGGCTGCAACTGTTGTAATAATGTATCTGAAACACCTGTTACCTTTTGAAAGTCATTAGCGTTTTGAATCCATTGATTCGCTTTTCGAAAGGCTAACAATCGGTCTATTTGAAGTGGTGTTAGCCCTAACAAACTGCCTTTATAGTCTGTTATATAGTTAGGATTAAACGGATAGGTTTTAGGTGTTTGACGTTTAAGCGCTACATGTCGTAAACTATCTATTTCCGCTTCATATCGGCGCAGAGCTTCTTGATCTACATGCGCTATTGGAGAAGGCCGCTCTATATAGTAACATACAACTTGTAACGCCACTATAACAAAGAGCAATATAAAAATCCCACTGCGCTGCGCTTTCGAAAACACAAAGTGGGATTTTATTGGATTCATAACGGGTATGTTTTATTTTGCTTTATAGCCTACTGCTGTTAGATACCGTTCTAACTCATCTTTAACCTTAGGCATAAGAATAACAAGTCCTATAATATTTGGAAATACCATGGCAAATATCATGGCATCTGAAAAATCGATCACAGAATTTAAACTTGAAGACGCACCAACCACTACAAATACTAAAAATAGAATCTTATAAGCCATATCTGCTGCCTTACCTTTTCCAAATAAATATTTCCAGCCCTGCAAACCATAATACGACCAAGATAGCATTGTAGAAAATGCAAATAAAATCACGGCTATCGTTAATAATATAGAGAAATTAGGAATGACCGAATCGAAGGCTACAGACGTTAAATCTACACCTCCTAAGTGTTTCCCTGTCCCATTCATAATCACATTTTTACCTGCGTCTAAATTGGCATACTCAAAAAGATTGCTTTTTATATTTGTAATAATAATCACCAAAGCTGTCATTGTACAAATCACAACGGTATCTACAAAAGGCCCTATAGAGGCGACTATACCTTCACTTGCGGGGAATCGTGTTTTAACTGCGGCATGTGCAATAGAGGCCGATCCTACGCCTGCTTCATTTGAAAAAGCAGCGCGCTGAAAGCCTACAATCATTACTCCTATAAAACCACCCAATAACGTATTACTTTCAAAAACACCAGTCCATATTTGCCCAAGAGCTTCTGGAATTGCAGTTATATTCATGACTATAATGACCAAAGCAGCACCAACATACATAATACCCATAAATGGCACAATTTTCTCTGTAACTTTACCAATACGCTGTATGCCGCCTATAATGACCACAGCAACCAAAACCGCCATAATAATACCAAAAACAAATCCAGAATCGAATCCTGTTAATAATTTAAATTGCGCCGCAGCTTGGTTGGCTTGAAACATGTTACCACCTCCAAAAGAACCTCCCACTACAAAAACAGCAAATAGTAGTGCTAAAACCTTACCTAAACCGCCTAAGTTCTTTTCTTCTAGTCCTTTTTTAAGATAATACATAGGCCCTCCATAAATCTTTCCATCAGGGCCAACCTCTCTGTATTTCACACCCAAAGTTGCCTCTACAAGCTTTGTCGACATCCCTAAAAAGCCTGCTAAAATCATCCAAAATGTTGCGCCTGGCCCTCCTATAGCAATAGCGACGGCCACACCAGCAATATTACCAAGCCCTACTGTCGCAGATAACGCTGCAGTTAAAGCTTGAAAATGCGTCACCTCACCTATAACACCTTCGTTTTTGGGCGTTTCTAAAATATCTCCGCCTGGTGTGCTATCTCCCGCTGCAACATCTACACTATTGTAATCTATAGCATCGTACGTCCCTTTGGTTGCTTTTATGGCAACACCTAGTAGTCTTACATTTGCAAACTTAAAATATAAGGTAAAAAATAAAGCCCCTAACAATAATATGATAAGTACAATTGGAACGTGTTTACCTGCTATGGGAACGGCATAAAATACAAAACCACTTACAGCAGTTGCAAATGGCTTAAACTTCGCTTCTATAGCTTCATCTATAGACTGTTCTTGAGCAAATGTTAGAAAAGGCAGCATGAGTGCCACGACTGAAAGAAGATATCTCTTCATAGGAAAATATGTTAGTGTTTTAGTGAGCGTCCCAAATTGCTTTACAAGCATTTTCGTTAAAAAACAATCACCCTTTGTGAAAACAGACTCTAAGACCTTAGCAAGATGCTAAAAAAAAATGGTTTTTTAAAGCCTATTGTATAAATGTTAGGCCTCCTCGACCTGTATGTTGTAGACTGAATTGAGTTCCTCTATCTGTTCTGGGCGCCCTAATACAATAATTTTAGAATGTGGAGCAAGTACCAATTCGGCTTCGGGGTTTACAGTGTATTCCCCATTCTCATCTTTATAACCTATGACTGTACATCCCGTTTTACGTCTCAAATCTAAATCTTTGATCGTCTGTACTTTTTCAGTAACAAACAACTGCTCTACAGCTACTTCTTCTATATTGATATTTGATTTGCCAACAATAGATAAATTGTCTATAAACTCCATTAGACCGGGTACTACCACTAAGGATGCCATATGGTCGCCACCTATCTTATCGGGTAAAATAACATTATTAGCACCTGCTAATTTTAACTTTTGATACGACGATTCTTGAGAAGCTCTACTTATTATATTGATGTTTTTATTAAGTTGTCGTGCCGATAAAACCACAAATAAATTATCGGCATCACTCGGTAAAGCAGAAATAAAACAAGAAGCACGTTCTACACCTGCCATAAGTAACGTCTCGTCTTCATTTGCATTTCCTAAAATATACGGGAACCCATCTGCTTTAAGCCGCTCTTCTACTTTTTTACTTTTCTCTATAACTACAAAAGACCTATTGTAGGCTAATAGTTTTTGCGCTGCTTGTTTGCCATTTCTTCCGTAGCCACAAATAACAATATGTGCTTCAAAGGTTTCTATTTTCTTTTGCATTCTTTTGTATTTTAATTCGTCTACATTATTCTTACTCAAAATATATTCTGTGATAACGGAAAGCGCGTAACCTACTATAAAGACACTTGCTACGATAAGAAAAACCGTAAATATTTTTGACTGCGCATCTAGTGGAGCTACTTCTCCAAATCCTACTGTCGTCATGGTAATGATGGTCATATACAAAGCATCCACCCAACCGTAACCTGCTAGGGTTTTATAGCCTATAATACCAATACTCAAAACAGTTCCTAGAAGCAGGAAAGCTGTATAAATTCTGGATCTAAAAAGTCTTATGATAGGGTTTCCCATAAATTACAAATCAAAAACAGAAGAGCGTTTTGTATAAATCAAATCTTTAATCCGCATCCAAAACATTAAAAATAGATAAACCGCAAAACCAAAACCTACGGTTATGAACGTGATATACATAAATGAGGTTCGCACCACCTTAGCTCTAATCCCAAAACGGTCTGCTATACGTTGGCATACATGATACCCGTGCTTCTGTAAAAACAGTAATATGTTGTGAAAAACATTCATAGGCGCAAGTTAACCTTTAGTTTTTTCTTTTAAAAATGATCTTAACTAAAAGTAGACTTCAATGTGTCATAAAGTTACTGTTGTATTTTTAGTTCCATATACTACACACCTTATCCTACAACTAAAGCGTTTTATTGCGAATTAGTGCATTACCAATAGCGCACTTTAAACATTTACGTTTATCGCAGTATTCGGTTTTAAGCTGTAATAGGGCTTGGGAGGCTAAGGCGTTTTTAGACACTTTTTCTAGACTATTAAAAGTATCAACTATCGTATTTTTTTCTGAAGGTATTTTAGCAATAAGCTCTAACAGTGCTGTAACTTCCGTTTGGCCTTTATATTTAGCATAGGCAAACTTAATTGGGATGATGGTATTGATAATTAACAACTCTATAAAAGCCTTAGAAAGTGCCTTTTTTAATGTTTTAGAGGTGTTGCTAAAGGTATAATGCGATTCCCAAAAGGCACTGGTCTGTACCTCAAAAATTGTATAGATCTCGGCTAATGATTGAGCTGCAATAAGTTTCGAAAACACATTTTGATGGTTGTGGTATAGGTTCGCCAATTGCGAAAGTCGAATGGTTGGAAAATTATGAGGGCGCAATCTAAAAAACAAAGGCTTGATAACGCCTGTAGTTTCTAAACTAAATTTTTGTTTTAAAAAATCATACTCATACTTTAAACTTTTATAATAGCCTTCTTCTACGACAGGTTCTAACAATTGGGATTGCCCAAATAACAAGGCTTCAATTTGCAAAGGATTATGCTGCGTCTTTCTTAAGATGGCAAAATCGATAGTTTCTGCCATACTTAAAAATGCATCTCCATTAACTTTTAAACCAAAGTTTTTAGCTAACATTTTAAACAACACGGCTTCCCAATCGTTTTTAGACGCTTCTAAAAGTGCAAAAACCTCTAAGGCTTTACGTTCTAAACGTTCAATAAACAAACGTTCGAACCAGTTTTGCAATTTAAAAGCATCTAAAAAAGGAAACTTAGGCTCACAATTAATCCATTGGTGTTTGGTATGAAATAAGGTCGAGTAGTTAGCTAAGGCCGCTTTAGGAATGTACGGTTTAAGTATTAAGGTTGGAATTACAGAATTGTCTTTACGAAACACTTCGGTATCATGCTCCCAAACCACGTGTAAAATAACATTGTCGTAAGCACTGTCTTGTTCATGGTTGTGCGAATACCAATCAGAAGATTTGATATGAATTTCTAAATTCCCAGCCCATAATTGCGTTCCTATTCTAATATGTGCATTAAAAAAATCTGGCCCTGCATTTTCATTATGCGCTCCTGTGGCAATTATGGTTACGGACTCCCCATCAGACGTTTTTAAATCTTCAAGATCTATCGTTTTATGATTCCATATGTAATGTAGAAAGTCTTCTTGCACCACTCTAAAATATAAAAAGTTACCTAACTTTGACTATATTTTCAAACAAAAACATGGAAGAGCTTACCTTAACAACACCTGCGCTATTATTTTCTGCAATTTCATTAATCATGCTGGCCTACACCAATAGGTTTTTAGCCTATGCGGCCACCATAAGAGATTTACATGATAAATATGTTAAAAATAAAGATTCGGTATTAATGGCTCAAATTCAAAATATCAAACAGCGCCTTTACCTTACCAGATACATGCAAATTTTAGGGATTTCTAGTTTACTACTTTGTGTATTCACTATGTTTTTAATCTATATTGGTCAGCATTTTATTGCAGCTTGGATTTTTGGAGCTGCCCTACTCCTTTTAATGGCCTCCTTAGCATTTTTAGTCCTAGAAATTCAAATTTCGGTAAAAGCATTACAACATCATATTAGTGATATTGAAGGCAAGTAAAATCCATTTTTACCGTATAAACTTACATACTATACAGAAATACATAAACACTACTACTGTTTTCTAGTTTTTTAAAATATCTAAATCATTCATTTCTAAAATTTACAATCTTTTTAATACCTAAATAAAGGCAAGGTAAAGTCATTTTTAAGAAATCTTTAAAAAGTATGATGCTTCTATTTAAATTTTTAAAACAGCTAACACGGCAGGCAATAAAACTGTAAATTTGTTAAGGACACCTTTTTTATAAGGGAATTCGGCGCACATTATTTTAGTATCAGCCCGTCTTAGGGGACAATAATAACATGCTAATACTTGTGCTCACCTTTATTTTATAATAAAATGTCCTAAAAAGGTATTAAGCATTAAATTCAATTCATTCTATGGCTTTAAAAGTAGTGATTTCACATAAAACCGTATATAAATACGATAGAAGCGTAAATTTATCACCCCATATTTTCAGATTAAGACCTGCGCCACACAGCAGAACTCCTATAGAATCTTATGCTCTAAAAATCACTCCAGAAAATCATTTTTTTAATTGGCAACAAGATCCCTTTGGAAATTATCAAGCAAGGGTTATTTTTCCTGAAAAGACAAAAACACTTTCTATTGCTGTAGAAATTGTAGCGGACTTAAAAACCATTAATCCTTTTGATTTTTTTATTGAAAAAAGTGCTGAAGAGTATCCTTTTGAGTATACCGACATTGTAAAAAAGGAATTGACCCCATATTTAGAAATAAACGATAAAGGGGAACAATTTGATGCTTTTATAGAGACGATAGATTACACGCCGAGAAAAACGATTTATTTTTTAATAGACCTTAATCGAAAAATTTACGAATACCTTAGTTATAACATAAGACTACAACCAGGAGTACAAACTTCTGAAGAAACCTTAGCTTGTAAAACAGGATCTTGTAGAGATTATGCGTGGCTTTTTGTACAGGTGTTAAGACATCTTGGTTTTGCTGCACGGTTTGTATCTGGTTATATTGTGCAATTAAGTCCAGACGAACCTTCTTTAGATGGACCTTCGGGACCTGCTGAAGATTTTACAGATCTTCACGCTTGGACAGAAGTCTATCTGCCTGGAGCAGGTTGGATTGGTCTTGATCCCACCTCAGGATTATTTGTAGGCGAAGGGCATATTCCCTTATCGTGCACCCCACATTATGAAAGTGCCGCTGCCGTAACAGGCATGTCTGATCCTTGTGAAACAGAATTTGAATTTAGCAACTCTGTAACCCGTATTCTAGAATCGCCAAGGGTTACAAAACCCTATACAGACGACCAATGGAAAGCCATCTATAAAGTAGGGACTAAAGTTGAAAGAGATTTACAAAAAGGTGATGTTCGTCTTACTATGGGGGGCGAGCCTACCTTTGTATCTATAGATGATATGGAAGCTGCAGAATGGAACACCGCTGCCGATGGCCCTCATAAACGCGCACTCGCCAACACACTTACCAAACGCTTACTTCATAAAGTAGCCAAAGGCGGCATGTTGCATCATGCGCAGGGCAAATGGTACCCTGGAGAGCCTTTACCACGTTGGGAAATTCAATTGTATTGGCGAAAAGATGGTAAAAAAATATGGCATAACGAACACTTACTCTCTGCATTCTCTCCAAATCCTATGGTAAAAGAAGGGAGCGACTTGCTCTTTTTACAAACACTAAGCACCTATTTAGACGTCTCTTTAGATTATATTATACCCGCTTATGAAGATGCCTTTTATATGCTTTGGGAACAGGGTAATCTGCCTGTAGACATCGACATTACTAAAGAAGGTAGTAAAGATTTAGTCACACAACGACTCGCACAAATATTAGAACAAGGCACGCATAAAGCTGTAGGCCATGTACTGCCTTTAAACAAATCTGGAGACCAATGGTTTTCTAGCACGTGGTACTTTAGAAGACAGCACTTGCTTTTAACACCTGGTACATCGCCTTTAGGTTTAAGACTCCCTTTATCGAGCTTAGCTACGAAACCAGAATACGGTGTTTTTCCAGTGTATGAGCCAGACTTATTTAAGGAACGTAAAGCCTTACCGAGTTTTAAACGCGCCGTAAACCTACGTTACAAATCGGTTTTGGCTAACGGGATTAGTACAGACAAACCCAAATACTTCGTTAAAACAGCTATTTCTGCAGAAATAAGAGATCAAAAGCTGTATTTATTCTTACCGCCTTTAGACGGTATAGACGCCTTTTTAGATCTTATTGCAGCTATAGAAGCCACAGCCAAACACTTAAACATTCCTGTAATTCTAGAGGGGTATAACCCACCTCACGATAACAGAATTGAATCGATGAAAATTACGCCAGACCCTGGTGTGATCGAAGTTAATGTACACCCTATCTCTAATTGGGAAGATCTTGTTGCAAATACGTTTACCTTATATGACGAAGCTAAAAAATCGCGTTTGGGTACCGAAAAATTCATGTTAGACGGGAAGCATACGGGAACTGGTGGAGGAAATCATGTAACGCTAGGGGGGATTACCCCTGCCGACAGCCCTTTACTTAGAAAACCTAGTTTGCTAAGAAGTCTACTCACATTTTGGCAGCACCATCCGGGACTGTCCTATTTATTCTCGGGAGCTTTTGTGGGAGCTACGAGTCAGGCGCCTCGAATTGACGAAGCCCGAATGGAAAATTTATATGAGTTAGAAATTGCATTTAGCCAAATCCCTAAAGGTGGAGACGTGCCTTTTTGGCTCACCGACCGGCTATTTAGACACTTGCTTACAGATTTAACAGGAAATACGCACCGTGCCGAATTCTGTATTGATAAATTATACTCCCCAGACTCGTCTTCTGGCCGTTTGGGTATTTTAGAACTTCGGGGGTTCGATATGCCGCCACATGCTAAAATGAGTCTCGTACAAATGCTATTGGTACGGGCGTTGGTAGCTTGGTTCTGGAAAAAACCTTACGAACATGATTTGGTACGATGGGGTACAGAACTTCATGACAAATTCCTTATTGAACACTACGTACGTCAAGATATCAAAGACGTTGTGAAACAATTAAACAGAGCCGGATATAAATTTGAAGCCGATTGGTTCGATCCGTTTTTCGAATTTAGATTTCCACTACATGGTATGGTCGATATCGAGGATATCCATTTAGAATTAAGAGCAGCCATAGAACCTTGGAATGTTTTAGGAGAAGAAATGACCGGTGGTGGTACCGCCCGCTATGTGGATTCCTCTTTAGAACGCCTGCAGGTAAAAGTCTTTAATTTCACTCCAGAACGTTATGTGCTCACTTGTAATGGCGTTAAGATCCAATTGCAACCTACAGGCACTAAAGGCGAATACGTTGCTGGTGTGAAATACAAAGCTTGGGATCCTCATTCTGCGCTTCACCCTACAATAGGTGTGGATACACCTTTATCCTTTGATATTGTAGACACCTGGAATAGAAAATCTATTGGGGGTTGTAAATATTTCGTTGCACATCCTGGAGGGCGTTCTTACGATACTTTTCCTGTGAATAGTTATGAAGCTGAGTCGAGACGTATCAACAGGTTTTGGGATATTGGTGAAGTACAAACTGAAGTCGATATTATTGAAGAAGTTAATGCGAATGATGTAAATTCGCCACTTAGAACGGTAACGGAAAGTGGGAGCCAACGCAAATATAGATTTAAAACAATTCCTGTTGATCCCGAATTTCCAAATACCTTAGATTTACGTAAGAAATAAATACATCCCAATGAACGCTGAAGTTGAATCGCTAACAGACACTTATTTTAATTCTGATGCTTATGATGAAATGTTTGAACCAGACATGACGATCAAAGCTCCTTGGAACAATTTTTATCAAAATTTCAAAGATTTAGGTTGTGACGAACTCATATCCCGACAAAAAGAAATCGATTGGAATCTGTCTGAGAATGGAATTACCTATAACGTTTATAACGACCCTAATGGCTTAAACCGTCCTTGGAATTTAAACATCATTCCCTTTATAATGCACAAAAAGGAATGGGAAGAGGTAGAACGTGGTTTAAAGCAACGTGTGCATTTGTTAGACTTAGTCGTTAAAGATATTTATGGTGAACGTCAACTTTTAAAAAAAGGGATATTACCTCATGAAGTCATCTTTGGGCATCGCGGTTTCTTGAGACAATGCGATGGGATTAGCCTAAACACTGAAAAATACTTATCGGTGTATGCAGCAGATTTATCTCGAGGGCCCGATGGTAGAATGTGGATGGTTAATGACAGGGTACAAACACCATCTGGCATGGGCTACTCTTTAGAAAATAGAACTGTAATTAGTAGCGTTTTACCACAGATATACAAGCAAAATGCGATTACAGATCAGGATGGCTTTTTTAATAATTTCAATCAGCTTTTAGTCGATGCTGCTCCTAACAAGATCCAAAACCCTAATATTGTAGTTTTAACTCCTGGCCCTCATAACGAGACTTATTTTGAACATGCCTATTTGGCCTCCTATTTTGGCTATCCTCTAGTTAGAGGTAGTGATTTATTGGTAAGAGACGGCAAGTTATGGATGAAGTCTTTGAAAGCCTTAAAACAAATTGATGTGGTGTACCGAAGGGTAGATGACATCTTTGTTGATCCTCTCGAATTACGAGAAGATTCGTATTTAGGTGTAGCGGGCTTACTAGATGTGGTACGCCGCAAAAATGTAAGTATTGTGAATCCTGTTGGCGTTGGTGTTATTGAAAACTCGGGACTTATCCCGTTTATGCCAGCTATTGCCAAGTTTTTTTTAGATGAAAAACTTATTTTACCACAAATCGCAACATGGTGGTGCGGCCAGAAAAAGGAATTAGATCATGTTATCGCTAATATTTCTAAATTGGTGATTAAGCGTATTGACCGTTCTAGTAGAGAAACAATTGTCTTTACCGAATTTTTAAGTCCTGAAGCTCTAGAGGCTTTAATTCTCAAAATAAAAAACAAACCGCATTTGTACGTTGCTCAAGAAAAAATCACCTTTTCTACAGCGCCTAACTTTACTAAAGGGAAGTTAGAACCCCGAAATATGGTTTGCAGAGCCTTTGCCATTGCCAATAAAGACCATTACGACATCATGTCTGGTGGTTTGGTGCGTGTCTCTTCTACCGAAGATGTGCGCGTAAGCAACCAACGCGGCGGTACCAGTAAAGATTTTTGCATTATAGATGAAACTTATAAAAAAACACGAAAGTCTAACTACTTTAATAGTTTTTCTTCAAATGCGACCGAACTTAGTGATTTACCCAGCCTAACTGCCGAAAATCTCTACTGGGCGGGGCGTTATGTTGGTAGGGCCTTAATTACTAGCAGACATTTACGTACCGTTTTAAAAGAAGTTGCTAATAGTGATACGGCAATTGATTTGAAAGCAGACAATAAAATCACCACCTTATTACAAACCATCACTCAACTTACAAATGCGTATCCAGGCTTTATAGGTTCTAAAGGCGAACCTATGGTAAGTGATGTTAAAAAAGAACTCATTGCTTTAGTTGTTGATAAAACAAAATCTGGAAGCTTGGCGCATACCATTTCTATGTTTAGCAATTCGTATTATTCGATTCGTAATTTATGGTCTACAGACATGTGGCGTGTTTTTGATAGTATCCACAAATTATGGAATCCTATACTTAAAGAAGCTACAGACAATTTAAGCTACAAACGTATTATCAAAGTACTAGATCAATTAATTACTAGAATTATTGCCTTTATGGGCTTAATTGAAGAAAGTATCCTTGTAGAACAAGGCCTTCTACTCTACTTTATTGGTCTTAATTTAGAGCGTGCTATCTTAAATACTACCAGTTACCAAAGTATGTTAACCATTGCTACTGAAGAACACGTTGAATATGAAATTTTAGAAGCTATGCTGCACAGCCATGAAAGCTTAAATATTTACAGGTATAGCTACCGTTCTCATATTAACATAGAATCTGTACTTTCTCTTGTGCTCCTTAATACGAAATACGCGCGCTCGCTTACCTTTTTGGTAGGGCGACTTAAAAAAGACATCAGCCGTTTGCCACACTCTAAAATAGATGCTGGTCTACAGGATTACGAAAAAGCCATTTTTGAAGCCTATTCTAAACTAAGATTGTCCTCTACCCAAACATTAGCACTAGTCTCTGAAGAACAAACTCAAGAAAGAGTCGCATTAGAAACACTTTTAACAGAGCTTAAAGCCTTGTTCTATGATACCACTAAGGCTATTGCCGATACGTATTTCAATCACAGTAAAGACCAAAACCAATTAACCTTACAAAATTTTAGCTAGCCTAAGACTATGGATTTTTTAATCACACACATTACTGAATATAGTTATAACGAACCCGTTGTCTTTTGTCATAATATAGCCACCATTAAACCCCGTGTTTCTGCTGGTCAAACTATTTTAGAATACGCTATTGATATTGCACCTCAACCGACGCAATTTTCTGAACGCTCAGATTTTTTCGGGAATAACATTACCCGTTTTTCAATAGAAAAAGAGCATGAAAAATTAACCGTGGTCTCTAAGTGCAAAATTAAGCGCGATTACACGGCTATTAAAGACAGTTTCTTCTCTAAAAAATGCACGGCCATTACTTTAGAAAACGCATTGGAAACTTTAAATCTTAATGCGCCTAATAACTTTGATTCTAAACAATTTATATTAGATTCTATTTTAATCCGGAACAGTAAACCTAATATTAAAGCTTATGCATTGGCATCTTTTAAGCCCAATCGCTCTGTTTTTGAGGCTACCAATGAATTAATGCAGCGCATATACACCGATTTTAAATTTGTATCGGGCTTTACAAGTGTGTCTACGCCTTTGGATGTTGTTATGGAAGAGAAAAAAGGGGTCTGTCAAGATTTTGCACAAGTTGCTATTGCCTGTTTAAGAAGTGTGGGGCTTCCTGGGCGTTATATTAGTGGGTATATTGAAACATTACCGCCCCCTGGGAAACCTAAACTGGTAGGTGCAGATGCATCTCATGCTTGGTTTGCTGTGTTTATTCCTGGGTTTGGTTGGGTAGATTTCGACCCTACTAATAACAAAATTCCAGAGAACCAGCATATTGTAGTGGGTTGGGGTAGAGATTATTACGACGTACCTCCTCTAAAAGGCGTGGTTTACAGTTCGGGGAGAAGTAGTCTTAAAGTCTCTGTTGATATAAAGGCACTAGGGAACTAAAAACTCATGTGCATAGACTATTTCGATAGAACAAACCGCATGGCTAAGCTATAAAAAAAGAAAACAGACCTACTACTGCTGTTGCTGCTGTTGAATAATTGCTATTTGGGCGGCTTCTGTTACCGTTTTAGGTTGTTGTGGTGCTTCTTCCATTAGGATTCAATATAAAAAAATTCCTTTTGCATTTTTTTACTTATCTTAAATAAGTTTTCTAGTATTTTCTCGATAAAGGTTCTAAAATCTACTTCTATTTCTTCGGTATATTTATATTGGTATTCTGTATATACCTTGTTTACTAAAAATGCTGTAGAATCTTTAGAGGGTTTCTTTTCATTAGAGAGAAACTCGATATGTCTTGATATTTCAGAAAGGCTGTTTATTACAGATCGAGGACATTTTGGGTTTAAAATTAAAAACTCTAAGGTGTTATAACTTTTAGGGCTTTCCTTTTCATAACGCATCATCATATCGTACGATTCTACACAGCGTAATAAAGTCGACCATTCTAGCACTGGCGACACTAAAAAACCTTTTTCTTTTTTTAATTCTATAGCTTGAATGTCTATATATTTAGAATGAATGATACGGATTACCTGCGTGGCGCGTTCCATATTCACCCCTAATTTTATCACAGAAAACACTTCGTCATAAAGTAAAGTGCTTCTAATTTTGGCCTTAGTGATTGCTGTGAATTCCATAACATTACTGGTAAATTCATACAGGCCTCGCTTCACCAAATGATCTACAGAATAGTTCAGTACAAAATGGTAAAATTTATTTATAGCTTCATACAATTCTGTAGAAATTAAATCTCTTGCACTATGGGCATTTTCACGTGCAAGCTTAACAGCATTAATTATAGAATACCTTTTATCTGGGTTTAATGTAATGTTATACAACACATCGGCCTCAATCACAAGTTCTCCTTCTTTACAAGGATCTCCTACCATAAACATTAAAGACTTAAGTACAAAGTCTCGAGACTGAGACAACTCATCGGGTGCATCTAATGATGAAAAATAATTCACCCTTAAATATCTTGCAACATGTTCTGAACGTTCAATATATCTGCCCATCCAAAATAAATTATTAGCGACTCTTGCTAGCATATACCTCTACTTTTTTAAAACCCAAGTATCTTTGGATCCTCCTCCTTGTGAAGAATTTACAATTAAATTTCCTTTTTTTAAAGCAACTCTGGTCAAACCACTTTTTAGCACATAACTCTTATTTTCACCTAATAATGTAAATGTGCGAAGGTCGACATGCCTTGGCTCAAAAGACTTTTCATCTTCAATATAAGTGGCATGTACAGACAGCGCCATTATAGGTTGCGCGATATATTTTCTAGGGTGTTCTAAAATGGTAGCCTTTACGGCTTCTATTTCTGTATCCGTTAATTTATTTCCTATAGAAATTCCATATCCTCCTGCTTCATCCACAGGCTTTATAACTAGGCTTTTAATATTATCTAACACATACTCCAAATCCTTAGGATCACTACAGTGATAGGTATGCACATTCTTTAATATGGGGGTTTCTTTTAAATAATAGTCTATAATTTGCGGCATATAGGTATAGATGGCCTTATCGTCTGCCACGCCAGTCCCTGGTGCATTTACCAAACAAACATTTCCTTTTTTATAGGCAGAAAACAACCCTGGTACACCCAATACCGAATCGGGATTAAAGACTTCGGGGTCTAAAAAACTATCGTCTATACGTCTATAGATCACATCAACCTTTTCGGGACCATTTATTGTACGCATGTAAACAAAATGGTTCTCTACAAAAAGATCTCTTCCTTCTACAAGTTCTACCCCCATCCCTTTGGCCAAATACGAATGCTCGTAATAGGCAGAATTAAAAACGCCTGGCGTAAGCACGACACATATGGGTTTATCTACGCCTTTAGGCTTTACAGTTTCTAAAATGCTTAGTAAATTCTCAGAATAATCTGTTACCGTGTGTATCTTATATTTATCGAAGACACCAAATAATGCTCTTTTAAGCGTGGTACGGTTGCATATCACATAGCTCACTCCCGAAGGACATCTAATATTATCTTCTAGTACATAATAAGCCCCATCTGAATGTTTGATTAAGTCTGTTCCAGAAATATGATTATAAATCCCCCCTGGAGGATCGAATCCCTTCATTTCTTTAAGGTAATTTGAGGAAGAGTCTATAAGCGCTTTAGGCACGATGCCGTCTTTTATGATATTTTGATCGTGGTATAAATCCTTTAAAAAAAGGTTCAATGCTTTGCTACGCTGCAACACCCCCTTTTCGATATGTTCCCACTCTTCGTGATCTATAATTCTAGGAAATAAATCGAATGGAAATATCTTTTCTTTAGTCTCGTTATTGCCGTAAACTTGAAACGTAATCCCTTGATTAAAAAAAGAGGTCTTAGCATATTCGTTTAAAGCCTCGAAATCCATAACGCTATGACTTCCGTAAAGATCAAATAACGTTTTGTAAATAGCTTTTACATCATTGTTTTCATCAAACACTTCATCCAAAATATCTTTATCGAAAGTATAAGAAGAAAAAATAGGCAAGTCTTTATGCATAAGGTACATCTTAAATTCTTATCCAATATATGAATTTCATAAGTGACCCTATACGACAATTCAATAAAAATTCTGTACTATTATGATGATATTAACAAAAAAATGTATCTAATAAATTATCTTTTTATCAGCGCCTAATAAAGAAAGTAAAAGCGTCTTTGTGTAATCATATTTCCTACACAGAAATGCTACTATAAATAGGGAACTGAAGCCCCACAAATACTTTATGTCGTTTTACTCAAAACGAATGGCCTTTACAGGAGAAATTCTTGTAATTATAAAAGAAGGAATGAGTAACATTATTAAACACAAGAGCAGAGTTCCCACGTTAAGTAATATAATATAACTTAAACTAATATACACAGGAGCTTCTGTTACATAATACACACTTGGGTCTAAAGGAAATATTTTAAAATATTTCTGAGCAAATAAAATACCTAACCCGAGTATGTTGCCCCAAAACAATCCTAATAGTATAAGATGTGACGCATTGAATAGAAATAACTTTCTTATGCTCCAATTGGTGCTGCCTAAAGCTTTTAAAATACCTATCATTTGTGTGCGTTCTAAGATAAGTACCAATAATGCTGTGATCATATTAATACCCGCTACTAGAATCATGATGGCTATAATGCCATAGATATTTTTATCAAAAATTTTAACCCATTCAATAATAGAATAAAATTTATCATTTATTGTAATTGTATTTAGTGTTGGCGGTGTATTTTGGAACACTTCTACGCCCAAACGGTCAATGTCGTCGTAATCTTCTATAAAGACTTCGAAATTCCCTATTTGATTCTCTTTCCAACTATTAATACGCTGCACATGCCTTAGGTTGCCTATCAAGTAAGTGGCGTCAAAATCTTGAAATCCTGAATTGTAAATTCCAACCACTTCCAAGCCCACACTGCGTATCGGCTTTTTAGTATCTTCATTTAAAAAGTGCATTTGAAATCGATCTCCTACTTTAAATTCCAATCGGTCTGCTAGGTATTTAGAGATTAAAATTTCCTCACTCCATTTGGTATCAAAACGAGGCACGCGACCTTCAATTAAAAATTCATTAAAATATTTCCATTCGTAATCTTTGCCAACACCTTTTAAAACGGCACCTTCAAAAATACTATCCGTCATGATGACCCCAAAAACTGTAGCGACAGCTTGTATATGAGAGATCCCTTCTACGGTTGTGAATTTAGGGTAAAAACGCTCGGTTTTTTCATCTAGAGTTATTGGAAATATACTTTCTTGGGATGCATTGCTATCATAGTTCGTCACCGATATGTGCCCATTAAAAGCCACAACTTTATCGCGTATTTTCTCTTGTAAACCAATACCTGTAGCTATAGCAATCATCATGACAACCATACCAATAGCAATAGCAGCGATACCAATTTTTATTATTGGTGCCGATATACTACTTTTATACGCTTTACTGCCAATAATGCGTTTTGCTATAAAATACTCGTAATTCAAACTACACTATGCGTTTAATTGTTTCCAAAAATACAGTTTTCCCGATAATAATAGGAATGATTTTCACTTTGATTTCTTGCCGTTCGAAAACTACAGACAAATCTCAAATCGCTTTAAAGGGAATTGACACTGCTATTCCTGCTAAAGATAAGAAAGCTATTAAAGTTGGCGCTAACAGAACCGACATTTATTTGCCTTTTTTAAAAGGCAAGCGTATAGGCGTTGTTGCAAATCAAACTTCTGTCATTTTTAAACACGACGACACTACAACGAAAATGCCTCATAAAGAACACCATACACATATTATAGATTCTCTTTTGGCATTAAATGTTTCCATAAAAAAAGTGTTCGCACCAGAGCATGGGTTTAGAGGTAAAGCAGATGCGGGGGAACTTGTTAAAGACGGTATAGACACAAAAACGCAATTACCACTTGTATCTCTATATGGAGCAAACAAAAAACCTAGTGCTGCGCAACTTAAAGATTTAGACCTCATCGTTTTTGATATTCAAGATGTCGGTGTACGCTTTTATACCTACATTTCTACCTTACATTATATCATGGAAGCCTGTGCAGAGCAGCACATCCCTTTACTTGTATTAGACCGTCCTAACCCCAATGGGCATTACATCGATGGTCCTATTCTTGAAGATACTTACAAAAGTTTTGTTGGTCTTCACCCTATCCCTATTGTTCATGGCATGACTATAGGCGAATATGCTAAAATGATTAACGGTGAACACTGGTTAAAAAACGGTGTAACTTGTGATTTAAAAGTGATTTCTGTAGAAAATTACACTCATGATCTTCCGTATTGGCTTCCTATAAAACCTAGCCCTAACCTTCCTAATGCGACTGCTATTCATCTTTATCCTAGTTTAGGTTTTTTTGAAGGCACAACCGTAAGTGCAGGTCGAGGTACAGAAACGCAATTCCAAATTTTTGGAAGCCCTCATTTAGACCCTACACAGTATCCTTTTACATTTACACCTCAGCCTAACTTTGGTGCGAAACATCCCAAACACGAAAACATTTTATGTTATGGTAAAGACCTATCGGCTACACCGCCTTTAACACGTTTAAACTTAAACTGGCTGATCTCCGCGTATCAGCATAGCGCTAAGCAAAAGACCTTTTTCACCCCTTATTTCTTAAATTTAGCAGGAACTAAAACACTACAAACCCAAATAATCGCTGGACAGTCAGCCCAAGACATTAAGGCCTCATGGCAAGACGATTTACAGGATTTTAAAACAACACGTAGTAAGTATTTGATTTACGACTGAGCCTCTTCTGTTGGTTTTTCATAGGCTTGAAACGGTTGTTTTAACAACTCCCCTATTTTACCATTCTTAGTTTCATCTGGAAAAACATCTACACCATAGGTAATTTTATCGGGATCTAAGGTCATGAATGTGCCACACAATCTGTCCCAAACAGAAAAAATATTACCATAATTAGAATCGGTATAAGGCAAACGGTAATGGTGATGTACTTTATGCATGTTTGGTGACACGATAACATAACTTAAAAGTGTATCTATGCGGGTTGGTAATTTAATATTAGCATGATTAAATTGAGACGCTATTATAGATAACGACTGGTATAGCATAATTATAGCGATTGGTGTTCCTACAACAAATACGCCTAGCAGCGTAAATAGATAACGCACTACACTTTCTAAGGGGTGGTGCCTGTTCGCGGTTGTAGCGTCTACATGATGATCGCTATGGTGTACGATATGCACTCGCCACAATGGTTTTGTTTTATGCTCTACCCAATGCGGTAAATAAGCGCCTACAAAATCTAAAAGAAGCACTCCCAAAAAGACATAACTCCACAAAGGTAAGGCGGGTAACCAATTTAAAATTCCAAACTGATGTAATGCCACCCAATCTGATACTTTTAATAAGACATAAGCTAGCGGCAAATTCACTAAAACCGTAGTCAGGGTTAAAAATACATTAGGGATAGCATGTCGCCACTTTTTATAAGGTTTCCCAAAAAGTGGCATAATGCCTTCTATGAACCAAAACAACATTAAGCCTCCTACTAAAACTGCAGCGCGATGTTCTGAAGGAATGGTTTCGAAATACGTTAACATGGTTTCCATAATAGCATTTTTTTAAATATACAAATAACAGCTCTAAATCCCTAATTTACATTTTAATAACACTTCTAAAACAACTCAGTTTCTATTTGTTTTTAGAACAAACTAAAATTTACATTTCAAAAACACAAAACATTTATAGATCCGTATAGATTTAAAACATTGAAAGATAACAGCAATGGGAAGTGCGACAACTAAAAATAATATTGAAGCATTAAGTCTAACCCAACAAGCGTTTTTCTATTAAAGTGTATGGCTATGGTATACGTTTTTTCATCGCTTCGACAATAGCGTAGGCCGCAGGACAAATGGCTACATTTTTAAGTGTGAGGTTAGAAATTTGCTGAAACTTTTTTCTATCGGTATGCGGAAACTCTCTACAGGCTTTTGGGCGTACTTCGTATATCGAACAATAATTGTCTGCGCCTAAAAATGTACAAGGTACACTTTGTAAAACATAGTCATTATCTTCATCTACTCTTAAATACTGCGCAATAAACTGCTGTGTTTTCATTCTAAAATGTTTCGCAATACGCGCTACATCTTTATCTGTAAACAAAGGTCCTGTGGTTTTGCAACAATTGGCACATTGCAAACAATCGGTACGTTCAAATTCTGCATCATGCAGCTCTTGCATGATATAGTCTAGCGTTTTAGGCGGTTTCTTTTTAAGCTTAGCAAAGAATTTTTTGTTTTCGTTATGCTTATCTTTGGCCTGCTTTGGAAGATTGTTTATGAGGTCTTGCATACTGCAAAAATACTATTTTAACACATCATTCTGAAGCCCTCTTCAGAATAGCTTTTTAAATTCTATGAAAGATCTTTTTGGAACCGCTCTACTAGACTACCACAACGCTAATTATACCGAAGACCTCACCACTGCTACGAGTATTTCAGACGAAGATATTTTACCGCTCCCTTATTTATTTCGCAGCTTTAAAGCCATGCCTAAATTAGAGCAAAAAGCATTGCAACTCGCCAAAGGCAAAGTCTTAGACGTAGGCTGCGGTGCTGGAAGTCATAGTTTACACCTACAACAGCAAAAAGCCCTAGACGTTAAGGCTATAGACATCTCTCAAGGTGCTATTGCTGTAGCAAAAGCACGCGGTATTACAAATGTAGAAGTAAAAGCTCTGTTAGACGAAACCGACACTTTCGATACTATTTTGTTACTCATGAACGGCACTGGTATTTTTCAAGAATTACACCAAGTGTCTAAATATTTAACGCATTTAAAGTCTTTATTACAACCTAAGGGTCAAATATTGATAGATTCATCAGATATAAAATACATGTATGAAGATGAAGATGGTGGATTTTGGATAGATACCAATGCAGCGTATTATGGCGAACTAGATTATTTCCTGAGTTATAAAGGTGAAAAAGAAATCCCTATGAAATGGTTATATCTCGATTTCGAGACTTTAAAATTAGCTAGTGAAACTGTTGGTTTAAAATGCGAGTTCATTTTAGAAGGCGCACATTTTGATTATTTAGCGCGGTTAAGTGTGCTGTAATGTCCAATAATCTTAAACGTAAACAAGCAATCTTCGAGTACTTGTCCGCTGCCTATATTATGCACGATCAAATTCCGTTTTCCATCTGCAGATTTTTTATCCACAACGACACCTATATGGGTTGTGGCTCCTCCTAAATTCCAGCATACCACATCTCCAGGTTTATAATGGGACGCCACCTTAGTTATAGGCTTTTCCAAGCCTTTTCGTTTAAAAAATGTCATTAAATTAGGGACACGTCTATGGTCTATGTTTTTATCGGTTCGTTTTAAACCCCATAACTTAGGATAAGACTTAAAATTAGCTTGCATGTCTTCATGTACAGCTTTTTGTAAATCTATATCTAGTGCTCTGTAAGCTCTAATCACCACATCTGTACACACCCCTTTATCTGCTGGCACATCACCATTAGGATAAGGAATTGCAAAATAGCTGGGGTCGTAAGTAACGTGCTGCTTGGTTAATACTAAAGCAGCGTTAGACAGCATTATACTTTGTGTTTCAGATTGAGAAAAAGACGTATTTAGCCCTACTAAAAACACTATGATACAACTATATATTTTCATAAACCCTATTTTAGTTTAAACGAGAACTTTTGGCGTTTAGATCTAGAAATCAAATTTAAAAGTTGCACCTGCTAAAAACTGAATGGGTTGTACTTGAAAATTTTGCCAACGTTGGTAACTATTATTCGTAATATTATTCACTTTGGCAAACACCGCTACTTTATCATTAATATGATACCCTACATGCGCATTGGCATCGAAATAACTGTCTAACGTTACAGAACTAGTAAGAACTCCTTCTGTAGTTCCAATGCGACTTAATAGATCTTTACGTTCGCCAACAAAAAACAGATTAGCTCCTGTAAACCAGTGGGTATCGATTTGATAATCTAAAAACAAACTGCCTTTTAACGTTGGTAAATTCCAAGCTTCTGCTTGTACATCTGTATTGTAACTAAAGAACGCGCCTTTTAAAGCTAACGTTAAATTTCGATTTACATCTATATTAAATTTTCCTGCAACGCTAAACGTTTTAATGTTGTCGTAGGTAATCCCAAAAGAATTGCCAAATTGGTAATCTTCTACAGCTGTATCAAGCAATGCCGTATTATTAACAAAGAGGGCTTTACTGTTATCTGATATGTAACGCCCGCTAAGCGCATAACTCATCGTACTAGACACTTTCCCTTTTAAACCAAGGTGTACATTGTAATTTTGATTGGTAGGCGCTATGAGTAACGTTGGGGACACGAAAGGGTTCTCTAGCGCAAAATCGTGATACGAATTTTGAATTACATCTCCTGTAACACCGCCATAGGCAATTAAAATAGCGTCTACAATCTTATAGGATCCCGTAATATTTGGATAAAACAACAGTTTGCTCTCTGCGCCTTCAAGACCATTTAAATAATACAAAGCAACCCCTACATCTAGAGTTAATTCGTCTTTTTGTATCCTGTAAGAAGACGCCCCTCCAATTATAAAATTACCATAATCTAATGCATTTGGTGTAAAGTAACCTCTATCAAAAGCCCCGCCCAGATAGTCTATTCTAAATGTTGTTTTAAGCTCTTCTCTACGGATAGGAATATCGAGTTTTCCTTCTAAAAGCACTCTATTTTCGGCAGAGCCTTGGTCGTCTCCAAAACGTCTTATTAAAATATTTCCTGAATTGATATAGGTGTCTTCAAACTTGAGCTCGCCTCCCAAATGTGCATTGTAAAACGCGTGTCCCACATCTAGAGTACTTGCAAAATCAGAATCTGCCGCTAAATCATCAGGTAATCCATACCAATTAGACGTTAGCAATTGAAACCCTGCCTCTGCTTTCCATGACAAATCGCGTAGTTGGGATTCGTAATTGGCATTGAGTTTCGTATCTGAAAATCCATTATCTAATAACACACCATCTATATCTCCTGCTGAAGAGTGATGGCTAAAATACCCACCAACGCGATCGGTTCTGCTAATAGCATGATTGAGGTAGACGTCTCCAACTATGGTTGTAAATGAGCCCACACCTAATGTTGCATAGTTGTCAAATAGTTTTGGCGGTTTCACTTTTTCTATACCTGCCGCTTTGCCTTTTGCTGGTGTAAACGTTGATGCTACTGGAAAGGAGAAAATATTATAGGTAACAGGTTTCTTAACCACACCTTCCGTATCGTCTATCACTGGGGTTTCTTTTACTTTAAAAGCATCGGATATAGACGGTGTATAAGGCTTCACTACATCAATAATTCCAGTTTTAATGGTATCGTTTTTTTTATTTTGGGCAACAACTAATGTTATATTAAACATTAACATTACAAGACTAATATATTGAATCTGCTTTCGCATATGTGTTTTAATTTATAGTTTTTTGATAGATGATTTTAGGACTATTAAAACGCTATTATTCTGTGCTTACAGAGGCATTCGTTTTCGCTTCATTACGTTTCATACGTGTTAATTCTTCTGAAGCCTCGGTTGTAACCTCTGGATACTGCTTAAAATTCTCAATCACACTTTCTAATATATAAGTGGCTTGATAGGCTTCCTTTAAGGCATAAAAGTTTTTTGCCATGACCACTAAACCTTTGGCGCTGTAATATTTATAACTCGAGTATTCTTTGGCTAAGCGCTGCGCTGCAGTATTAGACGCTTCAAAAGCGCCGTCTTCGTGTTTAAAATAGGCATTATAATACAAAGCCTCTGCTGCAACCGCTCCAGTAGCAATCGCTTCTACGCGTTTGTAAGCGGCTTTCGCTTTAGCCGTATCTCCTGTTTGAATCGCAGAACGTGCAATGATAATTTGAGCATCACTTTTAATTTTAGTATCGATTTCTGCACTTTCCAATACGGTATTGGCATAACGTTCTGCTGTAGCATAAGCCTTTAATTGGTAATTTGCTTTCATTAAATTAGACTGCGCAAATATGGTATGCTGTGGAAAATTAGCTTCACGCTCTAAACGCTCTAATACAGGAATGGCGGTCTCCCAACGTTTCCCCTCTAAGTGGTATTGTGCCAAACGCAACAGGGCTTCTTCTGTAAATTCACTTTGAGGCGCCTCTACAACACTTTTATAATGTGGTGCTGCGTTGGTTAACACCCCTTTTTTATAATACAATTGTGCCAAATAAAAATGTGATGATAGACTATGGATTCCGCTAGGAAAATTATTAAGGTACCCATTAAATTGTGTTATAGCAACATCTGGATCTCCTTCTAAATATTGTTTTTCTGCAGCTTCGTATGTTGTTTGGTCTAACTCGGCATCTGTTACCTCTACATAATCTAGGGTTTTAACCCAAGCCGCATAATCGGCCACTTGTCCCAAATCGATATAAATTAATCGCGCAGTAGCTACAGCTTGCACGGCTTCTGGTGTTCCTGGATAATGGGCTGCAATGTCTTTAAATTTCACTAAAGCGGCTTCATTCTCTCCAGAATTGTAACGCATCAATCCTTGTCGCAATAGTGCTTTTGGCACAAATGAACTCATTTTATAAGCTGCTTTTAAGGTATCGTATGCCGCCATTGCTTCTTCTGGCTTATTCACTTTTACATATGAATTGCCCAATTCGTAATAGGCATCATCTCGCAATTTAGACGTTGGGTAGCGTTCTATAAATGCTTCTAATGCGTCTATTTTTTGAGCCGTATTTCCAGTATATCCTGTACTTATTGCTTTTTGAAACGATGGATAATCAGACGGTCCTGCTTTAAGCTGGATGGCATTATTGTAGGCCGTAACGGCTTTACTGTATTGACTTGATACAAAATAAACATCTCCCAAACGCAGGTAGGCATCGTTTAAGCGGGTTTGATCTTCTGGGGCTTTCGCTATATAGGCTTGAAACGCCTCTGAGGCCTGCTCGTATTTTTTAAGCTTAAAATAGGTATACCCTAAATGGTAAGCATTGGTGTTAGACTCTGGTGTGCTAAAGGCTGTGGTTTGTTCTTCAAATTGTTTAAACCCAATTAACGCCTCTTCATAGTTGGTCAAATTATAATCGGTTTCTGCTTTCCAAAACGTGGCTCTTGCCGTAAACACGTCGTCTCTAGACACTTTTAGAGAAGCATCAAAAAGGGCTTCTGCCTCTTGGTACTTTGCCTCGTTGTAAATTTCTAATCCTCTAAAAAAAGCAACTTTCTGATATGCTATTTTGGCTTCTAAACTGTTTTTGCGTTCTAATAAGCCTAATGCTTCTTGGTAGTTTTTAGAACTGATATAGGAGTCTATTAAAAGCGCTTCTATCTCTTCTTTGTATGCCGATTTTGGGTATGTTTCTAAATATGTAGATAAAACTTGAGGTACAGATTGGTAGGGGTTGCCTATTTCATAGCTAATCTTCGCATAGTTTAACCATGCGTCTTCTTGCAATTTGGCATTAAACGCCATTTCTGAAGCGTTTTTAAAAGCATTCAAGGCTTCTTGTTTTTTCTCTAATTTGATATAACTTTCGCCCAAATGGTAATATGCATTTTGCGCTATACTGTCTCGTCCTCCAATTATTTTATTAAACTCAGCAATGGCATTCTCATAGTCTCCCGTTTTGTAATAGGCATAGCCTAACTGGTAGTAATCGGTATTATTCCATTTGCCCCGTTTCCCTTTATAGGCTTCTAGAAAAGGAATCGCTTCTTCGTAGTTTTCTAAATTAAAATAGCTTTCGCCTATAATTTTTGATAATTCGGAAACTTCCACTCCATTGCTAGTACTTAACCTTGCTTTGGCTAAGGTGATGGCTTTTTCGAATTTCCCTAATTTAAAATTTAAATCGGCTTGGTAATAGGATAGCTTTTCTTTGTAACGTTCATTGTCGTTCACTTGATCAAAATACGTGTTTGCCTGGTCATAATCATCACCTTCATAAGCCATAAACCCAATATAATACTTTGCCTGGGCGCCATAAGTTTTAGAATTTTCTACCTTTTTTAAATACGTTTTCGCTTGTTTGTTCTGTTTGGTAACAAAAGCCGTATAGCCATTATTAAAATAAAACTGTTCTTTGTCTTTTAAAGACAAGGCACTTTCGTCCACTCTGCTGTACCATTTCTGGGAGTAAGCATATTTGCCATTTACAAAATAATAGTCTGCTACATCTACAAAAGCGGTATTACGCTTGGTACTGGTTGGATAATCTTCTACAAAATCGCTTATAAGCTGGTCTGCATTTTGCTGATTTAAACGCACCGCACAATTGGCAATATAATAGGCACACTCGCCTTGTAGTTGTTCTTCTTTGGCGGCTTTTTTCACCTTAGAAAACAACGCTGTCGCGGCTTGGTATTGTTGGTTATTGTATAAATGTAGTGCGTTTTGATAGGTTACCAAATCGTTGGTATATATTGCAGACTGCTGCGCCATCACCTGAAGTCCAAAGCTTAAGGCGAGAATACATAAAATAGGATGCTTTAAGTGCATTTAGTGTTTCGTTTGTTTGATGAAATTCAAATATAAATATAAGGTTTTAGATTCCTACATATCTCTATCCATAATTGAAAATGCAGGGTGATTTCTATAATCTTATTTACCTTTAAACGTATTTATGCGGTTAGAATTATAGTTGTGTTCAAAAAAAACACGAAAACAACAACTCGTTTTACGCTTAGCGCATAAAAGTGGATTTATAAGCATCGTATTCTTTTATTGCAAGGCTGCGAGGTATTTTATTCGCCTTATTGTTCTAATAAAAACTGATAAAATTACGTTATTGTTTTGTGCCATTAAACTTTTAACTTTAAACTTGTAATCTTAAAGCTATTTATATGTCTGAAACTATTTTACAACTCAAAGACGCTTCTATTTACCAAGGAGAAAGTTTAGTATTATCTAAAATTAATATTGAAATTACAAAAGGGGAATTTGTGTACTTAATTGGTAAAACGGGAACAGGAAAAAGTAGTTTTATGAAAACGCTTTACGGAGACTTACCTCTTAAAGAAGGAAGTGGTTCTATAGTTGATTACGACCTTAAAACGCTAAAAGAAAATGACATCCCGTTTTTGAGACGCAAATTAGGGGTTGTATTTCAAGATTTCAAATTACTGATAGACCGCACTATTAATGACAATCTTCTTTTTGTTTTAAAAGCTACGGGTTGGAAAGAAAAGGATAAAATGAATGCTCGCGTTGAAGAGGTGCTTACTAAAGTAGGCATGAAAACTAAAGGTTTTAAATTTCCACATGAGCTGTCTGGTGGTGAGCAGCAACGTGTTGCTATTGCAAGAGCTTTATTAAACAATCCAGAACTCATTCTTGCCGATGAACCTACAGGTAATTTAGACCCTCAAACCAGTATTGAGGTCATGCAGGTTCTACAAGACATTAATAGTAATGGGAATACCATCCTTATGGCCACTCACGATTATGCCTTACTTTTAAAGTACCCTAGTAAGACTTTAAAATGTGACGACAGCCAAATTTATGAAGTGGTGCAACGGAAGGGATAGATAAACGAATTACACGTTGTATGTTAGCTGTTGTTAACACGTCTACAACGTGTAATTCGTTAAAATTATTTACTCTTTAATGACTTTAAGGCCTTTAACGGCTCCTGAGGTTTCTGTAATTTCAATAAAATAAATACCCGATTTTACTTTAGAAATATCAACAGATATGTTTTTGTCATTAAGTCCTTCTTTATAATAAATACGTTTCCCTGTAATATCAGATATCACGATCTTGCCTATACTCTCATTATGACTTAAACTAAAACGACCTGAAGTAGGGTTAGGGAATAAGGTTAAACCAGATGCACTATTGCTTAGACTCGTGCTAGATTTGGCACTCGAACTGTTTTTAGCACTGGCTGTATTCGTTGGTGGAGGCGCACAGTCTGCTTTAATAGATGTATCTATAGCCAAATCGATATACCCTCCTGGTCCAGGAGCATAGTAACCACTGGTAAGTTCAATAGTATTTCGTGCTCTAAATTTAAGTTTAGCGCCTTCGGTGACGGTATTGTTAGTCATTTTAATTTCGTAGGGCGCTGTGACTAATTTATAAAACCAAGGTCGGTATAATATTCTATTTTTAACCTCTACAGTCCCAAAGGGGTCATGCATATCTTTAGCCATTTTAACGGCCTCGTATGCATCGAGTTTCCCTGCTCCTAATTTCCCATGATAAGGCAAGTTTTGAGGTAAAGTATCAATTTTTACCGCTGTGAGTTTTAATATGGTTTCTACTTCTTTAGAAGATAAACAGTAATTTACATCGAACATTAAGGCTACTGTACCAGCTACCATTGGAGCACTAAAAGAGGTTCCAAAACGGGTAGATGAATAACTGTTTTTTGCCCATTCATTTGTTTCTCTTGGATGGGCAGTTATTACGCCGTAACCTGGAGCAACTATATCTACTGAATCATTATGCTGATGGCTTCGTATTTGCCCTTTATATAAGAATTCATGGCCATCTAAGAACGTTTCAAAATCTCCAAAACGCTTATTCATATGCCCTACTGTTGATACAGAAATTACATTTTTATAAGAAGCTGGAAACACAAATGCTTTTGGGTCTCCTGGTCGTGCTTGTCCATTACCTGCTGCAACAACTAGAACCTTATTTTGATCGGTAATCTCTGCAGTCGGTTTTGCATAAAATCTAGCTAAAGAATTCATTTCTCCTTCAGAGTTCATTGTCCCATTTACCAAATACCAACTAGCATTAATAACCTTAACACCATCCATAAATGCTAGGTCATGTACGACCGACATATTATTTTTCTGATGCAACCCCGCATACACATATGAATCACGACCGATTGCAGACATTCCTAATCCATTATTGGTATTTGCTGCCGCAACTGAGGAGACTTCAGTACCATGAAAACTATCTTCCCTTTCACCCTCTTCACGTTCTTCACTTGTTCTTCCTACTGTCAAGTTATCCTTTGCATTAATTACAACATCTATTGTTCCTTTTAAATCTTCATGATCATACTTAAAATGAGTATCTGCAATACCAATTATTATATTTTTAGACCCCTTAGAAAGATCCCAAGCTTCTGGCCCTCTGATATGATCCAACTCCACTTGATCAACAAGATAACCGCCACTACTACCATAATCATTAGGAATATCTAATGTTTCCCATTCTGACCTAACTATTTGAGGGTATATACTTTCAAATTTTTCTTCTAATATACCCCCTAAAAGAGAATCATTTGTTTCTAATAAAAAGAAATCAATTAATTCACTGCGCTTTGTGTTTTTAAACGCTTTCTCACAACTATAAACTTTACAAGCATTAAAAACAGTATTCAACGCCGTATTATCCGTATCTGCGTATGCGATTCTGTTTCCGTTTTTACTATGTGTTACTTTTGGAAGATACTTAATATCTGGCACTTCAACGTAAAAAGCATGGGTTTTTTGAGCTATAGATAAAGAACAAACACATGAAAAAAGTAATAATGTTAATAGTGTTTTAGTCTTCATCTTAATTGCGATTTTTCTTTAATGTATCTACCTCCTTTTGCAATTTAATGACATACAGTGTCAACTCTTCTATTTTCTGTAAAAGCAATTTATTCATCTCGCCTACTTCAATTCCATTTTCTTCAACTTCTTTTGCACTTGGAATGTCTTTTAAATGTCCATTTGTTTTTATAAAATTTTCAACCTCATTTAAAGAGGGTAAGTTATAGCTAGGTTCAAATACAAAATCAGCCCAATCGGTATACACTTTAACCGCATGCGCCCTTACTCGTCCTTCTACAGAAAGTTTATACGTATCTGAGCCATCTACAAAAGAATTTGTACCTATGCCTACGCTACCACTAGACAAATACAAATCGTTTTCTAATTTAGTTTTAAATCTATTAATTAACCCATATCCTTTATTTTTTTCATAGCTTATATCATTTCCTATCACTACCACTCCATTAGTTGTATTGATTTGCATTCCTGTTAATGCTTCAGAATCCCCAGAACCTAAATGACTAATCAAATATGCTCCGTGAGCAAAAGAGCCATCTATAGTGAATTTGTCTACTCCAGACATAAATGTATTTGTATTAGCCCACATAAAAGCGCCTCTTTGAACTTTATTAGACCTATAAACTCCAACAAAACCGCCTCCTTTGAAGTTACCATCTAGGTCAATTGTCTTTATATTTGTTGGCGCATAAATTTTATGATTCGTACTTATGTTAATTTCTGTTCTCTCACCACTAGGATTACCAATAATTAAATTATCAGTAACCAATGACTTGCCTTTCACTTGCAATTTATAAGGAGATTTGGAAGAAGGTGTTAGTCCTATTCCTATATTACCTGATAGCGTTTCATTCACAGCATTAACTGCGGCTTTGCCATTTTGATCCCTGACTTGAGCATAAGCGAAGCTAAGGGAGAACATACTTAAAATGAGAATTTTTTTCATCATGATTTTAGTTTTAGATTAATTACATTTATTTGTAAGACTAAGAATCATGTAAAATGTTACATATCTATAAAAAAACAAAACACCTGTAACTAAATACGATTAAAAAACAATAAACACCTATTTTACAATCATATACAAATGTTTTTAACTACAACCCCATAACCTCTACAATCTTTTGGGCGTTCGCTTTAGAATTATAGCGCAATAAAGCGTTTTGTCTAGACTGCGCGTGCTTAAATTCCTTTGTAAACAAGTGTTTTACTGCTGTTTGATACTCTAGGGTCGTAGTTACAACGACACATTCGTTTAAAATTTCTGGATCGTCTACCATATTGTCGTTTAAGATGCAATGTCTGCCTTTGTAAAGGGCATTGAATACTTTTAATTTTGTACCCGATTTTTGAAATGAAAATAATGTATTTATATGTGCATTTTCGATTAACGTATTCAATTCTGCATTACTATTCACTTGGTGAAACTTGATGTTTTTACACGTATCTATAGCCTCTAAAAGCACTTTAACCTTAATAGAGCTAGCTATAACCAAAGGCTTTTTTAAGGTTTTAAAAACATCTATAATAAATAATGCCGATTTAATATTATCGGCAACAGAAAGGTCGCCATGATACAATGCGTAAGCGCCAAAACCTTCTTTACCTAAAACGGTCTCATGCTCATGAAACACAGGAATATAGACCGCTTTATTAGTAAAACGGGTGTCAAAATAATTAAATTCGTTATGCGATAATAAAAACAAATAATCTGCTTTTTCTAAATACTTCTCATACCATTTCAACTTATAGGCTTCTAGAGCAAATGCCCATTTTTTAAAACGATTCGTTTCACTCTTGTACAAACCCCAACTGTATTCGTGCTCTATGTTATGACATCTTACTGCTACTTTATGTTTAAAGTGGTGATCTTTTAATATGCCTGTCGTTCTTATGGATTCGAAAAGAATAGGACAATTCAATCTTTTTACATTTCTCAATAGTACCTTAGATTGTCGAGACTTGACACAAAAAGGAAGCTTAGATAAATGGAACCATAAGGCATTATCTTTCTCATACTTGTAGATCGTTTCGCAATAGACGTCAAGGCCCGAAGTATCATTACGGTCTTCCGTGAAAAAATGCAAATGGATCTTAACTCCTAATTCAGATAATGCCTTAATTTTATAAAATATATCAATAACGCCACCATAATTAGCTGGGTAGGGATTATTGAATGCTATAATCTGCAATTCTTTTCTTGACATTAAAAATTAAAAGTTTAGATTGGAAGTCAAAAATAGTATTTTTACGCAAACCAACGTTGTTTTTAATGAAGCCTTACTTTTCTGTTGTGATTCCTTTATACAATAAAGAACGTTATATCGAAACCACACTTCGCAGTGTTTTAAAGCAATCGTATGTAAATTTTGAAGTTATTATTGTTAATGATGGCAGTACAGACAGGAGTTTAGATATTGTAAAGCCTTATAAAAGTGATACGCTGCGAATTATCAATCAAGACAATTCAGGTTTGTCTGCTGCTCGAAACACGGGAATTAATGCTTCTAAATATAACTACATAGCCTTTTTAGATGCAGACGATTTATGGTGTGAAGACTATTTATACACTATAAGCCAACTTATTAGTAGGTATACTAATTTTCATGTTTTCGCGACACCAAGCGCTCTTATCTACTCCCATGAGGCAAGCAACTTAAATAAAAGTGATTTTACCACTAATAAAGTTTCTAAAATCGCTAATTACTTTTCTATAAAATATAGCCTTTTCAGTTACAGTTCTATCGTTATAAGCAAAACGGTATTTGAAAAAGTGGGACTGTTTGATACGTCTATAAATTATGGAGAAGAAGAAGATTTTAATATTAGATGTTTTAGTGATTTTTCACTCATCCATTATGCTCTTCCTAAAGCATATTATCTTACAGGGACTGATGGACAACTAACCACGCCAAACCAAAACAGTAACAGGTCACTTCCAGATTACTCGAAATACTTAACTAATGGTAATTTTGCGACTTTAAAGCCCTACATTGATTTCATCTATTTTAAGCTTGTTGTTTTGTATAAAATGGAACGTAATCTTAAACAGGTTAAGCTTTATAAAGCTAAAATAAATCCCAGTAATTTAACCTTAACTCGAAAGTTAAAGTATTATTTACCTACAGCATTCTTTAGTCCTGTAAAATATATCTATCTGAAGTTTAAAAAAAACTATCCTAAAATGCCATCGATATAATGTTTCCATTGTTTACCAATAGTATCTGTCGAAAATTTATCTAGGGTAAAATCACAATGTTGTTTACATTGCTCGTAAAGCACTTTATCTGTATACAGTCTATTTAGAGCTTTAGTCAAAGCTACGAAGTTTTGATTCTCTACAAGGAGTCCATTTTTTTCGTGAGATATAATCTCGCTAGGGCCAGAATCGCAATTAAATGCGATTACGGGGGTACCACATGCTAAAGCCTCTATTAACACACGAGGTAAGCCTTCATTTTTACTTGATAAAATTAAAAACAAAGCATGCTTCATGTAGAGAAATGGATTTTTAGCGAATGGCAGTACCTGGACTTTATCTTCTAAATTATACGCTTTAATTTTCTCTAATAACAATACTTTTATAGAGTCGCATTGAGGATCATTTCCTAAAATATAGAGTTTAATACCATCTTTATGTAACACCGAGTTATTATATGCATCTAAAAGTTTATCAAATTGCTTATTGGCATCAAGACGTCCTAATGCTATTACATACCTATCTAAAAACACCGCATCTTCTGCTGCTTGTTTCTTAATTTCATTAAGATGAACTGGGCTGTATATCGTTTTTACATTCTTAAAACCATACCTATGTTCTATATGTTCTTGAATTTTTACTGATACCGTATTTATTCCTACATAATTTCTATATAAGTACTTTGAAAAAAATGCAGGTCCAGACAGGTACCATTTAACATGATAACTTCTTATCATATTTATTGCTTTAGTTTTTAACACCAAATAATTTAACAGGGCTTCCCTGTAAGGGTTTTCTTTTAATCTGAAATCTAATATCAATTGGTAATTCCCCTTACTAATCGCACGCTGTAAACTTATGTATTTTTGAAATTTGATCCCTAATCGAGATACTTTAGTAGTGTTTTTTCCAAGATTAATTAAATCTCCCGAAAAAGGATACGCAATATCATCTAATAATGTAATAAGAGTTACGTTGTATCCTAGCGCATCTAGAATCATCGATAATTCTCCCGCAGATCTTTCAGCACCTCCTCCATTTAATTTTTCTATAAGTATTACTATACTGCGCATTATATTTTATTTAGACTTAAAGTCATCAAATTCTAATCCCTTATTAATCATTCGTTTTCGATCTTCAAATTTCGCACTAAATATACTTCTTGAATCCTTAAGCAATTCACTTTTAATTCCCATTAAATGCATTAAACTGTGGGGCATGTCATCTAACATATATTTTCTAGAAACATCAATGACAAAATCTTTAGGGCTTTCAAAATCTTTAGATAAATACACCAAAAAAGGAATTTCATACATAGCTACTGTAGGTTTATTTTGAAAGTGACCAAAATAATTCGCTTTATCAAAAACTTCTTCTCCATGGTCTGAAAAATACAGTACCGCGCTTTTCTCCTTATATTTTGTCTTATTTATAACTTCAGAAACTATAAAATCATTATATAAAATAGCATTATCATATGTTGCTACAATACGCGCTTTAGGGGTATCGTGTTCTGTGTCAAATATTGAAAACGTATCAGGATAACGTTTTGAATAATCGTAATGCGTTCCTATGAGATGAAGAAATATAATTTTTTTTTCTTCTACCTTTAATTTCTCTTCAAGTTTATCTAATAAAACAGCATCATATAATGTTTTATTTCTAAAATCATTATGACTTAAAAACACGCTTTCATCTGCTAACGCAGCTAGTCTTGATATCATATTATCATTAAACCCTACTGCTCTTTGGTTTGACAACCAAAACACTTTATAATTTGCCGCTTTCAAATAACTAAAAAGCGGTATACTTTGTTCTGGATCTTCGTAATTAGATAAAGTTAAGATATCATACATAGATCCTGTTGTGTACACGTTAGAGCTTATAACATCATTGTAAACAAGCAACGAATCACTTAATGCCTCTAATTTAGGAGTCGTTTTGTTTTTATAACCATATAAACTCATGTGCTGTCGCCCCGTAGACTCTCCAACAATAACAACAACAGTTTTATTAGCGCTTAATGTTTCTACTTCTAGATTTATGGTTTTATTTTTAAATTCATTTATGGCTTTAATTTGTGCGCGATACTCAAAATAAGACTTCGTAGAAATAAAGGGCAAATTCCACTTTCCCAAATGAAAAAATCTAAATGCGCCTGCAATTAAAAGACAAATAATTAAGGCTTTTAATGTGCGCTTTATATCAAATCGTATTGACAACTTTTGTTGCTTTGAAAAAAAAAGACCTATTGGTACTACAAAAAGAACAAGCCAAAACAGTCTACTTTGAAAATAAACATTTGTAAACTCGCTTGCTTCCTCCAAATTTGTGTTTAACACAACATGAACATAAGCTGCATTCATTCTAATTTGAAAAAGCAAATACAATCCCACTTCAACAATTAGAGCTACATAATGAGACAGTATTAAAATGTGAATCAAGAAATTATATTTATAGAACGTTATAAACTGTTGTGCACAAAGAAATATAACGACTGTAAATAGTACGTTCTCAAAAAAGTTAGGTAAGATACCATAGCTCATTATACCTTCTGCAGATGCTTCAAGAAAAAAAGCTAAAAAAACAGGTGCGAAAAACACTACAAATAACGACAGAGAATTAGACTTAAAAATAGAGTTCATTACTTGTAGTTTCGCTTAAAATAGGTCAAAATAAATATTAATACTAAAATAAAGTAAAGTAAATAACTTAAAGCATAAGCTTTCATAACTCCATTAAGTCCATAACGATCT
Source organism: uncultured Flavobacteriaceae bacterium (assembly GCA_947504035.1). GTDB lineage: Bacteria > Bacteroidota > Bacteroidia > Flavobacteriales > Flavobacteriaceae > Jejuia > Jejuia algarum. The sequence continues at coordinate 58,553 of CANNGA010000019.1, forward strand.
ATAAAACAATAACTCAAACAAAAGTACAATACATTTAAAGCTCCATTACAAATAATATAGGCTTTAATCATCAACTTAGCATGAAACTGTTTGACCAAAGCAATAGATAAAACACTTATAAAATCTCCAATGAGTCTGTATAAAAATAAAGAAGATGTAGGCAAGAAATCTTTACTTAAAAAAACTTCCAACAAAACAAACCTCATAAAGTAAACACCTGTAAAAGAAACTAATAATAAAGGAATACAGAGTTTATAAAAGTTCGTTATTTTAATTTTAAAAGCATCTACAGAATTAATTTTAGAAAATTGAGGCAACAAATAAAACGAAGTTAAGCTCAAAAAAAACATCACATAAAAAGAAGATATCTTATTCATGGCTTCCCAATATCCAGCTTCATCAATACTTAATTTCTCAATTATTAGGTTACGTACAAGGATTAAATTAACAGAAACTATAATTGCAGAATAAACAGCCATGGTAAAATAAGCACTCATTTTTTTTAAAACTGATATTGAAAAATATCTAAATTCAAAAATATACTTAAAGATATATCTCTGCTCTCTCAAACAGATGTAATTAAACCCAAAAACAACTATTGGAATTAAGCCAACACTTATCATCACAGTATACAAATCATATTTAAACATGACTATAACCGCTATAAGCATAGATACTAAACTTAGTATTCCATTAACGACCACTAATTTCTTATAGTTTTCTTCTCCATTTAATATAAATATAACGATAAGATTTATAGACAAAAAAGGCAAGCCTATACCTAAACAGATAACAGCCAAAGCATATTCATAGGTATCAAATAAATAAAGACTTATTGTTTTAGAAAACCCCCAAAAAAACAAGGCAAGCACTAGCGATACCCCTAGACTTAACTGAAAAACAGTTGCTAATAATACTTTTTTCGTTTTTGGCTTTGTATGAAACTCAGACACATATCTAACCGTTCCGTTTTGATAGCCTTCTGCAGTAACTCCAGACGCCATTCTAGAAAGATTATTTAAATTACCAAGTAGAGCAAGACCTGAAGGCCCCAGAAACAATGCCGTTGCTTTAGATAAGACAAGACCACATATCACCTTAATTCCCATTATAATAAAATTATAAAAAGAGGCTTTAAATAATAAATTAAATTTAAATGGTTTTAGCTTAGTCATTATAGTTTACAAACAAAGACATGTGTTTATTTAGTAGCATCATTTTGAGTTCGTGCTATCTACCCCAAATAAAGAACTTCCAAAGATAAGTAAGATCACTCCATAATACATAAGGTAACTCACAAAATGACCAATTACAGCGCCTTTTACGCCACATGTTTTTATAAAATAAATGCTGGTTGTATACAAAATTACGACTAAAAAAGCTTCTGTTATGGCGTAATGCCAAAACATCTTTTTTGCTAGAAATTGGTACGAAATAATCATAGACAACACTTTAACAAAATCGCCTAATAATTGCCAAAAAAACAGGTCTTCCACAGGAGCAAATTCTTCTGTAAATACGACTCTTACAATCACCGATTTCAATACATAAATAATTAATAAACCCAATGCAAAAATAGGAACGATGGTTTTATACAACCCAAACACCTCTTTTTTAAAGACTTTGATGTCATGTATTTGAGAAAAACGCGGTATAATATAGAGCCCTAGTAAAGAACTCACTAACATAAGATAGTACTTCGATATACGAAGCATAGCTTCCCAGAAGCCCGCTTCTTTGTACCCTATATTATCAATAACATGAGAACGTATCGCCAAAATAACTAAAGGTAAAATAATTGTTGAAAACAAGGCCATCCCTGTGTAAGAACTCAATTTTTTCAAATATGTAAAACTTACATTTTCAACGCTTATTAAAGGGATAAAACTTTTTCTATTAATAATCCCTACTAAAGTAATTAGGAAAATAAGAGATTCTGAAATGGCTACAGAAATCAAAGCGCCATCTAATTTATTCTGAACAATTAATAAAAGTGTAATCGATAAGCCTAGAATTTGACCTATAATATTGATAATAATTAAGATTTTATACTTTGAAAATCCATTCATTATCGAAAAAGAGAACATATTTAAAGCATAAAAAGGTAGTGCTATAGCAAAAACTTTAATGGCATAAATATAGTTATTATAGGTAGGAAATATCAAGTCGTTGATATAGTCTGCTTGAAAATAACAAAAAAAAGCAACTAGAATGGTTGTAAAAAACCCAAAGTAATATACGGTCGATAATGTTTTACTCAAGCGTACCAGGTCATCCTTAAATGCATTCACCTGCTTTACGATACCCTTATAAAAGCCTAAGGTAGCTACAGTTTGTGCAGACGTCACAAAGTCTCTAAGATTCCCTACTAGCGCCATACCATTAGGTCCTATAAAAATGGCTATCGCTTTAGATGTTAATAAGCCTGCTATAATTCTCGTTAAAACAGCAGCCGTTTTTAAAGACATGATTTTAACTAAAACCTGAGTATTTATATAATGTATTAATTTCTTCAAAAAAGCAGTGCTTTATAATTATAAAACTAAAAAACAAAAAAGTTAGTATAATTTTAACGCATCAAATATACGAAACAAGAGATACTACACAACAACTTAAGCTAATACCATGCTATAAACTGTTGATTTTAAACTAAAAAACAAGCTAGTATTTATTTACTAAAGTAAACAAACACTAGCTTGTAAGTTTCATTTGCATGACTATTAAACTAATCTTACAAAGATTTGTTTCTTTTACGTTCTACTTCTGTCAAGTATATTTTTCGTAATCTTAAATGATTAGGAGTTACCTCAACATATTCATCTTTTTGAATGTATTCTAAAGCTTCTTCTAAAGAGAATTTGATAGCTGGTACAATCTTAGCCTTATCATCTGCTCCAGAAGAACGTACGTTACTTAACTTTTTAGTTTTAGTCACGTTAACAGTCATGTCATCGCCACGAGAGTTTTCTCCAATAACCTGACCTTCATAGATGTCCTCACCTGGATCTACGAAAAATTTACCTCTGTCTTGTAATTTATCTATAGAATAAGGAATCGCTTGTCCATTTTCCATGGACACTAAACTTCCATTTTGACGCTCTGGAATACCACCTTTTAATGGTTGATATTCTTTAAAACGGTGCGCCATAATAGCCTCACCAGCAGTAGCAGTTAACAATTGGTTACGCAAACCAATAATACCTCTAGAAGGCACAATAAATTCACATACCATACGCTCGCCTTTAGCTTCCATACTTAACATTTCACCTTTACGCATGGTCACCATTTCTATAGCCTTACCAGATACAGTTTCAGGTAAATCTATAGTCATTTCTTCTACAGGCTCACATTTCACACCATCTACTTCTTTTATGATAACTTGTGGTTGTCCTATTTGCAATTCATAGCCCTCACGTCTCATTGTTTCAATTAAAACAGATAAGTGTAGTACTCCACGACCAAATACCATAAATTTATCGGCACTATCAGTCTCTTCTACGCGCAATGCTAAGTTTTTTTCTAACTCTTTAGTTAAGCGGTCTTTAATATGACGTGACGTTACAAATTTTCCATCTTTCCCAAAGAAAGGTGAATCGTTAATTGTAAACAACATGCTCATTGTAGGCTCATCTATCGCTATCGTTTTTAGCCCTTCAGGGTTTTCCCAATCGGCAACGGTATCTCCAATCTCAAAACCTTCTAAACCAACAATAGCACAAATATCTCCCGTTTGAACTTCATCTACTTTTAGACGTCCTAAACCTTCGAATACATGTAATTCTTTAATTTTAGATTTCACAATGCTGCCATCGCGTTTTACTAAAGAAATGTTTTGACCTACCTTTAATGCACCACGGGTTAAACGCCCAATAGCAATTCGTCCTGTAAAAGAGGAGAAATCTAAAGACGTAATTAACATTTGCGTTGTACCTTCAACTATTTTTGGTTCTGGAATGTGCTCTATTACCATATCTAATAAAGGCTCGATATTTTCCGTTTGGTTTTGCCAATCGTCACTCATCCAGTTGTTCTTTGCCGAACCGTAAACTGTTGGAAAATCAAGTTGCCATTCTTCTGCACCTAACTCAAACATTAAATCAAATACCTTTTCATGTACTTCATCTGGCGTACAATTCTCTTTATCAACCTTATTAACCACCACACAAGGTTTTAAACCTAAATCAATTGCTTTTTGCAATACAAATCGTGTTTGTGGCATAGGCCCTTCAAAAGCATCTACTAACAATAATACACCATCAGCCATGTTTAAAACACGTTCTACTTCTCCACCAAAATCGGCGTGACCAGGTGTGTCAATAATGTTAATTTTAGTGTCCTTATAAATAACAGATACGTTCTTAGATGTAATTGTAATACCTCTCTCGCGTTCAAGATCATTATTATCAAGAATTAAATCACCAGTGTTTTCATTTTCACGAAATAATTGACAATGGTACATGATTTTATCAACCAAAGTCGTTTTACCGTGATCTACGTGTGCAATAATTGCAATATTTTTTGTCTTTTTCATACTGAAAGGCTTGTTTGAGCGTGCAAATGTACTGCTTATTTTGGTATTTCATTAAAATTTTGGTATATATTACAGATCTATTGTAATCATGACGGTACGTTTTCGACGAATTGGGAAGTAATTTTGTAAAACCCTCAAACAAAACACCTCATGTCCTCCCTTAGACTAAAAAAGCACTCGGCACGTATCCCTTATTTATACTTTATAATAGCGGCGGTAATTTTATTTACGATATTCAATAAAAATTTAGGATGGGCTGCATCCCCTATCCTCCTTTTTGCGATTCCATTTATTTGGCAAGTCTTAAAACCCAACAAAGCCCTTAATATCACGTTAGGCATTACATTTAGTTGTTTGTCTTCTTACGCTGTAATTGCCTACCTGCTCAGTCTAGGCTACAACACAAGTTTAACACCTAACATTGTGTTGTATTCTGGTATTTTTGTAATCCTTAGCTTTTTAATGGCACTTTGGATTATTAAAAACAGCTTAAATAAAAGCTTTTGATTTTAACTACCTTTGTAGCTACAATTAAAAGCACATGATACTGAACGATATTCCTAAATTAAAACACGCTAATTCCAATAATTTCTTCTTACTCTGTGGGCCTTGTGCCATTGAAGGGGAAGACATGGCGTTACGCATCGCAGAAAAAGTAATTTCTATTACGGATAAACTACGCATCCCTTATATATTTAAAGGCAGTTTTAAAAAAGCCAATAGAAGTCGGATTGACAGTTTTACGGGAATTGGAGATGAAAAGGCTTTAAAAATTCTAAAAAAGGTATCTGATACTTTTGATGTGCCTACGGTAACAGACATTCATGAAGTTGCAGATGCTAAGAAAGCAGCAGCTTACGTTGATGTGTTGCAAATTCCTGCTTTTTTAGTACGACAAACAGATTTGGTCGTTGCTGCAGCGAAAACAGGAAAAGTCGTTAACTTAAAAAAAGGACAATTTATGAGTCCCGAAGCCATGCAACACGCTGTTCAAAAAGTAAAAGATGCGGGTAGTGATAAAGCTTGGATTACCGACAGAGGTACCATGTTTGGGTATCAAGATATGATTGTTGACTTTAGGGGTATTCCTACCATGCGTCAATTCGCACCAACGGTTTTAGATGTAACACATTCTTTACAGCAACCCAACCAAACTGCTGGGGTTACAGGGGGGCGTCCAGAAATGATTGAAACTATAGCTAGAGCTGGTATCGTAAATAACGTTGACGGCTTATTTATAGAAACACACTTCGACCCCGCTAATGCCAAAAGTGATGGCGCGAATATGCTACATTTAGACAATTTAGAACGCTTACTCACTAACTTAAGTGCTATACGACAAACGGTCAATACCCTGTAAATTAAAATGTATTGACTAAAAGCGACTACATGATAAGATAAAACCATAAGCATTTAGCTTAAAAACAAAAAAGGCTATACCCTAATGACTAACTTGTGGTATAGCCTTTTTTTGTTGCAACGCGTACTTTAGGAGTATTTATGATTTGTATCGAAATTGCCCTCGTACTAATAAACGATACGATCATTCCCTAATATCTTGTGCTGTGCAATTAGTTCTAAACCCCAATTAAAACCGTTATCGTACTACATTTACAAAACTGTGCTAAGGAACGCTATTATAAAAACAGGCTCGCAAGAAAATATGCGAAACACAGTTTTGAATTTCTAAAAACCTTGTTGTAGTTTCTAAAAAACGTACAAGACCAAACTAATATAAGGCAACAGCAGCATTCAAGATGTCTATAAGAATAGTAGCGTTTATACTTTCTAAATTTGTGTAGCGTAATGAGATGATCTGTTTACGATTTTCAATTGTATGGTGACTTTTATGAGTTTGAATCGCCTTACCTTTCCAAAACCCAACATCTACATAATGTTTCTTAAGGTTCACGTTTAAATAACAAAACGGTTTCTCTTTGTAATAGTAAAATGGGATTTTATATTTATACCTTAGCTCTAAATCTGGTAGTGTGTGTTCTATAAGTACCTGCAGGTGTAGTAGTATCGTTTTATAAGGGGCTTCCTGATTTAAAATATAAGCTTCCGCAGGCTGCATAATTCGTATCGTATTGATTTTAGCATTCAAACTTAACAAAAAATTATGATTGGTATTTAAGAAATTATTAGTTACTTTGTATTTCAAAGTACTTTATAATGGACTCAAAAGATTATTTAAAAGACATTTCCGAAATTAAAGACATGATGACAAAGTCGTCACGTTTTATATCGTTAAGTGGTTTCTCTGGTATTCTCGCTGGTATTTACGCACTTATAGGGGCCTACATTGCTTATTATCTCGTTACACATTACAGTCATGGCGTGTTGTTACTAAACGGTTGGGTCTTTAAATTTTGTTTACTTACCTTAGCTCTAGTTGCCTTATTTAGTATTATAACCGGTATCATTTTAACCACAAAAAAAGCAAAACAACAAAACGCTAAAATATGGGATGCCACCTCTAGACGTTTGGTTTTTAATTTTCTTATCCCTCTAGTGGTGGGCGGTATTTATATTCTCATTATACTTAGTCAGGGTAAATATGGACAATCTGGAGGTTTAATGCTTATATTCTACGGTTTAGCTTTAGTAAATGCCTCAAAATATAGTATTGGTGACATTCAATATTTAGGAGGCATTCAAATTATCTTAGGACTTATTGGCGCTTGGCACCCTGGTTACGGTTTCTGGCTTTGGGTCTTAGGTTTTGGAATCATGCACATTATCTATGGCACATGGATGTACTTTAAATACGATCGCAAATAACAAAATGCCATGCATTTCATAACTTTTAACCTATAGCTGTGAGTATTATAAACAACATCAATAAAGCATTCGATCACCGCATTCGCCTAGGCATAATGTCTATTTTAATGGTGAACGACTATGCCGATTTTAATATGCTAAAAGAGCTATTAGGCGCCACAGATGGTAACTTAGCAAGCCACACCAAGGCACTAGAAAAAGTAGCGTATATAAAAATAGAGAAGCAATTTATAGGAAAAAAACCCAATACCCGCTATGCAGTAACCCCTTTAGGAAAAGCAGAATTTAGAAAACATATAGACGCCTTAGAAAAACTGATACAGAAACACTAATCTTTTTTTTAACTTTTTACTTTGAAATTCAAAGTACTTTTAAACATAAAACACATGGAATCACACCACACAACAAAATCACAAAACAAGTTTAGCCACTGGCTAAAAACATCAATTACAGCACGAATGATTACCGTAGGCTTTTTAGTCCTTATTTTACTCATTCCCCTATCGTATATCAATAGTTTAATTGAAGAACGCGCTTACAGACAAAACGATGTCGTTACTGAAATTAACCAAAAATGGGGGCATAACGTTTTAGTCTACGGGCCCATTTTAAAATTACCTTATAAAAGGTATACAGAAACCAAAACCTATAATGAAAAAACGAAGACTTACTTTAAGGAAACCCAAACCCATATAAAGTACGCGTATATATTTCCAGAGCAACTAAATGCTACAGTCAATGTAAATTCTAAAACATTAAAACGTGGCAACTTTGAGTCGGCAGTGTTTACCACTCAAATGAATTTCTCTGGCCACTATATTCCAGTAGATCTTAGCCAAAAAGGCATTAAAAACGAAGATTTAATCTGGGATAAAGCTTCCATTATTATCAAAACCTCGAACCTTAAAGGCATAAAAAGTGAAGTTAAAATTAAATTAGATACTAAAACCTACAATTTCGAAACCAATTTTAATCAAACTAAAAACACAAGTCTAGATGTATTAGAATCTAGTTTTCTCAAAGAAGCAGCACTATTGCAATCGAAACCAACCGATTTTAAATTCCAAATTACATTTAATGGAAGCCGAAAAATTGAACTTATTCCTATAGGTAAAATAACAACAATGCAAATGGCTTCTAATTGGGCAGACCCAAGTTTTATGGGCAATTATTTGCCTAACGATGAAACCAAAGTCATCACTAAAGAAGGCTTTAAAGCCGACTGGAAAGTACTGCATATTAACCGTGCATTTTCGCAACAGCATCTTAAAAGCATTCCAAACTTAAAACAATTTGCCTTTGGTACCACCTTTATGGTCATGGTAGACGAATATCAAAAAAGTGAACGCTCTGCAAAATATGGTTTTTTGGTTATTGGTCTTACCTTTTTGGTATTCTTCCTCATTCAAACATTAAGTAAAATTAACATTCATCCCTTTCAGTATTTAATGATTGGTATTGCCCTTATTATGTTTTACACCCTTTTAGTCTCTATTTCAGAGCATAGTAACTTTCTTAAAGCTTACTTAATCGCTGGTGCCTCCGTTATTATACTCATTACTTTATACTCTAAATCCATACTAAAAACGTTAAAATTTCCCATATTCATAGGCTGCGCATTAACCGCTTTATACGCCTTTATTTATGTAATCATACAACTCGAAAACTACGCTCTATTGGTAGGCAGCATTGGGCTTTTCCTAATACTGGCTACAGTCATGTTTGTCTCTCGAAAAATAGATTGGCACAATGGTTAAACCAGTGCTATTTTATGTGGGCGTTACCCCCGCCCAAAAGCGGGGGTCGGGCTTTCACTACGCGCTCCCTCCTTTGTCGGGGCGCTTAAACACACCGTTCAATCCCTAACACAAAAACACGATGCGCATTTTAATAACATCAAGTAAAACCATTGCCATTCTTAGCTTTATAATTGGCACCTCTTTATTTGCATTACAACTCTATAATAAAAATGCATACGCCCTTACTACGGTTGGTATTCTATTTATAGGTATTGCTACAGTCGTAAACAGCATCGCACTTCTAAGTTTGGTCTTTACAGCCTTAAAGCCTTCAGCATATAGAAAAGATCTTCTAAAAACCATTGGTATGGTGCTTTTAAATATTCCAATAGCTTTATTGTATTTCTATATTCTTATTGAAATGTTATAAAACAAAAAAATGACAAAATTTCATTATAACTAACCCAGTATTATCATTGTACATCATGACACTTCGAAAACAGTTCATCGCCTACCTCTTTGAAATTTCTCAAAATGTGTATACACGCTATTTTAAAACACAAGCCCCTTGGAAAACCTCTAAGGAAGGCTTGCTCATGTATCCCAAAGGAACTTTTGGAAACGCTTTAGGGACATTTTTAAACACGCATGGTTATGAGCTCATTCCAAAAGTAGAGCGGCACGACGCCTACCATGTTCTTACAGGCTATGGGACTACGGTTGAAGACGAAATCGCACTGCAGTACCTCTGCTACGGTAATGGCAAACGCAGTTTGTATTTATATGGTGTTCTTGTTTTAGGCACTTTAATAATGCCAGATTACTATAGGTACTACCTAAAATCCTACCGCTTAGGAAAATCGGCCAATGCGTTTCATCACTATAATTACGAACACCTTTTACCCGTGTCTCTGTCCGATTTTAGAGCTGTTATTTTCACTGAACATTACAACATTAAAACACACCCCTTAACTCTTAATTAAATGACATTTATATCCACATTAAAATACGCACTATTTGGCATCGGTCTTTACCTCGCCATTATAAATTACTACATCCACTTGCACTCTAAAGATCTTATGTATAACACGGTTTCTGAAGTTCCCTATAATACCGTTGGTCTTTTACTGGGCACAAGCAAGTATACAAGAAATGGTACTCTAAACTTATATTACAAGTACCGTCTAAACGCAGCGTATAGATTATACCAATCTGGTAAAATTTCACGCATTCTCGTTAGTGGCGATAATAGCACAAAAGACTATGACGAACCCTCTACGTTTAGAGATGACCTTATGGCTTTGGGTGTGCCTAAACAGCATATTTTTTTAGATTATGCAGGCTTTAGAACCTTAGACAGTATGGTAAGAGCCCAGCAGGTATTTGGCATCGACCGATGTACTATAATATCCCAAGCATTTCACAACAAACGTGCCCTGCTTCTAGCCCAACATTTCACGATTAACGCTGTCGCTTTTAATGCCAAAGCAGTTCCCAACACCTACGGTTTTAAAACCCAACTTAGAAGCTATCTCGCTAGAGCTAAAGCAACCCTAGACATTTTATGCCATGTGCAACCTAAATTTCTAGGTCAAAAATTAAAAATATCATGACATATACCTATAACAAAACATACGCTAGACTTACCCTATTACTACTCGCCATAGAGATTGCTATTGCTGTATGTTTCAAAACAGGGTTTATAAGATACACGCTTGGAGACGCGCTTGTGGTTATTCTTATCTATTGTTGCTGCAAGAGTTTTTTTAAGTTTAGCGCTCTACCTCTAGCCATAGCGGTTTTGGGATGTGCCTATTGCATAGAATTTGCGCAACATTTTCACCTGCTTGAATACATAGGCCTTGCAGATACATATTGGGCAACTCTAATTTTAGGCAGCCACTTTTCAATCTCAGATTTAATAGCTTATACCCTTGGTATGCTTCTCTTTTTAGTTATAGACCTTAAATACATAAACTTATGATCTCTTTAAAAAACCAAACACCATTCCAATACGATAGATTTACGCGTATTTGTATTAGCTGTATATTTAGTACCGCTCTGCTTTTGGTTAGAATACAGCTAACAGGGTCGCTAGTGTATCTGTTTTTAATTTGGAATTTATTTTTGGCTATGATTCCATTTGGAATCTCTACGGTCTTAAGTTATCGTAAAAGTGCTAATGCCTCTCTTTTTATTAGTTTTGGTAGCATTTGGATTGCTTTTTTACCTAATGCCCCTTACATCATAACCGATTTGATACATTTAAAACGGAGTAGTAGTGCGCTTATCTGGTTAGATGTACTTCTGGTACTGGCTTTTGCACTAACTGGCTTGCTTCTGTTTTACAGTTCTGTGATAGATATGACGCGCCTTTTCGAGCATTATTTCAATAAAAAAATTAATGTTTTTATAACGTTAAGCCTTATGTTTTTATCGGCTTTCGGCATCTATCTTGGTCGTTTTTTACGTTACAACTCTTGGGAAATCATTCAAAATCCAATCCGCTTATTTAAAGACATCACGCAGCTAATTTTCAATCCAACACATCACACCAATGCTTGGTTGTTTACAGCGCTTATGGGAACCTTTTTAGCTGTGGGTTATTGGTGGACTCAAGTAAAGTATACCTCAAAAACGTATTAATTTTAGGAAAAACAGTCTTTATATCTAAAGTTTTAACACTGACAAGCTGTCCCAAATTAACTCAACATAAAATAGGCACAACTTTTGCGTATCATTCCTTGGTGATAAAACGTATTTAAAATACGCATAGATTAGGCAGGGTTTCCAAAGATTTTGGTAAATTTGCCGACCGAGTTAGGCATCTAGTGACAGATTTAAGTCTCTTGTAGACATGAAGACTTTTAACTAAAGCCCTAGCTCTATTTCATACTGGGGTCGACTGGTTTTGACAGCGAGATGAATTAAACGGTAAGCACGTCGTGTAATGGCATTGAAACACGTAAAAGGCTAGACCAAATTTTAAACGGCGAGAATAACTACGCTTTAGCTGCATAATCTGAATTATAGTAAGATTGGCCTAGTCCCGCAAGGCGGGAAAGCTTTATGTCTCCAGAAAGCCTTGATTGACGGCGTTCTATTTTGAGGCATCGTAAATGTCAATATAGAAAGTAAAAGGCTTTGATTTGCTTTCGAAATTAAAAAGATAAGTTATAAGTAGGTTGTCTTTAACCAGCTTATAATCGAAAAAACAAGAAAAGACTAAACGTGTAGAACCCCCTTTGGTTACTTGTTTGGACGAGGGTTCGAATCCCTCCGACTCCACAGATTTGTTTAAATCGCTTTAAACGAGATGTTTAAAGCGATTTTTTTGTATTATCTTGATTTAAGTTTTTTGTCGTAATGGGCTTGTTTTGAGTGGATTGTTGGTTTGAACTTTTTGAGCCATATTCAAACCTAATTGGACAGTAGTAGCACAAAAAAAACGGAATTCACATACAGTTTGTCCTAAATAATTTTTAATCAATTAGAAATCCACTAGATTTGAAGGAAATATAATAGAAATATGTGTACCGGTACACATATTTAATTGTTAGCCATAATTAGAGAAAATGACAGAAAAATTAAATTTAGTAAGCAAAGAAACTATAACGAAAATTAAAAATACTGATGTTAAATCTGAACTTGCAGACCTAGATTATAAAGAAGTTTTTTCAATATCTGACACAAAATCTAAAATAGAATTCGCAAAAGATATGCTTGCTTTTGCGAATTCAAAAGGAGGTTATATAATTTTTGGTGTTAATAATAGTTTCGAATGGGTTGGTTTAGATGACAGAAGCGATAGTGATACTGATGAAGCTAATATTTCAAATATATTAGATAACTATATTGATGGTCACCTTGAGTTTATTACAAACACAATTGAAATTGAAGGCCTCTTTTTCTTTATTGTTTACATTTTCTCTACAAAAGACATTACTCCTTTTAAAAAAGATGGTCAATATAATAAAACATCTTGGAAACAGACCAAGAGTAAAAATATTACTGTTTTTAAAAAAGGTGATATTTACTGTAGGCGTGGAAGTCGTTCTATTAAGGCAGATAATCTATTCTTTAAACTTAAAAGTAATAATTTTAAAGTAATAGAAAATATATCTACTCTACCAGTTATGTATAATGAATTTGTTGGTCGAAAAGAGTATTTAGAAGAGTTAGACCAAAAGTTAAACAATAAAAATAATAGGTTAATTCAAATTGACGGAATTGGTGGAATTGGAAAAACTACTTTTGTCCATTATTTCTGTTCAAAATTAATAGAGAATAAAAAGTTTAAAAACAATTTTGACTTCATAATTTGGACTAGTTCTAAAAGAAATAAATACACACCTCAAGGTATAAAAGATATTACCGAATTCATTTCCAACTACACTGATTTATTAAGTGATATATACAGCTATATTACTGATAATGGATTAGAAGAAGAAGAAAATGAAGAGTTAGAGGTAGAAGAAATAGTTGTTAACTTTCTGAAAAAAAACAAGGTACTTCTAGTTGTTGATAACCTCGAAACTTTAAATGATAAAGATTTAATTTCTTTTTTAGAGCATTTTCCCTTAAAATCAAAAGCTATTCTAACTACTAGAGAAACATTAGGAGACTTCTTTATGTCTAGAATAAATCTGAATGGTTTTAATGAAGAAAATGAATTTCCAGATTTTTTAAATTCGCAATACAAACATTTTTGTGGTAACGAAAATATTTCTTTTACAAGCCTTTATGGTGATAAAGTTGCAGAACTATATAAGTATACTAAAGGTATGCCCTTAGCTGGGCAACTTATAACTCACCAACTTTCAACAGGAACACCTATTAATTCAGTTTTAGAAAACTTAAAAAACGGAAAAGCATATGAAGACATTCTAAGGTTTTGTTTTAAAGGCTCAATAGACAAATTATCAAAAATAGAACAAACATTACTCTTTGTATTCTCTCTATCTGAAAAAGAAGAATTACTTTCTTTAGATGACTTAATTTATATAAGTAGTTTTTCAAGTGATGAAATAGGTTTGACTTCAATACCAAAACTTACTAAAATTTCTTTGTGTCTAAAACAAAAAATGGATAATGGTGATGTAGGATACTCAATACCTCATTTAGCAAAAATATATTCAAAACAGTATTTAACACTTGAAAACGAGCAAGAAATAATTGCTAATTATGAAAATTTCGTTAATGAAAAAAATAGATTTAATAATAAAAATTCTGAAAGTTTAAATTTATTTTATCGTTCAAAGGCAAAAAATCACAGTGAAAAAGTTGCAGCTACTGAAGCTTTAAAAGCTTTATCGATTGCATACTACAATTATGATAGTGCAATAAATACAATTGAGCGTTTAATCAAAGAAAATAGCAAATTTGCATTTCTTTATTTAATTAAAGGTAAAATTGAAGAAAATGGAATTTATAAAGATTCATACGAAAGAGCAAAAAAAGAATTTCTAATTGCTGTAGAAATTGATAGTGATTATTTAGAAGCACTAATAGAACTTGGTTATTTAGAATACAAGAGTCGAATTGGAAATAAAGAAAAAGCAAAAAAAATAGTTCAAGCAAGTGTTGCTTTTTTTACTAAAGCTCTAGAATTAAATTCTGATGACCAAAGAATACATTTAGGTTTAGCTCAATGTTATAGTATTCTAGCAACCAAGACAAGCTTTAATCAATTTAAACAAAGAAGAATAGAATTAGGCGATAAAGCTAATTTACATTTTGACAATGCAATTTATAAAGATGAAGATTTATCAAAAACTGAAATTCATTCAAATGCTATTGCTTGTTTTGGAAAAGCTATTAATCTCAGAAATAATTCTAGAAACGATGAAAAAGCTATTGAAACCTGTATAGAAGGTTTAGCTTACGAGCCTGAAAACGGTAAGCTTATAGAATTAAAAGAGCAACTTGAATTTAAGGTTAATCCTGAAAATTATGCTAAAAAGGCATTTTCGGAAAAAGGATGGATAAAATAACTATGGCTAACAATGTATCCTATGAAAAGCACTAGCCTAGTTCTTCAAAGTTAATATTTATTTTTTAATTTATCTCATAATGGTATTTCTGTGGTGTTGGAATGTTGATAATTCCGATAGGATTATCAATATTTCAATCGCCTTTAAATAACTTGCTCCGCATCCTATATGTGATACGCGCCAATGGCGTGTTCACCAGCATCTCTATGATTTTAAGTTATTATAAACCTGGCCACTTGCTAAAAAAATGTGATCCTAACTTAAGAGTTGGTCACCTACATTGTTTTGTGATACAGGTTTTAGTTGTTTTGAGCTTTGTTATTGGTTATTTATTCTATCACGCCTATGGCGTAGGGTGTTTCTGTTTTGATTACCGCAAGGGTTCTACTTAATAATTTTCTCGCTATTTTAATGATAACCGTTTTTACGTTTTTCCCTAAATGCTTACGATAATAAGCTTGCATCACGGGATCTGTTCGTATCGCTTGCCATGAGGCCTCTATAAAGTAACTTCGCACTAAACGATGCGCACGCATTGTAATTCCTGTGCTTCTTTGGTTGTCCCCACTTTGATGGACTCCTGGAGCCAAACCCACGTAACCTGCTAAATGTTTTATACTGTTAAATCGGCGTAAATCCCCCAATTCACTTATAATACCACAGGCAACAATGCCACCTATCCCGGGAATGCTTCGCAATAAATAATAATCTTTCTTGTAATGCTTACGACAATACGCTCGTAATTTTGTAGATACATCCCGTAATTCTTGATCAATAAATCTAAAGTAACGCATCCTACTGTCTAAGCTTTCTCGCGCAGTAGGATATTTAAAAACGATGGCATCTACCCAGTTTCTAAACTTATGACTCCAATGGTCGTTATCAAACTCTTCTGGA
Source organism: uncultured Flavobacteriaceae bacterium (assembly GCA_947504035.1). Classification (GTDB taxonomy): domain Bacteria; phylum Bacteroidota; class Bacteroidia; order Flavobacteriales; family Flavobacteriaceae; genus Jejuia; species Jejuia algarum. The sequence continues at coordinate 74,497 of CANNGA010000019.1, forward strand.
ATATGAATGCCAAAATATAGTAGTTGCATCTTTATATAGCTCTTGACCCGTCTAAAATCCTTTACTAAATCATTTCGGCGACGAAATAGACTTCGTAATTGTTCACGTTTAATATCGGGAACCTCTATACTATCTAATCGCCCATCTTTGAGTTCTCTACTTATTAACTGAGCATCTATTTTATCGGTTTTTGTGTATTTCTCTTTTCCTTTGCGGTGAATATCTGCTGGATTTACTACCAGTGAGCGCCAGCCATAATTCATGAAGCAACGATGCGCATAATAACCACAGCACCCCGCTTCATAAGCTGTGGAGACTTCATAATTCGGGAAATGTTTCAAAACATAATTTTTTAAAATTTCTGGTTGCGAGGGCATTGTAAAGGATTTACCAGAAAATAAATCAGTAGAGCAATGGATCTTCCAGCTTCGTTTGTGAATGTCAATCCCAATATATAACTTTGGTCGAGCAGTTTGTTTAGTTTTCATATTTTACTGTTTTAGAATACTTTAAAGATACTGGACTTTCTGCTTTTTCATGGATGCTAAAAAACATAGGGCGTTTGTGCTAAACCGAAAGTTCTGTGAATATTAACAAAGTCCGCTAAATATAAAATTTGGCGTTTATAGTAAAAAAGATAAAAGCAAAATATTTATATTTAGCTAAGTAATAAACCGAAACGATAGTGTTATCACCTGCCCTACGTTTCTTATACTTACCGTTACCACACATTAGAAAAAAATGCTGAAATCGAAATTTATAGCTGATATTTTAGAATTACTCTTGGATGGGGATAATTACGGAATCAAAACGAGACTGCAAATTGACTTTATCACAGAATCTGACTATGAATATACAGGTAATGGAGTTTTTATCGGATTTGAACATACAAATGGAATTGAAAAATATCGTTTTGAAAAGGACGATTTAATAATAGACGGAGTTGAAATAAAATCATCCGAATTGGAAATCGGAGAGAATTGCACTTTATTCTTTTCAAATGGAATAATTGACAATCTTGAGATTTGGAATTATGCCGGAACTTATCCAAATACGGAATTAAAAGATTATGAATTAACTCAAACTTGGGAAAACTCACCAAAAAGAAAAATTAAAATAAAATGATAGGAATAGCAGATGCAACTGGTTATGCAGTTCAATTAATTTTACTTTTAAGTTTATTTACATATATTGTTCTTCCATCTTTTTTAATTTCTGTCTTAAATAAACTTTCAAAACTCAAGCAGATTAACAAGTTTAAGAAAAATCTACTATTATTTATAGTTTATATATCTTTTGCTATACTATCACAGTTTATTGCAATTCAATTAATTTTAATAGACAAAATATATGCGATTGGATGGTTGATAATTTTGAGCTTGGGTATTTATCTATTAAATTTGTTAAATATAAAAAGTCCGTAAATGACATTGAATGAACATTAGTAACGAAAAAAAACGTGTGGTAACACAGGTAACCGTTGCACAAGTCCATAATTTCCTAAAAAATGGTTTTAAATAAGGAACTCTAAGGGCTTTTCTAGCTTTATGTCCTTATCTAAAATATATATTTTAGAAGGCTTAAATTTGATACTAGAGGCT
>CANNGA010000020.1 GCA_947504035.1 uncultured Flavobacteriaceae bacterium
AATCTGTAAAAAATCCTTTAGATTTGTGAAACACATACATGAGATATATGTGCAATTGCACATATATCTATGTTAGCCTTAATTACCCAACAAATAAAATGAATATACCGAAAGAATCAATTTTATATCTTTTTAAAGGTGAATTAACCAAAGAACAATTGGTTGGATTAGATTGGGATATAAATGATTTAGGAGGATTTAAAAATGAAGAAATATATTGGTTAAACACTCCTGGACCTATTTACACAACTCAAACTGACAATTGTGGAACTGGACAACCCGAAGCTCTTAATAATGTTGGAGGAGACGAAGATTATTATGAATTTATATTCAAGCAACCTTTTAACGAAAAAGAGCTGATAGAAATAAAATCATCTGCTGATGTAGACCCATTGGGAGGATACTATATTGACGGAAATAAATATTGGACAAACGAAAAAATTATCGAATGGTGGGAGAAAATCGAATCCATAATCGATTATATGGTTAATCGATATGAAGAAGAACTTCAACTCCCTTCTAATCCTCATAATAGACTTTATGACTTTGGAAAAGGCTTAAAAGAAGCTCATTTTTTTGGACCAATAAAACCTTTACCTCAAAACTATAAATCTGCACTAGATTTTTACCAATATGACATTAAAAACTATCTTGAATGGTATACGACATTTAATAATGGAATATCCATTGAATTAAAAAAGGTTGACTATAATTGGGATAAAAAGATTGAACTTGACGAGTTACTGAAAACATTCAATCCTGAAAGACGAGATTTACTTGAAGAATATAAAAAAAGTAAAGATTATTCGATTCACAATCAAGGAAATGAAAAAGCAGAAAACAATAGTTCTTGGAAAAGAATAAAAAGTTGGATTAAAGGAAAAACTAAGGCTAATAATTAAGAACTGTGTTAAAATAACAAAAGATAGACAACTTCAAAAAGAGGAAGTCGTCATTATTAAGCCATAGTTTAGACAGACTTGCTTAATTAAAAAAGAATTTTCAAACCGAATTTACAAACTTAAAACAGCATGAGATTTTGAGAGTATTAGGAAGATGTCATGCTTCAAAAAGTTCGAACTCTGTCCCTCGGAATTGAGGTCACAATTTTAATTAAATCGCTTTAAACGAGATGTTTGAAACGATTTTTTTGTTTTACCTTGATTGGTAGTTTTTGTGTAGCTGGCATGTTTTAAGAGGGATAGTGGTTTGGACTGTTTTAGAATCATTTTTATTTAATAGCTAATCTATATTTTTATAAATTACAGATATATACTGTTATGATTTTAGTAACTTCACATCAATTAGAAGAGTAGAATATTCAATTGTTGGGCGTAATTCCAAAAATCACCTGTTTTATGAATCAATTTGGAAAAATTAAAAATCAAGACATTAAAAAATTTTGGCTACATGAGACAACAGGTTTTTCTTCTTGGTTAGCTAGACCAGAAAATCTTAAACTACTTTCCTTGACTGTAGGGATTGATCTTAAACTTATAGAAAGAGAAGCGTCTAGAAACTCAAGATTAAGAGTTGATTTACTAGCTATTGATAAAGAAACTAATGATTTCGTCATTATCGAAAATCAGATCAATAAAACAGATCATTCGCACCTTGGGCAAATTGTAACTTATTCGGCTCTTTTTAATTCAAAAATTATAATATGGGTTGTTAGTGATATTAGAGAGGAGCATGAGTTGGCAATTGAGTGGTTAAATAATAATACTAAAGAACCTGTAAAACTTTATTTAGTAAGAATAGAGATTATAAAAATTAATAATTCATTACCAGCCCCTTTGTTTAATGTAATTTCAAAACCAAGATTTATTAATACTCCGAAATTGAGACTTGAAATAGAAGAAGATTTAAAACTTGGTGTATTCGAACTAGAAAAATTACAGAATAAAGTGCTTGACAAAGAAATAATAGCATTTTTTGATCTAAAATTGAAAGTAGGGAACGTTTACCCAAAAAAATCAACGGAAAAAGAGATTGGGGTATTAGAAATGCTAGAAAAGTATAATTATAGTCTTTTTGAGAAATATTCAATACAATTTAGTCGTGACCTAAAAAATGATTTAATTGCTTGGGCTAATTTCAGAGGACTAAGTGTAAATGAAAAGCAATTTAAAAAAATAGGTAGACGAGATTATAAGAAAAATGGAGTAGAATATTTTCATATAGAGTAAACTATTTGAACTTAAATGATTCATAAAAAGGTGTTTAGGGAAGGGCTGCGTTTTTGTCAGGCTTAACAACAAATAGTGTATTTGTAATACTCATTTTGACATTAGTAATACTAATAGGCTCTTTTATTTTAACCAAAAATCTATTAAAAAAAACGAAATTTTACGACACAAAAATTAAAGACAAAGCTTACAATATACTTGTTGTATACCATTAAACACCCTTGATGAGTTTAGATAAAAAAATTAAAGCTGCATTCATTGGACAGGCTATAGGAAATAAAATGCCATTGAAATGCCTTAGCGCTATTTTTAAGCACAAGATTATGCGGTTGCTTAGAGCAACTATTAAAGGAAGAACTTCTTTTTTTTGTGATTTCGGTACATGTTGTACCATCGAACCACATAAAATAGTACTAGAGAACTATCCTTTTAAGCCCTCTAAGGCGTATCCGTATATGGTTTTAAATGCGCATGACATTCATGCTGTTGTTTTAAAGTCTCATCCTCCTCAATTGTGTTATAAAGGTGATTGGATTTTTATAGCAGTTGAAAAATTGCAAGAATTAACAGTATTCGTAGAAACTAATGCCATTAGAACGGCTCCAAAAAATTGAGTTTGGGATTACATTTTAGAGCCATTTCTCGATACAGCGCATACAAAAGAAGAGGCAGAACGTACCCTGCATGCGTTGGTGGAAAAGGGAATGCATAGCGCTCAGGTTGCAGCGATTCGAAAAGAAGTATCTCAGCAAATGTACCGCTATAACTTTGATACTATGCTTTGGGAATGGATAAGTCTAGGGCTTTTAGATGTTTTACAAGCGATGCGCGTTGCGTATTCTGATAGAGCGTTTGAAGAATTTTATAATAAAGCAATGGCGATAGAAAATGAACACCTGTTATATTAGCTGTTCATAGGGTATACTATTAAACCATGTGGAGACAAGCGTTAGACTAAAAGTTGCGAATAAAAAGTTAGTTATTACTTCAATTCTTTAATAAATTAGAGGCTGAAATGAAGGTGTTTACAATAGGGAAATGTATGGATGAGTTTGAATTGAAATAAATATCCGTTGTGGTGTTTTAAAATGACTGGTGCAGTCTAAACCTTAAAGCGCCAATGTGGTAGTGTGAGTAGTGGTTATATAGGTAACGCATTAAAATATGATAAAAGGACTTTTTGAAACACACATTTATGTTACAGATCTTGAAAGGTCGGTACAATTTTATGCAGAAACTCTTGGACTTGAACAGTGTCATTATGAAGCAGAACGGCGGGTTGCCTTTTTTTGGATTGGAGCACCGCAACAGCAAATGTTAGGCGTCTGGGAAGCTTCTAAAGGTTCTATTGATAAAAGGCATTTTGCTTTCGAGTGTGATGCAGATTGGGTTTTGAATGCTTCTGTAGACTGGTTAAAAGAAAGAGAAATTCCTTTTAGAAACTTTTTAAAGGAAGCTTCGGAACGACCTATGGTGTTTGCTTGGATGCCTGCTGTAGCAATATATTTTGATGATCCGGATGGGCATTCGTTAGAATTTATAGCTAAGCTAGATGGCAGGCCGCGCCCAGATAAGGGAGTGGTCTCTTATGAGGCTTGGTTAGCCTTAGAGGCGCTAGAGGGGTAGTGCGTTCTAAAGCTGTTATGTTCACGTTTAGAGGTGGTTGAGTGTCTGTTTTTGAGGCCTGTGTATGTCGTTTTTTTTTACTTCGGAAACTATAATACAGACAGTACAGGACAGATTTTTGAAAAGATTAATTTTAATTTGAGATAACTAGCGGACTCAACCCATAACAAGAATTAAATATTTTTTTCATGTTTTTAATTTCATTTTGATTGAAAATGAAGCTTTGTCTGTGAGAATTATTTTTTGATTTATGACTGACACAAGAATACGACTAACGGATATAGAAAGTAATAGTATCCCTAAGTATAAAAAGATAGTTAATGCCTTTAAGGAATCTATAGAAATCAATGCGCATAAAATAGGGGATAGTATTCCTTCTATTAATGAATTTAGTAAAGATTATAAGATTTCAAGAGATACGGTTTATAAAGCCTACAGTTTATTGAAAGAGGAAGGCTTAATTAAATCGACACCTAATAAGGGGTATTACATTTCAGGGAGTCATAAACGCGTGTTGCTGCTTATAAGTACTTTTAAGGCTTATAAGGAGGTGTTTTACCATTCTTTTGTGAATTGCTTGCCAGATAACGTAACTGTAGATTTACAATTTCACCACCATAATGTCAAGAATTTCAAATCAATGTTAGATGTTGATAATGGCAAGTATTACAAATATGTCGTTATGGGATTCGATCATCCAGAAGTTGAATGTGCATTGTCTAAAATAGATAAGAAACGCCTGTTACTTATCGATTGGAAAGCCAATTTGGATGATGTGAAAAATTATGTATTTCAAGATTTTGGTGCGTCTTTTGGTAATTGTCTAGAAGAAGCCTTGTACCGTTTTAAAAAATACGAATCCTTAACGTTTATCTATCCGCCGTTTTCCTATCATCCTTATGAGAGTGTCTCACATTTTAAACAATTCTGTGCGTTGCATAATTTAGAACATGATGTCTTTGAGAACTCAGATCATTTTATGATTGAAAAAGGAAAGGCGTATATTACTGTAAACGATCGTATGTTGTATAAGTTATTGAGTAAATGTAAAGCTAAAGGTTATGAATTGGGTAAAGATATAGGCGTGTTGTCTTATAACGACACCCCTTTAAAAGAATTTACATACAAGGGAATCTCTGTGGTATCGGTAGATTTTACCGAGTTTGGTGCTAAGGCAGCAGAATTTGTAACCTCTACAGAGCCCGTACGGAAGTATTTAACAACGAAATTGATATTACGAGATTCCTTATAATAAGGCTCTCGAAAACGTTGTGATGTGTGTTTGTGTTTTAAATAGGTATAGTTTACAGCCTTGATTTAAAATGTCAATATTTTCTATACTGTACGCTGCATTAATTATATCGCATTGGGTTTAAAATGAGTGGATTTAATGACGTGTATAATCTAAGAAGCGTTGTCGATAACTTCGTATAAATAATCGTTTAATAGTTTTATTTCTTTTTGTTTAAAAGTTTACTTTTGTCAAAGAATCAGGATAGAGCAGGACGGCTCGAAAGTGTGACTGCTTTATATTTGTTAGCAGCGCTTTTTTAGATAAAAGACTGTTTTTGATACCGTTTAGATACGGAGATGTAGATATGGCGTATGAATGTCACATTTTAGCATGTCACATAGGATACAAAAACAGGAGTAGTTTAGTACATTTTTTGTGAATTGGGTTTGTCGTTACATTTTAATACAGTTGTTTTACTGCATTAGAAAATGTAATGTTATGAAAGGTATAAACCAGTGTGTACTGGTGTATTAAAACCCCTAGATATTTGTGTTTAGAGCGCACCAAAACGATGTACTGTATTAAAATAAAAAGAGATTATAAAACTAAATAATTAACTTGATGAGTAAAACAATTGTAGTTACAGGTGCCGGTGGTGTACTATGTAGCACGCTAGCAGAAGCTTTAGCAAAAGAGGGACATAAGATCGCTCTATTAGATTTAAATAAAGATGCCGCAATAGCAGCAGCAGATAAAATTAATGAAGCAGGAGGAACTGCTATTGGCGTTAAAGCTAATGTTTTAGAGAAAGACTCTTTAGTAGCAGCAAAAGAAGAGGTAAATGCAGCTTTTGGAAAATGTGATATTTTATTAAACGGGGCAGGAGGAAACCACCCATTAGGTACAACAAGCAACCCATTTTTAGAAGCCAAAGATCTTTTAGATAAAACGGAGGGTTTTAAAACTTTTTTCGATTTAGATCCTACAGGCATTCAGTTTGTATTTAACTTAAACTTTATAGGAACATTATTACCAACTCAAGTTTTTGCCGAAGATATGGTAGGTAGAGAAGGGTGTAGTATTTTAAATGTATCTTCAATGAATGCATTTACACCATTAACTAAAATACCAGCATATAGTGGTGCAAAAGCAGCAGTATCTAATTTTACACAATGGCTAGCTGTACACTTTTCAAAAGTTGGTATCCGTGTAAACGCATTAGCACCAGGCTTCTTTTTAACAGAACAAAACAGAACCCTATTAACGAATACTGATGGTAGTTTGACACCTCGTGGTAATCAAATTATAGACCAAACTCCAATGGGTAAATTTGGAGAGCCAGAAGATTTAGTAGGAACGACATTATGGTTGTGTGGAGAAGGCGCATCTTTCGTAACAGGTGTTGTAGTGCCAATCGATGGTGGTTTTAGTGCTTACAGTGGTGTTTAATACATAAATAATTGTACAAATTTGGGAACATCTGCCATTACTTGGGGAATTATAGGTTGCGGAGACGTGGCAGAGCTTAAAAGTGGCCCTGCTTTTCAAAAATGTAAGCATTCAAAATTAGTAGCCGTAATGCGAAGAGATGCCCGTTTAGCAGAAGACTTTGCAAAACGGCACAACGTGCCTTTGTGGTATAGTGATGCGCGTTTACTTTTAGAAAACGACACTATAAACGCTGTTTATATTGCGACACCTCCAGCTACGCATTTAGAATATGCCTTACAAGCTTTAAAAGCAGGTAAGGATGTTTATATTGAAAAACCTATGGTGCTTTCTAATACAGAGGCTGCAGCATTAGAAGCCGCTGTTACTAACAGTTCTCAAAAATTAGTTGTGGCACATTATAGACGTTTTCTGCCTATTTATCTTAAGGTGAAAACCCTTTTAGATACAGGTGCCATAGGAGCTGTAAAATATGCAGATATTACCTTTTTACAACCTTTCGATTTTAATTCTAAAGCCACGTGGCGGTTAGATAAAGCCGTTTCAGGAGGCGGGTATTTTCATGATATTGCTCCGCATCAAATCGATTTAATGTATCATTTTTTTGGTGCATATCATACCGCCAAAGGAATAGCGGTAAACCAATCAGGGATTAATAGCGTAGACGATACTGTTAATGGCATCATTAATTTTAAAAATGGCGTACAATTTAGAGGTATTTGGTCTTTTGCAATTCCCAAATACCTTCAAGAAGATAAATGCGTTATTTATGGCGAAAAAGGGACACTCGCATTTTCCTTTTATGAAGAAGAACTGACCTTAAGTATAGGAAACGATACGTCGGTTTTTAATTTCGAAAACCCAGAAAACATACAACAACCTTTAATACAAGAAACCGTAAATTATTTCCTAGGAAAGCGCGACAACCCTTGCCCAGTAGAGGCAGGTGTTCGAGTTACAGCCCTTATGGAATCGTTTACTAACACATAATTTATACACATGGAACAAACATGGAGATGGTACGGGCCTAACGACCCAGTATCTTTATCAGATGTAAAACAAGCAGGAGCAACAGGCGTTGTCTCTGCACTACACCATATTCCAAACGGAGAAGTATGGACTGTAGAAGACATACAAAAACGAAAACATACTATTGAAAGCGCTGGTTTAACATGGAGTGTTGTGGAAAGTATTCCAGTACACGAAAATATAAAAACCCGCTCTGGCGATTTTAAAACCTACATAGAAAGGTATAAAGAAAGTATTGCCAACTTAGCAAAATGTGGTATTACTATTGTATGTTATAATTTTATGCCTGTTTTAGATTGGACACGTACAGATTTAGCATTTAAAGTAGAAGATGGATCGGAAGCCTTACGTTTCGATGTAACAGCATTTGCAGCGTTTGAGTTGTTTTTATTAAAACGACCAGGTGCAAAAGAGGCCTACTCTGATGCGCAGCAAAAAGCAGCTAAAGTGTATATTGATGGACTTTCTGAAGATGAAAAAAAGAAACTGGTAAATAATATTATCGCAGGCTTACCAGGCGCAGAAGAAGGCTATACTTTAGAGCAGTTTCAAACAATTTTAGATACTTATAAAGACATAGATGCACAAGCATTACGTGACAATTTAGTAGCGTTTCTAAAAGAAATTATACCTGTAGCCTCGCAAAACGAGGTGTTAATGTGTATCCACCCAGACGACCCACCATATCCAATTTTAGGATTGCCAAGAGTTGTCAGTACAGAAGCAGATTATGCATATTTGTTCGATAATGTGCCAGATCGTGCCAATGGAATTACATTTTGTACAGGATCGTTAGGTGTTAGAGAAGATAACGACTTAGTGGGGATTTTTGAACGTTTTGCAGATCGTGCGCATTTCTTACATTTGCGTAGTACGAAGCGTGATGAGGAAGGAAACTTTTACGAAGCCGATCATTTAGATGGAGATGTAGACATGTATGCTGTTGTAAAAGCAATTCTTATTGAAGAAAAAAGACGAAAAGCAGCAGGTATGGCAGATTATGCAATACCAGTACGTCCAGATCACGGACACCAAATGCTAGACGATTTACATAAAAAAACCAACCCAGGCTATTCTGGAATAGGCCGTTTAAGAGGTTTAGCAGAATTAAGAGGATTAGAATACGGTTTAAAACATACACTATAAAACTAACATAACTTTAGCCATGAGTACACATTACGAAACAAGATACGCGTCAAGTCCACAGGCAGTTAAGGCTTACGATACACAACAATTACGAGATGAGTTTTTAATAGACAACTTAATGCAAGAAGACCAATTGGTTTTGGTATACACGCATTATGACAGATATATGGCAGGTTCTGCCGTTCCTGTAGCAGGTCCAGTAGCCTTAGATACTATAGATCCTCTTAAGTCTAGTTATTTTTTAGAGCGTAGAGAACTAGGTATTATAAACGTAGGCGGCGACGGTACTGTAGAGGTAGATGGCGAAACGTATGCACTTACATTAAAAGATGCACTTTACATTGGTAGTGGTGCTAAAAATGTTGTGTTTAAAAGTGATGATGCTAAAAACCCTGCAAAATTTTATTTAAATTCTGCACCAGCACATCAACATTTTCCAACTAAAAAGGTAAGTAAAGCAGAAGCTAATAAGATAGAGTTGGGGTCTTTAGAGACTGCAAATCACCGTACAGTAAACCAACAAATTATTGGAGGTATTGTAGAGACCTGCCAACTGCAAATGGGAATGACAGAGCTTAAAACAGGAAGTGTATGGAATACCATGCCAGCGCACGTACATGACCGTAGAATGGAAATCTATTACTACTTAGATATTCCTCAAGACCAAGCCGTATGTCATTTTATGGGACAACCGCAAGAGACACGTCATATATGGATGCAAAACCATCAAGCGGTAATTTCACCACCATGGTCTATCCACTCTGGTTCAGGAACATCAAACTATACTTTTATTTGGGGTATGGCAGGAGAAAACTTAGACTACGGCGATATGGATGTTGCTAAAATAACAGATTTACGATAAGGTATGAGTATAGCATTATTTGATGTAAAAGGCAAAGTAGCCTTAGTTACAGGCAGTACACATGGCTTAGGCATGTCTATGGCTAGAGGCTTAGGTTTAGCAGGCGCAACCATTATTGTAAATGGAAACTCGTCTCAAGAGAAAATAGACAAAGCTGTTGCTCAGTATAAAAGTGAAGGCATTACAGCTCATGGTTACAAGTTTAATGTAACTAATGAAGCCGAAGTAAGCACTGCTATTTCTAAAATAGAAGCAGAAGTGGGGACTATTGATATTTTAATTAACAATGCGGGGATTATAAAAAGAACACCGCTTGTTGAGATGGAAGTTGCCGATTTTAAAGAGGTTATAGACGTAGATTTAGTGAGTCCTTTTATCGTCTCTAAACATGTTGTAAAAGGCATGATAGAACGAAAAGCTGGTAAAATCATTAACATCTGTTCAATGATGAGTGAACTTGGTCGTAACAGCGTAGGTGCTTATGCCGCAGCCAAAGGTGGGTTAAAAATGTTAACTCAAAATATGGCTACAGAATGGGCAAAGCACAATATACAAGTAAATGGTATTGGTCCGGGGTATTTTGCAACATCGCAAACCGCTCCAATACGTGTAGATGGCCACCCGTTTAATGATTTTATTGTAAATAGAACACCAGCAGCTAAATGGGGAGACCCAGACGATTTAGCAGGTGCAGCAATATTCTTAGCGTCTAAAGCCAGCGACTTTGTAAACGGACATATCGTTTACGTAGACGGTGGGATATTAGCAACTATAGGAAAACCATCTAACGAAGACTAAACTATGAAACATTCACTTTTTTATACCGCTTTGGTTGCTTTAACACTTTTTACAAGCTGTAAAGGCACACCACCCAAGGCTATTATTAGCATAAAAAATCCTTTAGATAGTGCACGCCAGCTTGAGACAGTAGAGGTAAAGATTTCAGACTTAAAGTTAAGTCCAGAAGACGTTATTGCCGATTTATCTGTTCAAGATGTAGCCACAAAAGCCATTTTAGTATCCCAATTGGTCGACGAAGATCAAGATGGTACTGCCGATGTATTGTTGTTTCAACCAGAACTTGAGCCTAATGCAACAAAAGCATATGCTTTGGTAAAAGTACCAGCTTCAGAACAACCAAAAGTTACCGAATATTGTTATTCTCGATTTGTACCAGAACGTACAGACGATTATGCTTGGGAAAACAATAAAGTAGGCTTTAGAACTTTTGGGCCTGTAGCACAACAAATGATAGAAGAAGGCGTTAAAGGAGGCACCCTGTCTAGTGGTATTGATGCGTGGTTAAAACGTGTGGAGTATCCCATAATAAACAAGTGGTATAAAAAAGCTGAAACAGAAAAAGGAGCGTATCATAAAGACACAGGTGAAGGTTTAGACAACTTTCATGTGGGTGTAAGTAGAGGTGTTGGTGGTATTGCTGTAAAAGCAGATACAACGTATTATGTGTCTAAAAATTTTACAGCATGGAAAACCATAACTACAGGGCCTTTAAGAACCAGTTTTGTTTTAGAGTATGCTAATTGGGATGCTAAAGGGAAAACAATTTCTGAAACCAAACACATTGCTTTAGATTACGGAAGTAACCTGTCGCGTTTTGAAATAGAAGTATCTGGAACAGATACCATTCATGCAGGCTTAACATTACATGAAAAAGATGGTACGCATACCATTAATAAAGCTTCTGGTTGGGTGTCGTATTGGGAGCCACATGACGATTCCGAATTAGGAACAGCCATTATAGTACCAAACGGTAATTTAATATCAGGTGTACTTTACGATACGCCATTAAAAGATAAGAGTAACGTATTTGCTCAAATTAAAGTAGAAAATAATAAAGCTGTGTATTATGCAGGATTCGGATGGAAAAAAGCAAACGAATTTACGACCAAAGCAGCATGGGAAGAGTACTTAGCATCTTTCGCAACAAAATTAAATAATCCTTTAGTTGTTACAATCAACTAAACCATACTATGAACGCAACACATTTTATTTCAGACAATTTTGTGTTACAGTCTGATATCGCAGAAACACTTTACCATACCTATGCTAAAGATCTGCCTATAATTGATTATCATAATCACCTTTCTCCAGAACAAATAGCAGCCAACAAGCCTGTTAAAAACATAACAGATGCTTGGTTAAATGGAGACCATTATAAATGGCGAGCCATGCGTGCTAATGGTATAGACGAATCTTATATTACAGGTGCTAATACCTCTAAAAAAGACAAGTTTTTAAAGTGGGCAGAAACGGTGCCTTATACCTTAAGAAACCCATTATTTCACTGGACCCATTTAGAGTTGAAACGTTATTTTGGAATTGATGAAATCTTACAACCATCTACAGCAGATGCGATTTACGATCAAATCAATACCATCTTAGAAAATAAGACGCCAGCGCAACTGTTAGAACATTTAAAAGTTGAGGTGGTGTGCACAACAGACGACCCTATAGATAGTTTAGAACATCATAAAGCAATAAAAGCTTTGGGAATTTACACGAAAGTGTTTCCAACGTTTCGTCCAGATGCCTTATTGCTTGTAGATAAAGACAGTTTTCCAGAATATATCGGGAAATTAGCGGCTTGTTCTGGGGTAGCAATTGCTACTTTAGAAGATCTAGTTGAAGCCATTTCAGCTAGAATTGATTATTTTCATGAACAAGGCTGTCGATTGTCAGACTATGGATTAGAAGAAATTTATGCTTCAGAATTTACAGAAGCAGCTGTAGATGCTATTTTTAAAAAGCGACTTTCTGGCGCAGTACTTACTGCAGAAGAAGCTACAGAATTTGCATCTTGTATTTTAAATACACTTTGTAAATTGTATCACGCCAAGGGGTGGACACAGCAATTTCATATTGGAGCTATTCGCAATAACAATAGCCGATTATTAGAACAAATTGGTCTAGATGCTGGTGTAGATTCTATTGGAGATTTCCCAGCAGCAAAAGCCATGTCTAAATTGTTTAACAGCTTAGACCGCTCTAGTCAATTAGCCAAAACAATCAGTTATAACTTAAACCCATCTCAAAACGAAGTGTTTGCAACGATGATGGGTAATTATAGTGAAGCTAATGTACCTGGTAAAATGCAATGGGGCTCAGGTTGGTGGTTTTTAGACCAAAAAGATGGTATGGAAAAGCAACTTAATTGTTTGTCTAACATGGGGCTATTAAGCCGTTTTGTAGGCATGTTAACCGATAGTAGAAGCTTCTTGTCATTTCCTAGACATGAATATTTTAGACGCATTTTATGCAACCTTATAGGTGAAGATGTAAAGCAAGGTTTAATTCCTAATGATATTGAATTTTTAGGGAAAATGGTGCAAGACATTTGTTACTACAATGCCAAAAATTATTTTGGTTTTAATATGAAATAAACACAGAATATTATGAAACATATACTTATGGCGTGTATGCTTGTTTGTGTAATGCTGTCTTGTAAAAAAGAAAGCGATACAAAAACATTCTATTTGGCACATACGCTGCCTCAAGGCCATCCTGTACACAAGGGAATTTTAGAGTTTAAAAAAGCACTGTATAAAAAATCTGGAGGCAAAATAGATGTTAAAATCTTTCCAGATGGCCAATTAGGGTCAGAACGAGAAGCCTTAGAGCTGCTTCAAATAGGAAGTGTAGCCATTACAAAAGTAAGTGCAGCTACCTTGTCTAACTTTGTACCAGAATACCACATGTTTGGAATTCCGTATTTATTTAGAAACAAACAACATCAATTTGATGTTTTAGAAGGCGAAATAGGGAAGTCTATTTTAGAAAAAGGAAGTAAATTCTGGTTGAGAGGTCTGTGTTATTACGATGCAGGAAGTAGAAGCTTTTACACCTCTAATAAAGCCATTAGAACTCCAGAAGATTTAAAAGGCCTTAAGATACGTGTTATGAATAATCAAATGGCGATTAACATGGTAAATGCCCTTGGGGGGTCTGCCACACCAATGGCCTATGGAGAGTTATATACAGCCATACAACAAGGTGTTGTAGATGGTGCTGAAAATAACCCTCCATCGTTTGTATCGTCTAACCATTACGAGGTAAGTAAATATTATACCTTAGATCAGCATTCTTCTGTTCCAGATGTTTTACTAATAGGAACAAAATACTGGAATAAATTAACGCCCCAAGAACAAACATGGGTGCAAGATGCTGCTAACGAATCGGCACAAGCGCAAAAAGCATTTTGGAATGCCTCTGTAGAAGCATCTATGGCTAAAGCCAAGAGTGCAGGTGTAGAAGTTATTATTCCAGAAAAATCATTGTTTCAAGAACAATCTAAATCGGTTTTAGAAGCCTTTTTAAAAGAACGTCCTGAAATGAATGAGATAGTTACTAAAATTAAAAACAAATAAGGTATGAAAGCAACAAACGTTCTTTTTGATAAAGCATGTAGAGTTATGGAAATTATTCTTATTGCAATTTTTGGTTTACTCGTCATTGATGTTTTAGGACAAGTATTTTCAAGGTATATTTTAGGCCAATCTTTTGCATTTACAGAAGAATTAGCACGTTTTTCTCTAATATGGCTCTCTGTACTGGGGGCAGCCTATTTAAATGCAAAACGTCAGCACCTGTCGATGGATTTCTTATATCAGAAATTTTCTGAGTCTGGACAAAAACGCGCTCTATATTTTATTGAACTCTGTGTGTTCTTATTTGCACTTGTTGTTATGGTTATAGGAGGTTTTAACTTGGTATATACCACATTACATTTAGGGCAGCTTTCAGGAACACTACGCATTCCTTTAGGCTATATCTATGCTATTATGCCCATAAGCGGCCTGTTAATCATGTGGTTTTCATTATACCATGTATCTCTAATTAAAGCAAACAAACTAACAAACTAAACTATGAGTATTGAAGTCATAAGTATAATCGTTTTATTTGCCAGTTTCTTTACATTATTAATGTTGAAGGTACCGGTAGCTTACAGTATTGGAATTTCTACGACTATAAGTTTATTATTAAACATAGATAAATTACCAGGTATTACCACTATTGCCCAACGTATGACCACGGGTATTGACAGTTTTGCCTTATTAGCCATTCCGTTTTTTGTACTGGCAGGTGAAATTATGAAACGGGGCGGCATTGCCAACCGTTTAATAAATTTTGCAAAATCCTTAGTCGCGAGTTTACCAGGAGGTTTAGCCTATGTAAATGTATTGGCCTCTATGTTATTTGGTGCTATTTCTGGATCTGCAATTGCTGCGACCTCGGCCATAGGAAGTATCATGACCGATAGAATGGAAGAAGAAGGCTTGCCACGAGCATTTAGTGCCTCTATTAATATTACATCTTCTACAACAGGACTGCTAATTCCACCAAGTAATATCTTAATTGTTTATGCCTTAGCAAGTGGCGGTACAGCTTCTGTAGCAGCCTTATTTATAGCAGGGTATTTACCAGGAATTTTATTAGGTGTAGCCATTATTGCATACATTGCTTTTGTAGCTATAACACGAAAGTTTGCAAAAGGCGAACGTGCCCCATTGTCTTTAATTTGGACTTATTTCAGAAAGGCATTTTTTAGCTTATTATTATTGGTTATTGTTGTTGGAGGTATCGTTGCCGGTGTTTTTACTGCAACCGAAGCTTCTGCCATTGCCGTATTATACGCTGGTGTTTTAGCCTTGATTTACGGTGATATTTCCACAAAAGATTTTCCAGAGATTTTATTAACTAGCGCGAAAACAACAGCCGTCGTTATGTTTTTAATATGTACGTCTATGGCCATGTCGTGGTTATTTTCTTTTGAAGGTATTCCAGCACTTATCAGTAACTTTTTATTAGAGCAGTTTAGTAATAAAATTGTAATATTTCTTGTAATAAATTTGGTGTTGCTTATTATAGGTACATTTATGGACATGACGCCAGCAGTACTTATCTTTACACCTATATTTTTACCTGTAGTTACAGCACTAGGGATGCACCCTGTACATTTTGGTATCGTTTTGGTACTTAATTTATGCATAGGTCTGTGTACGCCTCCTGTAGGCACCATACTCTTTGTGGGCAGTGGTATAGCAAATATTTCTGTATCTCAGGTTGTAAAGCCTTTATTGCCGTTTTTATTAATAATGGTAGTGGTGCTATTACTCATAACCTATATTCCAAGCATATCGATGTATTTACCAGAATTATTCGATCTGTAAATCGTATAGTTACAATTTAACGTATTATCAGCGTTCAAAAAACACCAAAATCTGTAAGATTTTGGTGTTTTTGTTTAATGTAAAAAAAGGATAGTATCTTAGAAAGACCAACTAAACCAAAAACAACTACTACAATGCATATACCACCACCACCACCACCACCATCTTCACTAAAATTCAAAATGATATTTTTAAACCTTAGCTTAACGCCAAGTATTTAACCAAAAATAGCCGCATATAGATTTTTAGTTTTGTGATATTTTTTAAGCGAGGAATACTTTAAATAGGCATTACTGTGCATTAACCGCTCTGAATACCTATATTTTTAATATAAAAATGTTTAGAAGGGATAGTTATGATGAGAAAATATGAAACTGAGAAAGCTTGAGGCACATATCTTTAATATGAAGTGATTTCATTTCGAGGCTTACCTTAAAGTTAAAACGTCTTTAAATAATACAATCTATTTTATTTAAAGACCTACAACAAATAAAGATAAAGTGAAATGACTTTATAAACACGTTTATGCTATGAAAAATTGTCTTGTTTGCCTCATTTTAGTATTAGGGACCGTTATATAAATGACTTGAATTAAAGGTGTTGTCGAAAATGAAAGTGATGATAATATCTAATGTAATTTATTAGTTTTCTTGTTAGAACCCATAGTACTATCAATGCTAGAATCTAGGATTAAAAGAAAGTTTTTTTGGTATTAAAAGAGGTTATTGTACATGTTTTGTAGCTAATTGTATTACAACAATTTTTAAAGTATTTAAATTTTATAACTAATGGTTTTTATAATGCGTATGTGAAAAAAGATTCAACATCAGGAAATCGGGGTGAACTAGTAATTACAGATGTGAAATTTTTGATAAAATATGCAGAATTTAAAGCTTGGACAGAATTAGTGATACCAGTTAAAAGTGCCGATGGGTCGAAGGTATCTAGAGCACTGTATTTTGGAGCAGAAGCCATTAAACTCTCTAAAAAGGGAGCGCTTATAGGCGATATGAAATTTGTAATATTTCGGTCTTAGATAATAATTCAAAAGATAAGTTAGGTCACGTAAATGTGAGTTGCTTGTGCTTTGTTGAAAATTTTGAACAATATTTTGCCAAGAAAACAAATGCACCAAATTTATCTCAAGGTGTTATTACAATATTGAATTCTATTTCCATCTCCACAATTAGAGGTGCTGTATATGGTATTTTTAGAGGGACTTTCTTAAATAGTGCACTTCTTCCTGTTGCTAATCCAGATATGCAAATAAAAAAGTAGATGTTGAAAACATAAGCCTTTTCGGTGTGGATTGATAGAAATGTATTTTTTCTAAGTAAAGGCATTTTGAGGTGATGGGGTTACATACAAAAAAGAAAACCAAAAAGGCTTTGGAAAACTCTTATGCAACATTAAGCATTTAGTTTAAAGTCTATTAGAGACATAAGGGCAGAAAAAGGGCTGTGTTTTCGTATTTCTGGCTTTAACTGGTTAATTTATAGGGCGAATACTTGCGCATCGCTTTTTAAACTGTAAATTTGCAGCTTCAAAAAACTAATCATGACAGAGTTTATACGAAAGCGTACTGTAAATGCTAAAAACGATATTTTAAGTGGACTAACAGTGGCCTTAGCCATGATTCCAGAAGTTGTAGCGTTTGCCTTTGTGGCTCAAATAAGTCCTATTGTTGCCCTTTTTGGAGCATTTGTAGTCGGTATTATTACCGCTACCTTTGGGGGAAGACCAGGATTAATTTCTGGAGCAGCTGGTGCTGTAGCTGTTATTTTTGTAAACATGATACAAGAAGGCCATGCCAAAGGGCTGCTTTTTGATACACCTGTAGAAAATATGGGGTATTTCTATTTGTTAGCGGCTGTGGTTGTTATGGGCGTTATTCAAATTATAGCAGGTGTTTTTAAGTTAGGAAAGTTTGTAAGATTGATTCCGCACCCTGTAATGATGGGATTTGTGAATGGTTTGGCGATCGTTATTTTTATAGCCCAATTGGGCATGTTCAAATCGAACGATAAGGATATTTATAACAACAACAGACGACATACCGTTTCTAAAGAAATGGTTTACAGTGTTAACGATAATACAGTTAGAGATTTAGTCTCTAATTCTGTGTTGTTTACCATAGAAGGGAATGCTGTTGTAAATACAGTAACACAGGAAAAAACGTTTGAAATATCAGAAGGACAGGTATTCGATACCAAAACGCAAAAGGTGGTCTTCAATGTGACCAACGATGGTTTTTTTAAGGTTAAAGATAAAGGCGTTTCTAAATCTTATATGACGGGGAAACCCTTGTATGTTATGATAGGATTGGTAATGTTAACCATGTTAATTATTTGGTTGTTGCCTAAACTAACCACAAAACTTCCTGCCGCGCTTACCGCAATATTGGTGGTAACCTTAGTAGCTGTTTTAGGTGGTGATAGCTTGGCTTCTATAAATGTGGGCGATTTTATTAGAGATGGAGGCGGTAAAGGGCTTAATGGTGTTGGAGAAATAGGAAGTAGACTTAATGTTTTTGAGACGTGGAGTGCACTGCCTTTTAATTTAGACACCTTTAAATTTATATTTCCTTATGCCTTTTTAGCGGCTTCTGTTGGTTTGATAGAAACCCTTATGACGATGAATCTTGTAGACGAACTTACCGAGACCAGAGGTAATGGTAATAGAGAATGTATAGCACAAGGTTCTGGTAATATTTTAAGTGGTCTTTTTGGTGGTACAGGGGGCTGTGGTATGATTGGACAAACAGTAATTAATCTTAAAGCTGGTGGTAGAGGGCGCTTGTCTGGTATCATGATGGCCATAACCTTATTAACGTTTGTTTTGTTTGCAGATAAATATATCGAACAAGTACCAATTGCTGCTTTAGTAGGGGTAATGTTTATGATGGTTATTGAAACATTTGCATGGTCTAGTTTTAGAATCTTAAGAAAAATTCCTGTGTCGGATGCTGTGGTGCTTATTTTGGTATCTACCGTAACCGTATTTTTTGATTTGGCTATAGCGGTTTTTGTTGGTGTTATTATTTCGGCCTTAGTGTTTGCTTGGGAAAATGCCAAGCGCATACGCGCTCGTAAACGTGTTCGCGAAGATGGCACAAAGGTATATGAGATATGGGGGCCTTTATTTTTTGGGTCTATCAATGCGTTCAATCAAAAATTCGATTTGAAAAACGATCCGGATTATGTCGAAATTGATTTTGTGGAGTCTAGAGTAAGCGACCATTCTGCATTAGAGGCTATTTTTAACTTGGTGGAGAAGTATGAAGCCGCTGGTAAAACTATTAAATTGAAACATTTAAGTGAGGACTCTAAAACCTTATTATATAAGGCGAGTCCTAAGTTTAGCGAAGTCATTATAGAAGCTATAGATGACCCTCGTTACCATCTGGCCGAAAACCCTGAAGCGTTTACCAAACCCTTATCAGAATATAAGCTTTAGACTTAAAAAAGCAGTACGTTACTAGCGCATAGGTCTTTTGAGCTGTTCCTTAACACGGTCGAACGATGCCTTACTGGCGCGTTCCCATCTGTAAATGGTGTACGATTTAGTGCTACTAGCAGCTTGCTTTGCTTGACGTTCCCGACGTTTCTGTAACCAATAGAATCTTTTTTTTGTAATTGTACGCATCACGTCTTGAGGAATTCCTATCGTTTCCAAAGCATTTAAAGCAGCAACTGAAACGTTTTGTACCCTATCGTTAATGGCTTGTAGTAATACAGGAATGCTAGAATTATTACTGGTATGTGCTATAGCTTCGGCAGCCCATCTTCGGGTTCTGTAATTACCATGTTTAAGTGCATATTCGAGTTTAGGAATATCATAGCGCTTTAACCAAAAGTTGATGGCTTGCTTCGAAGGTTGACGTAAATGTAATTGTAATAATATAAAAGAGATACGATACAGCATAAGGTTTAGATTTAAAAACCCACTTTAAGCTACAGGTGCTTTACATTTAAAAATAGAACGCAACGGTCGAGCTACAAAACAGAACGTTTCGTAATTTTAAAACACGTTTAAAAACTTAAAGGGGTATACCTATAGGTCTCTTTTTTTTATAAAATGTTACAAAGCTTTTTGGTGCGACAACACAAAAGGTTTACAGCATGGTTTATAATAAGGTATTGAAGTGCTTTAAGAGTAGCACCGTGTATACTAAAAAACCGTATGATCTAAATGAAAAGACCATACGGTTTATACGCTATAGAATATAGACTTAGAGCACTCTAATTTTTAATTACTTTAGACTGGTATACCTTACCAGATACGGGATCTTTTATCGTAAGTATATATAGACCGCTTTGAAGATCTTTAGACATAAATTCTCCATTTCCGTTGGCATCTATACGAACGTACTTTGTCACTGTCAATTCTTGCTGTAATGTATTTCTTAAACTAATAAGAACGTTTTTAGGCGCGGAAGTAAAAACTTTAAAGATGGCGTTAGATCTTACAGGGTTAGGGAAAAGCGACAGAGAAGCTGTTTGAGTCGTGAGGTCTTCTGGCGCATTGCTATTAAGTGTCTCGTCATTAAAAATTAGCGGCAGGCGCAACTCAGGTGTTGCAGCATTACTTCTTATAATTAAGACGTCGTTTATGGCATTAGGTGTGTTTGTTTCTAAAGTAAGTTCAATAATTAATACACCATTAGGCGGTAACATGGCGTTGGCCTCAGAAAAAGGCACATCGTTCAATACCGCAAATATATCTGAGTTCTCATAAACGCCTTCAGTAAGCAGTTCTGTAATGTGTATTGGTGTGCTTCCTGTGTTGGTGAGTTCTACGAAGGCAAATGCGGTGGTATCCTCAACAAATACATCAACGATAGGATCTGGTCCAAAAGTGCCTGGCATTGTTTCAGGAGGCGTTATTGCTCCAAAAATTAGCGGTAGGCGTAACTCAGGTGTTGCAGCATTACTTCTTACAATTAAGACATCGTTTATGGCATTAGGCGTGTTTGTTTCTAAAGTAAGTTCAATAATTAAGACACCATTAGGCGGTAACATGGCGTTGGCCTCAGAAAAAGGGGCGTCGTTTAGTAGCGCAAATATATCAGAGTTCTCATAAACGCCTTCAGTAAGCAGTTCTGTAATGTGTATTGGCGCGTTTCCTGTGTTGGTGAGCTCTACGAAGGCAAATGCGGTGGTATCCTCAACAAATACATCAACGATAGGATCTGGTCCAAAAGTGCCTGGCATTGTTTCAGGAGGCGTTATTGCTCCAAAAATTAGCGGCAGGCGTAACTCAGGTGTTGCAGCATTACTTCTTACAATTAAGACGTCATTTATGGCATTAGGCGTGTTTGTTTCTAAAGTAAGTTCAATAATTAAGACACCATTAGGCGGTAACATGGCGTTGGCCTCAGAAAAAGGGGCGTCGTTTAGTAGCGCAAATATATCAGAGTTCTCATAAACGCCTTCAGTAAGCAGTTCTGTAATGTGTATTGGTGTGCTTCCTGTATTGGTAAGTTCTACGAAGGCAAATGCGGTGGTATCCTCAACAAATACATCAACGATAGGATCTGGTCCAAAAGTGCTTGGCATTGTTTCAGGAGGTGTTATTGCTCCAAAAATTAGCGGTAGGCGCAACTCTGGTGTTACAGCATTACTTCTTACAATTAAGACGTCGTTTATGGCATTAGGTGTGTTTGTTTCTAAAGTAAGTTCAATAATTAAGACACCATTAGGCGGTAACATGGCGTTGGCCTCAGAAAAAGGGACGTCGTTTAGTAGCGCAAATATATCAGAGTTATCATAAACGCCTTCAGTAAGCAGTTCTGTAATGTGTATTGGTGTGCTTCCTGTATTGGTAAGTTCTACGAAGGCAAATGCTGTGGTATCCTCAACAAATACATCAACGATAGGATCTGGTCCAAAATTGCTTGGCATTGTTTCAGGAGGTGTTATTGCTCCAAAAATTAGCGGTAGGCGCAACTCTGGTGTTACAGCATTACTTCTTATAATTAAGACGTCGTTTATGGCATTAGGTGTGTTTGTTTCTAAAGTAAGTTCAATAATTAAGACACCATTAGGCGGTAACATGGCGTTGGTTTCAGAAAAGGGGGCATCGTTCAATACTGCAAATATATCAGAGTTCTCATAAGTGTCTCCCGTTAGCAGTTCTGTAATGTGTATTGGCGCGTTTCCTATGTTGGTGAGTTCTACGAAGGCAAATGCAGTCGTATCTTCAACAAATACATCAACGATAGGATCTGGTCCAAAAGTGCCTGGCATTGTTTCAGGAGGCGTTATTGCTCCAAAAATTAGCGGCAGGCGTAACTCTGGTGTTACAGCATTACTTCTTACAATTAAGACGTCGTTTATGGCATTAGGCGTGTTTGTTTCTAAAGTAAGTTCAATAATTAAGACACCATTAGGCGGTAACATGGCGTTGGTTTCAGAAAAGGGGGCATCGTTCAATACTGCAAATATATCAGAGTTCTCATAAGTGTCTCCCGTTAGCAGTTCTGTGATGTGTATTGGCGCGTTTCCTGTGTTGGTGAGTTCTACAAAACCAAATAGGCTATTGTCTTCTACAAAAAGATCTACTATAGGGTCTGGGTTAAAACGCCCTATAGTGTTAACGATTTCTAAACGTGTGTCTATAATAGCTTCTGGGGTATCTAGAGCATCACGGGTTATTACAATAGCGTTTTCAAAAACACCAGCAGATTGCATGTTGCCGTTTAGAGTAACAACAAGTGACGTGCTTTCTCCTGGGGCTAGTGTGCCTCCTGTAGTATCAATCGCTATGGTACTATCTGTAGGGGTGTTTATACGAATACTATAGGTTATAGGCGTATCTTCTACGTTAGAAATTGTAATTTCTTCTGTAGTTGAGGTTTCTGTTGTAGCGTTTATATTTAAAACTTTAAAAATAGAGGTTTCAGAAACGACTAATCCAGAAGGTGCTACTAAAGTAGAAAAGAAATTATAGTCACTATTTTCGTTTGGAATTGTGCCGTTATTTAATATTCTAACAGCGCCTCTAACTGGCAAGCCTGCTCGACCTCTTGGTGTAAAACGTGTGGTGACAGTAAGCACCTCACCAGGATTGACACGGTTGCCACTGGGGGTAGACCAGTTGATAATTTCTGTATTTATAGCATTTTGAACATCTTCTATAAGCACAGGAATTGTGCCTATGTTTTCAAATTCTAAACGTCTTATCTCACTAGACCCCATTTCGATATTTGCACTAAACGCAGGTGTGTTTCTCAATGCTAAACGTCCTCTTTCTCTAGAAAGCATAACAGTTAAAGGGCGTCTTATTTCTGAGGCAGCAGGATCGTTACTGTTAAACACAATTTCAGAGGTAATTGTACGCTCGGTTGCAGCCGCTCCTGTAATTACGATAAAAGAACCACGCGCTGTTTCTCCTGGCTGTAAGGTACCTCTAGCATTTCTCGTATCTAATGTAATAAGATCAGTAATTAAGGGTGTTAATTCATATTCTAAAGGCAATGCTCCGGGATTAGAGACATTAAAACGAACGATGCCAACAGGGTCTCTGGCATCTACATCGATAGCCACATTAATAGCCTCATCTATAGTAATGTCGAAAATAGGTTTTGGTAAGTCTACAATGGTTAGGCTTACAGGTAGAGATAGGGATGGTGTATTGGTGGCATTACTAGTAATAATTAGATCTGCTGTATGTGTGCCCTCAGGAAGTGCTTCGGCATTGATTGTATATGCAATATCTTCTGCACTATTTCTAAAAATAATGCCTTCAGGATTGTCTATTGAAATAAAAGGGGCGCTTGCATTTGCAACAGTTACAGTGTAATTTAAGAGTCGGTTTCCCGTATTGCGCATTTCAAAAGTATTAGAAAAGCGGTCTACTAAAACATCTAGGGTATCTTGAATGCGCTCTACGGTGCTAATTTCGGCCACTTCAGTACCATTTAAAACACCGAGTCTTAAAGGCCTTTGTAATGCTATGGAAGATGTATTGGTCGTGATGTTTAATGCGGCAGTAAACACGCCAGGCTCTAACCCTGCGGTATCGTAGGTTAGTGTTATAGAGGTTTCCTCTCCAGGGCGTAGTGTGATACCGTCTGCATTATCTAAAGTTATGGCTATTTGTTCTGGATTTTGGGATAGGCGGGCAGTATACACAAAAGGGGTTTCAGATGTGTTTTTTACGATTAGAGTTTGTACTGCTGTTGCGCCTAGATGTGTTTCAAATTCACCTTGTGCTTCACCAACAGAAAGTGCAAAAAGACGCGTATCGCCTAAACGCCAGCCCATGTCCTTTAAAAGGCCTCGTGTAATGTCTCCAATGTCGAATATAGATTCAGACATTGCAGTAAAAGGCGTCATTAATGAGTTGGGATCTCCAGAAGGGAAAGTGTTTTCGTCCCAATGGGATACAGCGGAACCTTGCGCATAGAATGGCGGGGCTTCTACTTGGGGTTTTTCTCCAGCAAGTGCAGCAATGGCATTTGTTCCATTTATAAAAACAGCGTTACTTGTAAAGTAATTGCGTAATTCGAGACTAGGGTCTGGGAGGTCTATGGCTTTACTACCGTCTGCATTTATTAAGAGATTAGAGTAAGGGAAAGGAAAGTCTGTTATTCTGCGTAGTGTTAAGCCTCCAGATGTACCTAAAGCATTAATGTTACTTGAGATAAAACCTAAACCATGCCCAATTTCATGCAGTGCGGTAGTTACAAAATCGAATTGGCCTTCTGGAGTAATGCCGTCGGTGCCCAAATAAAAATTAATGTCTCGATTTAATACTACACTAAGATCGAAAGGTTGGTCGGGTTGTAATACGGCGCCTGCGATAGCATTTGCTAAGGCACCAGGATAACTCGTGGAAGGTTCTGGGGCATTTGGAAAATCTGAAACAAAGTAAATCGGCCCTGCTTCTGCCAAAGTATTAGATGCTAAACTTCTATAGTCTGCCGATAGTCTTATGGGAACTGAAGACGCTATTTCTCGAGACCAAATGTCTATGGCAAATTGAAAGGCATACATTGCTTCTGGGTCTTGCTGGATTTCAGGGCCAAAAGTGACTATAAACTCAGCTGTTTTTTCCCGCTCTAATAGCTGACTTATATTGTGTGTTGCTGTTGTTAAACCTTGTCTACTATGGGCGTTTTCATGAGATAGCGGACAGGAAACAGTAGTGCCTTCATAAACTTTCATACCGCCTTGCGCAGTAGCCAAAGTTGTTACAGATAATAGGAGTGTAAACAGGAATAGTAGTTGAGAAGTTTTGTGTTTTAATTTAATGTGCGATTTGCGTGTAGTTTTTTTAGTCATAAATACTTTGTTAGCATTGATTTTGATTGCAGTTTTTGCCACAAATAACCCCACAAATTCACTCTTTTAAGCATAAAACCTAAGCGAGGCGGAATTTAAAAGGGTAAAACGGAAGCGTATCTTTAATGACTATTACTTAAAACCCAATTATGTGTTAGAAAATTTATTATGGCTTTCAACTCCTGTAAATACGAGTGTTACGCTATATTTTTTAATTTAACTGTAGTGCTCACTACAGTTAAATTGAGAACATATTAGTGTTTATGGTATTGGGAACTTTTATGACGATGTTTAAAGGCGTAATCTGGGTTGCAGGGGGGGGGGGCGCATTTTTATGTGTGATCTTAAACTTATAGCGGCTATAAGAATAGGGAAGGACTCACCGTTTGTCTTATACAAACAGTTAAAGGTATTTATTAAAGCCGAAATACGTGGCGTTATTAAGGGACAGATGAGGTCCCCCAAAGCGGAATTTAAGTCTATTAACGTGACGATTAAAAACGTTGATGTTACCTTGTGTTATGGCTTTACACGAACACTATTAGGTACCAATTTGGTATAATCGCCATGATTTCGAATCACATCACGAACAATGGAAGACGCAATATAAGAGGTTTCTGCAGAGGTTAATAAGAAAATGGTTTCTATGGCTGCTAAATCTCTATTGGTATGAGCAATGGCTTTTTCAAATTCAAAATCAGCCGGATTTCTCAAGCCTCTTAGAATGAACTCTACATTGTTAGCCCTACAAAAATCTACGGTTAGCCCTTTATAAGTGGTTACTTTTACCTTAGGTTCGTCTTTAAAAGCTTCGCGAATAAATTGCTGGCGCTCTTCTAAAGAAAACATATAGGTCTTAGATGAATTTACGCCTATAGCGACTATAATTTCATCAAAAAGCGTGACACCACGTTTAATAATATCGTAATGGCCTAAGGTAAACGGATCGAAAGATCCTGGAAAAATAGCTCGTTTCATAGGTACTGCTTTGCTTCCTTTTATAAGATGCGGTTCGTTTTGTAAATATACAATTCTGTACAAGCTTTTAATACTCTTAAGCCGCGATAATTTAAAAAAAAGACGGCCTAGTCTCTATCTATGTATAGCATAGATGGTATTATCCTTATAGAGGGACTCTAACTCACTTTGTAGATAGCCATCAATAACTGTACTGTAGTTTTCAGCTTTATCAATTTGATCAATTCCAGTCTTTTTATCGATTTCATAATTGTTAAACACCACAAACACACTATCTGTTTTAACCTCTATAACTTTTATAGAAGAATAATGGCCTTTGCTTTCTGTTTTTACAGAATACACATCGCCCACAGCAGGTGTTTTAATATACTCAGCTTCTAAGTCTTTATGCTTAGCGTTGGCGTAACTAAAATAGCCAATAGCTAAGGCGATAATAGCAAGACCACTAAAGTGTAAGAAAGGCACGCCTCTATGTTTTTCTGTTTCGAACTTATCCTTTACAGGTTGTGGAAGTTCTTTTAGTTTATATGTTTTTTTACAATTATCACACTCTAAAACATTTGTTTTCCCTAGAGGGAAGATAGGAATCCAATAGATGTAAGCATACTTTCCAAACACACTATAATGCATTGTGGTTTGTTCACTACAGTTAGGGCATTTTACATTTCTAAGTTGACCATCTTTTAGTCTAGAAGAATTAGTTCCATAAAAAATCATACAATTTGGTTTAAGTTTAGAGCTTAAATATAGCTAAATATACTTAAAAGTCAATAGCTTATGTAAGGGCTTCTGTTATGGCGTTATCAAACAAATCGGAAAGCGAGATGCCTGCAGCCGCTGCTTGTTGCGGTAAAATACTTTCTGTGGTAAGACCGGGTACGGTATTAATTTCTAATAAATGTGGGTCGTCACCTTTAAAAATAAATTCACTTCTAGAAAAGCCTTTAAGCTTTAAGACGTCATAGATCTTTTTAGCAAGTGCATTGACCTTAAGTGTTTGTGTTTCTGTTAATCGCGCCGGTGTAATTTCTTGAGATTTTCCTAAATACTTGGCTTCATAATCAAAAAAGTCGTTTTCTGAGACGATTTCAGTAATGGGAAGGACTTTAGTTGCCCCTTTGTATGTGATCACACCAACAGAAACCTCGGTGCCTTCTAAAAAAGATTCTATAATAATTTCATCATCTTCCTTGAAAGCAACAGCAATAGCATTTTTTAAGTCCGTTTTATGATGTACTTTGGTAACTCCAAAACTGCTGCCGGCTTTATTGGCCTTTACAAAGCAGGGGAGCCCTACCTTTTCAACAATAGCAGTTTCATCTACGGCATCACCTAAATTTAAAAAATAAGAGGTTGCTGTTTTAACGCCATAAGGCTGTAAGATGCTAAGACAATCTCTTTTGTTAAATGTTATGGCAGCTTGATACATGGCACAGCTGGTATGCGGTATTCCTAATAACTCAAAGTAGCCTTGCAAATAACCGTCTTCACCAGGTGCGCCATGAATAGCATTAAACACAACGTCGAATTTTAACTTTACATCGTCTATACGTACAGAAAAGTCGTTTTTATCTATGGGGGTTTCGGTACCATTAGGGGCTACATATACCCATTTGTCTTTAAAAATATGAATGCGGTAAGCGTTATATTTAGAACGGTCTAAAGTATCGTAAACGACATTACCGCTGGTAAGAGAAATTTTGTATTCACTGGAGTACCCTCCCATGATGATGGCGATATTTTTTTTCATATGTATGTGCTATGAGACGTGTATGCTTTCGTTATATTTAGTCGTACTGATGCCTAAAAATTAGTTTGAAGCTAAAATATCACTTAAATTGTAAAAGAAAAAACAGAACTGTTTTTATATATTTGCCAAATAGAAAAACCTGTAAATGAGTATAATCAAGTTTATTGTAAGTAAGACATTTTTTAAACAATTAGGATTGGCTATTTTGGCCTTAGTTGTATTCTGTTTTTTAATGTTGCAGTGGTTAAAGTCTACAACAAATCACGGTGAATTTGAAACCGTTCCAGATTTAAAAGGCAAATCTCAAAGTGTAGCACAGATGGAACTCAAAGCCCATCATTTGATTTTACAAATACAGGATTCTGCCAATTACAACCCTAATTATCCTAAATTTTCGGTTATAGAACAAGAGCCTGTTAAAGGATCTAAAGTAAAGAAAAACCGTAAAATTTATTTAACCTTAAACCCTTCTGGCTATAGAAAAGTAGAGGTGCCTAATTTAAGAGAACGCACCTACAGACAGGCAGAACCTAATTTGGAAGCTTTAGGTTTTAAGGTTGGCAAAATTACGTATGTAGATAATCTTGGTAAAGACATTGTCTTGGAGTTGAAATACAAAGGAAAAATTATAAAACCAGGACAAAAGTTGCCAAAAACATCTCAAATCGATTTAGTATTAGGTAACGGAAAACGCCCTTAGCATTAGTAGACATCTCATGTCACATTATGGAAACACAAGAACCACAATTGCCAGAAGAGGATAATCTTCATGAGCACCACACGTTTACAGTAGATAAAGGGCAAGCACCTTTACGCGTCGACAAGTACCTTTTAAATTATATAGAAAATATAACAAGGAGCAAGTTGCAAACTGCTGCAAAGAACGATGGTATTTTAGTTAATGGGGCACCAGTAAAGTCTAATTATAAAGTAAGGCCAGACGATCATATTAGAGTCTTATTTCCACATCCTACTTATGAAGCTTTGCTGGTAGGAGAAGACATCCCTTTAGATATTGTTTATGAAGATGATGCGTTATTAGTTGTTAATAAACCAGCAGGACTTGTAGTACATCCAGGTCATGGTAATTATTCTGGAACATTAATCAATGGATTAATTTATAAATTTGATAATCTGCCTAACAATTCTAGTGAACGCCCTGGACTGGTACATCGTATAGATAAAGATACAAGTGGGCTTTTAGTAGTCGCAAAAACAGAGGTTGCTATGCGCCATTTAGCATCTCAATTTGCCGAAAAAACCAGCGAACGAGAGTATGTCGCTATGGTTTGGGGAGATGTAGAAGACGACGAAGGAACTGTAGAAGGACATATAGGCCGTCACCCTAAAAACAGGTTGCAGAACACAGTATATCTTGGTGAAGATGCCGATAAAGGGAAGCCGGCTGTAACGCATTATAAGGTGTTAGAACGTTTAGGTTATGTTACTTTACTGTCTTGTAAGTTAGAGACTGGACGTACACACCAAATACGTGTGCATATGAAACATATTGGGCATACTTTATTTAATGACGAGCGTTATGGAGGGGACGCGATTTTAAAGGGCACTACATTTACCAAGTATAAGCAATTTGTAGATAACTGTTTCAAGCTCTTACCAAGACAGGCATTACATGCTAAAACCTTAGGTTTTGTACATCCTGTTACTCATACGTTTATGCGGTTTGAAACCCCAGTGCCAGACGATATGGTGCAGTGTATTGCCAAATGGCGTACGTATGCAAAGCATCAGGATAATAAGTAAACTTTTTTGGTGTTAGAAAGCATGTGGTTAAAAAGAGGTTCTTATCATTTGTAATTTGAAATTATTGTAACCAAAATGCATGTTGTTGTATTTATATAAGGCGAAAATTACAGATGTGCATTAGCTTTATTTTGAAATAGAATGTATAAAAGTGTAGTCCAGTCATTTTAAAAGCAAAACGGGACACACGTAAATGCAACGCTATATGTGAGATGCGATTAAGCCTTTTTTTAGGAGTTTAAGTGTCCCAATCCTCTATAAGTTGAAGTATTTTTGGGAAATCTATAGGCTTTTTTAAAGTATAGTTTGCGCCTAATGTAGCGGTAACATCTGCTGTAGAAATCTTGCAATCTTCACCATCTCTATAATAGCCTGTAACCGTGATAATGAGAGGGGATTTATTTTTATGAGACCTATCATATTTCCTAATTTGTGCAATGCACCTAATGCCCCCATCTGGTAAAAATTCATTGTTGCGTACGTGAAATAGATCAACAATAAAGCAATCGTAATCATTATGTAATAAAAGCTTAGCATCATTAGCATTAGTAACTATATCTGCATGATAGGCTTTAGTTTCTAATTCTTTTTTCCATTCTAAAGCCAATTGATAGTCATCTTCTACAATTAATATGTTTTTGATATTAGAATTCATGTAAAATATTTAAATGTGATGATTTATGATGTCGGTTATTTTTTGTGTACTTAAAGGTTTGAGTATAACGGGTGCTTTTGGGAAACCATTACCTTTTAAAAACGAGGAACCATAACCTGTGATGTAATAAAAAGGAATGTTTTTTTTATGGCATATTTTGGCAATGTTTAGGCAGGTTTCTTGTTTTAGATTTACATCTAACAAGGCTAAATGGTAATCTGTTGCGTTCATAGCGTTTAAAGCGTCTTTTTGATTGGAAAAGGTAGACACACTGTTTATGTCTAGTTTAGAGATCATATTTCGTAAATCTTGTGCATTGATGAAATCGTCTTCTAAAATAAGCACATCGAGACGTTTTGCTTTTTTACGGGGTATTTTGATAACGGTATTTTCAATTTGATCTAGAACAAACATTGGCGCTTCATTTTCACCTATAAGATGAGCGGGTATGGTAAACTTTGCTAGAATACCGTCTTTGAGGTAATGCACTTCAGAAGCACCGTCAAATTCATATTTAATGGCATTTTCTATAATACTAGTGCCAAACCCTTTTTTTGTGGGTATATTCACTTTTGGCCCACCTAACTCTTTCCATTCTATAATGAGCCCATTTGTAACTTTATACCATTTTATAGCAATTTGACCATTAGGTTGAGAAAAAGCCCCATACTTGATAGCGTTTGTGGTGAGTTCGTGAATGATCAATACGAGCATTGACATGACTTCCGATGAAATTTTAGCGGAATCTCCTTTTAAATGCAATTGTTCTGGACGATCACATAACGATAAAATAACAGATTCAAAGATGATTCTAATTTCAACAGCATTATAAAAGCTATCGGTGAGTAAATTATTTGCTTTTGCCAAAGCTATAATGCGTTGTTCTAAAGAGTTGACATAGCTTTCTATTGTAATGTTATCGTTAGCAGTTTGCCGAGAAATTGAACGCACTAAAGCTAAGATGTTTCTCAATCTATGGCTAAGTTCTCTAACCACCGTATTGAGACGGGCTGTTGTTGCTTTTTCTGTTACAGCAGCTTTTTGAAATGTAAGTAGTGCCGCTTCGGCAAGATATAAGGTTTCAGAATCCCATAATTTAGAGTGGCCTTTATTGGTTTCTTTAAAAATATTAAAAGAACTTCTTGGGTGTAAACGCACATTTTCTTTAGTAAATTCAATGTCTTTTTTAGGATTGCCAGCCCATGATATGTTTTGTTCTATTTCATTTCTAAAGAAATACATATGGACTTTAGGAACCTCAAGATGTATGCATAAGGCTAATACGCCTTTGGTAGTACTCGTATCAAAAGCTAAGTTAGAACTATGGTATAGGGAAGGTGCATTATTTTTTTTAAATTCTTTAGCGATGGATAGAATGGTGTTTTT
The DNA here is from genome assembly GCA_947504035.1 of uncultured Flavobacteriaceae bacterium. Lineage (GTDB taxonomy): Bacteria > Bacteroidota > Bacteroidia > Flavobacteriales > Flavobacteriaceae > Jejuia > Jejuia algarum. The sequence goes on from CANNGA010000020.1 coordinate 31,544, forward strand.
AGGAGGACAAGATTTATAGACAAACAGTTTGTCCTCTATTTGGTAACAAACACCGTCGCAGTCTAGCAATGATTTAAGTTTAACAGCATAAGCTTCCCAAAATTTTTGAAGGTGCAGATTGTTTTGATTTAATGTTATAAATTCATCGCCTTTTAAATGGAGTTTTTTGAGTTTTAAATCCGTTTTATGCTGTATTTTTTGTGTTAACACCATACCTGCGATTTGCCCAATTAATTCTGCAGTATACAGGATTTCAGAGGGCAACTCTATAACTTCTTTATGGTGTAATGCAAAGAGGCCCCATAGATTTCCTTTAACGATAATAGGTAGTGATAGGGTAGAGCTCACCTCCATATTTTTTAAGTATTGATTATGTACAGGAGAATTACCCCTTAATAGGCTTAGTGTTAAATTTAAAGGAATGTCTTTTACACTTGTATGTGCTAATAGTGCGGCATTTCCTCCATTCACGTTTTCAATATATCTTATAGCGATTTTAGAAAATAATTGCCTGGCCACTGGTGGAATATCCGATGCGGGAAAGTGTAACCCTAAAAAAGAGTCCATTTCACCATTATTATGTTCAGCTACAACTTCTCCAGAATTATCGGGATGGAACATATACGCTTTTACACGATCAAATTGTGTTATGTTTTTTAACCCTGCTACAGATTGTTCTAAAATATCTTGAACGTCATCTAGCGATTTTATGCTGTCTAGAATCCATTTTAGATGTGAATTTGTACTATATGTAGCTATTGATGATTGTAATGGTATAATTTCAATAACAACATTAGCATCTACTCGAAATAAAGAAAGGTCTACTTTTTTAGTATGAAGTACAGTAGTTTTAACTTGTTTTCTTTGGCTAAATGTTGCTTTATGAGATGCAATATTACTAATGTCATGAAAGTCTTTTGGCGTAAATAGCGTTAGAATGGAGAGATTAAATATGGTTTTAATGTTGACATCGAAATAGTCTGTGATGTTTTCAGAAACATAAGTCATCTCAAGCGTATCAACATTAAAAGCAATGAGGGCGCCGTAATCTTGAATACGCCCAGGAATTGCAATTGGTTCATTATTACAAGTCTCTAAAGCTTTAGCTTCAAGTATTTTGGAGTTTTGTATGTCGTTGTTGAAGCTCATAGGTGCCAATGTTTTGTATCAGTTTAAAGGTGTTTTTGGCAGAGCTGATAACGTCATCAGTATTAAAAGACGATACATTTAATAATGTTTTGAGGGTTGTCATTTGCGCTTTACTGCTTTTAACCAAAGCATTTAAATAATAAAAGGGATGTTTTAGTGCGTGTTGTTGTGCCATATTTAAAAGTATTTTAGCGCCTGCAGAAGAGCCCGCAAATACGTAGAAGACTCCCAGCTGATTACTGAAATTATTCGCATAATTCATTGTTAGAGAAGGGGCGTCTTCATTATAGGTAAACGTTGATTTTAAGTGCTTTAAATCTTTCTCTAATGCTGCTATAAGCACAGCATTAAAAGTGTCGATTTGCAATTCATCTAATAAGGGTTTGCACCTGTGTCGGGCTGACAGCATTGTACAGTAAAATACCTCAAGATTGGCATGCTGTAGCCCCTCATTAAAATTAAAGATAGCTTCTACAGCATTATGTTCTGCTTGTGTTGCTTGATGTAATTGTTTTCTAAAAGGGATTTCCATGAACAAGGCTTTAGGCTAAAATATAAATTTTATTTGTAAGATAAAACTTATTTTTAGATTTTAATTTATTAGTAATATCAGAACGTTAAGATAACGATTTAGAGGTGCTGTAAAAGCGTTTTAATACCAAACTCAGGACTGGTAAATACAGGTTTCTCTAAAGCTGTTAAATGGGTTTTTGCCCCTTCCATAGAGGCTTGAGCAAGAAAAATAACTTCCACTTGATCTGCCATTTGTAGGATGCTTTTTGCAATTTCTTTTTGATACCTATCGAAATCACCATTTTCAAAATGTACCCAGTATTCAGAACAATCACAATTTACGACAGTAATGGTTTTTTGGTGTTGCTTAGCCGTTTTTAAAATTAAGTTTTCACTTACCTTTTTAGTAGAGTTTGCTGTGTATACCAAACCTATTTTAGAGTAGGCCTCTACCAAATGCGCAATAATAGGTTGGTCTATGCGATATACGCCATCATGCAGATCACTTTCGCTTCCATAAGTAGAACAGGTACATATGAGAAGTGCTGGTTTTTCTTTTTGAATAGCTTCTATGTCTTCTCGAAACATATTAGAGGCAGTTTCACCATGGGCTAATGCATGATCTAATAGCGTTTTGTTTACAAAATGTTTGGTTTCAATATGAGGATTAAACTGCCTTACTAAGGTTTCAAAACGGTCTATGTGTACTTTAGAAGTGTGTAAAAATGCAATCATTTGCGAAGGGGAGTATTAGTTGTTGTGTATTGAACAGTGCTCTTAGGAGCATCTAATAATAGAATCTTACAAATTTAAAACAATCGCTTAAAGTATCAATTCCATTGATGGGCATATTATAAATAATTTTTAACCAATAGGATAAATACAAAAAAGGAGTTGTAAATTTGAAATACTGATCTAAATCTTTTATAGCTTGTAGTTATGGAATAGAGATTTTAGGGCAGGTCATCTTGACGCTTATAATACGAAAACAATTAAACAGTTTCATATACCTTTGAGAAGCCTTGAAAGTAGTGTAACTGAGACCAAATAGAACATAATTATGAAGTTAGTAATTTCTCCAGCGAAGTCTTTAGATTTTGAAACGCCACTACCAACAGCGTTAAGTACCGAACCTCAATTTTTAAAACAATCTAAAGTTTTAAATACCGTTTTGAAGACGAAATCTGCCAAAGATTTATCTCAGCTTATGCACATTTCTGAAGCTTTAGGAACTTTAAATTACGAACGCAATCAAAACTGGTCTTTGCCTTTTACCGCGACCAATGCAAGACCAGCGATCTATGCGTTTAATGGTGATGTATATCGTGGTTTAGATGCGTATACCATACCAGAAGCACGGCTTCCTGTTTTACAAGATGCTGTACGAATATTGTCTGGATTGTACGGTTTACTAACACCTACAGATTTGATACAGCCTTACCGCTTAGAAATGGGAACAAAATTACCTGTTGGAGCGCATAAAAATTTATATGAATTTTGGAAAAAAGACATTACGGCAGCGTTAAATGCAACACTTGAAGATGATGAATTGTTTTTAAATTTAGCGAGTAATGAATATTTTAAAGCCATAGATAAAAAGGCTTTAAAGGTGCCTGTAGTGACTGCAAATTTTAAAGATTTTAAAAATGGTGCGTACAAAGTTGTTTCTTTTTATGCTAAAGAGGCGCGTGGTGCTATGGCGCGTTACGTTGTAGATCATGATGTACAGGATATTAAGGGGTTAAAAGGGTTTAGTTACAAGGATTATGCTTTTAGTGAAGAACTCTCTAAACCTAATGATTTGGTGTTTACCCGATAGTAGCAGATATTTAAGCAATTACTTTTTAGTATCTTATTGCATTTTACACCATAATTTAACACGAATTGTATGTTTTATTTTGTGACCATTGCGCTGCAAGGATTTTGTATTTATCATAGTATTAAGTACAGAACAGCATATTATTGGATTTTTTTAATTGTGTTTTTACCAGTTATAGGCAGTATCATTTATATTTTAACCCAAGTGTATAACAAACGGGATGCTGAGCTAATTACGTCTGGGGTGACCAAAATTATCAATCCTACAGGACAAATTAAAGCTTTAGAAAAGCAGGTGGATTTTTCAGATACCTATCAAAATAGAGTCAACCTTGCAGATGCTTATCTTGAAGCAGGCGATAACAGTAATGCCTTAAAACAGTATAATGCCGCGTTAGATGGTGATTTAAAAAGCGATTTTTACGTGGTAAAGCAGATGATGGAAGCTGCTTTTAATCAAAATGATTTTAAAGCTATGGTGGTATATGCAGAAGGCATCTCCAACCATTCTGAATTTAAAAGATCGCGGGCTCAATTCCTATATGGATTAGCGCTTAAGGCAATAGGGGACTTAAAAGCTGCAGAAACGCATTTAAGTGCTATAGATATTCGGTTCTCGTATTATAAAGAGCGGGTTGCTTTTGCAGAGTTTTTGCTAGAAATAGATAAGGCGGCAGATGCAAAAGCGGTATTAGAGGCTGTGATTTCTGAAGGGGCACATATGACGAAACAAAATAAACGCTTGTATAAATCTGCACTTGTTCAAGCGCAAACATTAATGCGTACTATTGATAATTAATTATTTTACGACTATTTTGTTACTGATATCAAGTTGAGTTTCAATACTTGGTTTTTTCTTTACACGAGGGCGTTTTCTGCCAAATGTTCCGCGATAAATTTTGCCGCGTTTTGTCTTTTTATCTCCTTTTCCCATAATTTTTTAATTTGAATTAAAGATAGGTTTTTATGTCGTTTTCATTGAACGCTAATGCCATTAATTGGTGCTGTATCAAGATATGTGTTTAAAAATTAAAGGCTATTTTCGTTTCGAAAATAGCCTTTAAGATTAACGTTTAAAAGAACGTTTTTACTGTGCTGCTTTTTTAGCTTTACGCGCTTCTTGTTTTTTAAAGTGCGTACGTATCTCCTCTAGAGTAATCGTTCCACTTTTATCGCGATCCATGCGGTTAAACCTTTTTTCTAGGGTTTCTGCTGAAAGCTCTTTTTTGCGTTTTGTGTCTTTAAATTCTTCTAAGGTAACTTCACCATTTTTATCATTATCTAAATGTTTTAATGTTCTCTCTGCTTTTGGTTTTTGTTGCGCAGTGGCACTTAACGAGAGAGAGAAACAAGCTATTGTGAATACACTTACTTTTAAAATACTTGAGATCATTATATGTAATTTTAGATGTTATTAATTATTAGACGTAATTTATAACGAAAAGTTTAATACAATATTCAGTTTTTAGTAAATAAAACACTATTATATTGTTTTTGTAATTAAAAACCTATGTTAAGTTGTTTTTTTAGCACGTATTATTTGTAGTAATTGCTTTTGTTTGGGTTGATTTTATTTAGTAATATGCGTACACTAACTAAAAAAATATTACAAATGAAAAAAAGCACCCTTGTATTAAGTTTACTTGCATTGGGCATGGCCCTATTTGGTTATGTTGAAAATAGAAAATACCATAAGGCTGTAATTGTACTTCAAAAGGAGCATGTTAAAATAAATAAAATTCTTAAGAAGATTCTAGAAATACCTTCTGAAGGCCATAGCTATTTAGAGGTTGGAACGCCTGCTCCAGAATTTTCGTTAGCAGATACTAATGGTGCATTTGTGACACAAAATACTTCGGATAAAGCGAACACCTTATTGGTATTTTCCAATAAGAATTGCCACTATTGTGAAGCCTTTTATCCTGTGTTAGATAGTTTTGCTAACGGAAACCCAGAGGTTTCCGTATTGGTGTTACAAGGGGAATCTAACCAAGAGATGAATAAGACATTTTTGGATACTACAGGCTACACTTTTAAAATGCTGGTTTCTAATGATAGTATTTTAGATGCTTACAAAATTGATGGAACGCCTACCTGTGTGTATTTGGATAGCAATAGTAAAGTCTTGACCACTTTTAGTGCAGCGTCTTTAGATGAAATTCGATACGCTATCGCAGAAGAATAGAAAACAAAAAACCACCTATATACAAGTAGATATAAGGTGGTTTTTTTAGTTTTAAGTGGGCTTTATTAGCCGCTTACAACCGATTTTATAAAGTGATCTATAGTGTGTACACCGTGCTTTGTCACATGTTTTACAAATGCACTCCCTATAATGGCACCCTTAGCATACTTAGTAGCTTCTGTAAATGTAGCATTGTTGCTAATGCCAAAACCGATTATTTGTGGGTTTTTTAGTTTCATTTTAGCAATACGTTCAAAGTAAGCAGCTTGTTCGTCTCCAAACCCTGTTTTAGCACCTGTTGTACTGGCGCTACTTACCATGTAGATAAAGCCATTAGAAACAGAGTCTATAAACGCGATACGTTCTGCTGAGGTTTGTGGTGTAATTAAGAACACATTAATTAAACCGTAGGCTTCAAACGTGGCTTGGTATTCCTCATGGTATACATCTACAGGAAGGTCTGGAATGATAAGACCATCAATGCCTATTTCATTACATTTTTTACAGAAGGCTTCGATGCCATACTGAAACATTGGGTTAAAATAGCCCATGATAATTAATGGGATGTTTACAGATTTACGAATATCTTTTAATTGTTCGAAAAGCACCTCTGTAGTCATGCCGTTTTTAAGAGCGGCAGTAGAGCTATCTTGTATGGTAGGACCATCTGCTAAGGGATCACTAAAAGGCAATCCTATTTCAATCATATCAACACCGCTGTTTTCAAGGTTTTTTATAATGGTAACAGTATCATCAATATTAGGATACCCTGCCGTGAAGTATATCGATACTAATTTTTTGTCTTCTTGTAATTTATTCTGAATTCGGTTCATTTTCTTTTATGTGCTAAAGGTGCCTTTTGCGTTAGGGATAGAGCGTTTGTTGAAGCGCCTCGTAGAGCGCGACTCGCGAAAGCCCGACCCTTGGGGAACGCCCAAGTTTTAAAATTTAAAATAATCGATATAGTTTTGTAAATCTTTATCTCCTCTTCCAGATAAACTCATTACAACAACATCGTCTGGTTTAAAGGTTTTATGTTTAAAAATGGCAAACGCATGTGAGGTTTCTATGGCTGGAATGATACCTTCTAATTTAGAGAGCTCTAAACCAGCTTCCATAGCGTCGCTATCGGTAATGGATAAAAATTCGGCACGTCCTGTCTTAGAGAGGTGGGCGTGCATTGGGCCAACTCCAGGATAATCTAAACCTGCAGATATGGAATACGGTTCTGTAATTTGACCATCTTCTGTCTGCATTAATAAGGTTTTACACCCATGTATAATACCTTCTTTTCCTAATACAGATGTTGCAGCACTTTCGCCAGAGTCAATGCCTAACCCAGCTGCCTCTACTGCTATTATGCCAACACTCTCTTCGTGCAAATAATGGTAATATGTACCTGCGGCATTACTACCACCTCCAATACAGGCCACAACGTAGTCTGGATTTTCTCGGCCTTCTTGTGCTTTTAATTGCCATTTAATTTCTTCAGATATGACAGCTTGAAAGCGTGTTACCATATCTGGGTATGGGTGAGGCCCAATAGCAGAACCTATAATATAATGCGTGTCAACAGGATTATTAATCCAATCGCGAATGGCTTCGTTTGTGGCATCTTTTAAGGTGCGACTTCCAGATAATGCAGGTACAACGGTAGCACCAAGCATTTTCATTCGCGCCACATTAGGCGCTTGTCGTGCAATATCGATTTCACCCATATAAACGATACATTCCATACCCATAAGGGCACAAACGGTAGCAGTGGCAACACCGTGCTGTCCTGCGCCTGTTTCTGCGATAATTCTGTGTTTCCCTAAACGTTTGGCCATTAATATTTGACCAATGGTATTGTTTATTTTATGCGCTCCTGTGTGGTTAAGATCTTCGCGTTTGAGGTAAATTTTAGTGTTGTATTTTTCAGAAAGACGCTTTGCAAAATATAGGGGAGAAGGGCGTCCAACATAATCTTTTAATAGTTTGTTGAATTCCTTTTGAAAATCGGGCTCGCCCATTATTTTCAAATAGTTTTGGCGCAACTCTTCTACATTGGGGTATAGCATTTCTGGAATGTAAGCGCCTCCAAATTCACCGTAATAGCCTTTGTCGTTAACGTTATAATTCTGCATGTCTTTATTAGGACTTAGTTTCATTTTAAATTCTCTTAAACTCGCACTGTTTTTTAAGCCAGGTTCTGTTTCAAATTTACTGTTTACATCTAGTGCATAACAATATTTAGAAGCGCTACTTGCTTTAAATGCTTTTAGAGCTTCTACTTGTTCTAAGCCAATACCACCACTTAAAAAGAAGGGTTTGGTAGAGGGGTAGGCTTCTAATAAGCTCCAATCGAAGGTATACCCATTACCGCCAGGTAATTTGCCTTTGGTATCGAAAAGGTAGTAGTCGCATAAATCTTCATAAGGCTCTAAAACCTTAAAATTAAAGCCTTCTTTTACAGAAAAGACTTTTATAATATCTAAAGGTTTAGAAATGAGTTTGGTATTGCGTAGAATACTGCAGTAATAGGGCGCTTCTTCTCCGTGGAGTTGTACCGCTTGAAGATCGAATTTATTTACTTTTTCTATAACGGTATTGAGATCTTCATTTACAAAAACACCTACTTTTTTAATGCTTTTAGGAAGATCAGGTATTTTAGTATCAAAATGTCTAGGTGTTTTTTCATAAAATATAAAGCCAAGATAGTCGGGTTGCAATGCTGCAACTTGTGCTATATTATCTTGGTATTTCATTCCGCATACTTTTAATTTCATAGCTCTAAATCTTTAATGAAGGTTTTAGCATTTGCACCAGGATTATCGGTTTTCATAAAGTTTTCTCCTATTAAAAAGCCTTGGTACCCATAGGGTTTTAAACTTTTAATGGCTTCGGTATTGCTTATACCACTTTCAGATACTTTTACAAACTCGTCTGGAATACGCGTGCTTAATTCTTTACTCGTTTCTAAACTGACTTCAAATGTTTTTAAATTTCTATTATTTACGCCTAACATGTCTATACTAGGCATTATAGATTTTTGCAATTCGGCTTCGTTATGAACTTCTAAAAGTACGTCTAAATGCAGCTGTTTTGCAAATTCAGAAAATTGCTTTATTTCTGCTTTGGTAAGTATGGCTGCAATAAGCAGAATAACATCGGCACCATAAGCTTTGGCTTCCAATATTTGGTAGTCATCGATTATAAATTCTTTTCTTAAAAGCGGTAAATTACAGCTGGCTCTTGCCGTTAGCAAATCGTCTAAAGCACCACCAAAATACTTGCCATCTGTTAACACAGACATACCACACACACCAGCATCTTCATAGCCTTTTGCAACGTCTTGTACATTTAGCGAATGGTTAATGACTGCTTTAGATGGAGACCGGCGTTTGTGTTCTGCAATAATGCCAGAGGCGCTATGTCTTAGCTTATGGGCTAAAGATACTGTTTGGCGTTCAAATAGTACCGACTGCTCCAATTGAGACGTAGGGATTAATCCCTTTCTCAAGTCGACTTCTTTGCGTTTATCTCGTGTTATTTGGTCTAAAATATTCATACCTCTTTTTGTACTTTTTATGACGTATAGGAACTTCTAAAAGTATTAGAAATTAAGACGTTACTTGTTATATTACAAGCGTTTTTTATTATTATTTACTCAACGCTATTAAGCGTTCTAAACTGGCTTTTGCTTTGCCTGAATGCAGGGAGGCTTTAGCAAGCTCAAAGCCTTCTTGATGCGATATTTGTTTTGTAGTTGCAATAGCTAAACCTGCATTGGCACAAACCACATTGTTTTGAGCTTCTGTACCATCACCATTAATAATAGCTACAAATATTTTAGCAGCATCTTTAATCGATTCGCCTCCAAATATGGCATTTTGAGCTATAGGTTGTACGCCTAAATCTTCGGGCGTAAAAAGTTTTTCTGTATGGTTAGATACAATTTTAGCACTACCTGTTAGTGAGATTTCATCGTAACCATCTAAAGCAAACACGATGTTATAATTGGTTTGCGTATTTTGATACACAAAACTATACAAACGTAAAAGCTCTAAATTATAAACGCCTAACATTTGATTTTTAGGAAATGAAGGGTTGACCATAGGGCCTAACATGTTAAAAAATGTTTTAACGCCTAAGGCTTTTCGAATAGGAGCTACATTTTTCATGGCAGGATGAAACAGGGGCGCATGTAAAATGCATATGCCTGCTTTGTCGAGACAACGTTGTAAAAAACTTTCATTATTTGAGAACTTTACTCCCAAATGTTCCATTACATTTGATGAACCAGAGGTTGAGGACACACCATAATTACCGTGTTTGGATACATGAACACCAGCACCTGCTGTGATGAAGGCAGATAACGTAGAGATGTTAAATGTGTTTTTCCCATCGCCTCCCGTGCCTACAATATCAACAGCATTAAAATTGCTAAGATCTACGGGGATACACAATTCTAAAAGCGCATCTCTAAAGCCTTGAAATTCTTCTATAGTAATACTACGCATCATATAAACCGATAGGAAACAAGCGATCTGGCTAGGGTTGTACAAATCATTAGAAATATTAAAAATGATGTGTTTGGCCTCCTCAGTAGATAAAGTTTCGTGATTTATAAGTCTGTTTAAAACGTCTTTCATTCGCTTTATAACCCTCTTTTATTTAGAGGGAGTATTTTGTTTGTTAATATTATAGTTGTGTTCTTATATGTTAAGCAGGCTCTGCATTGACCCAGTTTTCTAATATTTTTTTACCATCTGGAGTAAGTACAGATTCTGGGTGGTATTGTACGCCTCTTACATCGTAAACTTTATGTCTTAAGGACATGACTTGTCCATTTTCATCAAAAGAAGTAGCTTCTAAACTATCGGGGAGGTCTGCACTAACTACCCAAGAGTGGTAACGCCCTATTTCTATAGTTTTGTCGAGTCCTTCAAAGAGGTATTCGTCGTCTACTGAAATTGTAACAGGTGTTGCCACACCATGATATACTTCGTCTAGGTTAATAAGTGTGCCTCCAAAGACTTCACCTATGGCTTGTTGCCCTAAACACACCCCTAGAATACGTTTTGAAGCCGCATATTTTTCTATAATAGGTTTTAATAAACCTGCTTCGTCTGGAATTCCAGGCCCTGGTGATAATACAATTTTATCGAAAGGCGCGACGTCCTCTAGGTTTAGCTTGTCATTTCTTACAACAGTAACCTCACAATTTAAATCTTCTAAATAGTGTACAAGGTTGTAAGTAAAACTATCGTAGTTATCTATTACTAATACTTTTTTCATGTTTTATGGTCTTATATGCTTGTCTGTTATAAGGGGAGAATATAGCCTCAGCTTATTTTAGTTTGCATTTAAGTTTTTTCAATGTTTTTAATTCTTCTTTTACAGCTGTATGCAGTACTTTATTTCTGTCGCACAAGCTGGTTACATAATCTGTAGCGTGTTGTGTTGAACGGGCATAGGTTGTTGCCGATTTAGCGTACACGAGATACGACGTTCCTAATTTAAATTTATAGCCACAACTGGCACTGCTTGAAGCAGAGACAATCTCTATGGTGTCTGTTTTTAGTTTACCTTTAAAATATTTTGATACTTTAAACGTGTATACAATGGGATCTGCAGAAGAAATATAGTTGCCTTTCGATATTTTTTTTATGCCTACAACCGTAGCATTTATAATGACATCTGCTTTACTAAAAGCATTTTTTACTTTTTCTACAAGAGGCGCATTAGTTTCAATACAACTACAGGCAAATGCGCTTGTGCTTCCTAGAAACACGATTAAAACTGAAAGAATGTAAGTTTTCATACGGTGTAGAATTAGTACAATTTAAATGTCCTTTGCTAGAGTAATCGCTTTGGTTAGCGCACCTAGTTTATTAAATACTTCTTGTAATTCGTCTTCTTTTTTAGATTTTGAAACTAAACCAGCACCTGCTTGCCAATTAAGCGTATAATCTTTACTTAAAAAGGTACGAATCATAATAGCGTGGTTAAAATTACCATCAAAATCCATAAAACCAATGGCGCCACCATAAAAGCTTCGACTTGTTTTTTCATAAGTTTCTATAAGTTGCATGGCTCTGTGCTTTGGCGCACCACTTAAGGTCCCTGCAGGAAATGTATCTGCAACGACTTGCATGGTAGAGGTGCTATCGTGTTTATGGCCTGTTACCTTACTTACTAAGTGGATGACATGAGAGAAAAATTGAACTTCCCGATACGTTTCTACTTTTACTTGGCTACCGTGACGGCTTAAATCATTTCTAGCGAGATCGACAAGCATGACATGTTCTGCATTTTCTTTATCGTCTTTCTTTAGTTTTTCGGCTAGAAGTTCGTCTTTCTGTTCGTCTCCAGTTCTTTTAAAAGTACCTGCAATAGGATGAATTTCGGCCAAACCATCTGTTACAATAAGTTGTGCTTCTGGAGAACTTCCAAATATTTTAAAGTCACCGTAATCGAAATAGAACAGATAAGGTGAAGGGTTAATACTTCTTAAAGCGCGATAGATATTAAAGTCGTCTCCCGTATATTCTTGAGAAAAACGTCTTGAAAGCACCAATTGAAACACATCACCTCGTGCACAGTGTTTTTTGGCAAGGTCTACATGGTCTCTAAATTCATCATCTGTTAAGTTGGATTGGATATCACCTTTAACATCAAAATTATACGATGCAAAATTTTGAACATTAATGAGTTTATCTATAGCGTCTATATTATTCTCATTATCCTCATAGCAATGCGCAAAAATATAAGCTTCATTTTTATAATGATTTATCGCGATGATGTTTTTGTAAACCGCATAGTAAATGTCTGGAATGGTAACAGAATCTTCTTTTTTACTAATCTCGACATCTTCGAAATACCGAACAGCATCATAAGCTGTATAACCAAAAATACCATTATTGATAAACTTAAAGTGCTTTTCGGATTTGGTGTCGAATCTTTTGGTAAAGTTGTAAATCTCGTCAACAACATTAGTGGTGTCGGTAATCTCTAAAGTGGTACTGCTACCATCAGGAAATGTTTGAGAGATGACCTCATTTTCTACTTTTATTGTAGCGATAGGATTAAAGCAGATGTATGAGAAGTTTTTGTGATTTCTATGGTAATCACCACTCTCTAATAAGATGCTATTAGGGTATTTATCTCGTATTTTATAATAAACGGTTACCGGAGTAATAGTATCGGTTAAAATTCTTTTATGATGTGTATAAAGACTAAATTTTTCCATATTGTATGTTTTCAGAATCTGAATTAAGTCAAGATTCAAAGAAAAAGGCTTGTCGTGAAAGACAAGCCTTTTTGATATTTTAAGATTAAATATACTAGGATTTTACTTCACGAAGTTTAATTTCGAAAGCACCACCACCAAGATATATTTAATATTGTGTTCATAAGATAAAAATTATAACGTAGCAAAGATAAAAACCAAAATAGTATTATACAATCAATTCAGGCATATTTTTAATAAAAAAACGATCATAGTAAATCTCTATGATCGTTTTTTAAGTTCTAAGTAGTGAGAGTATTCGTGTATTAAAAACCTTAGAATTTTTAATAGACTACAGTAATTGGGGGCCTATTTAAAACGATTAAAGTACCCATTTGTGCTTCTGTTATTATGTATTAAGAGTGTCAAATCTTTATAAGAAGCGTAATCCCTCAGCATTTATGCTGATTTCGATATTTTTATAATGTTATATTATTATTTCATAGTTTGAGTCGGCAAATGTAGGGTAAATCCTGTTATTGTAAAGGAAATATTTAAAAATTTGTTAAACGGTAATCTCTTTACGATGTAATGTTTAAATTTAAGTTTAATTTGAAACTATATGATGTTAAGATTGTTACTATGTGTATGTATATGTATGCAATCCTGTAAAAAGGCTGTAAATGCGTTAGATTCTAAAACAGAACTTACGGATAAGGTGGTTACAGATGAGGCTAAAATAACATCTAGTGCTTTAGAGGTTTATGATTTTGAAACATTTTCTAATACGTTTTTAAATAAAAAAGACGACAAGACTTATGTTATTAATTTTTGGGCTACATGGTGTGGTCCCTGTGTAAAGGAGTTGCCTTATTTCGAAAAACTCACAGAAAATTATGCGGGTAAAGGTGTTGAGGTAATTTTGGTGAGTTTAGATTTCCCACACATGTATGACAGTAAACTGAAACCTTTTATAAAAAAACGAAATTTAAAGAGTAAAGTTATAGCCTTAGATGATCCTAGTGAAAATACATGGATCAACGCCATAGATGAAAGTTGGTCTGGTGCTATACCTGCGACTGTGATTTATAATAAATCAGCACGTAAATTTTACGAGCGTTCTTTTACATATAATGCTTTAGAGCAAGAAGTTCAACGATTAAATAAAAAATAATGAATACAGTATTTAAAATTATACCGGTGCTTATAGCAACTATTTTTGTGAGTGCATTTACGCTCAAACCTGTTCATAACCATCCTTATAATATAGGCGATGTGGTTAAAGATTTTTCGCTTAAAAATGTGGATGGGCAAATGGTTTCGTTATCCGATTATAAAGATGTAAAAGGTGTTATTGTAACATTTACATGCAATACTTGTCCTTATTCTATAGCCTATGAGGATCGAATTATAGCATTAGATGCTGCATATGCAGGTAAAGGGTATCCTGTTATAGCTATTAACCCTAATAATCCTAGCGTAAGACCGGGCGATAATTTTGAAGCCATGCAGAAGCGGGCTAAAAAGAAAGGTTATACCTTTCCTTATTTGGTAGACGAAGGGCAAAAGGTGTATCCTAAGTTTGGTGCCACAAAAACGCCACATAATTATGTTCTGCAAAAAACGAATAAAGGCTTTGTTGTTCAGTACATTGGGGCGATAGATGATAGTTCTAGATACCCTAAAGCCGTAAAGGAAAGGTATTTGGAAAATGCCGTGGATGCGCTTTTAGCAGGTAAAGCTGTAGACGTTAAAAAAACAAAGGCCATAGGGTGTTCTATAAAGGTATAAATCAATAGGTATAAGGCGTAAGCCATTGTGAAACGGAGGCGTAATACTTTGGCTTTTTTTTCGTCTATGTATTTAGAAATATTAGTTTTGTTAAAAATTAAAACATAATAATGGAAGATTTAACACAAGAAGAGTGGGTAGAGCAGTTAGCTAAAGACGATAACGCTGTAGTTTTAGATGTAAGAACAGATGCAGAGGTTGCGGATGGTATTATCGCAAATGCAATTCATATAGACATCTATAAAGGACAGGCTTTTGTAGATGAGATAGAAGATTTGGATAAGTCCAAAAACTACTATGTATACTGCCGTTCTGGAAACAGAAGTGGACAAGCTTGTAAAATTATGGAACAACTTGGTTTTGAAAACGCTTATAATTTAGAAGGCGGTATGTTAGAATGGACTGGTGACGTTGTGGATATGGAGTAATTGACATTATATACTATGCGAATATTCTTTTTTAGTGTCATATTTAGCATTTTGGCAACGGGGTGTGGGTGGAATTCTAGTTCGGATTCTGTTGGATTAGAACCTGAAATGTTTAAGACTGAAATTGCTGTAGTTGGAAGTCAACTTATAGATGTACGTACACCAGAAGAGTATATGCAAGGGCATATTTCTGGAGCAGTCAATATAGATTATTTTTCTAAAGATTTTGAAACGCATTTGAAACAGTTTGACACAGAAAAGAAAATTTACATGTATTGCCGTTCGGGAAAGCGAAGTTCTAAGAGTGTTTCTAAACTTAAAGCACTAGGATTTAGTCAAATATATGAACTTGACGGTGGCATTATCAACTGGAGAAGTAAAGGTTTAAAAACAGCAAAATAGATGTGGTTTTACCGTAAAAAACCTGTTTTTTAAACGTTTAACTTTTTTTTGAGCACTTTAACTTTTTTATTTTTAGAATTCTAGGCCTTTCTGTAGTTTTGTTATAGTCTTAGTGATATTAACCAATATTTTTAAGATATATCTAACTTTCACCCTAAAAAACTAAAATTATGGAAAATGGTTTACTCGTACTAGGTATTATAGTAATGCTTTTTGTTTGCATGTATGGATTTGCATATGGCAGTGTCGCTTTAGAAAAATTAAAGTACAGAAAGCAAGCTGAAGAATTAGAGCGTATTGCAGCTGTTAAAGCGGCAAAGCGTGCTGAAAAACAAGAAGCCAGAGACGCAAAACTTGAGAAATTAAGAAAGCGTAGTGAGCAAATTCGATTAGAACTTAACAGATTAGAAAAAGTAAATCTGCACAAGACTATTGATGAGCATGCGATTGTTGAAAAAATGAAAGGACGTATAGGTACAGAGCAGCAACAAGCCGCAAGTTAAATCCAGGCATTTTCCTCTCAAAATATATAATAAACACCCTTCAAGGGTGTTTTTTTATGCATACGTGTTGCGCGTAGAACAGAACTGTCTGATTTTTTTGGATTTATAGCACGTTCTTTAACTTATACACTTCGGCGTTTAGAAGATGCTCTCACAATAAGTTCTGGCGTAAGTATCATTTTATTTAAAGACACCTTTTCTTCGGGATGTGCAATGCGCCTTAAAAATGTTTTTGCAGCCAGTTCTCCAATTTTTTCGCTGTGTTGTTCAATAGATGTTATGGCAGGTGTTACAATAGATGAAAAGGGTTCGTTGCTAAAGCCTACCAAAGCAATGTCTTCAGGAACTCTAATATGTTCACTTTTTAAAACTTCAAGAGCTCCTAAGGCGACATAATCTCCCGAAGCATACACCGCATCTGGAGGTTCTGGCAATTCTAAAAGCTGTTTCATGATGTGTTTACCATCAATCTGTCTTAGATTACTCTCTATAAGTAGTTCTTTTTTAAAAGGCAGCTGGTGTTGCTCTAAAGCATCTATATACCCTCTAATTCTGTTTTTATAAATTCTAGCATTACTGTTACCACTTATGTGCGCTATACGTTTACAGCCTTGTTGTGCCAGATGTTGAATCACCATATGGCTGCTTTGGTAATCGTCTATACCCACATAATCAACATTTAAATCGTTTTCTCCACGATCAAATAAAATTAAAGGAATGCCTTTCTTTTTAACTTTATTATAATAATCTAAAGTTACTGTTTCGTTGGCCATAGAAGCTATAATGCCATCCACCTGGGTAAATAATAAGGCTTCTATACTGGCGCACTCTTTTTTATAAGATTCATTAGATTGTGCGATGATAACATTATAACCTTCGTCATTTAAAATCTCTTCAATCTTTTCGATAATTGAGGAGAAAAAATTACTGCTGGCTCTGGGAATAATAACGCCTACTAAGTTGGTTTTGCCTTTGCGTAAAGCACTGGCAATGTGATTGGGTTGGTAGTTTAAATTTTTGGCAACTTGAAGTACAGCGTCTTTGGTTTTTTTACTAATTCTAGGGTGATTATTGAGTGCTTTTGAGACTGCAGAAGGGGTAATGCCTAACACATTAGCGATATCTTTTATAGTTGTTTTTTTATGTCCCAATTTTTATATACTTTTGTTCCAACGTTTGAACAAATATAATGTTTTTTAGTAAGTTCAAAATTTAAAATGACTAAACGCACTTCTTTATAACCACCATCTTTATAGAATTTGTTACCACTAATTTCTTGTGAAATAAAAGAGCCTGTGTTGTATTTAGATGTTTTGTTCAAACGTTGGAACAGAATACTTGTGTTGCGCAAGTATTTGAAAATAGATGTAGCAAACAATACAAATTAAATTTATATAATTAAGCAAAAATGGCAAGAGTAATAACATTTGGAGAAATCATGTTAAGATTAGCTCCTCAAGGGTTTTTAAGATTTTCTCAAGCAAACAACTTTGATGTTGTTTATGGAGGTGGTGAGTCTAACGTGGCAGTTTCTTTAGCAAACTACGGTGTAGATGTTGATTTTGTAACACGTTTACCAAAAAATGATATTGGGGAGTGTGCTATGATGGAGATGCGTAAAAGAGGTGTTGGTGTCAATAAAATTGCTTGGGGTGGAGACCGTTTAGGAATTTATTTCTTAGAAACTGGTGCTGTATCTAGAGGCTCTAAAGTGGTTTATGACCGTGCGCATTCTGCAATGGCAGAAATAAAATCGGGTATGATTAACTGGGAAGAGGTATTTGATGGTGCAGAGTGGTTTCACTGGACAGGTATTACGCCAGCGATTTCTCAAGGATCGGCAGATGTTTGTTTAGAAGCAGTAAAAGCAGCTAGCAAATTAGGTTTAACAATTTCTACAGATTTAAATTACCGCGCTAAACTTTGGAAGTATTGTGATGATGCGCATAGAGAAGCTGTAATGACAGAGTTGACCTCTTACTGTGATATCGTTTTAGGTAATGAAGAAGATGCAGAAATGCACTTTGGTATCAAACCAGAAGGGATCTCTGTACAAACAGAAGGCCATAATGTAAAAGCAGAGGCATTCTTATCGGTTTGTGAGCAAATGATGAAGAAATTCCCTAGAGCTAAAAAGGTAATCACTACGTTAAGAGGGTCTATATCTGCATCTCATAACACATGGGCAGGCGTTTTATATGACGGTACAACATTGTTTCAAACACGTCAGTACCAAATTACAGATATCGTAGACCGTGTTGGAGGTGGAGATTCTTTTATGGGAGGCTTAATTTATGGATTGCTTAAATACCCAGAAGACGATCAAAACGCATTAGATTTTGCAGTAGCAGCATCTTGCTTAAAGCACACCATTAAAGGTGATGCAAATTTAGCTACAGTTGCAGAAGTAGAAAAATTAATGGGTGGAGATGCTTCAGGGCGTGTTGCTAGATAATATATTTGGTGTTTAAGTGTTAAACGGTTTTTCTGTTTAACACTTAAACAATTTAATAATTCAAGATTTAAAGAAATGGCACAATTTTCAAGAATAGAAGTTGCAGCAGCAATGAAAGAAACAGGGATGATCCCTTTGTTTTTCAATAATGATATAGAGTTAAGTAAAAAAGTACTAAAAGCCTGTTATGATGGTGGTGCGCGCTTAATGGAATTTACAGCTCGTGGCGATTTTGCTCATGAGGTTTTTGGTGCACTTACCAAATATGCTATAGCAGAATTACCAGGAATGATTATGGGTGTTGGTTCTGTTACAGATGGAGCGGCTGCTTCTTTGTATATGGCTTTAGGTGCTAATTTTATTGTAACTCCTGTATTAAGAGAGGATATCGCTATAGCATGTAACCGTAAAAAAGTATTATGGTCTCCAGGCTGTGGTACGTTAACAGAGATCGCTAGAGCAGAAGAGCTAGGATGTGAGATCGTTAAATTATTCCCTGGTGATATTTACGGTCCTCAATTTGTTAAAGGTGTTAAAGGCCCTCAACCTTGGACCAGTATTATGCCAACAGGAGGTGTTGCACCAACAGAAGAAAACCTAAAAGGATGGTTTGATGCAGGTGTAACCTGTGTAGGTATGGGATCTAAGTTAATTTCAAAAGAGATTATTGCGAATAAAGATTATGCCAAGTTAGAACAAGATGTTAAAAATGCTTTAGCCATTGTAAAAGCAGTTAGAAAATAACAGAGACTTCTGGTTTAAACTCTTAAAGTGTTCTAAAGCCAAAACGATGATTTAAAAATCATGGTTTTGGCTTTTTTTATGGACTCAACCTTGAGATAGATTCTTGATAAGAATTGTTTTTGAGATGGCTTGTGGGTCTATTTATAACCGAGAGTACGATATAAAGATTTTTTAATGTCGTGCTTTTCTACGTTTTACTTATAGCATTTACATAAGGGATGCCCTTTTATTATAGAATTGATTCTTATGATAATGACAAATTAGGGAAATAGTTTTAGAACTCACTTAAGATGGACACTTAAAATCTAAAGTAGGGGCTGCTCACCAAACGTCATAAAAGGGTGATTTCATTTTACGATTTTAACTTTAGACATGATGGTTTTGGAATTAAAACGCAATGGTATAGGATAATCAAAGAACAGTAGGCCTCTATAATGATCTAATTTACAGTGTTTTTTTTGTATTTCTGTTTTTTAGGAGCGCTTAAGACCTCGTTTAGTCGGTGTTTTTATATGGTAGATTTCGATGAAAAAGCAAATTATCGATGAACGACATTTACAGAAAAAAAACTTTCTTAACAATTACATAACATACAAGTTTGTAAGGTTATGATTTCTCCAAACTTTAATTTTAACATATTCGTAAAAAAGTGAAATCAAATAGTAGTATCCTTTAAAAGAAACGTGTTTAATTATAAAAAGTAGCAGTATTTAAATAGAACCTTATTTTTAGTCAAAAAATGAAAACAGCTGTTTTAGCAAAATGCATGTAAAAGTTTACATTTTGGTAACGTCATGTTTTTAATTCAGGAGTTGCGTTTTATATAATTTTGTACCAGTTAAAGTTTAATAACCCCAAAAAGAATTTTAAAGTGAAACATTATCTACTACTTGCAGTATTGTTTATAACAGGAACTGCTATCTCTCAAGACAACAGCATTAAAACAACTTTTGCGGATTCAGGAGCTATACATCAAGCTATTGATGACAATTCTGAAATTCTAGATCAATTTGAAAGAAACGAAAATTGCATCGTTCTCGGATATTTAGGAAACAACTTTTATAAAGTATCTTATAATGAAGTTGTAGGCTATGTAGGCGACGAATATTTGATGGTTAATGGACAAATGATGGATTTGTTTAATACTTACGAAGCGCAAGGCATGTCTTCAACATCATCAGAACAAGGCAATGCAGGAACCAAGAATGTAACACGTTTTGAAAACGAATCTAATCGTGTTCAAAGTTTAAAAGAAAAGGAAGCCGCTTTAGAAGAAAAATACAATAAGCTAAAGCTTAAAATAGAGGCACGTAAAGCTAAAGAGCTGTTAAAAGAACAGGATGCGCTTATTGCTAAGGCCAATGAAGCTGCAAAACAACAAGTACTACTTAGCAATGAGCAAAGACGTCTAGATCAAATACGTATAAACGATTCTATTGCTAGAGTAAATGAGCGCATGCGTATCGCTACATTGTATAAAAACGAGCAACAAAGAAAACGTGCCTTGTTTGTAGCCGACTCTATTGCTAAAGCAGAAAAGGCTTTGAAATACCAAAAGCGTTTAGCAGAGAAAAAAGCAAAAGCATTAGAAAAGCAAAATACGCAAAAAGCTTTGGCAGCAAAAGAGAAAAAGCGTTTAGCAGAAGAAGCTAAGGCCAAAGCATTAGAAACAGAAACTCTTGCTAATGCTCTTGAAAAAGCTAAAAAAGAAATAGAAGCTTTAAAGAAACAACAGTCTCAGTCTGCAGCGACGGTTAAAAATACAACAAAGTCGTTATGTGAGTATCAATTTAGAGAGTCTACAGGAGAAGAAAACGGATTTAAAATAAGAACAGAAGCTTACGACATAGCAAAAAATGTTAATGTTCAATTAGATAAAAAAGGTCTAAAAACAAATGTTATTTTTAGTGTCTCTAAAAATATAGGTTGCGCTAGTAATAAACCTAATGAGCGTTCTAGTGTTAAAATTACATTAGAGAATCATAAAGTGATTTCTTTTTATCACTCTGGAAGTATTATTTGCGATGCTTTTTTCTTTAAGAGTAGCATGTCTAATTCTAAGATCTCAGCACTAAAAACATCTCCTATAAAATCGATAGAATTAAAAGGAACAAAAGAAGCATTAACGCTTACACAAATAGCTAATAAAAATTACTTTATAGATATGTTAAGTTGTGTTGAATAATACAATTTAATTTATAAAATTTAAAAGCGCTCTAAATGAAAATTTAGAGCGCTTTTAGTTTTAAGAAACAGCAATATAGAAATGATATGCGTTATCCGTATCGGTTCAAAATGTAAAATTATACGTGTTAGCGCAAGCGGGTATAACTGACTTTTTTAGCTGTAGGAATTATTCTTTGCCTTAGCTTAGTGTACTGTATATGAAATGATTTAAGGGTAATATAAATTTAACGTTACCTTATTTTGGATTTTTGAGACTCCTGTTTTTTTTAATTTTGAGTAACTAATACTAAAAAAGATTTGTTATGATTGAATTAATTAAATTAGACAAGACGTCTAGGGTACCCAAGTACTTGCAAATAATAAATTCTATTATTCACAATATTACTATTGGCAATGCGAGTATTGGAGATAAAATGCCCTCTATAAATAAATTGAGTGAAGAGTTTTACCTCTCTAGAGATACCGTAGAAAGGGCCTATAATGTTTTAAAAGAACAGCAGGTTATTGTTTCTGTTCATGGCAAGGGAACTTACGTGGCAAAGACACAGTTAAATGCAAAACGCAATGTGTTATTTTTAATAAACAGATTAAGTCCTTATAAATTACAAACCTACAACACCTTTTTCAAAACATTAGGAGAGAATTACCATGTAGATTTTCATAGTTACCACTGTGATGAAGATTTATTTTTAGACTTGTTTCATAAAAACAGAATGAATTATGACTATTTTGTGGTGACCCCCCATTTTAGAACAAATAATTTAGGGCACACTAATTTTACAGAGAAAATAAATACATTACTAAAAGAAATTCCCGAAGGACAATTGATTCTCTTAGACAATCAAAACACAGTAGGTGGTAATTTTATTGAAGTGTATCAAGATTTTAAGAATGATATCTTTACGGCATTGTCTTCTGGATTAGAGAAAATTTCAAAATATAAGAAACTCACTTTAGTATATCCAAAATCTTCTTTCTATCCACATCCAAAAGGCATTGTAGATGGTTTTCATAAGTTTTGTGCGCATCATCATTTTAATTTTGAAGTTATAGATGAGGTAGAACAAGATATTACACTTCATAAAGATGAACTTTATATTACTTTAGAAGAAGACGATTTGGTTAATCTCGTAAACCGTATAAAGGTGTATGATTATAAGCTAGGCAAAGATTTTGGTGTGATTTCTTACAACGACACGCCTTTAAAGCAATTGTTAGGTATTACGGTTATCTCTACAAATTTCGAAGCTATGGGGTGTAAAGCTGCACAAATGATTTTGAATAATGATAGAACCCAAGTGAAAAATGATTTTGACTATATTGAGAGAACATCAGTGTAATGGGGCTTAAAAAATTAAAGGTGTATGTGTAATTAGACATACAATATCTTTGTTTAGACGCAGTGCGTGTTTAAAATGCGTTAAGTTTACAGCATTAAAGTACAAACTTCTATATTAAAGTTAGCAATTAATCAGATATTATATCTGGATAAGTGCTAATTTTGTGTTTTATATAAAACACCAATTGAAAATTATTTTATGAAATACAGTGTAACAAAACGAATAACGAAACGGCCTTATGTCTTATTATGTGTTTATCTATTAGCATTTGCTTTTGGATGTAAGAAAAGCGAAGAACAGGGCACTGAACCTAAAGAAAAGTCAAAACCTAATATTATTTTTATCCTTACTGATGATCAGCGTTGGGATGCTTTAGGTTATGCTGGAAACCCATTGGCGCATACACCGCAAATGGATAAATTAGCAGAGCAAGGCGTTTTCTTTAAAAATACGATAGCAACAACACCTATTTGTTCGGCGAGTAGAGCGAGTATATTTACGGGGCTCCATGAGCGTACACACAGATATAGTTTTTCTTCCACAAGTATAAAGCCAAGCTATATGAAAAATGCATTTCCACGTTTGTTAAAAGAGGCAGGGTACTATACCGGGCTTTATGGTAAGTTTGGTGTAAAATACAAAGGGTTGGACACGTTATATCATGAGCATGAAAACTACGATCTACGCTATGACCGTAAGGATATTACTAGCTATTACTATAAAACTTTAGGTAAGGACACGGTACACTTAACACGTTACACAGGTCAAAAAGGATTAGAGTTTATTAAAAAAGCCCCAAAGGATAAACCTTTTTGCTTACAGTTAAGTTTTAGTGCCCCGCATGCGAGCGATAATACTGTAGAGCAATATTTTTGGCAAGAAGAAAATAATCATGTCTTAGCGAACACAACAATCCCAAAGGCTAATATTTCTGAAGATGCCTATTATGATAAATTACCACAGTTGGTAAAGGATGGTTTTAGCCGTTTACGCTGGTATTGGAGGAATGATACCGAAGAGAAATACCAACATAGTGTAAAAGGCTATTTTAGAATGATAGCAGGTATCGATAATGAAATTGCTAAAATACGTGCAGAATTAGAACAAAAAGGTATTGCGGATAATACCATTATTGTACTTATGGGAGATAATGGCTTCTTTTTAGGAGAGCGCCAAATATCAGGGAAGTGGCTTATGTATGATAATTCAATTAAAGTCCCTCTTATTGTTTATGATCCAAGACAAGATCATCATGAAGATGTTGATGCCGTAGCTCTTAATATAGATATTCCTTCTACACTTTTAGATTTTGCTGGTGTTGCTATTCCTGAGACATGGCATGGTAAAAGTTTAAAACCATTGGTGTATGCAGAAGAAAAGACCACAGCACGTGATACAATTCTTATTGAGCATTTATGGGACTTTAAAAATATTGCAGCAAGCGAAGGGGTGCGTACAAAAGACTGGAAGTACTTTAGGTATGTTAAGGATAAAACTATTGAAGAATTGTATCATTTAAAGAATGATCCCAAAGAAACTCAGAATTTAGCCAAAGATGAAAACTATAAAGATGTTTTACTTAAGCTTAGAACAAAATGTGATGCCTTGATAGCCCACTATGCAGATCGTAATGACCTTAAACCTGAGGACATGTCTGTTGTTACAGGACGTACAAGTACCTTTAGTTGGAACTACCCAACGACAGAGACCCAAGCTGCTTTCCAAATCTTGGTGTCATCATCAAAAGAAAAGGCATTGAATAACATAGGCGATATATGGGATACAACAAAGATAACAAGTACAGAAAAGAGTTATCAAGTTGCTTTAAAGTCGTTGCCAAAAGGGAACTATTATTGGAAAATAAGA
Organism: uncultured Flavobacteriaceae bacterium; assembly: GCA_947504035.1. Classification (GTDB taxonomy): domain Bacteria; phylum Bacteroidota; class Bacteroidia; order Flavobacteriales; family Flavobacteriaceae; genus Jejuia; species Jejuia algarum. The sequence goes on from CANNGA010000020.1 coordinate 56,138, forward strand.
GTTTGGGATGCTTTAAATAGAGTAGGAGCGTACACAGCACCAGTTGAGGTTAAACTGAAATAAAAGTTGGCCATTGCTAATATTATGATCTAACGTTATATACTATTAGGTGTGTAGCTAATAATCTGTAAAATAGTATTCTAGAAAACTCCAAATTGAATATTGCGATTCAATTTGGAGTTTTTTTTTGCTTTTATCGGTACTGTTCAGGATACTTAAATGCTTTTAGATAAATACTTTTACAATGAAAGTAAAACAAACGATATATATAATATAGAAGGCATTAGTAATTTATAGAGTTACTAATATTTAGTAGTTAGTTTATAAGCTGTTTAGTGTGGTATCTAAACAGCTTTTTAAATTTAATACCTTTTGTGAGCTCTGTTTTTAATGAATAATTCATATATTCTAACTTGAATTTATAAGATACCATACAGGGGGCTTTATTTCGGTTTTTTGTAGAGATAGAGATAAGGTAAATGCCAAATAATATAAAAATGATCTCAATATTAAGAACCTCTATCCTACTTTTTTTTGCAGCTACTTTTGTGTTTCATGCGCAAAAAGACACTTTTCATTTTAAACATATTTCTACAGTTCAGGGCCTATCGAATAACTCTATAAATGCTATTGCGCAAGACCGCTTAGGCCAAATGTGGTTTGGTACACGTAATGGTCTTAATAAGTACAACGGTGTAGATGTAGAAGTGTATTTAAATAGACCTAAAGACAATTTAAGTTTAAGTAATAGCGATGTTTCCACATTATTAGAAGATAAAGAAGGGTTTCTTTGGGTAGGTACCAGTAATGGATTGAATAGGTATGACCCTATAAAGAATACGTTTAAACGCTACTACCGTCTAGCAGAAACTTCAAACACTCTTATAAACGGCGTTATAATATGTAGTAAGGAAATGCCTGATGGCGAATTATGGTTTGGAACAGCAAATGGAATATCGATTTATAATAGAGCTACAGATAATTTTAAAAATGTGTTTTTCAGTGCGTCTCGTGGAGATGTAAAATCCTTTAAAAATATACGATCTATTTATTTGGATACCTCCGAAAATGTTTGGATTGCTACTACTAGTGGTTTGGTGAAACTGGTATCAAGAGCTCAAGGAAAATTTGAGTTTAAAACTTATAATTGGAGTGGAAGCGACACGCCTATTTTTATACAAGATATTATTGAAATACGACCAGGTGTACTAGGCATAGCAACGCGATACAATGGTTTTTTATTTTTTGATAGTGTATCAAATACATTCAAGAGGGCGCCATATACTGAAATTTTACCCACGAGCGATGTAAGAAGTTTGAAGAAATCTAACGAAGGAGATCTATGGTTAGGGACAACCGATGGGGTGTTTGTAATAGACCGAGAAAATGTAGTAACGCATATCAAAGGCGGGCAAGACAATTTTTCTGGAATAAGTCAGAACTTTATAAAGACTATTTTTAAAGACAATGGCGGTTCTATGTGGTTAGGGACCTATAGTGGCGGTGCTAACATTTGGAATAAAATCAATGAAAATTTTATATACATCAAAGGGAATACTGTACAAAGTCATAAAGTAAGTGCCATAGTAAGCGATGCTAATGCTAACATTTATTTTGCTACAGAGGGGGGAATTATTAATAAATTAGATAAAGCGGGACGTGTTACAACACAGTTTAAGGTGTCTAAACGCGAAGACGCCTCTTTGCAATATGGGGTACAAACGATGTTGTATACTAAGCCTGGTTTATTGTGGGTAGGTGTCTTAGATCATGGCATCTTTGTTTATGATTTAAAAACAAATCAAAGACGTTATGATCTTATAAGTACAGAATTGCAAAACTATTTAAAAGATACTGGAGTATATGCGATAAAAGATGCGGGGAATGGTGTGTTTTGGTTTGGTACTTTTGGAAAAGGACTAGTGCGGTATGATACAAAAACCAAAGCGCTCTTAAAATTACGAAGACCTAATATTAGAACTAACGTTATAAAGACCATAGCAATAGATGCCGCAGGGACCATTTGGGTTGGCGGTGGTTTAAGTGGTGTAAATGCGGTGCGTTTTGATGAAGAGGGCCGCTATAAGGTGACAAATTATTTAAGTAATGATCCTTTTTCAAGGTATGATGTAAAAACTATTTTCATAGATAACTCTAATGTTATTTGGGTGGGTACAAAAACCAAAGGCCTTTACAAGTTTAATGGTAAAACGTTTGAAAAAGTTTTTATCGACACAAAAAATCCCATAACTACGGTATATAGTATGCTGGAAGATCAAGAAGGATTTATTTGGATAGCAACTAATAAAGGGATTGCAAAACACAACCCAAAGTCTAAAAAATCTGTAGTGTATAACCAAAAAGACATTACGCCTTACAGTGAGTTTAGTTCTAACTCTAGTCTAAGTTTACCCAATTCGCAAATGTATTTTGGTGGTTATGACGGAATTATTACGTTTAATCCTAAACACCTTTATAAAAACACCTATGCCCCTAAAGTATTACTCTCAGATTTAAAAATAAAAGACCAATCCGTAAAGATCAATTGCGAAGAAGCTATTTTGTTTAAAAGCATTAGTTATGCACACACGATACATTTAAAGCATGATAATTCAAATTTCTCGATTAGTTATGCGCAACCCAATTTTACCAACCCAGAAAGTAATTATTATGCCTACCGTTTAAAAGGTCTAGATGACGATTGGGTATATACGAGAAAGACAGAAGCATTCTATACGCTTCAAAGTTCTGGGGAATATATTTTTGAAGCCAAGGCAGCTAATAATCACGGTGTATGGAACCATAGTACGGCAAAATTAAGGATTATAGTGCACCCCGCACCATGGTTTAGTTGGTGGGCAATTTCTATATATTGTTTCCTTATTATTAGCGCTTTAAGTGGCTTATATTGGATCTTACAATCGCGTTCTAGATTACGTCATAAATTACAATTAGAATATGTTGAGAGTAAACGTGCCGAAGAATTAAATAATGCAAAGTTGCAGTTTTTTACAAACATATCTCACGAGTTTAGAACCCCATTAACACTAATATCAGGACCACTTCAGCAGTTGTTAAAACAGTACAATGGTTCGGCTAAAATGCACAAGAAATTAAAAGTTATAGAAAGTAGTGCCAACCATTTGCTGCGATTAATTAACCGGTTGATGGATTTTAGAAAACTGGAAAGTAATCAATCTAAATTAGAAGCAGCAGAAGGTAATATAGTGAAATTTTTACATGAAATATTTCTATCGTTTCAAGAATATGCTAAAATTGGGGATTACATCTATACGTTTGAAAGCGAATTTGATACATTAGTGCTCTATTACGATAGGTATAAATTAGAACGTGTATTTTATAACCTTATATCTAACGCATTTAAGTATACAGAGAAGGGGGGGCATATTTCGGTAACGCTCACAAAAGAAGATACCCACGTTATTATAACTGTAAATGATACAGGAAAAGGAATAGCAGACGCACATATAGATAAAATTTTTGATCGCTTTTTTGAAGCATCTTCGGGGCGTAAACAAGGCGATGATTACAATAAGGGAACAGGTATAGGTTTAGCTATAGCAAATAATATTGTAAAACTACACAGAGGTACTATAGAAGTGAAAAACAGACAACCTAAAGGCGCAGCTTTTACTGTAAAACTTAAGTTAGGAAAGGCTCATTTTTCTGAAGAAGAAGTATTGAAAGATTTTAAAATGAGTGATGAAGTTTCTCAATATGTAACCCAATTAGAAGCTTCAAAATTACCAACAACCGAAGTCGGTTTAGAGGACTTTATTTCAGAAAAAAAGAAATACACCATTTTAGTTGTGGAAGATAATAAATTATTACGATCCTTTATGAAAGAACTGTTAAAAAAGGAATATAATATCCTTCAAGCAGAAAATGGTTCTATCGCTTTAGAAAAAGCTAAAACACAATTACCAGACTTAATTATAAGTGATGTTATCATGCCGGAAATGGTAGGTACAGAGTTGTGTGCTAAGATTAAAGCCGATATTAATACCAGTCATATTCCTGTAATACTATTAACCTCAAGAACCTCATTAATCTATAAATTTGAAGGATTAGAAAGTGGTGCAGATGATTATATTAGTAAGCCGTTTAATCTTAAAGAGTTTCAACTCCGCATTCATAATTTATTAGAATCTCAAGAACGTTTAAAAAATAAATTTGCTAAAGAAGATACGTTTATAGCTGATGATATTGCCGTAACAACCATAGATGAAGAGCTTCTAAAGAAAGCGTTTAAAATTGTAGAAGCGCATATCGCCGATGTTGATTTTGATGTAGAAACATTTGCTATAGAACTAGGCGTAAGCCGATCACTCCTATTTACAAAAATAAAAGCGTGGACAAATTTTACGCCTAACGAATTTGTTAGAGAAATACGGCTTAAGTATGCTGCAAAGCTCTTAGAAACCAAAACAATTCGAATCGCTGAAGTTTCTAATAAAGTAGGATTTAAAAGAGTGAAATATTTTAGCCAATGCTTTCATAAGAAATACGGCATGACACCAACCCAATTTGCCGACAAAGACGTAAAGTGATGCAGGGGCTTTGTGTAGGCTTTATTTACAATATATAACGCAGGCTTATAGGCTTTAGGTATTGATACTAATAAGTGGTTTAAAATAGTATATTTGCTTCCGTTTCGAAAAATAACGACTGGCATTATAGTTGTTTTAAAAAGCACATGACGTTGTAATTTAAATACCTAGAAACAAAGGATATAATTGAAAATAAACACTATGCACATGACTAAACTACCTTTACGCGTTCTTATTGTAGTTCTATTAACGGCAACAACTTTTGCTCAAACCATTACCCCTCCAGCAGGGCGCATAGCGATAGTTGCAGATGGGAACTCTCCAGATCCAGATGATCTTGGTGCTACAGCAGTTTCTTTAGCGGTTTTAAGAGCAGCCGGTCTAGAAGATAGACTTGTACATTACTCGCATAGTTGCGATTTGGTACGTGGGCAGCGCATTTCAGAACGTGCCGAGAAAGAACGTCACCATTTAATGCAATTAAGTTGTGATGTTACAGCGCGACGTTGGGGCGGTTTTGACGATTTAAAATTTTACGATGCCATTTGGGAAAAGAAGAAAACCATAAAAGATTTGGGAAGCGCTATTAAAGCCTCTACGGCAGCAGACCCGTTATGGATTATTGAAGCTGGTGAACCCGATATTATAGGTTATGCTTTAAAGGCGACTCCTAAAAAGTACCATAAGTATGTTAAAGTGATAACGCACCATCCTGCTAATGATGATGCTGGAGACTTTTTTACATGGCAACAAATTTTAGATTTTGGTGTAGAAGAAGTACGTATTACAGATCAAAATATAAACTTAAAAGTAGCATTACACCAATGGGATTGGGCAAAAATACATACCGATTCTAGAATTCAATGGATTTGGACAATTGGTAAAATTGCAGAGGTCGATGATGTTGTTAAGTTTCAAAAAGGCAAATGGGATTGTTCAGATGCTGGTATGTTACTGTATTGGATGACTGGTGCGACTAACGGTGGTGCTAAAGCGGCATCTGTAGCGTATGTTAAATCGTTATTATTAGATTATGTAGCAGAGCATCCAGAACCTAAACGCGGAAAGAAGAGAACGTAAAATAGGGATTGTAAATCGTAATGTTATAAAACACATTTTACAATAAGCATAAAAATTAAAAAATCCCCAAACTTGGGGATTTTTTAATTTTATATCTTTTTTAGAGCGCGGCATGACACTTTGCTCTAAAATCGTATTCGTTTTTAGCTTACAGCTGCTTTAATACGTTTTATGGCTTCAATAATTTGTTCGTTAGAAGCTGCATAAGAAATTCTAATACAGTTAGGGTTTCCAAAGGCTTCTCCTGTTACTGTTGCTACTAAAGCTTCTTCTAATAAGAATAACGAAAAGTCTGTAGCGTTATGAATTGTTTTTCCTTTTAATGTTTTGCCGAAGAAATGAGTTACGTCAGGGAATACATAAAAAGCACCATCAGGAACGTTACATTTAAAACCGTCAATACCATTTAATAAGCCTAAGATTAAGTCGCGTCTCTCTTTAAACTCATCAATCATGTACTTTACCTTGTCTGGAGACTCTGTACATGCTGTAATTACGGCACGTTGGGCGATACAGTTCGCGCCACTAGTGGCTTGCCCTTGTAGTTTGTTACAAGCACGCGCTATCTTTTCAGGAGCACCAATGTAACCAATACGCCAGCCCGTCATAGCAAACGCTTTAGAAACACCATTAACCGTTATGGTTCTATCATAAAGTTCTTCAAAACTTGCGATACTCGTATGGCCTTTACCGTAATTGATATGTTCATAAATTTCATCAGACACGACATGAACATCAGGATATTTCGCTAAAACATCAACTAAAGCCTGTAATTCTTCTTTGCTGTACACAGAACCACTTGGGTTACAAGGAGAACTGAACCACATCATTTTTGTTTTTGGCGTAATGGCTGCTTCTAATTGCGCAGCAGTCATTTTAAAATCGGTATCAATCGTTGTCTTAACTTCTACAGGAACACCTCCAAAAAGTTTAACAATATCCGAATAACTTACCCAATATGGACACGGAAGAATCACTTCATCTCCATCGTTGAGCATTACACCAGCAATATTGAATAAAGCTTGTTTTGCACCTGTAGATACTACAATTTGTGATGGCGTGTATGTTAAATCATTATCACGTTTAAATTTAGTAATGATAGCCTCCTTTAATTCTGCGTAACCATCAACAGGTGTATAAGAATTATAGTTGTCATTAATTGCTTGTATGGCAGCATCTTTAATGAAATCTGGAGTGTTAAAATCTGGTTCGCCAAGACTTAAACCAATAATATCTTTGCCTTCGCCTCTAAGTTCTCTTGCTTTAGCAGCCATTGCTAAAGTGGCAGACGTTGCCATGCTTAATATTCTATCAGATAGTAATTGCATTTTATGATGTTATATTTAAATGTGAAATGTGATTTTTAAACTAGGTTTGGTTTTTTTCCTAGTACTTTTAATTGATTGTAATGTTCTGCTACAGCGTGTATAAATGAATTGTATTCATTATAGGGTAAGCTAAATTCAAGAGCAGTTTCTTTTACGATTTTAGCAATTTTGCTATAGTGTATGTGACTGATGTTGGCAAACAAATGGTGCTCTACCTGTCGGTTTAATCCGCCAGTATAGAATTCTGCAAACCAATTTCTAGGCGAAAAATTAGAAGTTGTGAATAATTGGTGAATAGCCCAAGTGTTTTTCATGTTTCCTTGCGCATCTGGCAAAGGCATCTTAGTATTAGGCATAACGTGTGCCAATTGAAAAATAATACTTAAAATAATTCCAGCGGTATAGTGCATAATAAGGAAACCTATTAAAACTTGCCACCATAAAAAGCCAACAGATAGAGGCAAGGCAATCCATAAGGCATAATACAATATTTTACCAATGATAAGTTTTGTCCATTGCGAAGCAGGGCTAGGGTATTTACCATAAGCCAGTCTACGTTTTAAATAACTGTAAGTTTGCGTAAAATCTGTGGTGATCGCCCAGTTAACTGTTAATAAACCGTATAATAAAAAGGCGTAATATTTTTGGTATTTGTGAAAGCCGTACCATTTAGCGTGTTTCGAAAAACGAATAATTCTTCCAGCGTCTATATCCTCATCGTGACCTTGGATATTAGTATACGTATGGTGTAAAACATTATGCTGTACTTTCCAGTTGTAATCGTTACCAGCAAGAAGACAAATACTACTTCCCATTAATTTATTTACCCATTTTCTACTGGAAAATGAACCGTGATTCGCATCATGCATCACGTTCATACCAACGCCAGCCATACCAAAACCAACGACCACCATACCTAGCATCTGTGCCCATCCTGGCATGTCTACAGTTAGTATTAATATTATTGGCGTGATAAATAATATAAACATCACTAAGGCCTTGGTGTATAATTTCCAATTCCCCGTTTTTTTAATATCATTTTCTTTAAAATAGTCATTGACACGTTTATTTAGTGTCTTGAAAAATTTAGCAGGATCTTTCCTTGAGAACGAAACAGTTGGCTTATCCATATATATCTGTGTGTGTTTAATCTTGTTTAGCATGAGAACGTGTTCAGTCTCATAGCGAACGCAAAGATATGTATTATACTATGTAACAAAGAACGTTTTTATGTAAAAAAATGCATGTGAAAGCGCTATTTTTGTTCAAAATTTAACATTCATGAAGCTTATTTTAAAGTATTTTCCTAATCTTACAGAAGACCAAATACAGAAATACGAAATGCTTGAGCGTTTGTATAAAGATTGGAATTTGAAAATTAACGTGGTATCTCGTAAAGATATAGATGAATTGTATTTAAGACATGTATTACATGCTTTGGCCATTGCTAAGGTGATACAATTTAAGGATGGTAGCCGCATAATGGATGTTGGTACAGGAGGTGGTTTTCCAGGTGTTCCTTTAGCGATTATGTTTCCTAATTGTAAGTTTCATTTGGTAGATAGCATTGCTAAAAAGTTAAAAGTGGTGAATGAAGTTGTTGAGGGACTTGGATTAGAAAATGTTAAGACCACCCATACTAGAGTTGAAAGTATAAACGAAACTTACGATTTTATTGTAAGTAGGGCTGTAGCAGCGATGCCTACTTTTGTACATTGGACCAAAGGGAAAATAGCAAAGCCACAAAATAATGCGCTTAAAAATGGTATTTTATATTTAAAGGGCGGTGATTTAACCGAAGAGCTTAAAGATTACAAAACCATTACAGAATACGATATAAAAACTTTTTTTGAAGAAGATTTCTATGAAACTAAAAAGGTAGTGCATCTTCCCATAAAATACAAAGGCTAATTTAAAGCGCTTCTAGTTTTTCAACATATACTTTTAGAATGCCATGTTCGTTATGGTACCAAGAACTGTTTTCGAATAAAGAAGCTGTTTCAGACGGGGGGTGTTGGGCTTCCAAAATGTATTTAGCTTTGCGAAAAGCCATTTTAGCTTTTACAATATTATTGTTTTGATAACTTGCAAGGGCTACACCAATTAGAGCATCATAATCAAGCGCATTGAAGGACAACGCGGTTTCGAAACTAGAAACGGCTGTCGCGTAATCCTTAGAAAAAAGTTGAGATATACCAAGATAAAAATACGCAGAAACATTGTTTGTATTTAATGCTATAGCCTTGAGAAAATCGGCCCTTGCTTTTTGATATTGATTAACCTCTAAGTAGGCGAGACCCCTATTGTAAAATGTATGTGTATTACGGTCTAATTGTACACACCTATTAAAAAACACAAACGCATATTTATGATATTCTAATTCCAAAAGCGTATGTCCTAATTGTATATGCGTAGGTAAATGATTGGGGTCGTTTTTTAAAATTGTATTAAAGGTAATAAGTGCTTTTTTGTAGTCTTTCAGATGAAACTGAGCAAGGCCTAAATTATAAGAGGCTTTAGTAAATATACCTTGACTTTGTTTTAAAGCTGCTTCGTAATCTTCAATAGCACCTTTAAAGTCATTGAGATTAAATTTAGAGTTTCCTCTATTATAATAGATATCCGCATCGGGTTCAAAAAAAATAACTTTTGTAAAATCTAAAATAGCACCAATGTGGTCGTTCAAATGGGCTTTGGCAATACCACGGTAAAAGTAAGCCTCTAAATTTTCAGAATCTGCTGTAATGGCTTTAGAGAGTAAAGCGATTTGTAGAGCACTATCATTGGTTTTTAAGGCTTTTCGAACCCATTTTTTAGATTGGCCGTGGGCTATGAATCCAATACACAGTATAAAACTAAGACTACAATTTAATACGCTTTTCATAATTGATGTCGTTTAAAGTTATATTGACTTAGGGGAGTAATGAGAGATATCAAAAATTAAGCCATGCTAACTCTAAACAGATGTGAATTAATGTAATACGTTGTAATTTCGAATAACTAAGAGGAAATACACTAGGTAGTAAAAACGTAGTTGTATTAGCGGTGTGTTTCGCATCCTGTTACGTCTTAGATATATAAGCTTATTATCGAAGTCAAATAGTACTTGTGTATTCTATAAAAGCGCTATTTAAAGCAAACTTAATTTTTTAAATAGCGTTTTAAAATGTTGGGGTTCATTAACTTCCCAGTAGGTGTTTTTAAAAACACTTATGGTATTATTTTTACTGTCCAGTAAACGTTTTGCCTTTTCGAAAGCAGCTTTTGCGTCATCTAAAGCGTTTAGATTGTAATACCCCATAGCCAACCCCAAATACGCATCATAATCTTTAGGATCTTTACGTGTTGCTATAGAGAGGTAGGTGACTGTTTTATCAAATTCACCTAAAAGGAAAGAACTTACCCCTAAGTAAAAATAGGCAGGTACATTGTTACTATTTATGGCTATGGCTTCTAAGAAATCGGCTTTGGCTTTATCGTAATAATTAATTTCTAAAAGGGCATAACCTCTATTGTAATAGGATTTGCTATTAGGTCTTAATAAAATACAAGCCCCAAAATCTTTAAAAGCCAATTTATAATGCTCTAGTTTCATATGCGCTAGAGCTCTTTGACTATACGCTTTATAATCTGAAGGAAAAGAACGAATCACTTTATTAAAATCGCTAACAGCAGCCTTATAGTTACCGAGATAAAACTTTGTATTGCCCAAGTTAAAATAAGTGCCTATTAAGTCTGGATCTAGTTCTAAAGCTTTTTCATAATCTAAAAGCGCACCCTGATAGTCTAATAGATTGAATTTACAGTTGCCTCTATTATAATAGCTATCAGCATCGGGTTCATAAAAAATAATTTTTGTAAAGTCTAGAATAGCAGCATCATAATCTTCAAGATTATATTTAGCGATTGCTCTGTAAAAAAGTGCATCTAGGTGCTTGGGATCTATGGTAAGTGCCTCATCTAACAACACTATTTGTTGCTGCGGATTTTGAAGTTTTAAAGCTTGTCGTATATACTTATTAATTTGACTAAAACTTAACAAGGGGCATAGTAAAAGAATAAGTAGTGTGTTTCTCATGTTTTTTAAACGTAAAATCTATAGACTGTATTGTTAATGTTTTACATTATCAAAAAGTATTCCATTAACAATGGGATATAAATCTAATGAAAATATAGTTTAGCGCATTTATTTTAATATTTATTTATGAGACCTTCACCGTTTTAACGTTGTAGGCTTAGAAAAATAAATGATAAACTATTTTTTTAGGTAGCGTTGAATTCTAAATTAAGGTTGTTTTTGGGGATTAAAAACCACGAGTATAGCTTTTTTCGGACGGAAGTCTTGATTTACAACTGTATATGACGGATTGTGTTATAATTTAAACTATTTTTCCTTTGATATTTGTATTTTTGTCTGCATCTATTATAAATAAAACCCCTAAGATTTTAAAAAAAGTGAAATATTACCTACTATGTATTGTGTGCTTAATTTCAAGCGTAGCTTTCTCTCAAGATGCTGTTATTAAAACAAAATTTACAGATGAGGGGAGCATTCATGAAACCGTAAATGACAATTCTAAAATTTTAGGAGTCTTTAAAAAAAATGAGAAATGTACCGTTCTCGAATATTTAGGTCAAAATTTTTACAAAATAGCTTTTAATGATCTTGTAGGTTGTGTTGGTGATGAGTTCTTAATGATTACCGAGGACATGATGGATTTATTTTATGATTATGAAGAGCGTGAATTTAATGCACTTATAGCACAAGAGGCAGAGCGCCAAAAGAGAATTAAAGCCATCGTAAGTACCAAAGAACAGGCACGATTAGATGCGATCACCAAAGCTGAAGTTGCATTAAATGTAAAAGCCGAAGCATTAACAAAAGCGTTGCATGAAAAAACGCAAGAAGTTGCAATGGCCAATGAAGCCGTTAAAGCGGTAGAGGCTAAAGAAAATATTAAAGTTCAAAACACAAAAGCGTTAGAGGCACAGCGTATTGCGAAAGCTAAGGCCGTAGAAGAAAAAGCAGCAGCATTAGCAAAGCAAAAGGCTAAGGATGCACAGGCCAAAGCCGAAGCTGCAAAACAAAAAGATAGAGCACTAAAAGAAGCCGCACGTCAAGCCGCTATTAGTGCAGCTCGAAACGCAAAAGCGTTAGAGGCACAGCGTATTGCGAAAGCTAAGGCCGTAGAAGAAAAAGCAGCAGCATTAGCAAAGCAAAAG
>CANNGA010000021.1 GCA_947504035.1 uncultured Flavobacteriaceae bacterium
CGTGTGTTTTGCGGGTGCAAATATACAACCTCTTCTTAATATGACAATGACTTTTTTAAGCTTTTTTTGATTTATTTTACGCAAAAAATATAATATACTGTAAATCAATTATTCACACTCAAAGTTTTCTTTCTCTTTTTTCTAGATATAACCACGAACACACTAAAACAACACTAATCGCTTCTTTACATTATACGAATCCTCTCTTTATAGTATTAGAATATGGGTGTTTTTTCAATATATATAAGTCATTATCACTACTAGTATAGACGAATAAACAACGAATACAATTAAATATAGCACAGAAGTCTACCAATGAAACATGTGTGTCATGCAAAAAAAACTATTCACTACCACATTATCTTAATATTGGAATCCAATAGACCTGTTTAAACTTATATCCTAAAAAAACACATGAATACGATACACGCTTATATTACACTTAATAGCGTATACCCATCCTAGTTAATAGTTTTTCTAAATCTTATCGTTTTAATCCCTCCCTTACGGAATCGTCGATTCAAAAATAAACATTAGTGTTTTCTGTCTCACTAAAAAAACACTGTCGTTCTATCTCATACATTAGCCTTTACGTTTAACAAGAAACATACTCCCCTTACTCTAACGCAATACATTGTACAGTAATAGTCCTAAACTTCATGATTTACATTTCTTCAAAACCTTCAACACCTTAAGACATAAATTACACAAAGACGCTAGAAACTCTAATTTTCTACCCCATAATAATTAAATCCGTATTTGATATTAAAATTACAGCAAGCGCTGCCTCTTTTCAGTTCTAGCAATACATCTTAATAGCATATCAACTTCAACACATATTTTTATATGACCACACATTGGATCACCTTCCGTCTCTGTTAAGCCAAGCAATACTGCACGTACTATAATACACCTTTCTTCAAATTCTCTAGGCAAAACATTTGTAATACCATTCACAGCTATTTTTCTATTTTTGCCCCCTCCCCTAAAGGAGGATATAGATGCTACTTTAACAATGGTTACCTTTACTTATTGTACCATTTAACTAATTTGCGTCTTGCGTATTTTCATCTTAATTGTATTCTTGGATCTCTCTTAGTCAAGGTGTAGACTAAGGTAATAGTCTAAAACGATAATGTCTCGTCTCAGAAAGCAGTTGTCGTAACTTTATAAAAAAATCTAAAGCACATTTGGGAACATTACGGCTTTAGTAAATAATACAGGAATCTATAAGATTATAGCAGTAGAAAAACTATAATTTAAACTCAACGATAAGACACCCCCAAAGTTTTACTCTTGAGGCCTTAAAACAATAAAACATTTTAAAATTGAAAAATTCTTGATCTTTTGTTACGCCCTCTATAACGAGAGGCATTTTCAAATAGCAAATCATTTCATAAAACCAAAAAAGCTTCTCAATTTCTTGAGAAGCTTTTTTATTATATAACTGTAATTACTACTACAAAGCAGCAATATGTTTTGCTAAACCTGACTTTAAATTAGAAGCTTTATTAGCGTGAATAACGTTTTTCTTAGCTAATTTATCTAGCATTGAAACAACAGTAGGAAACATTGTTTCTGCTTCTTTCTTATCTGTTAATTCGCGTAATTTCTTAATAGCATTACGAGTAGACTTGTGTTGGTACTTGTTTAACACGCGCTTAGCTTCGTTACTTCTAATTCTTTTTAACGCTGACTTATGATTTGCCATTTGTTTATTGTCTTGTTTTTAAATATTGTAGCCCGTAGGGGAATCGAACCCCTCTTACCAGGATGAAAACCTGGCGTCCTAGCCGATAGACGAACGGGCCATTTGTTTTTTTGAGTTTGCAAATATAAAACTTATTTTTAAATCTGCAACTTTATTTTTCAAATAACTCACAATGTTTTTCCATTGCGGGTGCAAATATACAACTAAATCTTAATCTCGCAAGCATAAAATGCTATTTTTTTATTTTTTTTTCAATTAATAGGCTTTAGCAAATAGCACACGTTGCTTAGATGCTTTTCCAGAATACACACACAGACCTTCTTCTAGCTTGGCTTCCAAAGGAATACAACGTATCGTCGCTTTTGTAAGTGCTTTGATTTTATCTTCTGTCTCTATAGTACCATCCCAATGCGCTGCTATAAATCCACCTTTAGTTTCTAATTGTGCTTTAAAGTCTTCAAAAGTATCAACCGCTGTGATATGTTCATCTCTAAACTGTAATGCCTTTGTGAAAAGCGCTTCTTGTATTTCTTCAAGCAACACTGTTATCGTATCTGTCAAATCATTTAAGGCTACTACGGTTTTAGTTAAGGTGTCTCGTCGCGCCAATTCTACAGTACCATTAGCTAAGTCTCTTGCACCTATGGCTACACGTAAAGGCACCCCTTGCAGTTCATGCTGTGCAAATTTAGCGCCTGGTCTATGTGTTTTACGCTTATCAAACTTAACCGTAACACCTTTTGCTCTTAAATCAGCCATAATGGTATCTGCAACCTTAGATATGGCTTCAAAATCGTCTTCACTCTTATATATAGGAACAATAACAACTTGGTTTGGCGCTAAACTTGGTGGCAACACCAATCCATTATCATCACTATGCGTCATGATTAGCGCTCCCATTAAACGGGTCGATACTCCCCAAGATGTGGCCCAAACATAATCTTGTTTCCCTTCTTTATTGGCAAACTTCACATCAAATGCTTTTGCGAAATTTTGTCCTAAAAAATGAGATGTTCCCGCTTGTAAAGCTTTACCGTCTTGCATTAAGGCCTCTATACAATAAGTATCTTCTGCTCCTGCGAAACGTTCACTTTCAGATTTCACCCCTTGTATCACAGGGATGGCCATAAAATTCTCTACAAATTTAGCATACACTCCATTCATTAATTGTGCTTCTTCTACGGCTTCTGCTTTGGTTTCATGGGCCGTATGCCCTTCTTGCCATAAGAACTCGGCTGTACGTAAAAACAATCGTGTACGCATTTCCCAACGTACCACATTGGCCCATTGGTTGATTAACAAAGGTAAATCTCTATACGATTGTATCCATTTTTTATACGTATTCCATATAATCGCTTCACTCGTTGGTCTTACAACTAATTCTTCTTCAAGCTTTGCTTCTGGGTCTACTCGTAATTTACCTTCATTGTCGGGATCTGTTTGTAACCTGTAATGCGTTACAACGGCACACTCTTTAGCGAAACCTTCTGCATTCTTTTCTTCTGCCTCAAATAAACTTTTAGGTACGAATAAGGGGAAATAAGCATTTTGATGTCCTGTCTCTTTAAACATTTTATCTAATTCTGCCTGCATTTTTTCCCAAATGGCATAACCATAAGGCTTAATTACCATACATCCTCTAACAGCCGAATTTTCGGCTAAATCTGCCTTGACAACCAATTCGTTATACCATTTAGAGTAATCCTCTGCCCTACTTGTTAATTTTTTGCTCATATCGCTTTTTTGGCACAAATATTGTGATTATGTTAAATAAAAAAATAGTTGTGCAAAACTAACTATTTTTGTGATGTTCAACAATTAAATTCTAGAGATATGCATATGAATCGTTATATAAGTTCTAAAATACACTACAGTATTATCCTAGGAATCTGTTTTACGCTTGTCTCATGCGGCTCCTACCAATATGTAGGTGTTGATTCTGATGGCATATATGGAGACGCCCCATCTCCTGCAGCTACTTCTCAAAAAAAGGCAGCTAAAACACCTACAGATACTCCTAATGCCAATGGCTATTACCAAAACTACTTTAAAAATAAAGCTCAAGAATATGAAGTCGCTACCGAAGGAGATGAGATTTTCACAGACATAGACAGTTATTCTAGCGAAGCCAATTACGCTGTTAACGATACGTTATATAATGATTACCAAGGTGAAGCTGGCTGGGGACAAACCAATGGCAACGTTATTGTAAACATAAATGATAATGGCTGGAACAATTGGGGTTGGAATGCTCCATTTTTCTATGGCGGCTTTAACCGCTTTGGATTCAATAGAGGTTTTGGTTTTAATCGTTTTGGATTCAACAGCGGCTTTTATGGTGGTGGTTTTTATGGAGGAGGCTTCGGGTTTTACGATCCGTTCTTTTATGGTGGTTTTGGCTATAACAATTTTTATGGCAGAGGCTTCTATGGCCGCGGTCGTTTTATAAGAGGTGCATCACGTTTTAATACTTATAGTTTTAATAACTCTAGGAGAGGAAGTTCTAGTTTTACAAGATCAAGAAGTGCTGCTAGTTCTAGTTTACGTCGCAGCAGCGCTGTAAATGGAAGAACATCTCGCTACAGTAGCACAACTAGACGTAGTAGTGTTTCCAATGGAAACTCTAGATTCAGTACCACACGTCGCAGTAGCGCTGGTAATGTAACTGGTAGAAATTCTTCCGCAAGACGAACCACATCGCCAACAACGATAAACAGAAATTCTACAGTAAGGCGTAGCAATTCTAGACAACCTTCCTATTCGAGATCCTCATCAAGTAGTCGTTCAACACCTATTAGACGTAGCTCCTCTTACTCTAGAAGCAGCAGTAGTTCTAGTAGTGCAAGACGTTCTGGATCATCGTACTCAGGATCTTCATCTCGAAGCTCTGGCAGTTATTCTAGATCTTCTAGCGGTCGTTCGTACTCTAGATCTTCAGGAGGTAGCTCTAGAAGTAGTTCTTCAGGAGGAAGAAGACGTTAATATTTATCTTAACTTAGCTCTTAAATTCATTTGTTATAACCTACAGAGATCGCAGGTTACCAATTGGTCCTGCCCATCTCTATTATAAAACACGTTTTATGAAAAAGCTTCATTTATTATGCATAGGCTTCTTGTCTATGGCATCCTTATACGCTCAAGATATTAGTGATGCACTTAGATACTCACAAGGAAACATTGAAGGTACGGCACGTTTTAGAGCCTTAAGTGGTGCTTTTGGAGCGCTTGGAGGTGACTTGAGTGCTGTTAATATCAATCCTGCAAGTTCAGCTGTTTTCAATCAAAGTTATTTAGCATTCTCCTTAAGTAATTCTGATGTAAATACAGAAACCGATTACTTTGGTAACGCTGTGACTAATAATGACTCTAATTTCAATTTTAATCAAGCTGGTGTTGTATTCGTCTTTAAAAACACTTCCGATTCGCCTTGGAAAAAATTCACACTAGGCGTGTCTTTCGACAGAACAAATGATTTTGATGATGCTTGGAATGCCGATGGTATCAATACAAATACTACAAACTTCAATAACTCTATTGGAAGTTATTTTTCAGACATAGCTCAAGGATTCCAAACCGATCAGATTTCTGCTTTTCCAGATGAAACTTTAAACGAAGCTTACACTGCCATAGGAAATGAATTTGGTTTCTTCCAACAACAAGCTTTTTTAGGTTTCGAATCCTTTATTTTAGAACCTGAAACTGATGCTGATGACAATACCGTATTCTTTCTAAATTTAGAAGAAGGTCCCTTCGATCATAATTTTGTCTCTACCTCTAGCGGATACAGTGGTAAAGCAGCTTTTAATTTCGCAACTCAATATGAAGACAAGCTCTATTTAGGGTTAAATTTAAATTCTCATTTTTTCGATTTTGAAAGAACAACTGTTTTAGTAGAAACAAATTTAAACGGAAACTTAGACCCCTCCAACCCCAACTCTAGATTGGTTGAAGTTATTGATTTTGAAAACCGTATATCTACTACAGGCCGTGGTTTTTCCTTTCAACTTGGTGGTATTTACAAAGTAACACCTCAATTTAGGCTAGGATTAACTTACGATTCACCCACATGGTATACTATTGAAGAAGAAACCTCTCAGTTTTTATTCACCCGAAGTATAGCTATAAATCCAGATGATGCGACTTCTCCTTTCGTAGATGAAATTACTATTAACCCCAATACTATCAATATTTTCCCATCATACAGACTCCAAACGCCTGGACAAATTTCAGCCAGTACAGCTTATATTTTTGGTAAAAAAGGTTTAATTAGTTTTGATTACACGTCAAAAGATTATGGCGCTATTGAATTACGTCCTGATTCCGATTTTACAGATTTAAACACAGACATTAGCAATATACTTACTAGAGCTGCAACTTATAGAGTAGGTGGCGAGTACAAACACGAGCAGTTCAGTTTTAGAGGCGGCTTCAGATATGAAGAAAGCCCCTATCAAAATGGTGTTACCGTAGGCGACCTCACAGGGTTTTCCTTAGGATTAGGCTATAATTTTGGAAATACTAAATTAGATTTAACTTTCGACCAATGGCAACGTACCGATGAAACTCCATTATTTAATATTGGTTTGTTAGACACTGCTACCATAGACAGACGCAATTCTAATATTACCTTATCATTAGGCTTTAACATCTAAAGCCATTTCATACACTTAATAAGTTAAACTCGGGCACCGTTTTGGTGTTCGAGTTTTTTTACACCTAATTCCAGCATCTTTTCATCATCTGTTAACCACTACTAATAGCCATTTAAAATTTAAGATTTTAGCCTTATTTTAAATTCTAATGTCTTTTTTAATCTTCATTACAAGACACAGAAAAAGTTGTTCACCTCTTCTGTTTAAAGGTATTTACAGCTTTACAATGCAACCCTCTTACGTAAGATTTATCTGTGCATTACTTTTAATCCCTATTTTAACCAAAATTGCTAAGTTCTACGCTATAAATCGGTTAAAACCCATTAAATAAATGTGTATCTTTGCACCTTAATTTTTTTACTCATTAACTTATGAAGTTAAACAATTTAGAAGACTTTGATGCACTAGGTGACGATCATATTGGCACTTCTGAGGATACCCCCCTACGTAGTGATGCTTTTAAGCTTACTAACCAAGAAAAAATTGACCTTATAAAGGAAGATGTTCGCCATATTATGGAAACTCTAGGTTTGGATTTAACAGACGATAGTTTACAAGGCACACCTAATCGTGTGGCTAAAATGTTTGTCAATGAAATTTTTGGAGGTTTGCATCCTGATAAAAAACCAAAAGCATCTACTTTCGACAATAAATACAAGTATGGTGAAATGTTGGTTGAAAAAAACATTACAGTATATTCTACCTGTGAACACCATTTATTACCCATAGTTGGTAGAGCTCACGTGGCTTATATTTCTAACGGTACTGTTGTGGGCTTGTCCAAAATGAATCGTATTGTCGATTATTATGCAAAACGTCCACAAGTTCAAGAGCGTTTAACCATACAAATTGTTAAAGAGCTTCAGGCTGTTCTTAACACAGATGACGTCGCTTGTGTTATTGATGCTAAACACCTCTGCGTTAACTCAAGAGGTATTCGAGATATTGAAAGTAGTACGGTAACTTCAGAATTTGGAGGGAAATTTAAAGATCCACAAGTAAAACGTGAGCTTTTAGATTACATACAACTGGATACCGAATTTTAACCGCACAACTTTCCATACACTATAATTTTTAAATTACTACCATACTTTATTTTCTAACATGCATTTATACGAATCTAACCCTATAAAAATTTACAACTCCCTTACTGGTGAAAAAGAAGTTTTTAAACCTATAAATGCTGGTCATGTAGGCATGTATGTTTGTGGTCCTACTGTATATAGTAAGGTACATTTAGGGAACGTAAGAACTTTTATGTCTTTCGATATGGTGTTTCGGTATTTAAAACACCTTGGTTATAAAGTACGTTATGTTAGAAATATTACAGATGCGGGACATTTAGAAAATGATGCTGATGCTGGTGAAGATAAAATTACGAAAAAGGCACGTTTAGAACAGATAGAACCCATGGAGGTTGTACAACGCTATACTGTAGATTTTCATAATATATTAAACATTTTTAATTTTTTACCGCCTAGTATAGAACCTACTGCTACAGGTCATATCATAGAACAAATTGAATTGATTAGCGCTATTATTGAAAATGGTTTTGCTTATGAAGTGAATGGTTCTGTGTATTTTGATGTCCATAAATTCAATGATACACATACCTATGGTAAATTAAGCAAACGTAAACTTGAAGATTTAATTCACAATACACGTGTCCTAGACGGCCAAAGCGACAAAAGAAACCCTCAAGATTTCGCCCTTTGGAAAAAAGCAGAACCGCAGCATATAATGCGTTGGCCTTCACCTTGGAGTGACGGGTTTCCTGGTTGGCATCTCGAATGTACAGCCATGAGCACAAAATACTTAGGAGAACAGTTTGATATTCATGGTGGTGGTATGGATTTAAAGTTTCCGCATCACGAATGTGAAATTGCTCAAAATGAAGCAGCAAAAGGCAAGTCTCCTGTTAATTATTGGATGCATGCCAATATGTTAGAACTCAATGGGCAGCGCATGTCTAAATCGACAGGTAACACTGTAAATCCAGATGAACTGTTATCTGGTAACAACCCGTTCTTTAGCAAAGCATTCGCACCTGGTGTGATTCGTTTTTTTACCGCACAATCATCTTACAGAAGTGTATTAGACCTCACCGATGACGGGGTACTAGCCAGTGAAAAAGGCTTTTACCGCTTAATGGATGGTATGGGCTTATTAAACAGCACTAAAGTAAGTCGTACCTCTACACTAGATGTTGCTGCATGGCGTCTAAAATGTTATGCTGCTATGAATGACGATTTTAATACGCCCATTTTAATTTCTCATTTATTTGAGGCTGTTAAATACCTCAATCAGATTAAAGAAAACAAAGCATCTATTACTGCTAAGGATTTAGAGGTCTTAAAAACAACAATGCATGCTTTTGTGTATGATGTTTTAGGTTTAGAAAATAGCGCAGAAACAAATTCTGGAAATGATAAACTTGCTGGTGCTGTTGAACTCTTAATTAAATTAAGACAAGAAGCGCGCGCCAATAAAGATTTCGCTTTATCCGACCAAATTCGTGATGAATTGGCAGAGGTAGGCATTCAATTAAAGGACAGTAAAGACGGTACCACATTTAGCTTATCTTAAACCTTAAATCCGAAAACTATTTTACACGTATTTAGTATCACTTATTTTTAATCTTATAATGCTATGAAAAAGCTACTTATTGCGCCTTTTTTATGGCTTATTAAAGGCTATCAATATTTTATATCTCCGTTAACACCTGCCAGTTGCAGGTACCAACCCACCTGTTCGCACTATACACACGAAGCCTTAAAAAAACACGGTTTATTTAAAGGCGGTTGGTTAAGTTTAAAACGTATCTTTTCATGCCATCCTTGGGGAGGATCTGGTCATGATCCTGTACCTTAATTTTCTAAAAAAAAACACCTATAACTTCAAGAGTTACAGGTGTAGATTTATCTGTTGAAAACTAAAATTCAACGTGTTTGTATCCTTTTAAAAATTACCTTGAGTAATTAGGAGATTCTTTAGTAATGGTAACATCATGAGGGTGGCTTTCATTAATACCACTAGCCGTTATTTTAACAAACTGCCCCGTTTCCTTAAGGGTCTCGATATCTTTTGCACCGCAATAGCCCATTCCAGCACGTAAGCCTCCAATAAATTGATGAATGCTTTCATTCAATTCCCCTTTGTAAGGCACACGTCCTACAATACCTTCTGGTACTAATTTTTTAATATCATCTTCTACATCTTGAAAATAACGATCTTTACTTCCTTTCTTCATGGCTTCTACAGACCCCATCCCTCGGTAAGACTTAAATTTTCTACCTTCATAAATAATCGTTTCTCCTGGAGACTCTTTGGTTCCTGCAAGTAAAGACCCTAACATTACAGTATCTGCACCTGCTGCTATCGCTTTAGGAATGTCTCCTGTATAACGTATACCACCATCTGCAATTACGGGTACTCCCGACCCTTTTATAGCTGCAGACACTTCTAATACGGCAGAAAACTGGGGAAACCCAACGCCTGCCACAACACGTGTCGTACAGATAGATCCTGGTCCTATCCCTACTTTTACAGCATCTGCACCTGCTTCCACTAAATATTTTGCTGCTGCTGCTGTGGCAATATTACCTACAATAACATCCAGCTCTGGAAATTTCTCTTTAACTTCTTTTAAAACTGCAACAACACCCTTGGTATGTCCATGTGCTGTATCTATAACCACGGCATCTACTCCTGCTGCAACTAAAGCTTCTGCTCTATCAACAGCATCGCCAGTAACACCTATTGCTGCTGCTACTCGTAAACGGCCATACTGATCTTTGTTAGCATTGGGTTTCTGACTTAACTTTGTAATGTCTCTAAACGTAATCAACCCAGAAAGTTTGTAGTTATCATCAACGATCAATAACTTTTCAATTTTGTGCGATTGTAAAATCGTTTCAGCATCGCCTAAAGACGTTCCTACCGGTGCTGTCACTAAATCTTTACTCGTCATAACCTCTGTGATAGGCTTCGAGTTTTCGTGTTCAAATCGCAAATCACGGTTCGTTACGATCCCTTTTAAAGTACCATCTTCTGCCACTATAGGAATACCACCTATGCTATGCTCTGCCATATGCAATTTAGCATCGGCAACAGTAGCTGTTAAAGAAAGCGTAACAGGGTCTATAATCATACCACTCTCTGCACGCTTAACTTTTCTAACTTTAGCAGCCTGAGCCTCTATAGTCATATTTTTATGCAATACGCCAATACCACCTTCTTGCGCCATAGCAATTGCCATTTTGCTTTCTGTTACCGTATCCATCGCTGCCGATATAATTGGTACATTGATGGTTATGTTACGCGTAAATTTTGTTTGTGTACTTACTTCTCTTGGAAGAATCTCAGAAAAAGCTGGAACTAAGAGTACATCGTCATAGGTTAATCCTTCTCCGACGATTTTATTTTGATGTGCAGTCATGATGCAATTACGATTATAATTGCGTGCAAATATACACATTATTTGTATTCTTTTGGGTTAAATATACTTTAAACCTATCTTAAATATATGACAGTTCCTCCGCTTTAAACTTTAAATCTATTTTGAATTAAATGCCAAGCTAGTATTTCTACAAGCTCTAAAAGCTATTCCCCTCTACTAACAACTTTAAACCCCAACATCCTAATCGCTTTTTATATTTTAACCGCGCTTCCGCAGATACAGCTAAACGCTAAAACTTATACGAATACTTAGCGTCTTTGAATTATAAATGAAAGTTTCCAAAACACAAAACAGAGCTTAACAAATTTTACGTCCTGCAAACAATTACTACAAAATTCTATAGATCAATAGCGTGCTTTTTATTTTTATTTAATCTAAATAAATTGTTTTGTTTCCTTAAAAAGGATAGATTTGCGAAATCTATTTAAATTAAGTCTAAATAAAAACAAATGAAAAAAACGATTACTTTTATTGCACTCTCACTACTTATCATGGCTTGTTCTGGCGATGATGATACGAACACTACAGCTCCCGATGTAGTCACAGAAACTCAAGTTTTAAGCAATTATGCGACTATTGTACACCAATCTTACCTGGACAGTTATACCGCTGCTTTAGAATTGCAGACGGCTGTGAACGCTTTTTTAGCGTCGCCTAGTGCTGCCACATTCGATGCTGCTAAAATAGCATGGTTGGCTGCTAGAGAGCCTTACGGCCAAACAGAAGCTTATCGATTTGCAAATGGTCCTATTGATGCTGAAGGGACTGCACCATGGGTTATTGGCAATGAGGGCCAACTTAATGCCTGGCCTTTAGAAGAAGCTCTTATCGATTATGTACTTTTGGGCTCTGAAGCTCAAGGCGCTGGTATATTCGATTTTAATATTGTAAGCTCAGACCGTACTATTGATGCGGCTTCAATTATAAGTCTTAATGAATTTGAAGGTAATGAAGCGGCTATAAGTACAGGGTGGCACGCTATCGAATTCCTTTTATGGGGTCAGGACAACAGCGATCCTGCCGATGCTACGGCTGGTTTACGCGAGTTTACAGATTATACCACTTTAGAAAACGCTAACAGGAGAGCTCAGTATTTAAGAACAGCTACCAATTTATTGGTTAATGACCTCAACGATTTGGTGGTTACTTGGGCTAACGGAGGGCTATATCGTACCGAGTTTGAAAGCCTAGAGCCTAGTGTCGCATTACGCCAAATCATTACTGGACCTTTTACAATGGCTGGAGATGAATTAAGTAGTGAACGCATGATTGCTCCTGTAGATTCCGAAGGTGGTTTAAACGGTTGGGGACAAGAGGACGAACATTCTTGTTTTAGTGACAATACACACAGAGACATCTTCACAAATGCACAAGGTGTTGATAATGTTATATTTGGTCGATATGGTACTATTACAGGGCCTTCTTTTTATGATTTAGTACAACAAGAAAACCCAGAACAAGCAGAAGCTTTATTAGCAGCCTCAGAAAATGCACGCGCCTTAGTGGCAGCAGTTGCTAATAACACGCAACCTTTTGACTTTTTAATTTTACAAGAATCGTCTCAAGATACCAACAGAGGTGTTGTATTACAAGCAGCCGACGCTCTCATTACTTATGGTGATGTTATTAGTGCCTCTGCCGCGGCTATAGGCATCAACCTTCAATAAAACACTACATACAAATTATTTATGAAGCTAAAACATTCTAGTTTTAGGACTCTTATTTATCGTTTAAAAGCCTTGGGTAATTCCCTAAGGCTTTTCGCATTACCATACTTAAAATGAGAAAAACACTTTTATATGTTTTTATAACTTGCCTTACGTTGATCAGCTGTAGTACTGATGATGCTAATAGTTATGAAGCCCAATCGCTTTATGAAGAAGGCGAAGAATTATTAACGGGAAGCCTAGGCGTTAACGCTACCAGTAGTGCTGCTTTTGGTTTCGAAATACGAGGTCTTAGCATTCAACAATTGGGACGCTTCTCTACAGGAAACTCCTTGTTTTCAAGAATTTGGGTATCGGCACCTGCTTCCACAACCGCTAGAGATGGTTTAGGTCCTACTTTTAATGCCAGGTCTTGTACCAAATGCCATTTTAAAGATGGACGTGGCAGCCCTCCTGAAAACGGAACAAGCTCTAATGGCTTTTTAATGCGCATCAGTCTCCCCGGACAAAACGCTAACGGCAGTGCTATTCCTGTACCAGGCTATGGAACGCAAATTCAAGACTTATCCAATTTTGGAATTCCTTTTGAAGCCAGAGTTCAAGTTACTTACGAATCTGTTACAGGCACCTATCCAGATGGTAATAGCTATACACTAAGACGTCCTACTTACAGTTTCACCGAGGCCCAATTTGGAAATTTAAATGGTGTACTAGCATCGCCACGTGTTGGCACTCAAACAATTGGTTTGGGACTAATTAGTGCTTTACCTGATAGTGAACTTTTACGCTTTGCAGACGAATTTGATGCCAATGGTGATGGCATTTCGGGACGTCCAAATCGCGTGTGGAATATTAGAGCTAATGCCACAACACTTGGGCGGTTTGGCTGGAAAGCCAATAGCCCTACTTTAGAACAACAAGTAGCTGGTGCTTTTCATGGCGATATGGGACTCACCAGTGCGCTATTTCTTGAAAATAATTGTCCGTCGCCACAACAAGACTGTCAAGATGCTATAAATGGTGGTACACCAGAAGTGACAGATACTCAACTGGAAAGTGTTGTCCTCTATCAAGCAACCTTAGCCGTACCTAACAGACGTAATGCAAAAGAAGACAATGTATTATTAGGCAAGCAACTCTTTAATACTTTAAATTGTATAGGTTGTCATGCCATAAACCAAACAACCGCAAGCTCTTCGATCACTTCGCTTTTAGAGGGGGTCACTATTAAGCCGTATTCTGATTTTCTCTTACATGATATGGGAGAAGGTTTAGCCGATAACCGCCCCGACTTTTTAGCGACAGGCAGAGAGTGGCGCACACAACCTTTATGGGGAATCGGTTTAATTGAAACCGTAAACAATCACACCTTCTTTTTACATGATGGCCGCGCGAGGTCGCTTGAAGAAGCCATTTTATGGCATGGTGGTGAAGCAGAACAAAGTAAAAATGATTTTAAAAACCTAACTGCAACAGAGCGCAATACCCTGTTAGCCTTTTTAAATTCATTATAATATATAAAATACACTATGAAAACATTATTGAGACGTTCCTTTTTAATACTAATACTATGCATTGCTATTATCGCCTGTAAAAGTGATGATGAGGGCATAGAAACATCTTCTTTTGATATGTCTGCTTTACTTCGAAGTGAAGTAGAGCAGCAAATAATACCTACGATTACTCGTTTTAAAACCGCTACTAGTGCTTTAAATATTGCGACACAACGCTATATAACCAACACCTCAACAGAAAATCTAGAGCTATTACGAACGGAATGGCGCAGCACTGCACTTGCAGCAGAACGTGTCTTTACCTTTAATATAGGAGTGCCTAGAGCTCTATTTTTCCAAATTTTAATTTACGACTGGCCAGCGACACCGGTTGTTATTGAAAACAATATTTCTAATGCTACTATTAACCGCGACTTCATTGCCGCATTAGCACCTAAATCGAAAACTCTAGCTGCTTTAGAGTATTTACTGTTCAAATCTGACTTAAATGCAACGAATTTAGAATTTATGACTTCTGAAAAGCGCCGCGACTACATTCGCTTTAGCGCCGAAAATCTAGATATGCTTTCAGAGCGGTTGCTCAATATTTGGAGCCCTACAGGTCAAGACTACGCGAATACTTTTAGCACTAATACCGCTACAGGCATTGAGGCATCGTTTAATTTACTATTTAATGGCCTACACAATATTATAGCTACTGGAAAAGTGTCTAAAATAGGAAAACCTGCTGGCTTTGAAGCTTCAGCTGCCATTAACCCCGAAGCCTCACAAGCTTTCTTTAGTGATACGTCTTTAGACATTATTCGTAGCAATATGCAAAGTGTTAGAGCGGCTTATTTTAATACCAATGGTGATTTAGGCATCGATGATTATGTATTTTTCTTAAGCCAAAGTCAAACACTTAATGAAATGACTACAGCTAAAATAGATGCCGTAATCACTGCCATAAATGCAATATCATTGCCATTAGACCGTGCTATTACAGAAGATAGAACTGGTGTACAAGACCTACATACAGCACTTGAAAACTTACGCATTTTCTTTGCTGTAGATTTAAGAAGCAGGTTATCTATAATTATCACCTCCACAGATAACGATGGTGACTAATGTTAGTACTATTTGCGCTAAGTATTCCTTTAAAATTCAATCATACATTGTAAAACACAGCTCTGCTAAAATGCATTTACAACTCCATTTTATTTTAAAACGTAATGTAGTACTTCGTATTAACACTTAAAACATATACATCGCATCTGTCTTGTTGTAATTGTTCTACACGATAAGCTACTTCAAGACTTCGATGAGACAGCACATCTATTACAAATACTGCTTATAAACGTGATATGCCAGTTTTAAATTCATCATATTCATATCGCATACTGCTAGATCTACATTTCTGTCCTCTCCCCCAACACCATAAACGTCCAATTATAAGTACAAAAAAATGAAATTTTATTTATTATTTTTATTTATTCTAAATAAAAATAACTAATTTCGTTATAGAACTCTTAATCACAAATTTTAATGTGTCATAAAACTATAACATTAGCCAAAAATTGTGATGGTCATCTGTCGTTTTGTCCAAACTGCAATGTCTATCATCTTACTTTTAATAACATCTACATAGAATTAACCGAAGCCGAAATGCTAACATTTAGGAAATTTGTAGATCAAGTTGCTGTAGACTACTGGGAAACCAAACATAATAGAACCGTCTTGCAACGTAAAATACCAATCCAAACAATGCAACAAAACTTAACCTTGGTTTTCAATAAACAAGAATTTTCTGCTTTAAAGCAATTGGTAAAACAAAACACCAAAAAACCTTTTAGTGCCTTACAGGTATTAGATATAGATTACACCTATTTTTTAAATTGATTGCTTATGGAGGATGTACATATTATATACAACAATGAAGTAGGTGTTGCCTTTGTATGGGATGAAGCTACAGTTCAACATAGCCCCATTAACATTATTTTTAACAGTACCGTACTTCATTTTTCTGAAGATGAATTGGTCTTCTTTTCGGAACACATTCAAAGGGCTTTAAAAGCCCCCTTTACATCTAGAGATGATAGCCATACCTGCAAATCGATTATACTGCAAACTCCGTTTAAACAGGTGAGTTTTGCTATAAATTATGCAGAACTTTTAGCGGTAGAAGACCTTGTAAAAGAAACACTTTTTGAAATGGAATTGCATACTATACTGCACCAAGTATTATAATAAAGTATCCCTAGCTGTTAGTATGCATTTCGTTTTACAATTTAATTTGCAATGTCGTGTACCAATTAAGCGGTGCTGATGGGATAATCCCTGGTCCAGGGTATCCTGTAGCACGTCTTGTAAAATAAGTATTATCTAAAAGGTTGTTAATCCCTGTTTCTAACTTAAATCGCTTATAGCTATAAGATGCAGAGACATCTAAAACATCATAACTAGGGATAAGTCCAATAATACTACCTACATCAGGATCTACTGAGTTTTGCGCATCTGTAAACTGTTCATCCAAATAGGTATATTGTATACTTGCATTAAAGTTTTTATAACCAAAGCGCAGTCCTGTCTTTAAATTTATATTAGGAATAAACTCTACACGATTCCCTAATAATCCTGTAACGCCTGTACCAACACTTGTATATTCTGAAGTGATAAAAGAACTGTTTACAAAATAATTAAGGCTGTAATTTCCATTAAACTTTAATACTTTTTTAAGGTTCACATCTAATAAGGATTCTATACCTATAATACGAGCGTCTCCTACATTAGTTCTTAATTGTCCTACATTATTAATTGGTGGAATTTGAGTGGTTAAAAACCCAATACGGTCGTTATAAAATAACCCAAAAGCACCAACATCGAAAGACAACCAATTGTTCCAATTGCCACGAAAGCCTAAATCTAGAGTAAACCCTCTTTCATCTTGTAAATCGAAATCTACTCCGTTGGCAGGATTCACAATATTAACATCAGAAAACGTTATCGAACGGTAATTTTGTGATGCATTTGCATACACTTCTAGTGCTGTACTAGGTTTATAACTTACACCTATCCCTAATAGTAACAAAGAACGTTCTCTAACATCGTCTGCGATACGTTCTCTGGTTCCTAATACAATGTCGGTACCTTCTCGTATATTGGTAATTGTAGACAAACCGCTTGTTTCTGTTTTAATATATTCAAAACGGGCACCTGGAGTAATAGATACTTTATCAGATAGGTAAACGATATGCTCTCCAAATAAGGCGACATTTTCATTAGGATTATCAAATTGACCTTGTACTCTAAAATCGGGAAAACGATCTGCTGCCGAATCAAAATTAGCATCCGATGCGTCTGTCCCTGGGCCTTGAAAATCTGAATTATCAGAATTGTAATATTTAGCCCCTAAAAGATACGTTGCTTTTTTTCCGAAGATCGTGTAACGGCTTAAAAAACGTCCTTCAAAGCCCCAGTTATTAAAGTCACTCACCAGTAACTCTCGTGGTCCTCCTGGATCTGGTAAATCTACCCGTCTGTCTCTAAAACCAATAGCTTTACGAGAGGCGTCCAAACCAAAAACACTAAGCGTCGCATTACTTTTTTCTGAGAATTTATGCTCTAATTTTAAATTGTAAAGCAACCAATCGACTTTAAACCAATTTCGTGCTCTATTGCTTTGAAATGGATCTTCATTAAAACGTCTATCGGTCAAACCTCCTGCTTGCTGCGCTAGATAATCTAAATATGTAAACTCCCCTTTTAACGCAGTACGTTCTGTAAATTGATAGCCTATGTGCGCAAAAATATTTTTAGATTCGTAGGCACTGTTAGGTCGAAAGCCATCCCCTCTTTTGTAATTGTAATATGTATAATAGCTCCATTTATCTTTAGTACCACTTATACTTGTAAAATTGGTAAACAGTCCAAAACTGCCTAAGGTGCTACGCGTGATGAATTCAATAGGCGTATTAGGGTTAGGCGCTTTTAGTTTAAAATTGATTAACCCTCCAAACTGGGTCCCATATTGTAAAGAGGCTGCTCCTCTTATCACTTGTATTTGCTCTAAGCCTTCAGACGCTGGTGTGTAATAACTCTCTGGGTAGCCTAACACGTCTGCACTAATATCATACCCATTTTGTCGTGTATTAAAATTAGAGGTTCGATTTGGGTCTAATCCACGACCTCCAATATTAAGTTGTAACCCTGCATCGTCGTTTTCATAGATATTTAAACCTGCTACTTGGCTGTATATCTGGCGTGCGTTATTAGAGGCTAAATTGGCTAGAGATTGCTCGACCAAAACCACTTCGGTCTTTTTACCGGCATAAATTGCGGTGCCTTCCACATCTTTTAAACGTTGCAGTTCGAACACTTTGCGTTTGCGCGCTGTAATTTCTACTTCGGTAAGGGCTGTGGTTAAATCGCTTAACGCTATTTTTAATGAGGTAGCAGTTGCCGTTGTAATGGCCAATTCCTTTACTTCATATTCAAAAGAAAAAAAGACTAAAGTCATGTTTGCCTTTTCTGTTTCAAATTCAAAACGCCCATTGGTGTCTGTGGTAGCGACTTCTCCAGAAGCTTTGTCATACACGGCTACATCTGCTATGGGCTGTTTGGTTTTAGAAAAAACGACAGTCCCATTTACGGTATTTTGTCCAAATGAAAATGCACTAAACAGTAGTGCGACTAACAACTTATAATCCCTTAATGTCATCTTTGAGAGGTAATATCCAATATTTGGGTTTAAACGATTCTTTTTCGGCGTACAAATCTACTGTTTTATCAATAAACGACACACTTAATCTGCCATTTAATGCAACGTAACTTTCTACAAATACTTGTACATTTTTATGCCCTTGTGCTGTAAAATGATCGCCCAAGTAATGGGCATATTGCAATATAAAATCGGGCTGAAAACTCATTTGCTTTTCTTGAAAATGCGTTAAAAAATCGGCATTATCTACATAGAAAAAAGCGTTTGTAGCTTTATCTACAATTTTAAAAGTGGCAATTCCCATTTTTTCCATAAGCATAACGCGCCATGAAAAACGATAGCCTTCTTCATTCCAAAATAATTCGCCAGGATAGCACAGATAGCGAAACGGCATTACGAGCTGTACCATTAGAAATAAACCTACAACACCAAGAATTGGGGTATGTGACTTAAAACGGTACTGCGATGTATATGCAATGGTCTGTAGTGTTGGTATTTTAAAAATACGCTTTGCCCCCTTTATTATTTTTTGATGCCAACTCGCCTCAAAAAATATAAGTGTGGATACAATCATGATAAAAGGAAACATTCCGATAGGAAACAAAACTCTTGTAAACACATGAAATACGACCACTAATACAAATGCAAAACCCCGTGTTTTTCGATATAATAATAAAAACGGTATGGTTAAATCATACAGCATACCACTCCAACTCATGGCATAATGAAACCAATTTTGATGCATGAGCGTGTCGCCTATAAGTGGCAGATCGTATTTGGAAGGCAACCATATTTTTAAAGGTTGGGCTCTTAATAGCCAGTCGCTATTTAATTTCGCCAAGCCTGCATAGAAATAAACAATACCTAAGATAAGTTTAATACTATCTATCGTCCATTTTGGCACCTTGCTAAAGCCTTGTTTTCTAAGTTTATTATCTACTGAAAATTGAGCATTAGCAGGCAAAAAAATCATTAAAAAACTAAGTACGCTTACAAAATAATAATGGTTAAGGTAAGTGGTTTTATCCATGAGTTCTATATAGGTGAAACTTAGGAAAAAACTAATAATTGCTATTCTGTATTTAAACCCTAGAGCAACGCAACATGCCGCCACTCCACAAATAATGAATACCCCATATGTATAAATGCCTAATGGTTTTACCCACTCAAAACCGTAATAAGAAAAATGAAACTTAGGTTGAATGTATAGTGTATCTATCCAACCATGATACCAAAATCTAAGGATACTAAAGCACATCATAATGCCAAATAAACACCTAAACACGGCTAGAGGTGCTGCATTAACGTAGGTATTAAGATAGCTTTTAATCATTGTAAAATTCTATGCGTCTAAAAAAAAGGCTGCCTAACGGCAACCTTTTTATAATTTAGTTATGTATTTAATCGCCATCGGCGTCTATAAAATCTACGCTAATATCGAAGGCAGATAACATGTCTACCTTTAGAGAGACCACGGCCAATTGAAGCGCATCGAACGCGAGTGTCATGCCCACGTTATTCGTGTTCACTTGATTGACAAAATCATCATCTAACGCTTCTATACGTGCACTTGCATCTGTAAACCTTGTATTGATAAGTGTTGCTAATTCTGTATTCCCTAGACTTTCTAGGTAGGTATTAAAACTCTCCCCTGTAGCATCACTGGTGTAAGCCTTACCATTAAAGGCAGCTATTACAGCGTTCATACCATCTAAAGCCAATGTTTTAGAATACACGCGGCTGTAAAACCCCTCTACAGTTTCGGGAAGTGGTGTATTAGAAAAATTCCCAGCAGGCACTCCTATTTTGTTCGCTCTTAACGCCTTTTCGTAATAAAAAATGTAATCGTTAGCAAACCTATTTAAAGCACTGGTTGCTGTATTTCCAGATTGACTTACAAAGGTATTTCGGTAAGTGCTTGTCCAATCTTCTAAAACACTAGTGGTTAAGGTTTGCATTTGCACAGCCACATCAGATAGGTAATTGCTGTAATTCTCATTATTAAAGATAGCTACGATGGCAGCATCTGTTTCTGCCACACCATACAACAGGTAATCTAATGCAGGAAACCCAACAGCATCGTTATTATTTACCGCATCTAAATCGTAAGATCCATTAGAAATATTGGTTTCAATATCTTCTACATTGGTCGGGTAGACATTCATTCGAAACCGAAACTGTATGCGTTCTGCTTCTCCTATATCAAACATTTCAACACTTTGCCAAACGCGGTAAGCTGCTAACCATGAACTTCGCAAGGCCTCTAAAGTCGTAAGGTTTGGTGTTTCAACAAATACATCTTTAGCTGTATTCATTGTGGTTAACTTAGCACTTAAATCTTGAAACGCAGGAATAATAATATTGTCTGCCATATTAGCTAATAAAGCTCCCCTATCGAAGGTTTCTTCATCTACAACTTGGCCAGAGTCGTCATCTGAAGAAGAACTACAAGCCACTACAATACCCATAACTACTAATCCTAAAAAAAACTTTTTCATATTTATGTATTCCATCTTTATTTTTTTGCAAAACTACTAAAAAAGTAGCTGGAATAACGTTGTGTTATTCCAACTCCCTTTTTATACTATTTTGTGTTGATTATCTGCCACATTAAAACCACTTATTTAGTAGATGCAGCCTGTGCTACTGTAAAATCAAACTTTGCTGCTATCGTTTCAGACATCGCGTCTAAAGTTTCTGCAGTAACATCCCAAAACCCATTGTCTTTAGTTAAAGTTGCTAAAAATGCATCTACTTCAGTTTTCGTAAAATAAGGCGCATCTGCCTCAGGCTGTCTTGTAAATTGTAAACTGTAAATAAAACCGTAGCCTTCAGATAAATCATGAAATGCACCAGCTCTATCCACGGCATTAATCTTTCCTTGTTGTAAATAGTACACAGCTCTTATGGCTACAACTTCAGATATCTTCTCTCTAAGGAAAGCGGCTTGTTCGTCTCTTACTTCATAATTTTTAGCTACGATTGCTGCTCTACCCAACTTAAAGGCTTGAAAAATAGCGTCTGCTATACCTTCAAAATCAGGATCACCTTCAACACGACCAATGTATTTATTTAAAAAGCTATCTGCTCCTAAATCTTCATTAGGAAGTGCTGGGTCTGCGTTAATACCGTAAGCATAACCATAAGCCTCATCCCACTTGTGTTCCATAGACGTGTAGTTCTTACCTTCTAAAACAATATCTTGGTCATTATCTGCTCTATTTGTCCCTGCATCTAATACTGCAGTTCCTAAATAGTTATTTAAAGCTTGGTCTACCATTAAGGCGCCTATTAATCCTTTATTGATCGCTTGATTGTATTCTAAACCTTTACCATTTACATAACGTACAGCACCACCACCTGCTTCTTGAATACGTCCAGCTAAACCTGGTTCTGCATCAAAAAGCCAATTTGGAAACACTTCAGAATATTGCGCTTCAATAAACGCATCAAATTCTGCTTTTATGGCGTTTCCTGCCGTTGTATTAGATTTAAAGAAATCTTCTGAAGCTGCCGTTTTACTTCTTATGCTTTTATCTGAAGCATTTAATGCTGTATTTTCAAAATCTACTCCACCTTCTTCATGCGCAAACATCGCTTGTAACTCTTCTAAAGGTCGTGACGGATCTTTAAGTGCTGCTACAAATTCTTCACCCATTTGTATTCTAGTCGTTTGCCCACTGAAACTTACCGTTGAATTTCCATCTCTTGTAAATACGAATGTATCTGGTGCTTCTACAGGAACCACTTGTTCTTCTACAGTGTTATTATCATCATCGCTAGAACAAGATTGAAATAATGCTGCTAATGTAAATACGCTTAATACTAGTTTTTTCATAACCTAAACTTAGAGTCTTTTTATTTAGACTTATTATAAATTGATTTCTGAGTGCAAATATAGGACTCAAAATAAATTGAACAAATTTTATTTAGATTAAATTTAAATTAAGAACAGCAACTATTATAAAACATAATGATTATCAGTAATTTACATTAAAAAATTAACGTTAGATATTATCGATTCGTTTTAAGCAAACGCTATTCAAGATAGTCATTTAGGCATATTTTACTTATGCATTAAGCGTCTAATGGTAGTGTCTAAAAATTTTTGAAGCTTCATTATAAGCACTTTCAAAACTTAGAGCATTCAGCCCATTTGCCTTTTGGGTTGTAAAATAAGAGAGTAGTTTTTCTGTGGGCATGTTGCCTGTGAGTTCATCTTTGGCCATAGGACAGCCTCCAAATCCTTGAATGGCACCATCAAAACGTCGACACCCCGCAAGATAGGCCGCGTCTACTTTTTCAAACCACGAATTTGGTGTCGTGTGTAAATGGGCGCCAAATTCAATATGCGGGTACATGGGAATGAGCTGAGAAAACAAATACGCTATTGTTTTGGGCGTTGAAGACCCTACGGTATCACTTAAAGATAGAATTTTAACCCCCATAGCCGCCAGTTTTTCGGTCCACTCGCCAACGATATCTACATTCCATGGATCGCCATAAGGATTTCCAAATCCCATAGAGATATAAACAACAAGTTCTTTATTGCCTTTATCGGCAATCTCTAAAATAGTACGAAGCACCTCTACAGACTGTGCTATTGTTTTGTGTGTGTTACGCATTTGAAAGTTCTCTGATATGGAGAACGGATACCCCAAATACGTAATTTCATCATGTGTGCATGCGGCATTAGCGCCTCTTTCGTTAGCGATAATGCTTAACAATTTACTAGAGGTTTGACTTAAATCTAATTGTGAAAGTACCTCTGCTGTATCTGCCATTTGAGGAATGGCCTTAGGCGACACAAAACTCCCTACATCTATAGTATCGAAATCAACACGCAGCAACGCTTGAATGTATTGTACCTTTTGCGCTGTAGGTATAAACTGCTTGATCCCTTGCATGGCATCTCGCGGACATTCTATAATTTTAACAGGAGTTATCATTTACAAATTGCTATTAGCACTGGTAAAAATACTATTATTTTTTACAATCTTTAGTGCTACTCTACAACTTCGCACGATCTTAAATCATAGAGTTCTCGATCGGTCTCATTTCGGTAGATCCTACCATAACGCCAATTTAAACACACTTAAAACATTAGAGCTTGTTGTAAGACCACTGATGGCGCTCTCTTTTTTAACACAAAAACTAAAAACATGTAAATCTAATGCCATACTTGCGACGTATATAGAGTACGATTTAAGTAGACACACATGAAAAAAATTACAGTTATTATATACCTCATCATAACACAGACAGTGTGTTCCCAAACTGCTCTTTATGACATCTCTATAACGACCCTATGGAATGCAGAACAGCATACAACCCTACCTGATGGAGCCCACTGGTCGCCTTTGGCTGGAGCCACCCATAATGTCCCAAATGGTATTATCGATTTTGAAGCTACTGCACCGCTTACAAATGGTATTAAAGACATTGCAGAATTTGGAGGCACTATTAATTTTAGAAACGAAATTGACGCTAAAATTAGTGCTGGTACAGCCCATCAATACTTACAACAAGGCTTTATGCCTTTTGCGGGTAATGGGAGTACTGCAACATTAACGAATGTATCTGTAAATGAAAATTTTCCTTTAATCACCTTAGTGTCTATGGTTGCACCAAGCCCAGATTGGTTTATTGCCGTAAATAGTGTGAATTTAAGAAGCGCTAATCCTAATACCAATAACGGTTGGAAATCGACCTTTTCTATGGATGTCTTTGCCTATGATGCTGGTACAGACTCTGGCACAGACTACACCTCAGACGCTCTTGTAACCAGTCCAAGAGCGCCTATTGCTTTAATTTCTGAAGCTCCGATTATGGGACATAAAATGGCGACCATTACCTTTACCTTTAAATCGTCTACCCTAAGTACTAGAATGTGAAGCATATTGATATCTTTTCCGTACTTGGAAAATTGTATAAGACTGTCGCTACAACGGGGACTAAAAACACCCTGCGTATGGACATCTCCGATTTTAATTCGGGGGTGTATATTGTAAGACTCACAGACGGCTCTGGCAACACCACCAAGCGAAAATTGATTGTAAATTAACCCTTAAAACTGCACTTAATAGACTGATCGGTTATAATTTAGCCCTTATCGAGTATTTTGTGTAACAAGCGCATTTGGAATTACATTTGATAAAAATGTTTGTGCCTAATGCTCGAATTTAAATCCTATACGCTTTTTTTATTCCTTGCCGTTTGTATTGGAAGTTCTTT
This sequence comes from uncultured Flavobacteriaceae bacterium, assembly GCA_947504035.1. Classification (GTDB taxonomy): domain Bacteria; phylum Bacteroidota; class Bacteroidia; order Flavobacteriales; family Flavobacteriaceae; genus Jejuia; species Jejuia algarum. The sequence continues at coordinate 24,934 of CANNGA010000021.1, forward strand.
TAGCTGCCATGCACAAACTACAGTTGAAAGCAGTTGTGGCAATACCTACAATATTGCACAGAGTACGCATTTTAAGACTCTAAAAAAAGATATCAGCGCATACGAATACGCCTATCACAGCGCTAAAACCTCAAAACGTGCGACTTCTAGTTTAGAACGCATTCCTATACAAATTCATACGGTTACAGGTGCTATAACATCAAAGAATCACAACGAGGCCGCAATCCACAAAAGTATATCGCATTTAAACACCTTATTTTTAGACGTTGGGTTGCAATTTTACCTCTTAAATCCGCCAACTCGCATTACAACCCCAGAAACAACACTTTTTCAAAAAGGTGCAGAAACGCAATTAGCGACAACCCATTATACCCGAGGAGCCATTAATATTTATTTGACCCCGACTCTCGTAAATGCGGCTCATGACAACATCTGTGGCTATGTGGCTAATATTCCCAACAAAGCCCTTATTGTAATGGCTACAGAGTGCATGTTTAATGCATCGTCCTTAGCCCATGAAATGGGTCATTTTTTAGCACTAATGCATACCCATGGTTCTGATAATACACGAAGCACCACAGAGTTGGTCGACGGCAGCAATTGTGCTACCGATGGTGACGGTATTTGCGACACCCCTGCCGATCCACAATTAAGTCACGCTGTTATTAATAATTTTTGTGAGTACACAGGCACGCTAACAGATGCTAAAGGCGCTGTGTTTCATCCTGACACTTACAATATCATGTCGTATTCTAGAAAAGCATGCCGCTCGCAATTTACGACACAACAAAAAGCACGCATGTTCGCTTACTATCAAACGGTAAAAGACGAACTTTTAAATCCTGATTCGCACTTACCTGTCTCTAAAACAGATGCCAAAGAAACGCCGCTTCATACGCTAAGCATTTACCCAAATCCTGCTACAAAAAACAGCATTCAAATTAAAGGTTATACTTATATGAACGCACAGAATGCCCTAAGTTATACCATGATTAACTACAGAGGGCAAATGTTGCAAAAAGGCAAAGCGCTTTCAAACACCATAAACGTTTCCCAACTGGCTGCTGGCAGCTATTTCTTGATACTTGAAACGGCAAGCGCTAAGATTGTAAAAAAAATAATTAGGTAGTCGCTGCTAATAGTGCTTTGTTGATCTTTTTTATAAGACGTGGCCCTTCATAAATAAAGCCTGTGTATATTTGTACCAAATCGGCACCAGCTTCAATTTTCTCTAAAGCATCTTCTGCGGAATGTATTCCGCCTACGCCTATTATAGGGAATGCCTTAGCACTTTTTTCTGAAAGGTATCGAATCACCGCCGTACTCTTCGCTTTAATAGGTTGCCCGCTTAAACCACCATTACCAATGGCTTCTAACCGTTCTGAAGAGGCTTTTAAGCCACTTCGATCTGTAGAGGTATTACTTGCGATCACACCATCCAAACCTGTGGTTTTCACCAAATCTATAATTTCGTCTAATTGCCCCTCATTAAGGTCTGGCGCAATTTTTAAGAGTATTGGTTTTTGAACGCTGTAGCCCGCATTAGCCTCTTGAACAGTACCTATTAATTCTTCCAGATAGGCTTTGTCATTTAACTTGGCGTGGCTGCCCACATTAGGACAACTTACATTCAACACAAAATAGTCTACATAAGGATGTAATGCCTTAAAACACTCTAAATAATCTCTCGTGTAGTCCTCTGGTTTTGTCGTTGTATTTTTACCAATATTACCACCAATAATAAGACGCCCTTTATTGTGTTTTAGTTGCGCAATCGCAGCATCTAAGCCTTCATTATTAAATCCCATACGGTTAATAATACCTTTGTCGTCTTTTAATCGAAACAGTCGTGTTTTAGGATTCCCCGCCTGCCCTTTAGGTGTTACCGTTCCTATTTCTATAAAACCAAATCCAAAATTAGCCAACTCGTTATACAACACTGCATTTTTATCAAATCCAGCTGCTAAACCTACAGGATTTTTAAATGTAAGTCCAAACAATTGACGTTCCAACTGAGGGGCATCTACCTTATAAAGGCGTCTGCATAAGGCCTGAAATCCTGGAATTTTAGAGGTTGTTTTTATCAAAGAAAAGGTAAAATGGTGTACTTTTTCAGGATCGAATGCAAAAAGTAACGGGCGTAATAATGTTGTATACATTTGTAGTATTTGTGCAAAAGTAATTTGAAATATTCTAAATAAAAAATCGTAATGCCTTTAAACGAAAATCGCTTCTGTTTTCATTACAAATAAAGCATCCTTTTGGGGGGTTAAACGTGAAAACGACCTGTACGCTTTCATTCTTTTTAAAGCTTAATGCATTGAAATAAAGAGAGTGTTTTAGTCCCAAATAAAATGGATTACGCTACAATTAGGGCATAATTGCAGCATTCTATTTCGCATAATAATTGTACCTTGAGGCTCTTAAAACCACAACTATTACAACGGTTTCCCAAACCGATTTAAATCTTAATCGTTATGATTTCTAAAGACACTATCATCCAACGCTTTACAGGTTACGTTACTATCGACACAGAATCTGACCCTAATTCTGAAACCACGCCAAGTACAGCAAAACAATGGAATTTGGTCCATAAACTAGCAGAAGAACTTAAGTCTATAGGCATGAGCGATGTGCATATTGATGCCAACGCTTATATCATGGCCACCTTACCCAGCAATGTAGAGCACGAAGTTCCTACAATAGGTTTTATTTCGCATTTTGACACCTCTCCAGATTTTACAGGTGCTCATGTAAAACCTCAAATTATAGAGCGTTACGATGGCAAGCCTATTGTTCTAAATGCAGCACAAGATATGGTCTTATCTCCCGATTATTTTGAAGATTTAAAGCAATATGTGGGGCAAACTCTTATTACCACCGATGGCACGACCCTTTTAGGGGCTGATGATAAGGCAGGGATTTGCGAAATTGTATCTGCGATGGAATATTTAATTCAACATCCAGAGCTTAAACACGGTACTATTCGTGTTGGCTTTACGCCAGATGAAGAAATTGGTAGAGGCGCTCATAAATTTGATGTGGAAGCTTTTGGAGCGGAATGGGCTTATACAATGGATGGCAGCCAGATTGGAGAGTTAGAATACGAAAATTTTAATGCTGCTAGTGCTGTAGTTACCATAAAAGGAAAGATTGTTCACCCGGGCTATGCTAAAGGAAAAATGGTAAATGCGATGTACATTGCGACTGAGTTTATAAATTCCTTACCCCGTATAGAAACTCCAGAACATACCGATGGGTACCAAGGGTTTTTCCATTTGCATGATATGAAAGGGTCTGTAGAAGAGACCACCTTACATTATATTATTCGCGATCACGATAAAGGACATTTTGAAGCCCGTAAAGCTGTTATGCAAAAGCTAACAGATGAACTCAACTCCCAATACGGAAGAGAGGTTATAAGTACTGAAATTAAAGACCAATACTTTAACATGCGTGAGAAAATCGAGCCTGTAATGCATATTGTGGCTACTGCAGAAGCCGCGATGAAAGCTTTACATATAAAACCTCTTATTAAGGCCATTCGTGGCGGTACAGATGGCTCTCAATTAAGTTATATGGGCCTGCCCTGCCCTAATATTTTTGCAGGCGGTCATAACTTCCATGGGCCTTATGAATATGTACCTGTAGAGAGTATGATTAAAGCTACCGAAGTGATTTGCAAAATTGCAGAACTCACCGCCGAAAATGCGCAACCTAAAACAGTATAACCCTTAGCTTTTTACACCTCAAAAACACTATATTTTAATATTTTTAAAAAAAAGAGTCATTACCTGTAACAAAATAAATATGTAAGCTACATATAATGTAACCAATCCATTGACATTATTGAACCCAGAATTAGAACACGGCTTTGTTAAGTTATTAGAGAAACATCAAAACATTATACATAAGGTCTGTCGGTTATACACCAATAGCTATGATGCGCATAATGATTTATTTCAAGAAATAACGATACAGCTTTGGAAAGCCTATCCCAAATTTAGAGGAGAGGCTAAATTTAGTACTTGGATGTATCGTGTAGCGCTAAATACGGCGATTACACTGTACCGCAAATCGAAACGACGCGTCCCTACTCAAGACTTTGAGGGCGTCGCTTTTAAAATGAAAGCTGAAAGCTACGACGATACCGAAGACCAACGTGTAAAAGGCTTATACAAAGCCATACACCAACTAAATGATATAGAAAAAGCACTTATTTTCTTGTATTTGGAAGATAAAGACCATAAAGAAATAAGTGAAACACTTGGAATTAGCGAGGTTAACAGTAGAGTGAAGATGAACAGAATAAAAACCAAACTACGAAACATTTTAAATTCGTAATGCTATGGATGAATTAGATTTATTAAAAAAAGACTGGAAGGCACAGTCGGAAAATAGAACCCTATCGGCTAAAGACATTTACCCGATGCTACATAGAAAATCCTCTTCTATTGTAAAGATATTGTTTTACATCAGTATTGCTGAACTTGTATTTTGGATCCTTATCAATACCATTCCATTTTTTAGCTCTCAAGCTTATAAAAACAAACTGGATCGCATTTATGAGAACGACATGATTTTTATGAGCATCACGTATCTAAGCTACGTGATTATTCTGTTCTTTATTTATTTGTTATTTAAAGCATACAAGGCCATTTCTGTAACAGACAGTGCCAAACAACTTATGCAAAACATCTTAAAAACACGCCGTATTATAAAGTACTACGTGCTCTTTAATCTAGTAATTGCTGGTGTATCTATTATTATAGCCCTGTGCTGTAGTATTGCTAATGACCCAGAAACGGCAGCCCTTTTTAACAGCTTTAGCCCTAAAGAAACCTCTATTGCCATAGGGATTGCTGTAAGCTTTACAGCAGTTTTTATCTTAATTATTTGGCTGTTTTACAGGCTTATTTATGGTATTTTATTAAAACGTTTAAACCGTAATTATAAAGCGCTAGAAGACATGGAAGCTTAACCCCAGAGAGTACCACTGTTTATCCTGGTTCGTTTTACATTAAGCGTATTATACCTGTAGTGGCGATTTTTTCAATAGGGTTTTATTAACAAAAAAGTAGATACAATTACACTAATAGAAATAGACTAACTTCTAACGAAATTGATTTGATGAGATGCGATGATGCATATGAACCTTTAGGGTATCTATATATTCCGACACTTCCATCTTTTGTTTCAATTTCTGCAAATTTTTAGTTTCTTTTTCCTTTTTAAACATGAAGAGATTTAAACTTTTTGAAATAAATAAAAGGGTTGTCGATATTTGTGTTTCACAACATAAAACAATCAATAACATTCCATTATGTGCATATAATACTGGACAAAAATACAATATGAAAGGGAATAGTAATATCAATACCAAAAACAAGACGTGGTTTACCTCCAACTGTTCCGCTTGTTGAGATTGTCAATGCTAGGTAATTTTTATTGACTACATATATGGTTCACAAATTTCCCAAGCTGTTTCAATATTTATAGAAGCTATTTTAATTTTTTTTGAAGCTTCTAGTAATTCACAAGACAATTTTTTTCTATTTCGCTCACCGCCTACTTGGGAGCCTTTATCACGTTTTTTGGATAACAAATCTAGAAATATTGCAGGGCGTCATATGTTAAATCACCTAGTTCAATTGCTATATTTTCAAGCCTTCTCATAATTATTTAATTTCAGATTGTTTTTTAATTCTTCAAGTATTTCCTCATCATTACCATCACTTATGAACTTTACAAAATTCAAAATTACTTCCTCTTGAATCTCATCAAAATTGGGATCCAATCTTCTCATTTGCAGTAAGGTTAAATAATTAAAGTGATCAACATTTTCATCTTTATAACTGCTTTTAAAGTCCCAATAAAAATATCTCTTCCAGTAATTTAATCTTTCAGATTTATTATATTTCGAGTATTCCGCAATATGCTTTCTTCAGGAGTCATTATTTTTTTATTTGGTACGACAATTGAGTAGCATTCAATAATGCATGTTATCTATGCTATAAATCTAATGTTTTTTGTCATCTAGAAATGATTTACAGTTACATGTCTGTAAATTTCTATGTTTTACTAGAACTATGACCACAGTAGGATAATTGCTTTTCGACCTGCTGTATAGAAGACAAATTCTAAGCCCTAACATCAAATTTAAGCTTCAATCTATAAGATGTAAAATCTATGAAACGCCCCCCTTAGAACGCTTTATTTAAAGCTCTTTTTGGGTAAACTATGGCGTTCTGCAACGGTTACAATGTTAGCATTAGTTTTTTACTAGCTTATGAATTATTACTTCATTGTTCATATTAGTCGTTTTAAGAAAATAAACACCTACTGAGAGTTTCGATAAATCAACTGATGTTGAATTTTCAAAGGTAATATGTAAAATACTATTTCCATTCGTATCGTATAGTTCAGCATAAATAAAGTTGTTTTGAAAATCTAGATTTAAAATATTGTTAAAAGGGTTTGGATAAATAACTTTTTGATAATTAGGAAGGTTAGTCATCCCCAAAGTTTTCTTATTAGGTGTTAAATATTCTTTCCCGTTAAAAATATTGTTTTCACTTACAAAACAACTTTCACCGTATTCACTATTTATAACTCCCTTTGCTCGAATACGGACATTATAAGTTCTACCATTCTCCAAAAAATTCACATAGTTTAAATTTAAGGTTGTAGAATTTCCCATTCCTACATAGTTTACTTGTCCATTAGATTCAAATTGGGCAACATACTCAGTTGCACCATGTATTTCATAAATCTCTAATTTATTATTTTCAAACGGAACCTCAACATCACAATATTCACTTTTTAATTTTGTTTTTGAAGGAATGGTGATTGCACAACTTTCACCGTATCCACTATTTATCACTCCCTTTGCATGAATGCGAACATTATAAGTTTTACCAGCTACAAGAAAGTTTATGTAATCAAGATTTATCTCAGTTGAATTTCCCATTCCTACATAGTTTATTTCTCCATTAGATTCAAATTGAGCAACATACTCGATTGCACCAAGTATTTCATAAATCTCTAATTTGTTATTGTCTAGAGGGACTACAACATCACAATATTCATTTTTTAACTTTGTACGATTATTAGGAAAAATTTCTGTAATTTTTAAATCATCAAAATGTATTGTGTTTGAAATATCTATAGCCTTCCTATATTGCCCAAATTTTACATTTAAGATTCTAGAAGTTTCATTTCCCCTAATGGTTGAGTGCATAAATTTAGCTTCGATATCATTTACAGTACCAATTTTACATTCATAAGAGAATTTTCTATTGGTATTATCAAAAGTTAATTTTTCTAAAGTGATTGGTTTTTTGTCAATCCATATAGACAAGTAACCATTATCTGTATTATAATCACTTATATCTTGAATATTATCAAAAATATTATCTTTTGAAGCTTTGACTTTAAGTATTATTTCGTGCCATACACCTTTTTTTACGGCATTTTTAATATGGATATTACCTCTTCTTTTCTGATTAGTATCATATAATGGTAAAAATAGATTTCTTTTTTCATTGTTGTTCAAGCTTGTATCACTTACATATTCAACCGAAAATGATTTAGCCCCCCCTATTAATTGTCCTATCATTAACCAATGTCCATCAACATCTGTAAATGTATCATCTATAGGTATTCTAAATTTATATGAAAAAAAGGTAGTTTCACCTTCTTGAAATTTTGTACCTATTGTAGTTTCAGCTCTTTCATTACCATTTCCATTTGGGGGCATGTCTCCTTTATTAACTGTAAGTTTTAAGTATTTATTATTACCTTCTTCCCCAAAATCAATACTATAGCCTTTAGCTCCGTTTACAGTATCATTTAACCAATCGAAATATTCATCTCTCCAACTTCTGGGATTAGTACTATCTTCAACAAAACCTTGATCGTACAAATCATTTCTTCCAGCTATTTGAAGTCCAAAAGTATCAAGAACAACGAAAGAGAAACCATTATTAAAGTCTTCATAAAAAGGAGTGTTTACTTGAGCATTTAAAGAAAAAATTTTAAGTGAAAGTAAGATTAATAGATTTTTTTTAAAAATCATTGTATTTTATTGATTTAAGGAGTTAATACTTACAAATGAATAACATGCATTAGTGCATGTTATTTACACTATAAAACTAATGCATTTTTTATAATCTTCAAATGATTTACAGTTACATACATGTAATTTTATGTGTTTCACTAGAGCTATGACCTAAAAACGCTTACATAAAAAATAATAATCAATTGTAAATAGATGTAAATTTCAAACCATCAATCCACTCAAAACATACCCGCTACAACAAAAAACACAAATCAAGATAAAACAAAAAAATCGCTTCAAACATCTCATTTAAAGCAATTTAATTAAAATCATGATCTCAACTCGGAGGGACAGGGTTCGAACTTTTTGAAGTATGATATCTTCCTAATACTCTCAAAATTTCATGCTATTTTAAGCTTATAAGTTCGCTTTGATAATCGTTTTTTACTTAGGTAGATAAAGACAACTAAGAAGCATATAGCGTTGGCCTATCGGCACGCCATATGCTTCTTAGTTGTGCGTTCGTTCTTTTAAATATTCATTCATAAACAGTTTTGTAAAGTATTTACTTCCTTTATTATTTAAATGGGTATTATCTTGATAATATTTTGAATTTGGAATAACGTTTGAAAAATCTTTATAATTTGGTAAACTATTTTTCAGAACTTTATTGTTTCCTTTAAAATTGTATATCGGAGAAGTAAAAAAATATAAGTTTATATTTTCTTTTTCACATAACTCTATAATATCTTTTAGATGAGGGTTAAATTCATCTTTTAAAATATATTTCATTGTTTTTTCAGTGTTTTTTATTTTTCCAAATAAAGGAACAAAACCTTTATTATCATCTATAACTGACATTTTCCTGTTGGACAACGACATTATTAATTCTCTAAATCCCAATTTTGATCCATATTCACAATATCTTAAAAAAGGAATTTTTTTATAAAGAACATATTCATTATTCTTGTCAATTTTATGAAATTCATTCCATATATCATTTTCGTTAATGTATGTTAACCAATCAACAGTACATTCTCCACCACTATAAAATTCATTCCATATATAGTCTATTTGAATATAGATGTTTTTTGTTATTTTTCTTTTTACAATTTGTTGTACAGATAACTTAATTTCAAAAACGCTAGAACCAGGAATTCCAAAATTAAATCCTTTTTTAGTAGTTTCTTGTTCTATTAAGTTAATATTTATATTATGTAAAACTCTTGAAGAACCTAAAACAACGTAATCAAACGAATCTTTCTTTTTTAAGCCCATTATGTAATCAGGGATGTTTCTCGGAGCTCCATTGTAGTGAATATATGTATAGCTCTTGTCAAGAACGATACTCATTACTATTAGTGCGATAGATAATAATGCTATGTTTTTAAAAAAAATTCTCATTTTAAAATTGAAAATATATAAAATCATTCATGTCCGAAAAATTACCCAATACTAGAATTAATAAAATAATTATGATTGTTTTTAATTGATATTTGTTATCCTTGAACAAAGGGAAATCTTTATGCCTTCCAAACCATTCTATTATGATTAATAAGAAAATTAAAGGAAAAATTTCAATAGAATAGCGTTCTATTCGTAATCTTTCGATTTCTAAACTAAAAACAAATATTTTCTTAATATAAGCAATGGCTGTTTGCATATTTTCCGCTCGAAAGAATATCCATGCAAAAACAACTAAAATGAAAGTTTTAACCATAAAACATAATTCTTTTAAACTTGGGGTATTTTTATTTTCGGCTATAATATTTAGATGCCTTCTGTTTTTATTATTTAACATTGAAGGAAGAAAGTATAAGCCATTTAGTGTTCCCCAAACAATAAAAGTCCAATTTGCTCCATGCCAAAACCCACTTACAATAAATATGATAAAAACATTTCTAATGACTTTATACTTTTCTACTTTACTCCCACCAAGTGGAATGTAAAGATAATCTCTAAACCAAGTAGATAATGATATATGCCATCTTCTCCAAAACTCTGCTATATCTCTTGAAAAGTAAGGGTAATTAAAGTTTTTCATAAGCTTAAATCCAAATAGTCTTGATGATCCTATAGCGATATCTGAGTAGCCACTAAAATCACAATAAATCTGAAAAGTAAAACAAACAGCACCAATGATTAATGTTGTACTCGAATATATCTCATAAGTATTAAATATTTCATTTGCATATTGTGCACAGGTATCAGCAATCACAACTTTTTTAAATAAACCCCAAACTATTTGCCTGATGCCTATCATAGCATTTTTATTATCAAAAGAACGCTTGGTGTAAAACTGAGGTAATAAATTTGTTGCTCGTTCAATTGGTCCTGCAACTAATTGAGGAAAGAAACTTACAAAAGCAGAAAAAGCAATAAATTCTTTAGTTGGTTCAAGTTTGCGTTTGTAAACGTCTATAGTGTAGCTTAATGTTTGAAAGGTATAAAAACTAATTCCAACAGGTAAAATTATGTTTAAAGAATTAACACTTATGTTAGTGCCAAAAAAGGAAAAAGCTGTAATAAAGTTATCAAGAAAAAAATTGTAGTATTTAAAAAAACCAAGAAATCCAAGATTTACAAGAGTACTTGTCCATAATAGAATTTTTCTTTTAGTTTGACTTTCTTGTTTTGATAAGTTAATACCAATTAAATAATCTATTACAGTACTAAAAAGAATTAACGATAAAAACCGCCAATCCCACCATCCATAGAAAATATAACTTGATAGTACAATTAATAAGTTTTGTAGCTTTAAGTTCTTATTAGTGAAGAACCAATATAGAATAAATACAATGGGCAAGAATATTGCAAAATCAATAGAGTTAAATAGCATTATTTTATCCTAAATGTTTAAGTTTTTCGAGTTTTTTCCGCATGACGCACAACAATTGAATAACATGTATTAGTGCATGCTATTTACACTATAAAGCTAATGCATTTTTTACAATCTTCAAATGATTTACAGTTACATACATGTAATTTATTGTGTTTTACTAGAGCTATGACCTAAAACGCTTGCATGAAAAATAACAATCAATTGTAAATGATGAAAATTTTAAACCATCAATCCACTCATAACATGACCGCTACAACAAAAAACACAAATTAAGGTAAAACAAAAAAAACGCTTCAAACATCTCGTTTAAAGCGATTTAATTAAAATTGTGAGCCCAACGGAAGAAGTATCGAACTTTTTACTTGATGATTTTGATATTATATTGAATTTTATGAGAGCAGTGAATTAATAATATTTTTTAGCATCAAGAGTTCATTATTTAAGTTCACACTAACCTTTCTTCCAACAGATCCTTCCAAAGTATAAACCCTTTTCTTCTGTCTGAATAATCATGAATTAGGCGACTAAAGTTTTTAGGTTTACTTTCAAGAAAACTTTGGCGACCATTATTCCTAATCATATTTAAATCATGATCAATTGCTCTTAGTTTTTCTGAAAGCGCATTTTTATTTTTATCAATGTGCCAAATATATGTTGCCTCTTCTGTGTCCAATGTCTCAAGAATAATATGATACTGATCTTTCCCTGTTAATAGAAATACGAAAGAAAATGGACTCAAAACAAAACGTAATTTTAACACTGTACTATCATGTTTTGTTGCTAAATACCGTAATTGTCGAAAATGTTTAACTTCCTCATTTTGCAAGACAGAATTTAGTAACTCTTCTTCTGATTTGTATAAAAAAGAACCATTTATTTCTTGTAGGCACTCTAAACCAAGTAAGTTTTTATCTGTTTCTATTGAATGTTTTTTATGGAGAATACTCTTTTCTGTAAAGCGAAATTTTACACCTTCAATGATTTCTCTATTAATCATTTCCAAATCTTTGGAATCAGCTATTTGAGAAATTACTTTTCCATTCAAGATTTCTGCAAAAATATTAGCTTCTACATTTTTTGACTTTAAAAATTTTGAGAAATAGGGTTTTAAGACATCAAACTCAGGTCGAATTTCATCATTTTCTATTTCGAATTCAAGTTCTATTGGAATTTTTGATGTTTTATATTTAAAAGCAATAGCTCCATATCGAAAGTCAAGTCTATCAATCGGTGTTTTTATTGTCTCTTTAACTGAGATAACATTTTTAGATATTTCTTCTATGTTCTCCGATTCTTCAAATAAAGATGCTTGCCTATCAAAGTGTCGATAATAAGTGTTTCTTTTTAGAAAAAGCTTGTTTAAATAATCAATCTTTTGATCTCGATAATCATAGATCACAGGAGTTATTTCTGATCGTTGAACACGGCCTATATACTGAACAAGTTTCCCTTTGAAAGAGAATGGGTATACTAAAAACACACAAGAAGCATTTGGTAAATCAGTTCCTTCTCCAAAAAATTGACCTGTAGTTATTAGAGCTTGATAATTTCCTTCATTAAGAACCTTCCATTTCGCTTTTCTATTACTTTCAGAGTCTTCTCCACTTAATGTGATAGTTTCAAAGGATTGTTTTAGTAATTGATACAATGTATCAATATGCTCTTTTCGTTCGGTAATTATAACAACCTTTTTTCTTCTATTTAATTCGTTACGTACATCACTTATGATAAGTTTATTTCTAGTAGAATCATGAACAAGTACCTTTGATAACGTTTCAAATGTATCCGTTTTAGAATTGAAAGGGATGTCTAAGCTTGTTTCTCGTATGTTAATTCTTGCTCTTTTATAGTTTTCAATTTCTTCAGGTTTAATATCAGCTATAATTCTACCTAGATGAATAAATATTTGTTTTCCATCGCTTCCTTTTCGAAAAGGTGTTGCTGTTAACCCATATTGATAATAAGTTGATAGTCTTGAAATTGTTTTTCTAAATGTTTCTGCTGGTACATGGTGGCATTCATCAATAATGATTATTCCAAATCGTTTAGCAAGACCTTCTATTTCTTGTTTTTCAAGTTGTTTACCTAAACTCTGAATCATTGCTACTGTGATAGTCTTCCCAACTTTCGCTTTGCCTTGTCCAATCTTTCCAATTTCATTTTTTGGAATCCCAAAAAATGCTTGAATTCGTTCGATCCATTGTTCTAAGAGTTGTTTCCGATGGACAATAATTAAAGCTGGTTGTTGCTTTTCAGCAATGATTTTTAATCCTATTACTGTTTTACCTGAACCTGAAGGTGCTGTAATTACACCAAAATCTTTTTTGACGGTAGCTTCTATTGCTATATTTTGATGCGGTCTTAATATTATATTTGTAGAAAATTTAGTTAAAGGAAATTTCACTCTTTTATCTAGGAATTCAAAATCAATTTTTCCTTGTTTGCAATATTGAATTAACCTTCCTACAAAACCTCTAGGAATAATAATTTCATTTTCTGTTTCTTCAATAAACCTAAAATATCGTTTTGTATCCCACGTAGATTTACTCGTTTTCTTTTTAATAAAGTACTCAGGGTTTGCAAAATTTAATTCCTCTTTAAGAAAATTGATCAGCTCAGGTGTTATTCCCGATCGATTGATTATCACAGAACTATTAAGGGTTATATGCAGTTTATTCGAATTGAGCTTTTCTGTGACTGATGAAGCTAAATTATCTATCGCTAAAGATTCAAATATCTTATCAAGATGAGTGGTTGTTACTTTCTGAATAGAAGATAAGAAATCCCATTGATTTTCGTGTGGTTTTAAGTTGTTGTTTACAAAACAGCTGTTTCCTTGTTCTAATGTAGGTTTATAAAAAGGCAATGCAATCAGGTTTCCTAAACCTTTTCCAGAGAGAAAGTTTTGATTCGGAAATAAGCGGTCAAAACTTGAACTTTTGTCAAATACGGAAAAGATATTACCTTCTTCAAGTATTGAAATAAAAATCTTTCTACTCTTTATTGCTGGATAAGCTTGATCAAAGAATATCCAAACATGAGCACCATTGCCAGACTTTGATCTTTCAAGATATGCCGAGACACCTTTATCTAAACAGATATCAATAAATGTTTGACTTTCTTGTTTCCAATTTTGTTTGTCGAAATCAGCAACAATGAACCAAGAAGTATTGTCTTCGAGTAAAGGGTATATGCCAATTAGTTGTTCTCCATTTAAGTGTTTAGTAATTTGTTGGTCTGTAAGCGTGAGGTAGTTTTTTTCATTGAAAGTCTTAAAAGTACCTCCGTTTATTTTATGAAGACGATACCTATATGGATCATAATGATAAGCAGGCATATACCCACTTTTACTGCCTTTTTGCCAATGCATTGCAAAAACATCTTCTCTACAATTGAATAGGTTTCTAATCAGGTTGATTTCTCTGTTCATTAGTTCCTGATTTATTTTTAGCAATTTCAATAGCTCTATGCAATTTACTTTGCAGTATTTCTTTAGAAGGCAGGAGTGTTAAATATTCTGCTACTCTTATATTGCTCTTGTCCAATTGTAATAACTCTACATGCTCTTCATTTTTTCCAGTACAAAGAATTAAACCTATTGGACTATTTTCACCATCTACGATTTCGTGTTTTTCAAGGTAGCGGAGGTATAATTCCATCTGCCCTTTATATGAAGCTTCAAATTCTCCGATTTTTAGATCAATTGCTACTAATGATTTTAATCTTCGATGATAAAATAGTAAATCGATATAGTAATCCCTACTGTCTATCGTTATTCGTTTTTGACGTGCCATAAAAGCAAAGTCACTTCCAAGTTCTGTTATAAACTTTTGGAGCTCTACAAGAATAGAACTTTCTAAATCTTTTTCCGAATAAGAGTCTGATAACCCTAAAAAATCGAGAAAATACGGGTCTCTAAAAACTAAATCAGGAGAAATATTCTGATTTTTATCTAGTTTAACTAAATCCTTTTTAATTGTTTCTTCGGGTTTCTTACTAATGGCTGTACGTTCATAAAGCATCGATTTAATTCTCTCTCGAAAAGTCCGTACGCTCCATTTTTCATGAATACATAGTTGCAAATAGAATTCACGTTTTAAAGGGTCTTCTATAGGTATAATTGCTAAAATATGTGTCCAACTCAATTGTCGTATCATTAATGCGACAATCTTTTCATCTGGAAAACAAGTAGCAAATTGCATCATTCTACGTAGGTTTTTCTCAGAAAAGGATGTGCCATATTCAGTTGTCAATTGTCGTGACAGTAATACGACAATTTGTTTACCATAAGCACCTCTTTCATTTTGCAAAACCTCTTGATTGATTTTTCTTCCAATTTGCCAATACATTTGACTCATTGTAGCATTAACTGAGAGCGCAATTTGTTGCTTGCTTTGCTCAATAAGTAATTGAATTTCCTTGGTAACTTCTTTTATATTACTTACTTCTTTATCCATGATAAACCCTAATCGTTGAAAAGCAAATATACTTACTTCATTTAAAATGTTTTTAGTATTAATTCTAGTTTATGTAACTATTTATTAAACAGTGTTTAGGCGGTTTTTAAAACCTTTATATATAGTCTAAATTATTCCCGTGAAGATTTCAAACCAGAAAGGACTCGAACATTAAACAACTAAAAACAACAACTTAATTAAATTAAAGAAATAAAGTAGATAATATAGGTGTAGAATTAGACACTTATTAAACAACTGATAATAAAAATAATAAAAAGGAGATAAATCTAAGATTTATCTCCTTTGTGACCTCAACTCCGAGGGACAGAGTTCGAACTTTTTGAAGCATGATATCTTCCTAATACTCTCAAAATCTCATGCTGTTTTAAGCTTATAAGTACGCTTTGAAAATCGTTTTTTATTTAAATGAATAAAGACAACACCGCATATAGCGTTAGCCTATCGGCAAGCTATATGCTTCTTAGTTGTAGCCAGTTATTTTATTTCGTTCATATTAGTTAAATAGATTTTATTCTTTTCAAGAAATCCAATATTTGAACCAAAACTTGAAATGTAATTCCTTTTATTCAGTTCAATTTTTTCTACGCCTTGAAACTTAATCTTTTTCGACTTTTTTAATTTATCCCCTTTGACTTCAAATAAGACAAAATTATTATAGTCATATACGTTGTCCATTAATACTTTGGTGTCTGAAATATTTAATGAACTTGAACCTTCAATTTTAGTTTCCCAAAACTCAATTTGTTTCGAGTTATTAAGTTTTACAAGAGAAAATTCAGTGTAATAATAAAACCAAGTATTATTATCAGAATCAATGTTCATTGCGTAACAGTCTGCCATATGTTCAAGTCCATTAATTGGTTCAAATTCCCATATTTTTTCTCCTTTGTCATTCCAACAAATTAAACCAGAAGAACCTACTGGATTATTCCAACCATAATTTCCAAAAATTCCTTCGTCAAAATATGAAGTCCAAATATTACCTTTAATATCAACTTTAACGTCTTGAATTCCGTCTCCAGCAATGAATTCCCTGGCTAATTCTCCATTCGAATTATAAATTCTTGCATTTCTATCAATTTCCGTTTCACTTTTATACCTACTTCGTCCGCAAACCAGAAGAATTTCTTTAGTTGGTAAGTAATTTACGTTGTGGAAATTGAAATATTCGTTTTTAATAACAGTTCTTGATATTTCATTACCTTTTAAATCGTGTCGAATGAAACTGTAATCTTTAGGTTTTTCAGATTTGATAATCGCAAACATTCCATTTTCTGTTCGATATTCAGGTGCTGAATGAATAATTAAAGTATTTATTCCGTTATTATCAACTGAAACAGATATAATCTCATCATCTTTTTCCAGTTTGTCTGAAAAGTCAATTATCGGCTTGATTGTTAGCGTTTTTGTTCCAAATATCATTTCGTTATTTTCAGTTTTCTTATTCTCATTATTCCGACAAGAGGCTAAAGCGATTAAAAAAAACAATAAAATATTTAATCTCATTGTTCGGTTTTTTAGGTAATTAGCTACAACGGCAGTCTGTCTCAAAACCCGCCATATTTATTTTAAATATAGTAGATTTTAATTGATTCTTTAGTGATTAACCAAAATTTCGTTTGTAGTTTCAAATTTAGTTAAACAGCTTATTTGAAGTGTTATGAACTTATATAGCACTTTTAGATATCTAATAAAGGTTGTTTTTCGAGCTATTATGTCCTAATAGAATTTGTATCTGTCTCAAATTGGTGCTATTTTCCTGTAAAATACTAAGAGGTGGCTAAAACAGTTCAAACCACTACCTCACTCACAACATGACCTTTACACAAAAATCACAAATCAAGGTAAAACAAAAAAACCACCTCAAACATCTCGTTTAAAGCGATTTAACTAAAATTATAACCTCAATTCCGAGGGACAGAGTTCGAACTTTTTGAAGCATGATATCTTCCTAATACTCTCAAAATCTCATGCTGTTTTGAGCTTATAAGTACGCTTTGAAAATCGTTTTTTATTTAAGTGGATAAAGACAACAGCACATATAGCGTTGGCCTATCGGCACGCCATATGCTTCTTAGTTGTACAACGTCTTTAGTCCAAATAATCTTCAATTTCCTTCATCTCCATTACGATTTCATCAGAGTCAGCTAAGCATTGGAGCATTTCAGTTGGAACAGCCCTATCTTCAATCGGCAACTTCCTGTACCATTCAAGGACTTCTTGGAATTGCTTTCTCCCTAGGGTTTGATTACCAAGCTTATAATTACAAAATCCAATTTGTTCGATCAACTTGACATATCTCCAAACCTGAAATTCTTTTAAGTCTTTTTTATTCACTAATTCATAATATTTCAGAGCATTTTGAAATTCTCCCTTATCGTGGAAGCAATGAGCTACATAAAGACAAGCTAGAAAATTTGTTGAATCAAGTTTATATGCTTCCAAAAATTTCTCTAGTGCTAGTTTTTTATTATGTTCCCTATTATCATCTGACATGTAATATGTTAGTCCCCAAATATGGAAATCTTCGGAGTCAAGTTCTTCGACTTCTTTTAGAATATTAAAAATTTCAAACCTTAAGAACTTTTTTCTTCCTTGGTTTTCCTCAAAGCCAAACTCATCATATTTCTTGATCAATACGTATTTATATTCTACGTTCATTCGATGGTGTACAACAATTGAATAACATGCATTAGCGCATGTTATTTACACTATAAAGCTAATGCATTTTTTATAATCTTCAAATGATTTACAGTTACATACATGTAATTTTATGTGTTTTACTAGAGCTATGACCTAAAAACTCTCGTATATAGAATAACAATTATTTATAGTATGGTAAAAGCCCCCCTACTCCATTCAAAACATGTCAATTACAACAAAAACTACAAATCAAGGTAAAACAAAAAAATCGCTTCAAACATCTCGTTTAAAGCGATTTAATTAAAATTGTGACCTCAAAGGGACAGAGTTCGAACTTTTTGAAGCATGATATTTTATAAATACTCTCAAAATCTCATGCTATTTTAAGCTTATAAGTACGCTTTGATAATCGCTTTTTACTTAAGCCAGATAAAGACAACATGACATATAGAGCTGACCTATCGGCACGCCATATGTTTAGCTATTGCCCACAGTATTTTATTCTGTCAGAAATTTTGTGGTATAATTAATTACAAAATCGGAAATAAATGATTTTATAAATTTATCATCGTTATATTCATCGTTTTCTTTTAATTCAGTATATATTTTTTTGTATTCTTCTGTTTTTTTAAAGACTTCAAATTGACGTTTTTTAAACTTTACAAATTCTTTATTATTATATTTTCTAGCCTCATTAAAAATTCCGTTTTCAATTTCAAGAAGCCAGTATTTGCTATAAGTTGATGCGTAACCTTGATGAACATACTCAACTATTTTACCGTGTGGCAAAATCAGAATTCCACTGAACCAATCTATTTTTACTTTTTTTTGTTTTGGAAAATACAATCTATAGATTGAACTCCATTTTTGTTTATAACTTCCATCTTCATCAGTATAACTAACAGATATTTTCATATCAGTCAGATATAATTCATTTTCGATTATCTCAAAATATCCAACATATCCACGCCACAGAGCTGTCGAAACCATACTAGGTCTGTTTTCAGGATTTTTGTCAAAATATGGTTCTAATGGATTTGAATTTAAATTGAACTCTTTTCCATTATAAATAATTTTGTCAGGATATTGAGCAGTGATTATACTTTCAGCTTTTGAAACTCCAATTATCAGTAGGATTAGTATTATAGTGAGTGTTTTTTTCATATTGTGGGCAACATAGATATATGTGCAATCGCACATATATCTCATGTATGTGTTTCACAAATCTAAAGGATTTTTTACAGATTCAAAACTACTAATAGCTACATGTGTGTGTATTTCTGTAGTTTTCGAGCTATTGTGTCCTAATAGAATTTATATCTGTCTCAAATTGGTGCTATTTTCCTGTAAAATACTAAGAGGTGGCTAAAACAGTTCAAACCACTACCTCACTCACAACATGACCTTTACACAAAAACTACAAATCAAGGTAAAGCAAAAAAAACGCTTCAAACATCTCGTTTAAAGCGATTTAATTAAAATTGTGACCTCAAAGGGACAGCGTTCGAACTTTTTGAAGTATGATATCTTCCTAATACTCTCAAAATCTCATGCTGTTTTAAGCTTATAGATACGCTTTAATAAGTGTTTTTTATTTAAGTGAATAAAGACAACACCGCATATAGCGTTGGCCTATCGGCACGCCATATGCTTCTTAGTTAGCAAATGTTTGATTTCCAAAACTGCCACCATTTTTTTTCTCCATTTGAAGAGTTATTATCTGATGGATTTGAAAAAGGGTCTTTGAGATAATTTTCATCATATCTTTCTCCTTCTTCTCCCTCAACCACAGCATTTAAATCGTTAGCAATTGAAACCATTTTTTCAATAATCCAATTATCAGGATTTTTCACAGTTATTTCTCCGTATTCTTCATAAAAAGTAAAAGGAACTTCACCTTTATTCGATTTCCATAATCCAGCATTTGGCGTTGAAACGATTAAAGTTTCATTTTCATTAAGTTCAGCAGAGAACTCTTCAATTGGTTCAAATTGTGAATCCGATTTAATGTATTCAGACCATTCTTCTTTACTTATTTTTTGACTTTCCTCTTCACGTTTTATATTAAGTTCGTATCCCATTTTGATTGAATGTCAGTTTTAATCTTTTTGATATTTGTAAACTCTGTAACCATCTTTTTGCTCAAATCCGTTTGGCATATATCCTTTTTTTAAAATTCCGTCAACTATGATTGCCATATTCATTCCCATAGCGTCATTTAATTCATCAGAAATCATTAGAGTTTCTTCTTTTTTAACAAATGATTCAGTTATATAATTTCGAGCGTCTTCAAGTTTTGTAAAAGCTTCTATTTCTTTCTTGTTTTCTTTACAACTAATTAAAATCATTGTTATCAGTAAAGTGTAAAAATATTTCATAGTTGGTTTTAATATTTGCTAACAATTGAATAACATGCATTAGTGCATGTTATTTACACTATAAAGCTAATGCATTTTTTATAATCTTCAAATGATTTACAGTTACATACATGTCATTTTATGTGTTTTACTAGAGTTATAGCCTAAAAACGCTTGCGTGAAAAATAACAATCAATTGTAATAAATAGATGGAAATTTAGAACCATCAATCCACTCGTAACATGACCGCTACAACTAAAAACACAAATCAAGGTGAAACAAAAAAATCACCTCAAACATCTCGTTTAAAGCGATTTAATTAAAATTGTGACCGCAAAGGGACAGAGTTCGAACTTTTTGAAGTATGATATCTCCCAAATACTATCAAAATCTCTTGCTATTTTAAGCTTATAAGACGCTTTGAAAATCGTTTGTTTTTTACTTAACCAAGATCTGACAACAGCACATATAACGTTGGCCTATCGGCACGCCATATACTTCTTAGTTGACATTAGTTTTATTTCATTCTTCCCATTCATATATATCAGTAGAGCTGCAAGGGATTACTTCATCAATTAACTTTACAAACCTTTCAGGTATCCAACTATATAATTTCTCATTTTGAGTGTCTAAATGGAACCAAGTGTCAAAAGGAGGTAAGTCATATTCGTCAATAAAACCATTAGATACATCTTCACAAAATCCTTCATTAAGTACATCTCCATAGTTAGTTATTAAAATTTCACCAAGGCTTTTATTGTTGGAGTTACGTAAATTGAATGTTTTTTTGTTCTCTAATTGTTTATGAAATAACATTTCAATATTGTTATATTCTGGATGATTCAAAGGGTTTAATGCCCACTCAGTGACAATCGTTTTTCCATTATTATATAGGTTTTCTGTTTTAAAACTATAAAGATTAATGTTATTGTGTTTAATCTGTATGGTTCTTAGAATTTCAGCTTTACTTTTTTGAGAGGAAACAATAATTGAGTCACAGTAGGATTTTGTTAATGTTAAATTATATTCAAAAGGGGCTGGTTCATTCTTTTTTTTAAAGATTGTCATATGCTTTTGTTTCCATGATTTTTTTTAATTAATGCCAACATAGATATATGTGCAATTGTACATATATCTCATGTATGTGTTTCACAAATCTAAAGGATTTTTTACAGATTCAAAACTACTGATAGCTACATGTGTGTATATTTCTGTAGTTTTCGAGCTATTATGTCTATGTCCTAATAAAATTTGTATCTGTCTCAAATTGGTGCCATTTTCCTGTAAAATACTAAGAGATGGCTAAGAAAGTTCAAACCACTACCTCACTCACAGCATGACCTTTACACAAAAACTACAAATCAAGGTAAAACAAAAAAAACGCTACAAACATCTCGTTTAAAGCGATTTAATTAAAATTGTGACCTCAAAGGGACTGAATTCGAACTTTTTGAAGCATGATACCTTCCAAATACTTTCAAAATCTCATACTATTTTGAGAGTATAAGTACGCTTTGAAAATCATTTTTTACTTAAACAGATTAGACAATAACAAAGCATATAGCGTTAGCCTATCGGCACTCCATATGCTTTGTTATTGTAACCAGTTTTATTTCCATATTTTCCACCACTTTTTTTTATTCAATGGTTTAGTGGGGCCTCCAGGTCCTCCAAATAATAAATTAACAAAGTCTTTACTCGTTTTTCCTCGAGGTGATTTAGGAATCGGAGTGTCAAAGTCTAAATCCAAAATATCATTAACAAATACTTTCAAGGTGCTACCATCCCACTGCCAAATTACTTTTGTATTTTCATATTCTTCAATTTCAAATTTACCTTCAACATCACTTTTTCCTTCAATTCTAATTTTTTCACCCGGATTTATTTCATAATCAAAGCAAATAGGTTCAATAATTATATTGATACTTTTTTTTCGGGATTCAAATTCAATAATATCAGTATATATCATTTTTCATGAAGCTTAGGGAATTGGTTACAACGGCAGTCTGTCTCAAAACCCGCCATATTTATTTTAAATATAGTAGATTTTAATTGATTCTTTAGTAATTAACAAAAATTTCGTTTGTAGTTTCAAATTTAGTTAAACAGCTTATTTGAAGTGTTATGAACTTATATAGCACTTTTAGATATCTAATAAAGGTTGTTTTTCGAGCTATTATGTCCTAATAGAAGTTGTATCTGTCTCAAATTGGTGCCATTTTCCTGCAAAATACTTAGAGGTGGCTAAGACAGTTCAAACCACTACCACACTCACAACATGACCTTTACACAAAAACTACAAATCAAGGTAAAACAAAAAAATCGCTTCAAACATCTCGTTTAAAGCGATTTAATTAAAATTGTGACCACGCCAGGATTCAAACCTGGAACCTCTTGAGCCGTAATCAAGTGCGCTATTCAGTTGCGCCACGTGGCCTTTTTTTGTGGGTGCAAATATACACTTTATTAATACTTATCCAAACTTTTATTCTAAAAATATAAACAAGAAATTTTAGTTGTATGATATGAAGCCTTTTTCTAATCCAATTTGAGCATTTTTTAAATGTACAGCACATTATAAATAAATCAAAAAAATCACAACTCTTCTATAACAGCCTTATCGCTTTTAATACTTTCAATCAAATAAGTAACAGTATTAAGAAGTATATATTCTATACTTTTAGCACGTAAATGCTTTAACCCTGTTTAAATTAGTGACTTCAAAACTTAAAATAATCTTACTGTGATGAATTTTATAATGTGTTATAATAGTTTTAAAGCTTATAAATAGTAAAATTAGCTCTTTAGCAACACTATTTACTAATTAAGAGATATTGTTAACAAAGCTTATAGAAAGGCTTAAATCAGCTTCCATTGCAAATAATATTGATATTGCAAAATTGTATAGCTTACTCCCATATTTTTTATTTGCTTAGGATAGGAAGTCTAAAAACCATGATTCACCAATACTCTTTTTTTAGAATAGTTTACATCTAAATACATATACTTTATTAGATATGCTTATCTTTCTCAAGACACTAGGGTTTTAACATCATATGGGAATAAATAGGAAACCTATTAGTTTTAAGATATAAACAAATAATAATACCGTAATATAAAGCCTATGCGAGACATTACAGATATAGGCTATCCCTTGGAATACCAACTAATGTATGCTATCATTTAGAAGAAATGGAAATTCACGATTTCACGACAGTACTTACAAAATATTGGACTTCAGTCAACATTTTACATTACAGGCCGTACACTACTATTGGTTTACAACAGTGTTGACATGTGCAGATGTCTCTACTTAAACTATACAATTTCGGCACTCAAGCCTGCTTCTAATAATTTAGAACATTGAGGCTTCAAATCGTCGTAACCTCCCGTTTTCACGGTACATTTTCCTTTATAATGTACAATTAGAGAACATTGTTCTGCTTGTTCTGCCGTATGTTCACAAGCATAAATTAAAGTGTCTATAACATGATCAAAAGTGTTGACATCATCATTATATAACACGATTTCATTTTGTGTTGCTACCTCTTCTTCAAGAAGTAATTCTTCCGATATTTTTTCTTTCAAACTCATTTTCAGCTTTTTTGGGGTTGAAAAACTAGTACTAATTTAAGAATTTTAACGATACCCATCGATTGCGTTCTAATTTTTCTTCAAATTTTAACAGATGTTTTTCACATTCTGCTTGAATCATAGGGATGTCTTCTTTGTAAAAACCGCTTAAAAATAGCATTCCATTTTTATTTAAACACGATGCATAAATTGCCATATCCTGCATAAGGATGTTACGATTAATATTTGCAATGATGACGTCGTATTGACGCTGCTCTAACACTGCTGCATCACCTTCGATAACCGTAATATGTTTACATGTATTGCGTTCTACATTTTCAAGACTATTTAGATAACACCAATTATCGTAATCTACCGCATCTAAAGGTTGAGCCCCTTTTTGTTCGGCTAAAATAGCAAGTACACCTGTACCACATCCCATATCTAAAACAGATTTATCTTTTAAATCGGTTTTCAAGATATGTTGTATCATCATATGTGTGGTTTCATGATGCCCAGTCCCAAAACTCATTTTAGGTTCTATAACAATATCGTATTCGGTATGAAAAGGATCGTGAAATGGTGCTCTTACAGCACAACGGTCGTCCACGACTATGGGATTAAAATTCTTTTCCCACTCGGCATTCCAATTGGTTTGCGCGATATCTTCGAAGGTATATGTGATTTTAAATTCATCAGATTTTAAAATCTGTATGTCTTCTAAAATCGTATTATACCATTCTTCTTTTTGAATGTAAGCGGTAACACCTTCTTCTGTTTCTACAAAACTTTCAAAACCAGCATAGCCCAACTCGGCTATTAAAATTTCTACTGCTGGTTGTAAGGGCTGTACTTTAAAATAATACCCAATATAAATGATATTAGACATAATATTAGCTCTAGTTTGGCGGATAAACCCGCGTTAGGGATTGTAATGAAAAGCCCACAGCTTTCTCGAAAATTTCTCGAGAAAGCGCGGACTTGTAATGGAAAGCGCGACCCGCAGGGGAACGCCCTTATATTTAATGTTTAAAATGCATTTACGATAGCATAGAAATCTGTTGCTTTTAAAGCAGCGCCTCCTATTAAACCACCATCTACATCTGGCTTAGAGAAAATCTCTTGTGCATTAGCTGGTTTTACACTACCGCCATAAAGAATAGACATGTTATCTGCAACCTCAGCACCATAAGTATCTGCTAGTGTTTTTCTAATAAAAGCATGCATATCTTGTGCTTGCTCTGGACTCGCTGTTTCTCCTGTCCCTATAGCCCAAACTGGTTCGTAGGCCAACACTATATTTTTAAAAGCATCTGCTCCTAAGTGAAATAATGCGTTTTTAATTTGTGCTTCTACAACAGCCTCTTCATTTCCTGCTTTTCTATCTGCTAACTCTTCACCAAAACAAAAGATAGTGCGCATATCATTTGCTAAAGCTGCATCTACTTTCTTCGCTAATAAAGCATCTGTTTCGTTAAAATATTCGCGACGCTCACTGTGTCCTAATATTACAGTTGTAACACCAACACTTTTTAACATGGCAGCACTAACTTCTCCTGTGTAAGCACCATTTTCTGCAAAATGCATATTTTGTGCGATTACTTCAATACCGCTAGTATCTTTTAGCGTTTGATAGGCTTGCCATAGGTTAGTCGCTGTTGGAGCGATCATCACCTCTGCATTAGACGTTTGCGTTTGTGCTTTTAAATCTGTGATTAGCGCTTCTGTTTGTGCTAAATCATTATTCATTTTCCAGTTACCGGCTACGATGTTTTTTCTCATTGTATTGATTTAAACTTCTCGAAAAAAGTATTTTACTTCTATTTTATTACTGTGCAAAAGTACTTAATTTTTCAGAGCTTGCAGCAACTTTTTATCATCGGCTTTTGTAGCTTTAAATAACTTAATTTGTCCCGTCGTATCGATCACCATATAACGCGGAATCCAATTGATATTTACAAAATCACCTATGGCCGATTTTTTACCTTGAGGCAAATAATAATGTGCCCCTTTAATATGAAACTTTTCAATAGCATGCAACCATGCTGCTTGGCTTCTATCTAAAGAGAAAAATACATATGCAACATCTTTATGGGTCTCTTGAAGCTGTCTTACCTTTGGCATGCCATAAATACAGTCAGAGCACCAAGAAGCCCATATATCTAACACTATAGTTTTGCCTTTATGCGCTTCTAAAATAGCAGCTAAAGTTGTTTCTGTGCCTGTTTTCGTAAGTAGTGTATCGTTTAAAGCGGCTTCAGAAAACGTTGTAGGGGTGTCGATATTGCAACTCACGAATCCTAACAAAGCCAATAAAAGGGAACTTATCTTCTTCATATATCTATAGATTGGTATGCATTTTATTATATAGAAGGTACTTTTAGCCCATAAAAAGCTGTACCCATTTAAATTATTGCAGTTTCACTTTTGGATCTAACCAAACGTATATTAAGTCGACTAAAATATTTATAATTACAAATAAACTTGCAATCACTAAAACAGCCCCCATAATAACAGGTAAATCTAAGGTGTTTAAAGCGTTTACAATTTCTTTACCCAAACCATTCCAACCAAAAATGTATTCTACAAATACGGCTCCAGCTAACATGGACGCAAACCATCCAGAAATTGCTGTAACTACTGGATTCAACGCATTTTTTATAGCATGACGTCTTATAATTTGAAACTCACTAAGTCCTTTTGCTCTTGCCGTTCGAATATAATCTTGGTTAAACACTTCTAAAAGTGAATTTCGCATCAGCTGAATCACAACAGCTAGCGGACGAATGCCTAAAACCAAAGCGGGTAAAATGAGGTTTTTCCATTTTATATGCATAGCCTCTCCAAAGTCATCCAACTCATATAAACTGCCTGTCATTTCTAAATGTGTATATGCATGCAATACATATCCAAAAAGCCATGCGAACAAAATAGCACTAAAAAAGGACGGTACGCTCATGCCCAATGTGCTTAATATTTGTATGGTTTTATCTAACCATGTGTCTTTATATAATGCAGATACAATCCCCAAAAAAACACCTAACAGCATCGCAATACTTATGGCCGAAAGTGCCAGAACAAAGGTGTTAGGTAATGTTTCTCCCAGTACATCTGCAACACTTTTACCTTGTTTGGTAAATGAATCTCTTAAATACGGGTATTTCAAAACCAGTGCTGTATTTCCTATGCTACATAAAATTGTTGCATTGTATTTCCCTGCCTCTAAATACGTGTAATCGCCTTTTG
This sequence comes from uncultured Flavobacteriaceae bacterium, assembly GCA_947504035.1. Classification (GTDB taxonomy): domain Bacteria; phylum Bacteroidota; class Bacteroidia; order Flavobacteriales; family Flavobacteriaceae; genus Jejuia; species Jejuia algarum. The sequence goes on from CANNGA010000021.1 coordinate 52,132, forward strand.
TTTTAGAATGAAAAGATAAAGGCGACACATCGTTAATGTAATAGGCATATTGCGTTGTCACTGGTTTATCAAAACCATACTTGGCTTTTACAAGTGCCAGCTGTTCGCTATCTTCATTTTGTCCTAGCATCATTTGCGCAGGATCACCAGGGAGTATATTAAATAAAAAAAATATAACGGTCACTACTCCAAATAACGTGAGTAGAGCGTAAAGTGCCTTATGAATAAAGTAGTGAATCAGTTGTATTGTTTTTTGGTGTTGATAGTTCGCTTTCTGATGTTAGTTGTTAGTTCGTTGATTTTAACTGAAGTTTCACAACATCGGTATACGGTTGCCCATACACATGACGTAATGAGTCTAAAATTTCACTTTTAGCTTTGGGTAAAGGTACTTCCTCTAAACCTATTGCCTTTAGACTATCTGCCTCTGCCCTAGTTACTATACGATCATTCACCATATAAGCGATTATTGAGTTTTTGATAGGTTCAAGCGCTTTTTCTACCTCTGGTAACTCTAAAGCCTCGATATCATTCCAATGTACTTTTTGCGTAACAGTACCTTGATCTAATTCTAACACACCAGGGTTAGAACGCACAACCGTTTTTAATGCTTTTTCATCACATAAGTACCATTCAAAATCAATACCGTAAGCGTCTTTTATCCGCTGCTTTGCAGCTTCTCCAGAAGCGGTAAGCCCTATTATTGTATAATTATTTTTAAGCGCTCTGTCTTGTAACGCTTTCAGTTTTGAAGCGCCATCCCATTCAATGTTATCTAAATTGTATGAAATCACAATAATCACGTTGTCTTTTGTTAAAAAGTGATCTGTGAGGTTATCTGTTGCGCTTTCAATAGAGAAGTCCTGCACAGGTGGTGTATAGCCTTCTTGTATTACCTTAGTCTCTACACTTATAAATTCACCTGCAACTTCGGGATAAGACCCATTGGTTTTTAGTATCTGCTCTGCACCGTTCACTTTAAACTTCCATGAATATTCTTGGACTGGTTTAGGGGCATCTTCAGGTATCTCCATTCCTGTTTTTATGTTCTTCCCTATGGCATACGCTCTAAAATCTAATGTTGGTAAATGCATTAATACATGGTAACCAAACCATAAACTTACGATAAACCCTACCATAGCAAGTACTGTAGTTAACAGCTTAGAATATAAAGGAGTTATATGTTTCACTCCAAAAAACAGCAGCAAAATAAAAAATAACAACACGACATCTTTCCAAAACGATTCCCATGGTTTTAACTTCAGAAAATCACCAAAACAGCCACAATCTTTTACTTTTTCAAAATAAGCAGCATAAAAGGTTAAAAATGTAAAGAAAACAATCATTAACAACAAACTCCAAACCGTAAACTTAGGTTTGTATCCTACAAGGAGAAAGACGCCTAACACCACTTCAAAAACCACAACAAATACAGATATAAGTAAGGCATAAGGTTCTAAAAAAGGAAGATTAAGAACATCAGCACTAAAATACTCTTGTAACTTGTATGAAAACCCTATGGGGTCGTTTAGTTTTATAAAGCCCGAAAATATAAATAATACTCCTACTAAAACTCTTGATATATGTACTATTACCTTCATCGTATTTTTAAATATTAAACTTCTAAGATGCCTTTTAAGCATAACATAGAATACGTTATTAAAGTATCACCTTCTATACATTAATTTAAGAAACTTCGCTTAAATGAATTAAAGCAAAAATGGCATAATTAATCATGTCTTGATAATTGGCATCTATGCCTTCGCTTACCAATGTTTTACCTTTATTGTCTTCAATTTGCTTTACCCGCAATAGCTTTTGCAAAATTAAATCGGTGAGACTGCTTACACGCATGTCGCGCCACGCCTCTCCATAATCATGATTTTTAGCTTCCATGAGTGCCTTTGTAGCTGCAATTTTAGCTTCATATAGTTTTGTTGCTGCATCTGTAGATAAATCTGGTTGAGCTACCACACCTTTATCAATTTGAATCAATGCCATGATGCAGTAATTTATAATACCTATAAATTCGCTTTCTTGACCTTCATCTACCTTCTGAACCTCATTTTGTTGCAAGCCTCTAATACGTTGCGCTTTAATAAAAATCTGATCTGTTAAAGAAGGCAGTCGTAAAATACGCCACGCACTTCCGTAATCGGTCATCTTTTTAATAAACAAAGTTTTGCATGTCGCTACGATAGTATCGTATTGTTTTGAAGTTTCTGGCATAAATATAAAATCAATTGGGTGTAAATTTCGCCTAAATAGTTTTAAATTCAAAGTTAGCCCATCAATGTTTTACTTAGAACCCTTCTTTAGTCTTCTAAAATCTCTTTTTTTTATTTGAAATGCTAAAGTCTCTGCTATTTCTTGAATGGTTTTAAGATAATGTTGATAACTTTGAAATTTTAATTTTCAACTAAGCGGTTACTTATGACTATAAACTGTAAAGGTCAACTTATTGATCTGTCTTCTCCTAAGGTAATGGGCGTTTTAAATGTAACTCCAGATTCGTTTTATGACGGTGGAAAGTATAAAGATGAAACTACTTTATTGAAACAAGTAGAACGAATGCTTAACGATGGCGCTACCTTTATTGATATTGGTGCGTACAGTTCGAAACCTAACGCTGCAGAAGTAAGTTCTAGCGAAGAGTTGAAACGTATCTTACCCATGGTAACCTTAATTTTAAAACACTTCCCTGATACGTTGCTTTCTATAGATACCTTTAGAAGCCACATAGCCGAAGCCTGTGTGACCGCAGGTGCTGCACTTGTTAATGATATTTCTGCAGGGCTTTTAGACGCCAACATGCTGCCAACTATAGCCAAATTACAAGTGCCTTATATTATGATGCATATGAGAGGGACACCGCAAACCATGCAAAGCCTCACGGATTATGAAGACCTTGTAAAAGACATTCTTTTTTACTTTTCTAAGCGAATCACAGCAGCTAGAGATCTAGGTATTATAGATGTTATTGTAGATCCTGGCTTTGGTTTTGCTAAAACAGCTGACCAGAATTTTGAGCTCTTAAACGCTTTAGATCTATTTAAAATCACAAAAAAGCCCTTCCTTGTTGGGGTCTCTCGAAAATCTATGATTTACAAAACCTTAAATATTACACCACAAGAAGCCTTAAATGGAACGACAGTGCTACATACAATAGGACTGCAAAAAGGTGCTTCTATTTTACGGGTTCATGATGTAAAGGAAGCTGTAGAGTGTATAGCGCTTTTGGATAGGTTAAAATAGTTGTGGTTAAAATTATATTTTTTATGCATTAAAACCGTTTTACATTATAGCCTTTCACAAAAGCAAACCTCTAAAATTTCTTTAGATTTAAGATATCCTATAAAGAATACATTTTGAATTGAATCGAATTCCTTAAATTTACCGAAACCTGTAGCTATTGGAAATTTTTAACGACATTTTAAACTTTCGATTTATCGACTATCTCGATGTTGTTCTAGTAGCACTACTGCTCTATTACCTTTATAAATTGGTTAAAGGTACCGTTGCCATTAATATCTTTATAGGTATTATTATCATTTACAGTGCTTGGCGTCTTACGGTATTTCTTAACATGGAACTGCTTTCTAATATTTTTGGAGGCTTTATGAAGGTTGGTATTATTGCTCTTATTGTCGTTTTCCAACCCGAAATTAGAAAGTTTTTATTAATGGTAGGCTCTACCAATTTTAGCAGACGTCGCAAATTCCTAGAACAGCTTAAATTTTTACGATCTGAAACCACAAATGTTACAGATATTGATGCCATTATCTCTGCCTGTTCTAAAATGTCAATGTCTAAAACAGGCGCTTTAATCGTTTTTGAACGCAATAACAACCTCGATTTTTTAGCAGAATCTGGAGATGAGATGAACATAAAAGTCACACAACCTATTATAGAAAGCATTTTTTTTAAGAACAGCCCTTTACATGATGGTGCTATATTAATTAATGATAACATTGTAAAAGCAACACGGGTCATCTTACCTGTAAATAATGAAAAACACATTCCGCAACGCTTTGGTTTACGCCACAGAGCAGCTATAGGTGTTACTGAAAAAACAGATGCTTTAGCCTTGGTCGTAAGTGAAGAAACAGGATTAATATCTTACTTTAAAGATGGAGAATTTGTGGTCTTCGAAGACACTTCAGAATTGAATACGATTATAAAACAAGATCTTGATTAACAAGTTTCTAGATCAGTTCCTTTTCCTTTAAAAACTGAACTTCATATAAATTTTTATAATAACCGCCTTCTCGTTCTAATAAAGTTTTGTGCGTCCCCTGCTCTACAATTTCTCCTGCATCCATTACTAAAATCTTATCTGCTTTTTTTACAGTAGCCAAACGGTGTGCAATTACAATAGAGGTTCTTCCTTTGGTAATCTTATCGGTTGCATTTTGAATCAACTGTTCCGAATGAGAATCTACCGAAGAAGTTGCCTCATCTAAAATTAAAATACTTGGATTGGTTACATAAGCCCTTAAAAAAGAGATAAGCTGTCGTTGTCCTGAAGATAACATGACCCCGCGCTCTTTAACATTATAATGATAACCTCCTGGTAAACTGCTAATAAATTCGTGTACCCCAATAGATTTTGCAGCTTCGATAACCTGAGCTTCGGTAACATCTGGATGGTGTAATGTAATATTGTTCAAAATCGTATCTGCAAATAAAAACACATCTTGTAATACTACTGCTATTTGTTGGCGCAATGAAGCTAAAGTTACGTCACCAATCCCGATACCATCTATACAAATTGTACCTTTATTAATCTCGTAAAAACGATTTAATAGATTGATAATAGTAGATTTCCCAGCTCCCGTAGATCCAACTATGGCAACCGTCTCTCCTGCATTTACCTCAAACGATACGCCTCTTAACACAGGCTCCTCAGGCACATAATTAAATTGCACATTTTTAAAAGAAATTGCACCTTTAAAATGTACGGCTTCGTGCGCACCTGTATCTTCTATTTGAGAATGCGTATCTATAACTTTAAACACACGATTGGCCGCAACCATTCCCATTTGGAGGGTGTTAAATTTATCTGCAATTTGACGCAAAGGACGAAACAACTTAGGTATAAACATAATAAAAGCTAAAAGCACACCTTGAGAAGCCGTATCGCTTAATACATGTGTTAAACCTCCATACCAAACCACTAAACCAATAGTTATCGATGACGATAATTCTGCTATTGGAAAAAATATAGAGTTATACCAAATCGTTTTTAACCACCCCTTTTTATGGCGTTCATTAATTTGTCTAAACTTCTCATTTTCTATAGCTTCCCTAGCAAACAATTGTAAAATTTTCATCCCAGTAAGGCGCTCTTGAACAAAAGAATTTAAATTAGAAACTTCGTTACGTACTTCTTCAAACGCTTTTTTCATATACTTTTGAAACACCTTAGTCGCATAAAGTACAATAGGCAACATACCAAATACGATAAGACTTAGCTTCCAATTCATGTAAAACATGGCACAGCACACCACCACCATAGCAAGAATGTCCTTAAATATTTGAAACAAACCCTGTCCAAAAATATCTGCAATACGCTCCATATCTGTAACAGACCGTGTAATCAATACCCCCACAGAAGAGGTATCGTAGTATTTCATACGAAATGCTAAAATATGATCGAATAACTTTACCCGAACATCTTTAACCACATGTTGGCCTAACCATCCCGAATAATACATAAATACCAACTGGAACAGGAACTCTATAAAAAGCAACCCCACCATAATAAGTACCAAATCTAAAAACCCTTCCGATAATTTCTCCTTAATATGAGTATCTACACCATACTGTAATAAATAAGGGGTCGTTACACCTAAAACAGCAATACTTATTACTGCAATCAACACGATAAAAAACACCAGTTTATAAGGTTTTATAAACTTAAACAAACGTTTAAACAGTGTCATGTCGAATAATTGTTCTTTTGTCTTAGCCATTTATAATACTATCGTTTCGGGGTAAGCTACTTCGGTTAAATATAAACCATGTGCTGGTACTGAATAACCAGCCTCACTTCTATTTTTAGATTTTATTATGGTATGCAGGTCTTCTACCTTAACTTTTCCTAAACCAATATTAATCATAGTTCCAACTATGGCACGCACCATGTTCCGCAAAAAACGATCTGCCGTAATTTCAAAATGAAGTTCGTTAGCAACCTGCTTCCATTCTGCTACCATAATATCACAATAATACGTTTTTACATCGGTATTAGTCTTAGAGAAGCATTGAAAATCTTTATATTCCAATAAGATTCGCGTTGCTGCATTCATTTTATCGACATCTAAATGCTGCTTTAAATAATATGACGTTTGGTGGGTGAATACATTTTTCTGTAAGCTCACTCTATAGCGGTAACTACGACGCGTGGCATGAAATCTGGCATGAGCATCAAGGTTAACCTTATAAATACGATCTACAGCAATATCAAAAGGCAAAAAAGCATTGAGTTTATACACCAAATCCTTCGCCTCAAAACCTTTATTAGTTTCAAAATGTGCAACCATTTCTGTTGCATGCACACCCGCATCGGTTCTTCCCGCTCCAACTATAGCTATAGTTTCATTTAGCAAACGCGATAATGCATTTTCTAAAACTTCTTGTACCGAAATAGCATTGGGCTGTATTTGCCAACCATGGTAGGCACTACCATTATATGAAAGTTGTATAAAATATCGCAAATCCTTTTATTTTAAATCATTCACCAACGAAGTCAACTAAACTTCTCCTCTAAGGCACAAAGATACTTACATTTCTAATTTTAAAATTTAGTATTAACATGATATTAGTTGTTTTAATAGCAGCCTTAGATCTCAATTAACACTGTATTTCAAAACTAATTTCTTTTTTAGAAACTGGTACAGTATAATTTCTTAAAATTGTTATTCAAATTAGTACAAAACATTTCATGACCAAAATTTTATTACTTTCAGACACGCATAGTTATATGGATACCGCTATTTTAAAACATGTAAAGCACGCTGATGAAGTATGGCATGCTGGAGATATTGGTACTTTAGACGTCACAGACGCTATTAAAGCCCTAAAACCCCTTAGAGCCGTTTATGGAAATATAGACGCCAAAGAGGTACGTAGTGAGTTTCCCGAACATAACCGCTTTATGTGTGAAGGTGTAGATGTATGGATGACACATATTGGAGGTTATCCCCCAAAATACAATAATCGCGTGGCTGAAACTATAAAGATAAATCCACCACGTTTGTTCATCTGTGGCCATTCGCACATTCTAAAAGTAATGCCTGATAAATCACTAAATCTGTTACATATGAATCCTGGTGCAGTAGGTACCCATGGGTTTCACAAAGTTAGAACCATGCTTCGATTCACTATCGATGGTAAGAAAATCGATAACTTAGAAGTGATTGAGTTTGATAGACGCTAGTACGTACTTATTTTTTAGATTATGAAAGGTTTACATAAAAAAACAATATATGTACGGGTAGAACGTAGCTAAAAAAGGGCATCTTTAACTTAAAGTAGCAAAATACACTATGTACTCATTAAAAAAGCCCAAGATCTTCACCTTGGGCTTACGCACTATTACTACTAAGATGTTAGGTTTAACGTAACCGATCTACAGATTTTACAAGATCTTCATCCTTCTTGATAGCTTTATTAGCTAAAGCTATACATACGATAGAGATGATAGGAAGAAACATCCCAATACCTTTCTCAGAAACCACAGTTTCTCCAGATAAATTAAGAGACAGATACACGAAAAATCCTAGTAAAATAAAGTTTAATATGATGTTAAGACGCCCCAACACAAATTGAAGCTTCCTATTTTTAAACAAAAATATACTTACCAATGCTAATACTCCTGATGCTATAAACACTAAAAAATAAGGAAGTACAGCATGAGCGAAAACCAAAGCCCCTTTAATCGTCGTCCATAAATGGAATACATAAGGGCCTCCTAAAGCGCTTATTGCAGCTAGTATTAAATATACACTTTGTATGCGTTGTAACATCGTTCTTACAAGTATTGGATTGCAAAAATAGTAGTTTCTTTATAAAATTGGCTGTTTTAATTAAAATAAAGTTGTATTATTGCAATAGTTATTTCCAACAATCGCAATAAGAGATTGTTAACTCTTCAGAATAAAAAATCTATTTTTTTTCAGAAAACTCTAAAATTCACATCCAAAATAATAGCATTCAATTAAACATTTATGTTTGAAATTTCACAATTAAAAGAAAAAAAACTTATTGATTTACAAGAGATTGCAAAGCAATTAAGTATTCCTAAATACCGTTCTTTAAAAAAGTTAGATCTTGTATATCAAATATTAGATTATCAAGCTGCAAATCCTAAAGCAGCGAAAGAAGTTGCCCCAACAACGTCTGCTCCTGCAAAAGAGAAAAAAACAGACCAACCTGTTAAAAAAACAAGGCAGCGCATTCAAAAACCAACGGCTACCGATATTAAAAAAAGTAGTCCTGAAAAGCCTGTTACTGCTACAGCTGTTGCACCTGTTGTAAAAGAAAACACCTCTAAAGACAATAGCCCTAAGCAAGATGCGCCTAAAGAAAAAACGGTAGAAGCTGAAACTGCAGTAAAGCCAAGCGCCGTTCAAGCACCTAAGGAAAAACAAGTTAAAAGTCAAAATGAGGCTTCTAAACCCTCTAATACAAATCAAAACAGAGGGCCAAAGGATAACAAACAAAGAAATCAGCACCAAAAACGCGATAACAACCATCAACATAAAAACAAAGGCAATAACGGCAACAAAGACAATAGGAACCGTTACCGTGAGCCTGATTTCGAATTTGATGCTATTATAGAAAGTGAGGGCGTTTTAGATGTTATGCAAGATGGATATGGTTTTTTAAGATCTTCTGATTACAATTACTTATCATCTCCAGACGATATTTATGTATCTCAATCCCAAATTCGTTTATTCGGACTTAAAAAAGGGGATACCGTTTTAGGTCATGTAAGACCTCCAAAAGAGGGTGAAAAATACTTTCCGCTTATAAAAGTGAGTAAAATAAATGGACAAGACCCTAATGTTGTTAGAGATCGTGTCGCTTTTGAACATTTAACACCTTTATTCCCTCAGGAAAAATTTAATATAGCAGAACGTCAAAGTACCATTTCTACTCGAATAATGGACTTATTTGCGCCTATTGGTAAAGGACAACGTGGTATGATTGTGTCACAACCAAAGACAGGTAAAACAATGTTACTAAAGGATGTCGCCAATGCCATAGCAGCGAACCATCCTGAAGTGTACCAAATGATCCTTTTAATAGATGAACGTCCAGAAGAAGTTACAGACATGCAACGTAATGTACGTGGCGAAGTCATTGCTTCTACTTTTGATAAAGAAGCTCATGAACATGTAAAGATTGCTGATATTGTCCTTGAAAAAGCCAAGCGTTTGGTAGAATGTGGTCATGATGTAGTTATTCTTTTAGATTCTATTACACGACTGGCTAGAGCTTATAATACTGTACAACCCGCTTCTGGTAAAATTTTAAGTGGTGGTGTAGATGCAAATGCTTTACACAAACCAAAACGTTTCTTTGGTGCTGCTCGTAATATCGAAAATGGAGGCTCTTTAACCATCATCGCTACAGCGCTTACAGAAACTGGCTCTAAAATGGATGAAGTTATTTTTGAAGAATTTAAAGGTACAGGTAATATGGAACTGCAATTGGATAGAAAAATATCTAACCGTAGAATCTTCCCTGCTATCGATCTTACCTCTTCGAGTACACGTCGTGATGACATCTTATTAGATGATGTTACCGTACAACGTATGTGGGTAATGCGCAAATATCTCGCAGATATGAACCCTGTTGAAGCTATGGAATTTATTAACGATCGTTTCAAACAAACTAAAAATAATGAGGAATTCTTAATTTCCATGAATGGCTAATTAAGTACCACATAGCATATTTAAAAAAACCTTGAACTCTATTCAAGGTTTTTTTTATAGTATCTATTTCCTTTTAATTCTATGTTTAATTCTGCAATTTATAGCCTTATACCATTTCGATATAAAATGTATTGTATAGAAAGCTTATTTTAGATAAAATTAAATTTCAAACGTGTTTACATCCATAAAACATAAAAACATTAATTGGAAAGCCTGCGACCTATGTAAAGGCCAAGGTACACTAAGACGAAAGCTTCAAAAAAAAGCAAGGCTTCACTACAAAAAAGCACTAGAACTATATAATACAACCTCTGTTAAAGGGCCGCCTCCCCTGCGCCCTAAAGGTTCGTTATACCCATGTCCAACGTGTAAAGGCACTGGACTTACAGAAACAAAAGTAGCTGTAGTTCCTAATACAACCAAATATCCACATGTTTCCATTATTGGCGCTGGTATTGGAGGTGTCGCTCTAGCTATTGCTTGTTTGCACCGTCAAATTCCATTTACACTTTACGAACGTGATTACAGTTTCGATGCCAGGTCACAAGGTTATGGACTCACTCTACAACAGGCCAGTAAAGCTATAGCTAGTTTAGGAATTGATACACTCCATGATGGTATTGTATCTACAAAACATATTGTTCATGATACAACGGGTAAAATTATCGGTGAATGGGGCATGCGTAAATGGGGAGCGCCATCAGAAAAAAAAGGCACAAAACGCACAAATATTCATATTGCACGCCAAGCATTACGCTTAAAGATGTTAGAACAGCTTGGCAATCAAGATAACATACAATGGGGGCACCAACTTCTCGACTATACACAATCCAAAGATGATAACGTAATATTGCACTTCAAGGTAAATGACAGCATTAACTCCTATAAAACAAACCTTGTTGTTGGTGCAGATGGGATTCGTAGTACGTTAAGGCAACTTTTATTTGGCAAGAAATTTATGCCATTACAATACCTAGATTGTATGGTTATTCTTGGTATTTGTCATTTGGATGCTCTTGGTGCTATAGATACGCCTCTATTAGACAATGCTACTGTATTTCAAACCTCTAATGGTAAAGATCGAATGTATATGATGCCCTATGCTCATGATATGATTATGTGGCAATTTAGCTTTCCTATTAAAGAAAAAGAAGCGCAAGACTTACATCTTAAAGGTAAAAAAACACTTAAATTGGAAGCTATAAGAAGAACAGACTGGCACAGTCCCATCCCGCAAATCGTCGCTGCAACCCCAGAACATTTCGTCTCTGGTTACCCTGTGTATGACAGAGCTCTATTAACCCCTAAAGCATTCTATAATTTCAAACAGATCACACTTATTGGAGATGCCGCCCACCCAATGAGCCCTTTTAAAGGTCAAGGCGCCAATCAAGCTATTCTAGACGCATTGTCCCTTGCTAAAAACATCTCGAAGGGTCTATCTTCTGCATCAACGTGGCAAAACGTAGATATGCGAAAGCAAATATTAACAGGCTTTGAAACAGAAATGCTAACTCGTAGTGCCTCTAAAGTAAAAGGCTCTAGAACTGCTGTCGCTATTTTACATTCCAAGGCAGCACTAGATAAAGGGGATCATCCTAGAAGTGCTATAAAACCAAAATCTTAATTCTTAAAATCACGCTGATAGCAATAGTTATATATCTAAAATATACTATTCTTAAACTTTATGTATTTGATATGTTAGGTATTAGAAAACATCACGACTTAGTATATGAGTTTAAAAGTTTAGTTAGTTTAGTTTAGAATCAAGGTTTTTTTAAGACGAAAACCTTGATTTTTTTGTTTAAATAACAGCGTATTTCCCAATTGTGGTCCTCCAATAAAAATATCTTTAGAAAAAGGCAAACTCTTTATTAATAGGAGTACCCTTAGCTATTAAGTCCCAATTTCAATTTCTCCTGTATTTTTAAGCGTCCAGCAACTTCACTTTATATGAAGCAAAGCTATTTTTCCTCATTAGAGGAAAATCTTCAACTGTAATTTCTGGAGAGCATATTACAAGAGGTACGTGTCATGTATAGAATATGATATCAAAGTATATATATTACAGGCGTATCAAATGTTATCAAAGTACCCCCATTTTTGTATACTTTTCGCTATTCGTCTCGTTCTACAAACCGCGTTATGGTATAGGTACAACTACTAAAAATAAAGTTAGAATAGCCTTAGGTAGACTCTGTTTTGTTTGTAAATGTTCTGTAAAAATTTAAGTATAAAGCAAAAAAAATCCCGATTCTAAATATTAGAATCGGGATTCAAAAAAGGCGACGACCTACTCTTCCACAAATGTAGTACCA
>CANNGA010000022.1 GCA_947504035.1 uncultured Flavobacteriaceae bacterium
ATTACAGTCCTTACTCATTTGATTCTGGTGATGTAAATGGTGATGGAAAAACAGATATTATAGGAATTAGACCTAACGAGGAGAGAGTTGTTGTTTGGTTAAGTCGTGGAAGTGGTTTCAATGGTGGTCAGGAATGGTTAAATGGACCATTCGATTACAGCCCTTACTCGTTTGATTCTGGTGATGTAAATGGTGATGGAAAAGCGGATATTATAGGAATTAGACCTAACGAGGAGAGAGTTGTTGTTTGGACAACGAAATAGTATTAAATAAAAACATTTGCCAATAACTAAGAAGCATATGGCGTGCCGATAGGCTAACGCTATATGCCTGTTGACTGATCCGTCACTTGGATAAGGGGTAAAACAATTTTCGAGATGTATTTTATAAGCTAAAGATTAGTAGTTAGGAGAAGAAGAGACGAAGGTACAATTAGTTATTAGAGAAATTGGATGAGCTCATAGTACCAATAATGGTAGAGACAACAAAACTCTAGTTAGGAAAGGAACTCTACTTTAGAAAAGCTTATATGAAAACAGAACGCCTAGTATTGATGACCATCTATTAGTACGTCCTTCACAATGTGAAGAAAGGACGCATTTGGACTATAAACTCTTTAAATGGATGAAAAGTAAAGGTAGAAAGGCACATCGGAAGCTACGCCAGCGCCCTTATGAAAATTTAGTCCGCTTTTATGGTCTACTAGATATAGAAAAGTATGCACGTCTTAAAACCCATGCGAAAGCTCAATGAAGAATTCTATCGGTAAGCCGTGTGAGGGAAAACTTCAAGCACGGTTTGATGAAGGGGGCGCTGACAGTCTCGTAAATTTTACTAATTTAGTAAGAAGTTTAACGGAGCTGTCAGGCTCTACTTTACTGCTTAATTACAAAAATGACCGAAATCGAAATATCAACAGAAAGAATAAAATTGAGATTAATTGAATTGTCAGATTTAAATTCGATTCATAAACTACACTCTTTACCTGAAACGGATGAATTTAATGCTCTTGGTATTCCACAAAATATTGAGGAAACTAAAAGCGTAATTGAACCTTGGATTGCGGAAAATAAGTTGGACAAAATAAAGAACTACACATTTGCAATTGAAAATAGAATGGATAAAGAATTTATCGGACTATTTGGACTCAAACTCGGAAACGCAAAATATAAGCGAGGAGAAGTTTGGTATAAAATACATTCAGATTATTGGAAAAAAGGTTACGCAACGGAATCTCTGAAAGCTGTAATAAATTTCGGATTTGAAAATCTTAAATTACATAGAATAGAAGCTGGATGCGCGGTTGAAAATATTGGTTCATTTAAGGTGCTAGAAAAGGGAGGAATGATAAGAGAAGGACGACTTAGACAAGTATTACCTTTAAAATCAGGCTGGTCAGATAATTTTGAATATTCAATACTTGAAACTGATGAGCGAAAAAATAACTAAGCACAACAATGGTAACCGTTGCACAAGTCCATAATTTCCTAAAAAATGGTTTAAATAAGGCACTCTAAGAGCATTTCTAGCTTTATGTCCTTATCTAAAATATAGATTTTAGAAGGCTTAAATTTGATACTAGAGGCTTAAAATTCTCCTTTTGTAGAACACATAGAAAAACAGTTGTCCTGCATCACTTTTCACTCTATTTTGAGTGAACTTCAGGTATTTTTTAAGGTTATAAGCTATAGCTCTACGCACCAATTAAACCTAGCAATAACAACAAGTTCCGAAAATGCCGTATAAATGTCGTTGACAAGTCGCTATAAAATGAGATTTTAAAGAATATTTTTACGGTACAAATTAAACTGAATTAATAATGACTGAAATCGGAAAAAGAATAAAAGAAATACGATTAAAAAAAGGATTATCTCAAGAGGAATTAGCTGAAGCTTCAAAAGTAAATCTACGGACAATTCAACGAATTGAAAATAATGAAACTAAACCAAGAGAAAAAACACTTCAATTAATTTTTAACGCATTAGAAATTGAAATAATTGAGCGAGAAAAAAAGATAATTGATAAATATTTAATTTGGTCATCTTTTTTGACAATTATAATAATTATATGCTCGCTACTTCCTTGGACTAGATTTTTTAAACATTTTAAAAAAGGAGAGAGAATTTATAGAAATAAAACAGGCTGGAATGGAGAATCAATAGTATTTGATTATCATTTTCCACATTGGTTGATTAGTTTAGGTGTTATTTCTATTGGATTAATAGTTATTGGTCATTCTTTGGGATTTATAAAATATAAGAAAAGATATATTGGTATTGTGTTTGTTGGCCACAAATTATTTGCTGATTGTAAAAAATATCTTAGATTTATAATAGAGATATGTATGCTGGTACACATATACAATTGTTGTGTATAAGTGCACAAAAACACTGAAAAACCAAAAATGAATAGATTAATAACAAAATTAAACTCTGTCTTACCTATTTCATTAGAAGAACAAAATTTAATAGAAAATAATATTAATTTAGAAACTATTAATAAAGGTGAAATTTATTCTGAACGAGGGAAAATTTGCCAAAAATTGGGTTTCGTATTAGATGGTGTGTTTAAAGTTGTAAGGACAAACTCTAATGACGATGAATTTATACAATATTTTACTACAGAAGGGCATTTTGCTGTAGATATAGAAAGCTTTACAAATAAAACACCTTCACAAGAATATATTAAAGCATTAACAAACTGCACTGTTTTAACAATAACTAGCAATACTTTTAAATTATTTGAAAACAAAATAGTTAACTTTTCCAGAATCATAAGTCAATTAAAAGAAAAAGCACTACTTGAAAAATACAATTTAAAAAGTGAAATGTTTGTAGATGATGCTCAAACAAAATACAATAAATTAATTCAAAGACACCCATCCATAATTCAACGTATACCTCAAAATCAAATTGCTTCCTTTTTAGGCATCACACAATACACTCTTAGCAGAATAAAAGCAATAAAATAATTTTTTGCCTTAGAGCAAACTTTTTGCTTATTCATTATTCTAATTTTACTCCAAACTAATAAAATTAGAATAATGAATAAATTAAAGAATAAAACCGCAGTCGTTTCAGGTGCCTCAAAAGGTATTGGTTCTGAAATAGCAAAAGCATTAGCCAGAGAAGGTGCAAAAGTTATCGTAAATTATTTTTCTGACCAAAGAGGAGCAGACGCTGTTGTAAAAGCAATTACAAAAAACGGAGGAATTGCAATTGCCATAAAAGCAGATATTACAAAAGAGCAAGATGTAAAAAACTTATTTGAGAATTCTTTTAAGGAATTTGGAAAACTAGACATATTAGTAAATAATGCAGGGATTTATAATTTTGAACCAATAGAAGCTGTTACATCAAAGGAGTTTTATCGTCAGTTTAATAGCAATGTTTTAGGAACAATATTATGTATTCAGGAAGGATTAAAAAAAATTAATGAAAAAGGTGGTAGCATTATAAATATCAGTTCTATTGCCAGTGTTAAACCAACCTCTATGTCTTTGGTTTATTCTGCTAGTAAAAGTGCTGTTGATTCTATTACTCAAACCTTGTCAAAAGAATTAGGAGAAAAAAACATTCGTGTAAATTCGATTTTACCTGGCCCAACTCAAACGGATGGAAATCAAATTATTGGTACTGATGTTGAAAAATTTGTGGTAGCTAATACACCTTTAGGAAGAGTTGGTAAACCTAATGACATATCAGAATTAGCAGTGTTTTTAGCATCTGATGATTCTTCTTGGATTACAGGACAAAAAATTGGAGTTTCAGGAGGGTTTTAATAAAAAATATAAAATGAAAAAATCAACAGTAGAAGAAATAAAATCTCGTTTTGACAATGATGTAGAACGATTTTCAAATTTAAACACAGGTCAAGTTTCAACTATTGATGCACAAATATCTCTTGAACACTGCTTTTAACCTTTTTTTGAGTGAATTTCAGGTGCTTTTTAAGATTGTAAGCTATTGCTGAGAGCTGCATGATTGTATTGGCCTGTCTAATCCCTATAGTATTTGTTTTGTGAGCTCATCATCTTCACACTGTGAAGAAAGGACGCATTTGGACTATAAACTTTTTAAATAGATGAAAAGTAAAGGTAGAAAGGCACATCGGAAGCTACGCCAGCGCCCCTATGAAAATTTAGGCTGCTTTTACGGCTTACTAGATATAGAAAAGTATGCACGTCTTAAAACCCATGCGAAAGCTCAATAAAGAATTCTATCGGCAAGCCGTATGAGAGAAAACTTCAAGCACGGTTTGATGAAGGGGACGCTAACAGTCTCGTAAATTTTACTAATTTAGTAAGAAATTTAATAGAGCTATCAGGTTCTATGCTACTACAACATTAAAACAAACATTACGCTGAATTGAAAAAACTCAAATCTGACTTCACGATAAACGAAATTGGAAAGTTCTGGTTTTATAGCGGAATTGTTATCGGAATCGGATTTAGTCTAATTTTCAATTCTCTATTTCGACTGACTTTAAAGCTATGTAATTGGTAAGTCATGATATCAGCACACAAGAAAAGTGAGTTGGGATGGATACTTCCTTTTTAAAGCGTTAATCTGTGAACTATAAACCCTTTTAATATAAAAATTATCTTATTTTTAGAGCGGTACTGAAGTCACTTAATACTAAAAAGCTATGCAAGAATGGTATTTACCAATTACAATATTACCAGCTTTAGGAATGCTTATTTTGTCCACCACAAATCAAATGATGTCCTTAAGTAATGAGATTAATAGTTTATTACGAGAAAAATGTTCAGATTTTCAGCATTTAATTTCATCTAAAAAATTAAAACAATTAGGTTTGCTAACAAGAGCAGGCGCTTTACTCTACCTCGCATCGGGTATTTATGTTTTATCGGGTATTTTAGGAGCTGTATTAGAAATAGATGCGTTCTATGATGTGCCAAGTTTATTGTTATATCTAGGAACAATATTTTTGTTTTTAGCGTTTATCATATTAATTATTTATGCGTTTAGAACGGTTGGAATACGGAAATTACAATTTGAGAACAATCATAAATTATAAATGAAACAGTATAAAATATAAAAACAGATGAGGACAGCTGCTATTGAGGTCGCAAAGGGATTTTTTAAATCTTTTAAAGAGGGTGAAATAAAAATTCTACCTTTTTTAAAGCTGCGCTATAGAGTGGGCTAAGTGCTATAAAATTAATGAAGCATATTTACAGGTTAGAACTAAGGTAGTGTAGCTAGGGAGACCTACAGAAAAGAAATGTATAAATGTAATGCAGGTCGCCTTCAATACCACCTGAAAAGTAAAACACAAGACACAGCCTATCGGGGTGAACGTTTGTTGCGTACCACTCTAAGGCTAAAACGGATAAAATTATGAATACATTGAAATTATATGGGGCAGACTGGTGTCCAGACTGCCGTAGAGCCAAAGCTTATTTAAAAGAAAATAACATAGATTTTGAGTTTATCGATGTCGATTTAGACAAAGATGCAACTGCTTTAGTAGAAAAGATCAACAATGGTAAACGTATCATTCCCACTGTAGATTTAAATGGAAAGACGTTCACAAACCCTAGTAATGCGGTACTTGCCGATAGCCTTGGCATAAACGATGTTGGTTTGGTACAACTCTTTGGTGCAGATTGGTGTCCCGATTGCCGCAGAGCAAAAAGTTACCTGTCTGATAATGGTATAAATTTTCAGTTTATTGATGTCGATGTCTTAGATTGGGCAACAGACAAAGTTGAAGCGATTAACAATGGTAAGCGTATCATTCCAACGGTTCTTATTGATGGAAAACCATACACGAACCCAGATAATAATACGTTAAAAACGCTTCTAAGTATAGATGTAAAGAAGGAACACAAATTATACGATACCATTATTATTGGAGGGGGAGCAGCAGGATTAACAACTGCTATATATGCGCAGAGAGATAGGTTTGATAGTCTAATTCTTGAGAAAAAAACCATAGGAGGTAATGCCTTTTTAACACAAAAGATTGAAAATTATCCTGGTTTTACTAACATCTCGGGGCCAGACTTAATGGATAAGATGGAGGCCCAAGCGCGTACCTATGGCGCTACTATAAAAACGGGTGTAGATGTAGAAGCTATAGAACAGAAAGAAGGCAAGTTTTATGTGAAGTCTGCTCACGAAACCTTTATTGGTCGTAGCGTTGTTGTGACTACAGGTTCTACATATCGTAAACTTGAGGTTGAAGGCGAAGAAGAACTTATAGGGTCGGGGGTACACTTCTGTGCCACTTGTGATGGTGCGTTTTACCGCGATAGAGAAGTTGTAGTAATAGGTGGAGGAAACAGTGCGCTGGAAGAAAGTATCTTTTTAGCTGGATTTGTGAAAAAGGTGAAAATTATTCATCGTAAACCAGAGTTTTCTGCATCATCGACCTATGTGGAAAAATTAGATACTATAGAGAACATAGAAACCTACCGCGATAAAACAACAATCGCGTTTGTGGCAGATGACGATGGAAATTTTAAAGGCGTAAAGGTTAAAGATAATGCGACAGGGGAAGAAGAATTAATTACTGGAGATGGCGCTTTTATTTTTATAGGTCTCATACCAAATACCACACTTTTTAAAGGTGTTATCAACCTTAACGACGCTGGTTTTATTACGACAAAAGGCCTTGCTGAAACGTCTGTAAAAGGAATTTACGCCGCAGGAGATTGTCGTGAAGGTGCCATCGCTCAAGTAGCAGCTGCTACAGGAGAAGGTGTGTTGGCAAGTTATGGTATTAAAGATTTCTTGAAGAAATAGCAAATTATAAAGTACTGAAAATAGGCTGTCTTCTCAAGGCAGCCTATTCAATTAAAATAAAATTAACCTATGGAAATAGTAAAAGAAGCACAAGAATTTTTGGATGCTAAAATGAGTGGATTATCAACCAGTGATCGTGTACAATTATCACGAGATGCCAAAAGGATCGTACTGGCCATTAATGAGATATACAAAGAGAGTAAAGATCCAGAATTAATGGAGCTAATGAAAGCGCTAACATTAAAGAAAAAAAGAATTGATGTAAGATTAAAAGGTAAGCCAACAGACTAGTTGGATATAAATCCATCTTACACCAATTCCCTATGAACTCTAAAATCCAGCGTAATGGATGCCAGATAATTTATGAATGTTCTCATCGAAAGTGGTGAGATCACTTTTGTTAAATTTCGTAAAGTTGTCGTAACCACAAGATCTTGAGATCACTTTCATTAGCGCGTTGGTTGCTTCAAGGTAATTATGCAGCTGTTTTGCAGAACTGTTTATGACTAATCGTCTTCGTAAACTTTCTTTTTGAGTCGCAATACCTACAGGACAAAAGTCTGAAGCACATGCGCGCATACCAATACAACCAATGGCTTGCATTGCAGAATTTGCTATGGCAATAGCATCTGCACCAAGCATCATGGCTTTTGCAAAATCCTCAGCGACACGTAGGCCTCCTGTTATAATTAGACTAACGTGCGAAGCGCCTTGTGCATCAAGATATTTTCTAGCTCGGGCAAGTGCAGGAATGGTTGGTACATTAATGTTATCTCTAATGATAGAAGGCGCAGCTCCTGTACCACCTCCACGACCGTCAAGAATAATATAGTCAACACCAACGTCGAGAGCGAATTGAATGTCTGCTTCAATATGACCTGCTGCCATTTTAAATCCAATAGGAATACCACCACTTTTTTCTCTTACTTTATGGGCAAATGCTTTAAAATCCTCTGTGGTTTTCAGTGTTTTGAACGTTGCAGGCGATATCGCACTTTGACCTTCTTCTAGGCCTCTCACATCAGCAATTTCTTGAGATACTTTATGTCCTGGGAGGTGCCCACCTACACCAGATTTCGCACCTTGACCAGCTTTAAAATGAAACGCTTGTACCTTATCTAGTAATTCCCATTTAAAGCCAAATCCCGCAGAAGCATATTCGAAAAAGTAATGCGGATTGCTCTCTTGTTCTTCGGGCATCATCCCGCCTTCACCAGAGGCGATTCCAGTTCCAGACATCGCCGCGCCTTTAGCAAGGGCGAGTTTTGCTTCTTTAGATAAAGCGCCAAAACTCATATCGCTTATAAATACGGGCATATCTAGAACAAGGGGTTTTTGGGCATTAGGCCCAATGACTGTCTTTGAACTTACTGGAGCATCGTCCAGTAATGGTTTCCGATGCAGTTGCGCAGGTAAGTATTGTATGTTTTCCCATTTGGGTAAGGTATTGCGGTCTACCCCCATAGAAACCGTTTCGCCGTGATGGCCTACTTTCTTAAGGCCATGCTTGGATAGGTTTTTGATATATAAGGTATAGGGCTCTGTAGCTTCTGGCGCCGTATCTGCATAGGTCCCTAAATAGGCTTCTCTATTGAATGGCGGCGGATTTTGAGCTTCAAAGTCATGAATCTCTTTTTGATTCACATAAAGTGTATCTCCTTCAACGCGTGCTGTAAACTTATGGAGCTTTTCCTCATTATTGTATTCACTTACTCCTGTGTCATAGCGATAGTCCCAGCCATGAAGACCACAAATAAGATTTTCGCCATCTACATAGCCATCGCCTAATAGTGCCCCCCTATGGTGGCATCTCCCGTAGAGTACAGAAATTTCGTTATCGTATTTTACAATCACTAAATCTGTTTTAGACGCAAGTGCATGTACCGGTACTCGGTCTTCTAGTGTAGAAACCGAGAGTAGTTTTATCTTTGTCATAGTGTTGTTAGGTATTATTTTAGAAACAAAAGAGGCGAAAGGTCTCCCCATCGCCTCCCCAATATACAAAAAGGTTAGATTACATATGGTAATAACGCTCTCTGAAGATTTTACCGTCTTTCCACTCTGTTTTCACTACTTGTTCTGAAACAAATGTGCTTCCATCTTTCATTTTCAATGTCATTACAGCATCGTAAAAACTAAAGTTACCTCGTACTGCGTAGTTGCCAACCTCGTAACCTATAAACTCTTCAAGTTTATTATCGATGAGGTCATTTTCAACGTCAAGCGTTAATTGTTTGCCTTCTTTTGGTGTTTCGTTACCTTCCTGGATGATAACGTCATCGTGAAAATAAGTTTCCATAGCCTCGATAAATTGTCCCGCTTTTAGAAGGCTGTGAATGTGTGTTAAATGCTTTTCAATGGTTTGTTCACTATCAGTCATATTCTAGTTTTTTAATGTGTTATTTCAATAGTACAAAAATAAAAGTTTAATAGATTTTGCGACTATCTAAAGTACCTATTTACGTGTACATTTTTCTCAATCTCATTTTAAATGCTATAAAGCTCTCATCGTGCTATTTTCCAATACGATGTGTTTTGTAGGAGACATTACCACGGTCTTAGTATGGTGTTATCAAGTACGTATTTAAAGAAAACGAGGCGAAAAATAGTATAAAATAATTCACTATATTTATTTAGATTAATTAAAAATAAACTAATTTTGTGTTTTAATTTTAAAATTTAAGACAATGGAGAAGATTGGATTATTTTACGGGTCAGACACAGGTGTTACAGATGACATTACAAGAGATTTTATTTCCTTTTGGGAAGAAGATAATTTAGAGGTGATGGAAATAGGAGAGGCCTCTACAGATGATTTTGATAAATGTGCACGCCTCATTCTTGGGTTGTCCACGTGGTATGATGGAGATTTACAAAGTGATTGGGAAGTCTTTTTTGATGATTTTAAAACTATAGATTTTACAGGTAAAACCGTTGCTATTTATGGTTTAGGCGATCAAATAGGGTATGCCGAATATTTTGTAGATGGTATTGGCATTTTGGCTAAAGCGGTAATGGATAATGGTGGTAAAGTGGTAGGTTATTGGCCAACGGCGCACTATCGTTTTACAGATTCTGTAGCTTTAGTAGAGGACGATCCTAATTTCTTTTATGGGTTGGCCTTAGATCATGATAATGAATCTGAATTGACAGATGAACGTCTCAAAACATGGATTGCAAATGTTAAAGCTGCATTTTACAGTGCCAATTAAAATGCTAAAATGAAGTTGAATTATAAACCCCAATTATGCAGTAAAAGAACGATTAGGGCTTTCATCTACTGTAAACACTAGCGCTACGCTATGTTTTTTAATTTAACCGTAAATAATACTACGCTGAAATTAAGAAAGTAGTCGTATTTATGGCATTTGAAACCTTTATAACGATGTTTCAATGCATACTCTGGATAAAACAAAGAATCCCGCCTAAAAGCGGGATTCTTTACATAAGTTTTAAGCATATATGCTTATAGGTCTTCGCCTTCTTCGCCTTCTTCGCCTTCTTCGCCTTCTTCGCCTTCTTCGCCTTCAAATTCCTCTTCAATAAATTCATCGTCATCTAGAGGGTTAATTAATAAGGTGCCTGTTTCTGCAGTACCATTTAGCGTAAGTGTATAATTAAGATTTATGATGCGTGTTTCAATATCATAAGTTCCCGTAGCCTCAATGGTGTAGGTTAAGGTTTGCGCTCCACTTTCAGAAAGACAATCAAAATTAGTAGGTACTATAGCCACTGTCCCTTGGTTTGATTCAGGATTTTCTGGTGTAAATGTCATTACAGCTGTAATGTCATCTCCATTAAAACAGCCTAGGTTTAGGAAATCTTGACTTATAATAACACTTTCGCAATTTTCGTTGTTAAAGTCAAAATCAATAAAAGCAAAACCAATATTGCTCATATCCTCTTCTTCTTCCTCTCCAGCTATTGGTGCTTCTTCCTCTATGTCTACAGGCGCTTGGTCGGTGAAAGGCGCACCGCCTGTATTAGAATTTATGGTTTCATATTCAGTGACAAAATCAATAAATTGACAGAATGGTTCTCCAATAAGGTAAGGCCTATCTACGCGTATAGAAACAACCATGGCTTCAATTTGCTGCGGCGAAAAATTTCTTCTACACGCTATTCTAAAACTATCATCTATAGAAAGTGAGGACATGTAATTGGTGAGGTCGGGAGTGTATTGTTCCCCATTGGCATCAGTTAAAGTACCAATATAATTACAATCATCACCAACTAAGGTATCGTCTAATACAGGAGACGCAGGCGTATCGCAAATGCCATCTCCAGTAAGTATACAATTTGAACCATCTACCAATTCGGTTCTGCCTTGATCGTCTACGAAATCATCATCAATATGAAATAAACCAAAATAGTGTCCTATTTCGTGCGTTGTAGTTGTAAAGTTGTCTAAAGCAAAAGCCGAAGGTGTTAATTTTACATTATTACCCTCGCCTGGAAAATGCGCAGTAGCAGTAACAGTACTATTTACTTCACCTTCTTCGGTATCTCCAATTCTAAAAAAATAGAAGAGGTTTAAAGTGTTAGGATCTTCAAATTCTAATAGTGCACGGTCTTCTCCAAAATCATCATCTTTCTCAAACTGTTCGTTCCATGCCGTATTGTCTAAGAAGCGAATCTCTTCGGTTCTAAATTGTATGTTAGCGTCTAAGTAATTTCTGTTAATGTCTTCCATTACTTTTGCAATTCTTGCTGCATCTGTCGCAGGGTTGTTACCGTCGTCTGTTCTAGAAATATGATGGGTTACGGGGATCATGAAAATTCTAGGCGTTTCTGGTTGCTCTTCCTCGTTTACTATCTCTTCTTCTACAGTAGAATCATCATCAGAATTACAATTGGTAATAACAGCCATTGCCATGCATAAAAGCATAAGTTTTAATACGTGTTTTGTTCTTTTCATAGTCATAATAATTTTAATCTTAAATTTAATAAAGTTGGGTGCAAGGCGTGAAGTTGTGGTATGTCTTTAACGTGATGCTAGGTTGTTTTTAAACGTTTAGCATGTTGTATCTTGCACACAATGTTGTAGTTATAATAAGCTTTTGTTTTTTTTTGCAAAAGTAGAACTATTTTTTCTAACAAAGTGTTAGATGCTTGTTTTTTGTGAGAAGTGCTATAAAATCATTTAAAAATAGTTTAGGGTGTGGGCGACTTTACGGGGCTTATTTTTATAAAATTAGTTATTTTTTAACACCATCTTATAGTATCAAACAGTCCAAACGTCTTATTAATTATAAATATTGTATATAATTATTAAAAATGTGTAATTTTTTAGACTAAAAACAGACTGTTAAAGAGTAGCTTAATCAATAATTTGTAACTTTGTAACTCATCCAATCCCTCTTTATTATGGATATCAATAACAATATCGAATCGCCGATGGTGTTAAAAGTAAGTTTTAACAAACTTCTAGAGCACTACGAACGTTTGGCTAAAAGTAAAGATGATTTTTTAGCAGCCAAGGCTAAACGTGTTTTAAAATCTGCCGAAGCTTACCCCATTTTACGAGAAGGTTTTAGTGATACCCGTATTTTAGAGGAGCGCACAGGTGAAATAAAGGTGATTCTTCAAGATTCTTTTGCATCTGTATTGACTAATAATGAAATTAAAACAGCATCTGTACCGTTTCATGATATGATTTTTAATGCGTCTGAACGTTTTGAAAGCATTATTAAAACAGCGGGAACGGATTTCGAGTTGAATATAAAAAATATGCCCGAAGATGATAGGTACATCATAGCGTGTACCATCATACTTAATTTCTGTTACGGGTATAACTTAAATTTTAAGCGGCCTTTCTTTTATGAAATACCAGATGCAAATGGCATTTTAAGGTATTATAAAATTTTGTATAATGCAGATTTTTGCGAAATTATACCAACAGATAAAGCGCTTCATATTACCCAAGCCGATTATGATGAGTTGTTAGATAATTTTGATAATATCAAATTGTGGAAAGAGAAATTTCCAAAAGATAGCTATATTTTTAAAGGCTTTGTAATTTCTAATATTTTTGATGTTACAGACGACCAGTCTATATCTCAACTTAAATCTAATTTAATAGGGGAAGATAAACGTAACGATGAAAATTTCATCAAGAATTTTCAAAAGATATTTAGTTCTCTTTTTGGCTTTAAAGACATTAAAATTGGATTTTCTATTTTTCACAAGGATGAAAAGACGTTTGAAAGTGTTAATGGCACAGGAATGCAGAGTTACTTATTAGATAATAATACGATATCGCCATGTTCTGAAGTGTTATGTGACTGGTCCTACCACAGGTTGCTTGAGGAACAAAAGTTTTTCTCAATTTCTGATGTTGAGAAAGAACATGCTTTGAAAAAAGGGAAAGCACCACATGTATCGACACTTTATAGACAAGGCATACGCAGTGCTATTTTTGCACCTATAGCTAACGACGAGGGGTTAATGGGCATCTTAGAAGTTGTGTCTGAACAGCCAAAGCTTTTAAATAGTATTAATGCGAACAAGCTTATCGATGTGATGCCTTTTATTGTCTCTGCGGTAGAAGAATCTAAAAAGGTAGAAGAGAATGTTATAGAAGCATTGATTCAACAAGAATGCACATCCATTCATTCTAGTGTGTATTGGAAATTTGTTGATGCCGCACGTCAATTTTTGAAAGATAAGGTGCGCTTAGGAAATAAAGCCGTATTTAAAAAAATAGTCTTTGATAATATTTATCCCCTGTTTGGTCAAATAGATGTTAAAGGGTCGTCGAACGCCAGAAATCTAGCGACGCAAAAAGATTTAATGTTACAACTTACGCTTTTAAGTAAGATTGTCAAAAAGATCATTTCCGTTGAAAATTTGCCCATATACGAGCAAATTCAGTTTCAAATTCGAAGTTTTAAAAAACAATTAAAAACGGACTTTAAAGTCGATAGTGAGCATAGTGTAGGGGTGTTTTTGAAAAAAGAGATTGAGCCACTTTTGAGATTCCATCTGAATAAAAGCCTTCATGTTAAGGCCGATATTGAAAATTACTTTAATAAAATTGACACTGATCTAGGGGTGATTTATTTTTACCGTAAGAATTATGATGATACTATAATGCTTATTAATAAAAATATGGCTGCTTTATTGGATGAGAAGCAAGTGAATGCCCAAGCCATGTATCCGCATTATTTTGAACGTTATAAAACGGATGGGGTAGAGCATAACATGTATGTTGGTGAAGCCATAACTAAGGAAGATGACTTTAATCCCGTATACCTTTACAACTTGAGATTATGGCAACTTCAGGTGATGTGTGAAATGGAAAACGAATTTTACAACAGTCAGCATTTATACCCTGTATCTTTAGAAGTTGCTTCTATGATTTTAGTATTTAATCAGCCTTTATCGATTCGTTTTAGAATGGATGAAAAGCAATTCGATGTAGATGGTACGTACAATGCCCGTTACGAAGTTGTAAAAAAGCGTGTAGATAAAGCTTTTATAAAAGGAACAGAAGAGCGTATTACGCAGAATGGAAAAATAACCATAGTGTACTCTCAGAAAGAGGATGAAGAAGAGTATTTAGGCTACATTAAATTTCTTCAAAACAAAAAGGTTTTAGATAAAGACATCGAAATATTAGAATTAGAAAATCTGCAGGGGGTAACAGGATTAAAAGCCTTGCGTGTAGATATTTTATACCATGCCAAAGCAGATGATAAAACATTCTATACTTACGATGATCTTATGAAAGAAATTAGAGCATAAGGGCAAGCAGGATTAAAAGGCCTTTTTTGGGGCTATGTATGCTGTTGGTACAGCCGTTTGCTCTGGTAATACATCTTTAAGTTCAGCATCATTCATTTTTAAGGCAATACCAAAGGAAGATACCGAAATGATCATACCAATCATAAAAGTGGTGTAAGTAATGCGTAAAATTCGGTATTTGCGTTCTAAAACCTTACCCAGAAAGTAAAGGTCTTTAGTTAATGAGTTGTATACATAGTCTTTATCTTTAATGAGTTCTCTAACAGCCCATTCGTATTCTTCGAGCTTCATTTGGTGGAAATTGCCAAAGAAGGTAAGGTTTACGTTTTTGTTGGCAACATCTTCTTTAGTAAATTCGCCACTTGTAATATTAGGACGTGTGGCGATGATAGATAATACCATCGAGATGACACAGGATAATGTGAAAATTGCTGTTGGATAAATTAAGTAGGCATTGTTGTCTAGCTTCGAAATTAAATTGGCCAAAACTAAAGAAATAATAATGGCATTTACAGATAACAAGATGTTGGCTTTGGTATCGGCAATGTCACTTAATTTGATATGATTTCGTAAAGCAACCCGGTAGAAGGTTTGGATGCCACGTTCGGGACTTTCATTTTTATATTGCGCCTTATATTTTGCCTTAAGTTCTTCTGTGTTGAGCTTGCTTTTCCGTTTCTTTTTTGCCTTTATAAGATTGGCTAAATTTTTCTCTTTTCGAGGTTGCCAGTTTTTAAGGGCGTAATCGGTATAAAACTCATGCTTTTTGGTTAATACCTTAATATTTTCGTTAAGCCATTTAGAAGGAGAGTAGTTTGCAATACCTTGAATTTCTAATTCTTTTCTTAAAAACTCACTGGCTTCCATAAAATATTTTTTGCCAAAATGGGAGGCATCGGCATCTCTTATAATTTTGCCAAGTTCTGTTTTAGGCGTTTCTTTAAATTTGGTCGCCATAATACACTCACTAACGCCGGCTATAAGGGCTTCACTGGCATTTTGAGTTTTTAAGAATTCAGTAGCAATAACAACGCTAGCTTCTTCGTGTCCTTCTTTAGTTTTTGTGTAACCTGTATCATGCAGTAATGCAGACAGTTCAAGGATTTCAGCATCCTTAGGGTCTAAATCGGTATGCGCAATAATTTCACGTACACTTTTTAAAACGCGTTGGGTATGCGTATAATTATGGTATAAAAACGATTGATCTAATTCGTTTTTAAATAAATCAAACACATACGTTTCTGCATTCTCTATCAATTTAGACATAAATATCTGGTTTTAGATGGGTTTTCAA
Source organism: uncultured Flavobacteriaceae bacterium (assembly GCA_947504035.1). GTDB lineage: Bacteria > Bacteroidota > Bacteroidia > Flavobacteriales > Flavobacteriaceae > Jejuia > Jejuia algarum. Next base: position 15,814 of record CANNGA010000022.1, read on the forward strand.
AGGTAAAAAGTAAATGAATACACGCCTACCTACGATCTATTAAGACGTGAGGAAATTACAAAAATAACACCTATATTTATATAAAAAATAATAGATTAATTTAAAAAAGAAAAAGAAGAGATGTTAACGTGGAAAGATGTGATTCATTTTTCTGTAAATGGGAACCCAAAACCTGATCGTCGTGTTGAAAAAACTGAAGACGAATGGAAAGCCCAACTTACAGAAACAGAATATAAAATAGCAAGACTTAAAGGTACAGAACGCCCACATAGTGGTGCGCTTTGCAGCAGTTACGACCCTGGAAAATACAATTGCGTGTGCTGTAATACGCCTTTATTTGATGCAACTATTAAATTTGAATCTGGTACAGGATGGCCAAGTTTTACGCAGCCCATTGCAGAAAATGCGATTAAGTACGAAAAAGATACAGCTTATGGAATGGTACGTGTAGAGGTGATGTGTAATACCTGCGACGGACATTTGGGTCATGTTTTTCCAGATGGGCCAGAACCTAGTGGATTGCGTTATTGCATCAACTCAGCATCTATGGTATTAGAAAAAGCGACACCCCATGACCGCTAAAAATTTACAAATAGCAACAGTTGGAGGGGGCTGCTTTTGGTGTACAGAAGCTGTTTTTCAAGAGGTGAAAGGTGTTGAAAAAGTGGTTTCTGGCTATTCTGGAGGTCAAGTGCCAGGAAAACCTACGTACCGCGAAATTTGTTCTGGACTAACAGGACATGCCGAAGTGATACAAATTACGTTCGATGCTAATGTTGTTAGTTTCGAAACTATTTTAATCATCTTCATGACCACGCACGATCCTACAACCTTAAACCAGCAAGGCGCAGATAAAGGGACGCAATACCGTTCGGTTATTTTTTACCATACAGAAGATCAAAAACAGATTGCAGAAGCCGTTTTGGAAGCCCTGTCTGAATATTATAAAGCGTCTATAGTAACAGAAATTACGGAGTTAGAGGTGTTTTATGATGCAGAAGACGAACACCAAAATTATTACAGAACGCATCCCACGCAAGGCTATTGCAGTTTTGTTATTACGCCGAAGCTGGCAAAATTAAGGCAATTACACGCCGATAAATTAAAATAAATGAAGCTTAATATAAAAGATAAGTTTAATACTTTGCTACCGGCAGACCCTATTTTAGGTGACTCAAGACGGCAGGTAGAACAAGCGTGTTTTTCTTATGTAACACCAAAGCCAACAGCAAAACCAGAGTTGTTACATGTCGCTCCCGAAATGCTGAATACTTTAGGCCTGTCTGAGGCCGATGTGAAAAGTGATGCATTTTTAAATGTCATCACGGGAAATGCGGTTTTAGAAGGTACAAAACCTTATGCCATGTGTTATGGGGGGCACCAATTTGGAAACTGGGCTGGGCAGTTAGGAGATGGTCGTGCCATCAACCTATGTGAAGTAGAACACAATGCTAAAAATTGGGCTTTGCAATTAAAAGGTGCAGGTGAAACGCCCTATTCTAGGTCTGCCGATGGTTTAGCTGTATTGCGATCGTCTGTGAGAGAGTACTTGTGCAGTGAAGCCATGTACCATTTAGGTGTGCCCACCACGAGAGCCCTATCTTTAGCATTGTCTGGCGATGAGGTGTTACGAGATATGCTGTATGATGGTAATGCCGCTTACGAAAAAGGCGCTATTGTTTGTAGAGTTGCCGCTTCGTTTTTACGCTTTGGAAACTATCAAATTTTTGCTGCACGCCAAGATACAGCAACTTTAAAAACCTTGGTCGATTATACGATAAACCAGCACTTCTCGCATTTAGGGACACCTTCAAAAGCGACGTATATTGCGTTTATGAAAACCGTTTCAGAACGTACTTTAGATATGATTGTACACTGGCAACGCGTTGGTTTTGTACACGGTGTTATGAATACAGACAACATGTCCATATTAGGTCTTACCATAGATTATGGCCCTTATGGTTGGTTAGAAGGTTATGATGAGGGATGGACACCAAATACAACAGACCGACAGCATAAACGTTACCGGTATGGGAATCAGCCCAACATGGGGCTATGGAATTTGCTGCAATTGGCCAATGCACTCTATCCTTTGGTAGAGGAGGCCGAACCTTTAGAAGCGATATTAAATGCGTATAAAACCGATTTTGATAGGGCATCTTTACATATGAAGCGCTCAAAACTTGGGTTGGAATTAGAAGTCGCGGAAGACAGCGCACTTATAGCAGAACTAGAAGCGGTTTTACAGCTTATAGAAACCGATATGACCTTGTTTTTTAGAACGCTAAGTGCATTTAATCCAGAAGAATCAACAGATGGTTTGGCGACTGTACAGAATGCGTTTTACAATCCAGAAGCCCTAAAAGCTACCGTAAAAATAGCTTGGGAGAATTGGTTTAAAGCCTATGCTGCGCGATTAAAGAAAGAAACAGCCACGTTTGAGGAGCGGCAGCAGCGCATGTGTGCGGTAAATCCAAAATATGTATTGCGTAATTATATGGCGCAACGTGCCATAGATGCTGCAGAGCAAGGTGATTCTTCTTTAATAGATGAATTGTTTCAAATGTTAAAAAAGCCCTATGACGAGCAACCAGAATATGAAAAGTGGTACGCCAAACGTCCAGACTGGGCGCGACATAAAGTAGGCTGTTCTATGTTGTCTTGCAGTTCTTAAAAGCAGTAACATACGTTTAGTCGTTTTTAATGCAAATGCCCCATCGGTTGCTTGTAAAAGCGAGGATGGGGCATTGGTTGTATATACTAATTGGTGGTGTGTTAGTCAACTTTAAATTGAAATATACGTGACTGAGACGTGTTGCCAGCTCCGTCAACAGTAACGACTTGCCAATAATAGGTATTCCCTGGTGTAATAGTAGCGGTAGCCGTTTGGTCTACAATGGCATTTTCTATAACCGTCGTTGGTGGGGTTGTAGTGCCAAAACGCACATTGTGATGTATAATATCATTATCAACATCGCTGCTGTTCCATTCTAATGTTAGTGTAGCCCCCGTAGTTCTTATAGAAGCGCCCATTGCTGGCGTAATGACTTCGGCAGGAAATGGTGCGTATGTACTAGTGGCCTCTCCAGCATTGTAAAAGCGCCAGGTGTCACTTTGTGTTGTGAAATTTGTATTGTTTTTAGCAATGACATGCCAGGCATAAGGTGTGGCTCTTAATACGCGTACACTTAATTGCGGGGCGGAAGCATCATAGGTTTCTGTAGTTTGCGTGTTTAAGTTCGTTACAACAAGTTGGTAGTTTACGGCATTATTGGCGGCAGTCCACTCAAATAGAATATCACTTTCTGTAGCTGTAAAATTAGCACCTTCGGTACATTCTTGATTGTTGTCTGGAAACACTAATGCTGCTTTTTCTGGCGGCGTTGTGTTAGTGGTATTAGAATCATCACTACTGCTACAACCTAGGGTTAGTGTTGCTATAATGAGAACTATATGAAGTAATGGCTGCGTTTTCATTGCTTTATGATTTTTAGAGTTTTAAGGTCTTCATTACTGTTTACTTTTAGTACATAAGTACCATTGGCGAAATGCGAGGTGTCTATGCGCAATTCATGTTCTGTGGTAAGTGCGTGGTAGACACGTGTTCCTAAAATGGAATACATTTCGACTGCGGTTTCTCCTTTAGACGTTCCTAAATTAAGGTGAAGTATGGCACTTACAGGATTAGGGTGTACCGTTACGGTATTGCTAAAAGAAAGTTGGGTCTCAAATGTGCCTTGACACTCTTTAGCACCGCGTACAAGAATGGTGTTCAAACCGTCTTGTAGTTGTACATCTACATGACTAAGCGCTGTTGCTGTCGTTTTACCATTATGCGTAATGTAATAGTTACTGCTTCCTGCCATATCCATAGAAAACAGTCCTTCATTTTGAAGTGTTTTTGAAGTGACTGTTAGCAACTCGGGTTGTTTTATTTCAATAGTGTAGCATTGTTCATAATCGGATTGACCGTCTACAGAGATGCACACATTGTAATTCCCTGCTTGCAAGTTTGTCGTATTAAAACGGGACGTAAATGTATCTTGTACGTTTAAGTCGGTACCAGTTATGCTTATAGTATAGTTTAAGGCTTCAGTAGCAATTATGGAGATGCTGCCATTATCACTGTTTCTACAGGTTTCATCTGTAACCTGTAGCGCAAAGTTGGTATGTGGTAAGGAGAAAATAGCACAGCCATTAACGTCTACAGTACTGCCAAGTGGCGTGTGGTTACAGAGGTCATTGGCATTGCTTACACCATCACTATCGATATCGTTAGGATTTATATACGGTTTATCGCCATAAATTTTATAGGCACCAGGGGCTAAGGTGATCGGGTCTGATACATTGGAAATAGTAACAGGGGTGTTCTTATTTAATATATCGTACCAAACTCCAGTATTTTGGAACTCTGGATTTATAGCCAATGGTGTTGTGCCAAAGTTGCCTATGATAGTCATATTTGCAATCTCGGTTCCTGTAGCGTTATCAGCGGTGAGATGAATGGTTTTTCCAGCGTTAGATAGTTGCAATCTGAAGTTTTCGGTAGAGAAGATAGGTTCGTCTCTTTTTAATGTAATGAGTTGCGACCAAGAGTCGTATACTGCTCTTCGATTGGGCACTTCAAAATACTCCCAACGAATAGGCTTTTCTCCTGTTCTGCCATTAAAATCAATACTAATATCATAGCCTAATTCTCCAAACTGCCAAATCATTTTAGGGCCTGGAACAGTAAAAAAGAAAGCCCCAGCGGCTTCTAAACGCTCTAATGCAGGGTCTAAGGAATTGGCCGAAAACACCAAACGTTCTTCGTCGTGACTTTCCATATAAGAAATGGCAGAAGGGCCATCAAACCCTTTGTTGGTATAGGCGACATTAGAGAGGTCTTGATTGCCCACTAACAAACCGTTGTAGGCACTGTGTACGGTATTCCAAAGAAGAATGCCTTTGCCTTCATCGGCTCTGTAATCAGCCCATTGTTTTTCTTCTGCAATAATGCCTAAATGCTCAAAAATGACATAGAAATTAGGGTCTATAGCCCATTGGTAATCGGCATAAGTCTTGAGCACCTCCACCCGATCTTGTTGTAAACCGTTAGTGCAACCACTATCATTGGCAGAACAATTTTGAGTAAAGCCTTTGGTTAAATCCCAACGAAAACCATCGATATTAAATTCCGTTATCCAATAGTCAACGGTACGTTTTACATAATCTTGAGTGGCTGTAGATTGGTGGTTAAAGTCATTAAAAACACTAAAGGCATGCTTTGCTGTTGGATTAAAAAACGGATTGTCTTCTCGGGCCTGGCCTTGGTAATCGCCGTTATCTGTATTCCACAGTCTGTAATAGGGGTGTTGCCCAGAAGCATGATTGTACACCACATCTACAATAACAGCGATACCACGCCTATGACATTCGTCTACCAATTGCTTGAAACTGTTTGCGGTGCCATAATATTTGTCTAAGCCCATATGAAAAGAAGGGTTGTAGCCCCAGCTTAAATTGCCGTCAAACTCGTTTAGCGGCATAAATTCGATGGCATTGATGCCTAGATTTTCCAAATAATCTAAACGTGCTTTAACCGCATCGAAACTATGCAATGCATCAAAATCACGTATTAACAGTTCATAGATCACTAAATCTGTTGTTTCGGGTTTTTCAAAATCTGTGATTTCCCATTCAAAAGGCACATCTCCTGTTCTTAATACTGTTACGGCATGATTCGTAGAACCAGTAGGGTAACTGGGTAAATTTGGATAGGTGGTGGCTTCTATAAATTGATCGTTAGATTCTGCTAGGATAAGCGGTGAATAGGGATCGGCAATTCTTATGCTGTTATCTACTAGATATTGGTACATATGATTGGCTTGAGGGGTTAAGCCTGTTAATTCTATCCAAAACCGATCACGACTCGTGTCTAAAAACATTAAATAGTCGGGGTCCTCTGTCCAATTGTTAAAATCGCCAATAACATGTACGGTTTGTTTGCCAGGCGCGAACAAAACTAAAGTGACTTTAGTAGGGTCGTTAGGATCTATATTAATACCATCTAAAAGGCCTTCGGGTACAGGTGTTAATGCGGGTAGCCTTACGCTAAACCGTTTAGAGATGGTCGTATTGCCATCATTGGCTTCTAGCACAAAATTGGTGTTCTCTTCAAGGGTGTAATTAAAACTGTACGAGCGTGTTGCAGATGCCGTGTTAATGGTGTTGCCATTAGCTTTAAGTGTTAGTTGAGATTCAAATGCGGTGGAGGCCGTAATTTGTACAGTGCTGCCTGCTTCTGCAATAGTTAAGTTTGCTGTAGGATTGGTAAGTGTTAGTGTATTTATGGCGATATCAAAAAAGAGATCATTAGATTTTTTTTCACCAGAACCTACATCAGATCCATCTTTAGCTTTAATAAGCATGCCTAATCTAGAAATATCTGAAGTGCCATAAAATTGACTAGGAATAAAGGTGAAACTATAGGTGCCATTACCTGTGTTTGTGAGCCTATTGCTTTCGCTAGAGTTGGTCCAGCTTCCGTTAGTAAGGGCGTTACCGCCAACGGCTCCAGAACCGTCAAAGTACCATGCCCATATAAAAACAGCATCGGAGGTATCTGCATTCCAAAGTGAAGGCTCTAGATTCGAAAATGTAATGGTGACTTCTTCGTTTACATTAATGCTTGTAGGGGATGCAGTAGCCTCTATAGTTTGTATTTGGCTGTAGCTTAAGGTTACCATGAAGCATGTAATGGCTCTTAAAATAAGTGTTTTCATAGTGTTATTTTAATACGATTAATTAAAAAGAGGTTGTGCATTTTTTTTAAGAAAAGACAACCTCTTTAGGAACTAAAACTCAACTTGCATTTTTTTGTTAGCGCTGTTTTACCTCTTGCCTATAACATATAGGGGTTGGGTTGGGTTTGTAAAATCAATACTTACCACATAATTTCCAGCTTCAGATGTAATATTATTATCGGGATCTTGGTCTAGAATACCATCGTTGTTGGCGTCTCCAAAATCGCCTCCCCAAACATTATTCATTCTAAATTTAATTTCACCATCAAGCAGTGTGATGTTTTCTGCAAACCATATTCCTGGTTGTATTTCGGTAAGTGCTGCATCTGGTCCTGCATTGCCCCAATCGTTAAATCCAGAGCCTACGATACCCCAAACGGTACTTTCAACAATACTGTAAGAGTTGTCTTTAAAGTCTACAGTCACTAGATAATGACCTTCGGTAGAAGGGATGTTATTGTCGGCATCGGTGTCTAAAACCCCGTCATTACCGGCATCTCCAAAACTAACGTCCCACGCATTATTCATTCTAAATTTAATTTCGCCATCAAGAAGTTGTACGCTGGCTTTAAAAGTGTCTGTGGTGTAATCGTAATAGAGTATGGCATCTGGTCCCGCATTACCCCAATCGTTAAATCCAGAGCCTACGATTCCCCAAGAAAACGGTTCTATCGTATAGGCATTTGTTGCGGTATTAAATGTTATTTTATAATCTCCAGCACTCACATTGATGTCGTTTCCATCTTCGGTGTCAAGAATACCATCGCCTTCTAGGTCTCCAAAACTGTTCGTCCATTCATTATTTTCTCGAAACTTTATCGCGCCGTCTAGAAGATTTACATAAGATACAAGAACGTTTGGTGTTTCTGTGGTGTAGAAACGGGCATCAGGGAAGGCGCCCCAATCGTTATAGGCAGAGCCTACTACACCCCATGATGAAATTTCAATGGCACTAGACGCGGTGTCTTCTGTGAGTTCTTGTAGTTCTACGTTTAACATTTGTGTTTCCGAAAATGTTTCTAAACTGCCCTCTCCAATATAAGCTCTAATCCTAAAAAATAGTTGCCCTGCGTTAGGAGTATCGGTTTCAGGATCATTATCCAAACCAGCAAGATTGGCTAAGGTTACAAGTTGCGCTACGGTAACAGGCAGTTCATTACTGGTTGTTGTGCCTATATTGTAAATAGAGAAATTTTCATCTGTGGCCTCTCCAATATAATCGGTAAAATCTGCCGTGGTTGCTGCTTCCAGATTGTATGTGGTTTCGGTAGGCGTTCCAAAATTGGCATCTCTCCAAGTAAAACGTTCTGCTAAGCTCTCTTGTGCTGCTGCGTTAAGTTGGTAGTTTTCTAAAAATGTAGTGTTGAATGACAAGCGCTCTGGTTCTTCGGCTACAGGCGTTAAGGGTTCATTTTCGCAGGCACTAAAGAGTAGTGCCGCTATTAAAAGCAGTGTGAAAATTGGTATCTGTCTCATCGTCGTTTTTAGTTAGCGGATTTTAAAATCCTGGGTTTTGTTTTAAATTAGGATTGGCTTGTAAAGCGGGAAGTGGGATAGGGAATAGGTTGAAATGCGCCGGTATTGAGGTGCCATTTGCAGTGTTGCCTTTCCAAGGCCATATATAGCGGCTGCCTGTAAACCTGCCGAAGCGTATCAAGTCACTACGTCTTTGACCTTCTAAGTTTAATTCTCTGCCGCGTTCGTCTATAATAAAGTCTAGTGTTAATTCTGCTTGGGTGATAGGTGCGGCATTAGATCGTGTTCGTACTTGATTTACAAAATCTAAAGCTTCAGCTCTACTGCCACCACCATCTCTTAATACACATTCGGCATGCATTAAAAAAGCATCTGCAAGCCTAAATAGGGGAAAATCTGTACCAGAAAAATTGGTAGGAGTAGAATCGCTGTTAAAATTGGTGTTTCTAAATTTTGTAGACGGGTAACCGTCTGTCCATTCGCGATAGTCTGTCATTTCAAAATTATGACCTTCAGTCCAAAATAAACGGGCTCTTGCATCTGTCGAGGTGTCTAGATCACCGTATAAGCCATACCAAGCTTTAGAAGCTCTATGCCCTGTCCAACCATCACTAGCCCCAAAATCGGCTAGTACCATGGTTTCGGTACTTAAGCTGCCATTTACTATGTAAGTCGTATTGCCAAAACTTTGGCTTGTATCTGCATCTGCGATTAATGGAAATATAATTTCTGTTGAGGTATTATTATCAGCAGAGAATAGACTTAGAAAATCGTTGGCTAAGGAGAAGCCCCCTTCGTTAATCACTTTGTTTATTTCGGTTAATGCATCACTAAATCTAGCGGTGCCCGTGTACACTTCTGCATTGATATAAAGTTTAGATAAAAGCATTTGCCCTGCTGCTTTTGTTGCTCTTCCGTAAGTGTTTGTTGTGGGTAAATCGGCTTCGATATCGAGAAGTTCTGCTTCAACAAAGTTAAACAGTTCCTGTCTAGAGGCCTCTGGGAGTGGTGTTGAATTGCCAAAGTTTTCTTCTGTAGCCAGTACACCTTTCCCAAAAGTATCTATAAGGTAATAATAGGCAAGTGCTCTTATAAATCGCGTTTCGGCAATAACAGCGGGTTTGTTGTCAACATCAATATTATTGATAACCGATAATAGGTTATTGGTTTGTGGTATTGTAAAATAGATGCGATTAAAGAGGTATCTAAAAAATTTATTGTTTTCATCCCAATCTGAAGTGGTTGTCAATTGGTCTAAACCATCGTCTCCCCAGCGATTTTTCATGGCATCTGCGGTAAAATCTTGTAAATTGATTATACCTCTTAAAAAAGGCGACTCACCAGCGTCGTCTGCAATATCTGAATCATCTGGTCCTGTAACACTAGACAAGGCAAAAGAGGCGTATAGTCTAGAAAGGATGCCTTGAACGGCGTTTTCATCTTGAGCCAGTAGTTCGTCTAAAGAGAGTTCTACTTCGGGTTCTGTATTGAGATCGTTTGTGCAGCTTACACCAAATACAAGCGCAAGACAGGCTAATACTATTATAATAGAGTTTTTCATAATTGTTTTTTTTTAGAAGTCAAGGTTCATCCCAAAAGTGTAGACTCTTGGTCTTGGGTAAAAATTGTTGTCTATGGCATTGAAATTTTCAGGATCTTGACCAGAATAGTCTGTAATTATAAATGCATTGTTAACAGCAGCGTATAGTTTTAAATTGGCATCTTTTAAAATACGCGTTATGGTGTAGCCCAATGAAATGCTTTCGCATCTTAGAAAGGCGGCATTCTCTAAGAAATAATCAGAAAAAGCGGCGTTACCATTGTTGTTAGGAAAATTAATATTGGCTGCACCAGAAAAGAAATCAAGGGTATTGCTTAAACTTTGATTATTGTTCGGTAGTGCTGCTTCTGTAAATCCAGAAGTTAAACGTCTTGCATTGTAAATTTTACCATCAAGTTGTCCTCTAAAACTAGCGTTTAAATTCCAGTTTTTGTAATTGGTATCTAGGCCAAAACCAAAGGTCCAATTTGGTCTAAGTGGTTCGAGGTATCTGTCGTCGTTATTGATAACGCCATCATCATTTAAGTCTACAAAGGCACCAAATATAGGATTGCCCTCTGCATCAAAAATTTGTTCGAATACCCAAGCAGAAAAGGCTTCTTCGCCCACGGCATGAAGTGCTAGGTTGACACCTGTACCTGTAGGGATACCAGAATCTGGTGCTGTTATTTGTGAAATACCATTAAGGTTTTCAACGGTTGTTTTGTTGTAAGCAATATTAGCATTTAAGCCGATATTGAAGTCTTGGCTTTGTATGGGGTTGAGGTTGAGTCCAAATTCAAAACCTTGGCTTTCGGTTTCACCAACATTTTGAGGAAAAACATCACTTAAACCTTGTCCAGGACCTACAGGTGCGTTAACCAATAAATCGGTAGTGTTGCTTTTAAAAATATCAAAAGATCCAGAGAGTATTCTACGGTTTGTGAAACTAAAGTCGATACCTGCATTAAAGGTTGTTGTTTTTTCCCAAGTTAAGTCTTCGTTAAATGCCCTAGCATTAAAGATCGCAATACCTTCTAAATATTGAGCCGAAGCACTTCCTCTTTCAAATAGAGGCGTAGAAGGGAAAAAGCCTGCAATACCAGTGATGTCTTGCTGTCCTGTTCTACCCCAGCCTACACGTATTTTTAAATCGTTTATAAAATCGATGTCTTTTAAAAATGGCTCTTCTTTTAATTTCCAAGCTAAGGCACTAGAGGGGAAGTAGCCCCATCTGTTTTCTTCTCTAAATAGGGAAGAAGCATCTGCTCTAAAAGATACGGTTAGTAAGTATTTGTCTAGAATATTGATGTTAGAGCGGCCAAAAAAGGACTGTAAATTTAATGTATTGAAAAAACGATCATCGGTTTGAAAATCTCTTATTCTTAAACCTGTAGCATCGTCATAACGAAACTGTTCTTTAGTGCCATCATTTTTAAAATTCTGATAGCCATAGCCGCCTTGAATTTCGAAATTTTGAATGAAGACATCGTCAAACGCTTTTGTGTATACCAAATAACTTTCTAAAGTTGTATTGGTAATGTGTTGGTCTTCTCTGTAGTGCACTCCAGGGTTGAAGACAAAGTCGGCACCGTCATTAATCACTCTATAAGTAGCAATGGCATTTTCAGAGAAAATTTCTCTAATTTCTGCTCTAGAAGCGTCAAGGCCTGTGTTTACTACGGCTCTTAATTCGGGTAAAAAGGGTAATTTATAGTCTAATTGTAGATTACCAAGAATTCTTTTTACTTTTTCTGGTCTTTGGCGTTGTAATAATAGGGCTAAAGGATTGCTACTGCCGTCTAAGCCGTTTTGGTTAGGGTCTGGGTTGATTCTATTGAAAAACCCACCAAATCTAGAATTACGATCTAGGATAGGTGTCGTAGGGTCTGAGAACACAGCACCTTCCAATACACCTTCGGCATCGATGGTATTTTTATCTACGCTTATTGCTTTGGCGTTCAAGTCTACCTTTAAATGGTCTTTTAAAAGTGAAGGGGTTAATTTTAAAGAGGCCGATAGCCTTTCGTAATCATTTGTTTTTACAACACCTTCTGTAGAATTGTAACCTATGGATGCTCTAATAGGTACTTTTTGAAATAAATGAGCTCTTACGCTAAAATTATTATCTGTAGAAAAACTGGTTCTATAGATCGCATCTTGCCAATCAGTATTGTATAAATCCCTACCATTTAGAGTTTGTGTGACAGGCTCATCTGTTGCTACAGTTCCAGATGGAACTCCTAAACGTCTTACTTCTTCTGGAAAGACACTAGAGATAAATTGTGTAAATTCTTCTCCCGTAAAAAGGTCGATTTGACGGTTTACACGGCTAGAAGTTACATTAGAAGAGAAGTTGTATTTCGCTTCGCCGGTTGTGCCTTTTTTAGTGGTTATAATAATAACGCCATTGGAGGCACGCGAACCGTAAATAGCTGTTGCAGAGGCATCCTTTAGAATGGTGAAACTCTCAATGTCGTTAGGATTAATAAGACTAAGCGGATTGTTAACACCAGCAGGATTGCTGTTGTCTATAGCAATACCGTCTATAACGATTAGAGGGTTGCTGTTGGCAGATAGGGAAGCCCCACCACGTATTCTAATGTTAGGTGTTGCATCTGGCTCACCTCCAGCATTTGTAATTCTCACACCAGGAGATTTACCAGTTAAGAGTTGATCTGCAGAAATAATGGCACCTCTGTTGAAGCTTTTAGAACCCACTAAGTCAACAGCTCCAGTTAAGTCCTCTTTTTTGACACTACCGTACCCTATAACCACAACTTCGTCTAATAGCGAAGTGTCTTCTACCAATTGAATATCAAGTGTATTTCCTCCTGTATATATGGTTTCTTTAGTCTGGTACCCTATATAAGAGAAGGTTAAGGTGTCCCCCTTTTTAACTTGAATTGTATAATAACCGTCAAAATCTGTAGCTGTACCTTTTAAAGTGCCTTTTATAAGGATGTTCACACCAGGTAGGGGTACAGCTGTAGCTTGTTCGGTTATTTTTCCTTTAACTGGTGTTTGACCTATAGCTACAATTGGTAAGATATATAGTAGGAACAACAGTCCGTTAATAATTGTTTTCATAAAGATGGCTTAATGTTTAATTGAGTTGCTTTTTCGTGTTTATATTTTCATTCTTCACTTGTAAATTTATAGAAAGCAAGGGATAGAAAATAATTTAATATTACGAAATTATTAGCGAAAACGTTTTCGTGTTGAAAACTTTTCACTTTTAAGCGTATAAAAGTGAGATATATGGATAAAATTAAGAAGTGTTTGTTATTTTTACACTTAGGTGCATCACCTGAATATTTACACAGTTATGAAAGGAAAAATCACATTAAAACAGATTGCTAAAGAGTTAGATGTCTCAATATCAACGGTTTCTAAAGCATTAAGTGACAGTAAAGAGATTAGCGAAGAAACCAAACAGAAAATAAAGGCTTTCGCAGAACTTTACAATTATAGGCCTAATAACATCGCATTAAGTTTACAAAACCGAAAAACGAAGACCATAGGAATATTAATTCCCGAAATTGTACATCATTTCTTTTCTACTGTTATTAGTGGAATAGAATTGGTAGCTAATAAAAGGGGGTATAATGTTATTGTAGGCTTGTCTAATGAATCCTTTACTAAAGAGATTATTAATATGGAGATGCTGGCCAATGGTAGCATTGATGGGTTTATTTTGTCAATTTCTAAGGAAACGTTGTTAAAGCAGGATTACCATCATTTTACAGCCACAATTAATCAAGGCATACCTATTGTAATGTTTGATAGGGTGGTTGCCGAAGTGGCTTGCGACAAGGTTATTGTAGACGATTTAAACGGGTCGGTAAAAGCCGTTCAAAAGCTTGTGGATACAGGATGCCGCAATATTGCCATTATTACTACCATGGATTATGTGAGTGTGGGGCGCTTAAGGACACAGGGCTATATAAAAGCGCTAGAGGATAATAAAATAACTCCAAATCCTAATTTAATTCTTAAACTTGATGACAGTTTAGATCTAGAAAACCATTTGGAATTATTAGAAAATGAGATTAGAAAGTTTTTTGATTTGAACCCTGGTATTGATGGCGTATTTGCCGTAAATGAACTCTATGCCATAACCGCGATGAAGGTCGCCCAAAAGATGGGATTTCATATTCCAGAAGACATTCAAGTTATTGGTTTTACAGATGGCGTATTGTCTAAACATGCCACACCTACGCTAACCACAGTAAGTCAGCATGGAAAACGCATAGGCGAGCAAGCGGCTAATTTGCTTATCGATAGGCTTCAAAATGAAGATGATAGCTACGAGCAGTACCTTGTGAGTAGTAAACCCAAAACCGATTACATCAAGTTGGTTATTGAGACCGAAATTATAGAAAGAGACTCTACCAAATAGGTTTTTATTTGGAAAAGTAAATTTCTTTTCTATATCTTTGTAACATCAAAACTTATATTTTCATTCTTCACCATAAGTTTTGATAAGTCATTTTGCTTATCAAATAGTAGTAATTAAACACATACTATTTAATGCAAAAGCGTAAATTAAGTCTCCTACAAATTTGGAACATGAGTTTTGGATTTCTAGGAATTCAAATGGGCTTTGCCCTACAAAATGCCAACGCCAGTAGAATTCTTCAAAATTTTGGAGCAGATGTACACCAGCTTTCTTGGTTCTGGATTATAGCACCTTTAATGGGGCTTATTGTTCAACCTATCGTTGGGCATTACAGTGATGCGACTTGGGGGCGCTTTGGGCGGCGAAAGCCTTACTTTTTAATAGGTGCCATTTTAGCGTCTATTGGATTAATACTGATGCCACAAGCTGGTATTTTTGTAGCGCACCTTCCCGCATTATGGGTTGGCGCTGGAATGCTCATGATTATGGATGCTTCATTTAATATCGCCATGGAGCCTTTTAGAGCATTGGTAGGCGACAACTTAAGAACAGACCAACGTACTTTAGGGTTTAGTGTGCAAACAGCACTCATTGGTTTTGGCGCTGTTATGGGGTCATGGTTGCCTTATGTGCTCACAAATTGGTTTGGCGTATCGAATAGAGATGCTTTAGGAGGCGTGCCGCTTAACTTAATCTTTTCTTTTGTTTTAGGCGCTATTGTATTAGTGGCTTCTATTCTTGTAACGGTAGTCACCACAAAGGAATACACACCAGAAGAACTGGCAGGTTTTGAAACAGATGAAGCGAATACCAGAATACCAGAAACAGGCTCAGAAACAAGTAGCTCTAGTATATTCGCTATTTTTGAAGATTTTAAACAAATGCCACAAACCATGCGCCAGCTCAGTTGGGTGCAGTTTTTCTCTTGGTTTGGGCTCTTTGGGATGTGGGTATTTGCGACACCTGCAATAGCGCAACATATTTATGGATTGCCCTATACAGATGCGAGCAGTGCCACCTATCAAGATGCAGGAGATTGGGTCGGGATTCTATTTGGTGTTTATAATTTAGTATCCGCCTTTTATGCGTTTGCCTTACCCTATATCGCCAAAAAGATAGGGCGTAAAAAAACACATGCGATATCACTATGCATTGGTGGATTAGGTTTAGTGTCCATATACTTTATGCCTGATAAAAATTGGTTGCTCCTCTCTATGGCAGGTATTGGGATTGCTTGGGCAAGCATACTGGCGATGCCTTATGCGATATTAGCAGGTTCTATTGCTCCTAAAAAGATGGGGGTGTACATGGGGATATTCAATTTCTTTATTGTAATCCCTCAAATTATCAATGCCTTAATTGGTGGTCCTCTTATTAAATACGCTTACGGCAATCATGCCGTATATGCTTTAGTTTCTAGCGGCATTAGTTTTATAATCGCAGCTGCTTTAGTCTTTAAAGTAAAGGATATTGATGATGTAATACCCGATGCGTTATGAATGATATAGGAGTTATATTCGATTTAGATGGTGTTATTGTAGACACTGCTAAATACCATTTTTTAGCATGGAAAACCCTTGCCATACAATTAGGCATTCCATTTACACTAGCGGATAACGAACGGCTTAAAGGCGTAAGCCGCTCACAGTCTTTAGATATTTTACTAGATATTGGAAACCTTAAGCTTTCAGATGAAGAAAAACAGGCGCATTTAAAAGAGAAGAATGCACAGTATTTAGAGTACATCTACAAAATGGGCACAGA
Organism: uncultured Flavobacteriaceae bacterium; assembly: GCA_947504035.1. Taxonomy (GTDB): domain Bacteria; phylum Bacteroidota; class Bacteroidia; order Flavobacteriales; family Flavobacteriaceae; genus Jejuia; species Jejuia algarum. Next base: position 31,781 of record CANNGA010000022.1, read on the forward strand.
GGAAATTTTGCCAGGAGTAACCTCGCTTTTAGACCATTTAGACACTTTAGGCATTGCTTATGTCTTGGGATCAGCAAGTAGAAATGCGGCATTAATTTTAAAACAAGTCAATTTATTAGAACGGTTTGCAGGAATTGTAGATGGCAATAATGTCTCTAAAGCCAAACCAGATCCAGAAGTATTTTTAATAGGAGCGCAACACTTAAAACTTCCAGCAACGCATTGTGTCGTTTTTGAAGATGCCATTGCTGGAATAGACGCTGCTAATGCTGCACAGATGCTGTCTGTTGGTATTGGAGACCAACAGACCTTGAGTGCAGCGACTTTTAATTTTAACAATCTTACAGAAATACCAAGTGATTTTTTCACAAAAGTTATTTCAGAAAATAGAAAACATAATGAACCAGGATTATATAAAACCAAATAGTTGGTCCATCATAGAAGATGAGTTTTGTACGGAACGTATGAAATCTTCAGAAAGTTTATTTAGTATAGGCAATGGCGCCATGGGACAACGTGCCAATTTTGAAGAACGTTACACCGGAGAGACCTTTCAAGGCAGTTATATTGCCGGCGTGTACTATCCCGATAAAACGAGAGTGGGGTGGTGGAAAAACGGATACCCAGACTACTTTGCAAAAGTGCTAAATGCCCCAAATTGGATTGGCATAAACGTATGTGTTAATGAAGAGCAATTAGATTTACACACTTGTAAAACCGTTACAGATTTTCGTAGAGAACTCAATATGAAAGAAGGTTGGTTGTCTCGAAGTTTTAAAGCGACACTTCAAAATGGTATTGAGGTTGAAGTGCATTCGAAACGTTTTTTAAGTTTAGAATTAGATGAGGTAGGTGTGATTAATTATGAAGTAAAACCCTTAAATTCAGCTGCTGAAATTACGTTTCAACCTTATTTAGATGCAGGCATTTCTAATGAAGATACCAATTGGGACGATAAATTCTGGGATACGACAGACATAGGTCATATTAATCATCAGGCATTTATTGAGGCCAAAACGATGAAAACCGATTTTCATACGTGTACTTTTATGGAATCTAAGGTGTTTATAGCAGGACAACCCCTATTGGTGGCGCATAATGTGAAGGCAGATGCGCATCAAATTTCATTTAATTATACCTATCCTGTAAAACAGGGTGAGGTGTACAGTATTCATAAATTTGGAGGGTATACCGTAGATAGAAATCATGAGAAAACCAGGCTTATCAAAGCCGCGCAAACTGTTTTAAAAACAGCGATACATAAAGGGTTTAAAGGGCTTTTAGAAGCGCAAAAGTTGGCATGGGCAACCATATGGGATATGGCAGATATTACCATAGATGGAGATGTAAAAGCCCAGCAAGGCATTCGTTTTAATATTTTTCAACTCAACCAAACGTATTTAGGTAAAGATTCTCGTTTAAATATTGGGCCAAAAGGATTTACAGGTGAAAAGTACGGCGGTAGTACCTATTGGGATACAGAGGCTTATTGTATCCCGTTTTATATGGCAACAAAAGATCAAAACGTCGCCAGAACCCTTTTAGAATATAGATACAACCATTTGGACAAGGCGATTGAGAATGCCGAAAAATTAGGGTTTACCAATGGTGCAGCACTATACCCCATGGTAACGATGAATGGTGAAGAATGCCATAATGAATGGGAAATCACCTTTGAGGAAATTCATAGAAACGGCGCTATAGCCTTTGCCATATATAAGTATTGCCACTATACAGGCGATTACAGTTATATCCCCGAGAAAGGATTAGAAGTGCTTATTGCAATCTCCCGTTTTTGGCAGCAACGTGCCAGTTATTCTAATGCTAAAAGCAAATACGTTATTCTAGGGGTGACAGGCCCTAATGAGTATGAAAATAATATAAACAACAATTGGTATACCAATTATTTAGCCAAATGGTGTATCACCTACACTATAGAGCAAATAGCGCATGTAGAGCAGGCTTATGCTGCTAATTTTTCCAGAATAGTTGAAAAGGTGAAGTTAACTAAAAAGGAATTGGCCCTCTGGAAAACAGTAGCTGATAATATGTATTTTCCGTATTCTGAAAAGCACCAAATATTTTTACAGCAAGATGGCTTTCTAGATAAAGAATTAGTCTCGGTAGAAGGATTGCCACAAGCGCAACGTCCTATCAATCAAAAGTGGAGTTGGGATAGAATATTACGTTCGCCCTATATTAAACAAGCAGATGTTTTGCAAGGGTTTTACTTTTTTGAAGCTCAGTTTGATGAGCCCACCCTTGCGCGTCATTTCGATTTTTATGAACCTTTAACCGTACATGAAAGTTCTCTGTCGCCATGCGTGCATAGTATTTTAGCAGCAAAACTCGGTAGGATGGAACAGGCCTATACCTTTTACTTGCAAACCTCTAGACTCGATTTAGACGATTACAACAGCGAAGTGCATGAAGGCTTACATATTACCTCTATGGCAGGAACTTGGATGAGTATTGTAGAAGGGTTTGGAGGGATGCGTATTACAGATGGAAAACTGTCTTTTGCCCCTAAAATCCCAAGGCAATGGGAAGGGTATTCCTTTAAAGTAAATTTTAGAAATCATATCATAAAAGTAAATGTGACTCAAGAACACACCCACTTAGAAATGCAATGCGGCGAGGCTTTAGACATTATATTTCATGGGAAACCGCTAGAACTTAAAAATAATGTTTTGCAGACCTTGAGTAAAAGCTTATAACCTTATCGTATTATGAAATTTATACCAATCATACAACTTATAGCCTTGTTCTGTTATTGCTATTACGGGGTTGCACAAGAGTTGCAATCTCCAAACGGGGCATTGAAATTACTGTTTTCTTTAGAAAAAAAAGGACGGCCTACATATCAATTAGATTACAAATCGCAGGCTGTGATAAAACCGAGTCATCTCGGCCTAGAGCTTAAAGACGCCAAAGCCTTGATGGATGATTTTGTGCTCGTAGGCTCTAAAACAAAGTCCTTTGATGAGACTTGGACTCCTGTTTGGGGAGAAACAAAAACCATTAGAAACCATTATAATGAATTAGAAGTAACATTAAAGCAAAAGAGAACAGAGCGGCTACTGCGATTGCGGTTTCGCTTGTTTGATGATGGGTTAGGACTGCGTTATGAGTTTCCGCAACAAGAGAATTTGGTGTATTTTGTGCTTAAAGAAGAGCGTACACAGTTTGCTATGGCAGGCGATCATACAGCATTTTGGTTGCCGGGAGATTACGACACTCAAGAATACGATTATACCACATCTAAATTATCTGAAATCAATGAGAAATTTGATGCCGCTGTAACCGAAAACACATCGCAAAGGCAATTTTCAAAAACAGGGGTGCAAACGGCTTTAATGCTAAAAACAGATACAGGATTGTATATTAATATTCATGAAGCCGCACTGTTAAACTACGCATGCATGCATTTAAATTTAGATGAAAAGCATATGACATTCGAGTCTTGGCTTACGCCCGATAGTAATGGAGATAAAGGCTATTTACAAGCGCCTTGTAAGTCCCCGTGGCGTACTGTAATTGTTAGTGATGATGCACGCGCTATTTTAGCGTCTAACCTCACTTTAAATTTAAACGAGCCCTGTGCTATAGAAGATACATCTTGGATAAAACCTATAAAATACATTGGTGTCTGGTGGGAAATGATTACTGGAAAAAGTTCCTGGTCGTATACCAACGAATTGCCTTCGGTACAGTTAGGGGTGACCGACTATACGAAGGTGACACCTAATGCTACCCATGCCGCAACAACAAAGAAAGTGAAAGATTATATCGATTTTGCTGCAGCGCATGGTTTTGATGCTGTTTTAGTTGAAGGTTGGAATGAAGGTTGGGAAGACTGGTTTGGCAACTCTAAAGAAGACGTATTCGATTTTGTAACACCTTACCCAGATTTTGATGTTGAGGTGTTACGTGATTACGCGGCTTCTAAACGCGTAAAATTAATGATGCACCATGAAACATCTGGAGCGACACGAAACTATGAACGGCATATGGATAAGGCCTATCAGTTTATGAACGCTAATGGTTATAACGCCGTTAAAAGTGGTTATGTTGGTGCTATCATACCTCGTGGAGAATACCATTACAGTCAATATACGATTAAGCACTACCAATATGCGCTTGAAAAAGCAGCAGACTATCACATCATGGTGAATGCTCATGAGGCCGTTCGACCAACAGGAATTTGTAGAACCTACCCTAATTTAATAGGAAATGAATCGGCAAGAGGCACAGAATACCAGGCATTTGGTGGTTCTAATGTGAATCATGTTACCATTTTGCCTTTTACACGTTTAATAGGTGGACCAATGGACTATACGCCTGGTATTTTTGAAATGGACATCCGTGTTTTAAATCCGAATAATACATCGCATGTTAATAGTACCATAGCCAATCAATTGGCACTCTATGTCACCATGTACAGCCCTTTGCAAATGGCCGCAGATCTACCAGAACACTACAGCGCGCACAAAGATGCGTTTCAGTTTATAAAAGATGTAGGGGTAGACTGGGATGAAAGTCTTTATTTAGAAGCAGAACCTGGCGCTTATGTTACTGTAGCGCGTAAAGCTAAGGGCACGCAAGATTGGTTTGTAGGGCATGTTAATGGCGCCGCTACACGCAGTACAGATTTAAAGTTAGACTTTTTAGACCAAGGTAAAACCTATGCTGCTACAATTTATACAGATGCCGCAAATGCGCATTATAAAAATAATCCTAAAGCCTATGAGATAAGCCATCAAGAAGTTACAAACGCATCGCACTTAAAATTAACAGCTGTGCCTGGTGGTGGCTTTGCGATTAGTATTAAAGCAATGCCGTAAATAAAATTAAGAGTAACGCGTCATTACAAAGTAATGTCGCATTGGAAACGCTGTGAAAACAGTTCATTTTTGAAATTGAATGGTATGACGAAAAAAAATATGCTGTGCATTCTCCTATGTTTAGGATTAGCATGTCAACAAAATAAAGAAACGCCGCTTGTAAAACCTTCTGAAAAAACACCTTTCTTTTGGGAAGCAGCCACGATTTATTTTTTACTAACAGATAGGTTTCATAACGGAGACCCTTTAAATGACATCAATTTTAACAGAACAGCAACGGCAGACAAACTTCGAGGTTTTGAAGGTGGAGATCTTAAGGGGATTACGCAAAAACTAAAAGAAGGGTATTTTACAGATTTAGGCGTTAATGCGATCTGGATGACGCCCATTGTAGAACAAATTCATGGTGCTGTTAATGAAGGTACGGGAGCGACCTATGGGTATCATGGCTATTGGACCAAAGATTGGACGGCCATAGATCCTAATTTTGGAACTAAAGCAGACCTGCATGAATTGGTAGAAGCAGCACACCAACGCGGTATAAAAATACTATTAGATGCTGTGATTAACCACACAGGACCAGTGACGCCAACAGACCCCCAATGGCCAGACGATTGGGTGCGTACCCATCCGCAATGTGATTATACGTCTTACGAAACAACAGTAAGCTGTACTTTGGTGAAAAACCTACCCGATGTAAAAACCGAATCTACCAAAGCTGTTACGTTGCCAGTACACCTTGTTGAAAAGTGGAGGCAGGAAGGCCGCTATGAAGAAGAACTTAGAACATTAGAGGCATTCTTTGAACGCACAGGTTACCCTAAAGCACCTCGGTATTATATTATGAAATGGCTAACAGATTACATTACAGAATTTGGGATTGATGGTTATAGGGTAGACACCGTGAAGCATACAGAAGCAGAGGTTTGGCAAGCGTTTAGGACACAATGCGATTATGCTTTTCAAAACTATAAAACCAACCATCCGGATAAAGCTACAGATCAAAATGCGTTTTACCTTGTAGGAGAGGTTTATAATTATGGGGTGTCTTCAGGACAATGGTTTGATTTTGGAGATAAAAAAGTAAATTATTATGATAAAGCGTTTCACAGTTTGATTAATTTTGAAATGAAGTGGCATGCAAAAGCTTTGGGTTATGATACGCTTTTTAAACGCTACGATAGTATTTTAAATAACGAATTGAAAGCTTACAGCGTGTTGAACTATTTAAGCTCTCATGATGATGGGCAACCTTTTGATTTGAGAAGAGAAACACCATTGGAAACGGCAACTAAATTATTGCTAACGCCTGGAGCAGCACAAATATATTACGGTGATGAATCGGCGAGATCTTTAGCGATTGAAGGCACAACAGGAGACGCGACTTTGCGTTCTGTGATGAATTGGGAGGCGATTCAGCATAATGACAGCACTAAAACTATAGTACAGCACTGGCAAAAATTAGGAAAATTTAGAGCAAAACATCCTGCTGTAGGCGCAGGGCGGCATCATACTTTAACAGAGACGCCTTATGTGTTTTCGCGACGTTTCCAAAATGATAAGTATACGGATGCCGTTGTGATTGGATTGGAACTTGCAACAGGAAAGAAACGCTTAAAGGTAGCCCCTGTTTTTAAAGATGGACTCATCTTGCATGATGCCTATTCTAATACCACGGCTGTAGTTAAAAACGGAGCGGTGATTATTAATTCTAATTTTAACATGGTGCTTTTAGAAAAACACTAGAGCGCTAATAAGCTACAAGTTCCCTAAGAACAAAACGAGAAGAATAGGTGCTATTACAAATGGTTGACCTATTCTTTGCGTTTGTGCCAAAATGCAGGTCTCAAATTGCCATAAAGTCTACGCTATTGTAACCGTCTAGTCTTCTGTTTTATCACGCAATTTCAAACACGATTAAGGCAAACAGCAATGCGTTAGAGTAGTGAAATAGCATCACGGCCTTTAGCAAGGTCTTTATGTTTGGTATAAAAAATTGGCTTAAAAAACCTTAGGGGACGTCTTTGTTCTTTGCGTGTTGCCTCCAAAATTTGGTGCTGGAAATTACGACTTCAAATACTACATTAGTATAAATTTTAAAGGCACCGTAGTGCTGTAGAGCAACGTTAAATAGTACATTTTTATTCTGTGTTTGAAGCGCTTAGTATTGACTGTAAGGACAGGGTTAAAAGGTAAGGCATTTGGTAAGAAATAGAGGGCTACAACTCAGAATAGGATTGAAGATTTATAATCTTAAAGCCATGAAAATACCACCCGTCTGGAAGACCAATACGCCGTCACAATTAAGTCTTCTCCTTTCCAGTTATGACGATTTTATACCAAATTCACCATCCAGTTAAAACAACTTTAAGGCCTTTAAACGTATACCTTGATAAGATCGAATTTGGACAATAACATAAGATGTATAAAAAAAAAGAAATCGCCTAAAAATTACTTTTTAGACGACCTCTTCTTATAGTGTCACATTAATAAATTTAAAACATACGATTGGCTGTTAGTCTTTAATCATTTTTAGGGGCTGCTGTAAGCGTTTGCCATTAAGGCGAATGCTTATAAAATAAAGGCCAGGGCCACCAATTTGACTGCCATTAATCGAGAGGCTTATTTGCCCCGCTTTAGCATTGCTTTTGTAAAGGGTTTTGGTTTGGCCAAGGATGTTTGATACACTTACATCTAGGAGACCATCTTCATAAGTCGTTAAGGTTAAAGTTGCATTGTCTTTCATCGGCACTGGAGAAAGTATTGCTTTTACAGCATTAGAAAATTCTTTTTCAGAAGCCTGTTTGCCAGATGCAGGACATCCAGAAGGGCAGGTCGTATTCCAAACGCCAGTAGCTTGTCCAGAATTAGAACCTGTAACGGTAAACCACCCATCTGTGCCGCGTGTTAAATCTATGGTCTGCTGTTGGTTGCCGTTATTAAATACAACGCCTATAGCATTAGGAGAAACACCGTTTGGAACGGTAAACGTTCTGCGGTACCATGATGTGCCAGATAGATTTACCATTGCAGATCCTGGCCAATCTGAAGTGCCAGATAAGGTGCTGTTTGTAGTTCTATTAAACAGGTATAAGTTCACTGTATTTCCCCAGTTGCTAGGTGTTCTAAAATTAAACGTAACCGTAGCGTTTGAAGAGGTGTCAGGACAATCTGAAGGACAAGAATCCGACCATGCGCCATTGCGATACCAACCGTCGGTACTTCTAGATAAATCATCTGTTTGTCTGGTGCCATCGTTAAAAATAACCCTTAAATTAGCCGCAGCAACACCGTCTGGAGGTGTTAATGTAAAGGTGTACCAATCTGTGCCAGCACGTCTAGTCATTGCGTTTCCTGGCCAATCTTGAGTCCCGGGTAATGTGCGGTTAGCAGCAGCATCATAGAAATAAACATTTAAATTGCTATTCCATCCGTTCGGCCTAAATACATTTACCGTGTAAGGTGCAACAGTATCTGTTGTGTCGTCATCATCGTCGTTATCGTCATCATTGTTGCCGCCATTAGACCATACGGCATAATCGGTACCCGAAGTGCGTAAAACCCAACCTGTGCCTTCTGGAGCCCAGTTTCCAGATCCTAGTTTCATAGCTAGGGTTCCCGAACGGCCATCAATATAGGCCGCATATAAATCGTTACGTGCTTCTGCGATATTAATTGAAGACCCTGCAAAAACGCGAACACTTTTTCTAATGGCGATTAAATCTTTAATAGCATTTTGTACACCAGAACCGCCGTCGAAGAAATGTGTCCAGAAGACCATAGGATTTCCAGGGTGTGTTAAGATGTAAGCATACCCTTTTCTAAGGTTGGTTTCGCCTCCAGGAAAAACAAAATTAGAGCCGCAACATTGCTGCGCAAGTCCGGTGTCATGATTGTCTAAAAAGGTAACCGATTTAGAAGGGTTGATGCCAATCATTCCAGACGGTCTGCCTTCAAAATCTCTTAGAAACGATAAGTTATTGGCGCGAATGGCATTTTGTAAGCTTACTTTAGTGTTAAAATCGAATGCAGAAGACGATTGTTGCGTCGCATTTACAAAATTATTCGTCTGTACTCTGCTGCTCTCTAATAATTCGCCAACAGCAAAATAGGGGTTTGTCGCATCGTTGTACTCCTTATTAAATCTAGGGTTGTAGCCATGCACGAAATCATAACGCCAACCATCAAAACCAATATCATCCCTTAAAAAGCGCATCCATCTGATGATTTCTGCACGAACGGCAGGGTTCTCATGGTCTAAATCTCTGGCCGCGCCAAATCCCCCATTAGAGCCATCTGCTTTTAGGCTAGAGCCAGGGAAAAAATCGTTGTTGATACTGAAAGGCACATCGGGCTCTATAAAATTATTACCCTCGTCATCGGCAACAATGTAGAACGTAGGCCAATCAGGATTTGTGAAATTTACAGCATCTAAGGAGCCTACCCTGTGGTTGATTACAATATCACTAAGGACCCTAATGTCTAGCGCATGAAATTGATTGATTAGATTGCGGAGCTGTAGTTCGGTTCCGTAAGCACTGTTTACATCGTATAATTCTCTAGGTAAATACCCCTGTGGCGCTGCTGAGTTGCTTGGAGGTGGCATCCATATCACATCGATACCAGCGTCATTAATAGCAGCTCTTGCAGAGGTGACGACATTGTACCATGTTTGTCCTGCAGGTTGGTTTTGTACATTCCAGTCGAAAGCTTGAAACATGACGTCTTCGTCTTGCGCCTGGATGGTGAGTAGAGGGATGCAAATAAGGAATCCCAATACCAATTGTTTGAATGTTAGTTTTTTCATTAGTGGTGGTTTTTAAAAGGTTAATAAAGTTGGTGCACTGTATTCGTGTTTATGCTAATGCGCAAGTGTATATAGAGCATGTCTTTGGAACTGCTTTGCTTTAAAGCATTTCGGTATTTTAATGTTAAGTTGTTTTTTTGTGTGATCACTATTTTTTATGCTCTATAAATGAATTTCACATTAGTTTTTTACTAATTTATTGCGAAATAATTAATTATGAGCGTCTAAAAAGTTACTTAAACGTTTTCGTGTTGATAAAAAGTTGATTTTTTTTAAATTGTAAAGGCATGACAATGAGGCTTTGGGTGAAAAGAAGCGGTTTTGAGCTGGGTTTGAGCGAGCGGTTTGCAACGGGGTACGACGAATCGTATGTTTTGATCTAAGAAACGAAGTTAGGTTTGCGATGAAAAGCGGACTAAGAAGCCGTATCTTCATTATTTTAATGATGAAAGTGCATTTTAAACGTACCACTTATAACAACAAAACACTATGAAAGCCATTTGGAATGATCAAATTTTAGCCGAGAGCAACGACACAATAGTTATAGAGAATAACCATTATTTTCCAGCAGAAAGTATCCATAAAGCTTTTTTTAAACCAAGCGAGACGCACACAACTTGTCCCTGGAAAGGAGAAGCATCTTACTATACTATAGCGGTAGATGGAAAGGAAAATAAGGATGCTGCTTGGTATTATCCAGAGGTATCCGATTTGGCAAAGGGCATAAAAGGACGTGTTGCATTTTGGAAAGGCGTGAGCATTGTTGGATAAAATAGCATTAGGCGGCGGATGCCACTGGTGTACAGAGGCTGTATTTCAATCTTTAAAAGGTGTGACGGAGGTGGCGCAAGGTTATGTGGCATCAAACGCAGAACATACCAGATTTTCAGAAGCCGTCATTGTGCATTTTAATCCAAAGGCGCTTCCTTTAGAAGTGCTTATCGATGTGCATTTGCAAACCCATAAGAGCACTTCAAACCATAGCATGCGTTCCAAGTACCGCTCTGCGATTTATACTTATTCTGAAATGCAACACCAAGAAGCACTGCGCATTTTACAAGAATTACAAGCACAGTTTGCGTTGCCTATAATTACTAAAGTGATGCCGTTTAAAGCCTTTAAGGCTTCTCGGGACGCCCTTCAGAATTATTACTATAATGATCCTAAAAAGCCTTTCTGTGAACGCTTTATTACCCCAAAATTAAACCTTCTTTTAGAACAATTTTCAAAACATACAAAAACGACGACTTTAAAATATTTACAAGATGAATCGCATAAAACTTAGTATCCCCAACGCCAAAGGTTACCAATTACAAGCACATTTGGAATTGCCAGCCAATCAGAAACCCCATTATTTCGCCATTTTTGCCCACTGTTTTACCTGTACAAGTAATTTGTCTGCCGTTAGAAATATCAGCAGAGCATTAACGGCTCATGGTTTTGGTGTCGTGCGCTTTGATTTTACAGGCTTAGGCAGAAGTGAAGGCGAATTTGCAGACAGCTATTTTTCGGCTAATGTAGAAGATCTAATCGCAGTAAATGCGTACATCACAAAACATTATGGGACACCAGAATTACTGGTTGGGCACTCATTAGGTGGGGCTGCAGTTATTGTTGCCGCATCGCGACTGGATAACATCAAGGCCGTAGCCACAGTAGGTGCGCCAGCTACAGTAAGCCATGTTACCCACTTATTTTCTCATGGTATTGAAGAGGTGAAACAAAAAGGGGCTGTTGAGGTGAATATTGGTGGCAGACCGTTTAAAATAGATAAAGATTTTGTGGAAGATTTTGAAAAGGTTGACCTGCAGGCTATCACCAAAAATTTGCGAAAGCCTTTGTTGATTATGCACGCACCTTTTGATCGTATTGTGGGCATAGACAATGCACATGATTTGTATCATAATGCCAAACACCCTAAAAGTTTTGTGAGTTTAGACAATGCAGACCACCTGTTGTCTAATGCTAAAGATAGCCAATACGTTGGTAATGTTATAGGCACCTGGGTGGCGCGTTATTTCGAAGCCAAACCCAGTGCTATGTTAGACGTTAAAGGGGAACAGTTGGTAGGACACCTTAATTTGGTGGAAGATAAATTTACCACTACCATGCAAACCAAAAACCATACATTTATTGCAGATGAACCGGATAGTATTGGTGGGGATGATTTTGGTCCTTCACCCTACGATTTTTTAAGTGCAGGATTGGCTGCTTGTACAGCAATGACGCTTAAAATGTACGCACAACGTAAAAAATGGGACCTTAAAGAGGTGTTTGTATACATTACCTATTCTAAAAAACACAGTACCGATTTACAGGAGGCTACTGGCGTTTCTCAAAAAATAGACCATTTGCAAAAGCGCTTGAAGTTTGTAGGTGACCTGGATGATACACAGCAACAAAGGTTAAAAGAGATCGCCTCTAAATGTCCTGTACACCGTACATTGATTTCAGATACAGTGATTGAAACTGAGATTGTAGCGTAGTCGCAAAAGACTTTAGTGGTATAACTTTTGAACTGTTGTAATACAGTGTTACAATACAGCTTCTTTAGGAGGTACTAATTTATTAAATTAAAGGCGCGTGCAGACTTTGCAGCCTGTAAACTATTAAATGATAAGCCACAACAGCGATGTTGTGGTTTTTTATATTTAAGCATTTTAGTTTCGAACCCCAAAACCATTCTTTTCTTAGGCCTGTAAAACAAGAATATTTCAAATTAACAGAGGGGAATAGCTTAAAAATGAATCTTAGGCGAATTCATTTTTTTGAACAAGATTATAAAACCTTAGACAGGTTAGTGGTTTAAAAATTAATACAATATGGTTATGAAATGGTGTTGTTTAAAACAATAAAATCTATTGTTTTTTTATAAATAATAGATTTTGTTTATATGAATATAAAATGGATAAGTGTTATTTCTCATTGTATGTAAATAATTACATCTAGTTTTGGGCTGTTAATTTAAAAAAAATGAAAATGAAAAAACTAGTATTTATCACTTGTCTTACTATACTATTAGCAGGGTGTGGGCATGGGAATGAAAGCAAAGGAGAGAAAGCAGGCGCTTCTAAAGGAGGTTGTCCTTTTGGTTTTAGTTCTGAAGGAGAATCTGGAGGGCTTAATGTAAGTAATGATGGGAAAACGAATAGAGATTGGTGGCCTAATCAACTTGATTTAAATGTGCTTAGACAGCATTCTAAAGCATCTAATCCTATGGGAAAAGCATTTAATTATAAAACAGCATTTAATAGCTTAGATTATGATGCGTTAAAATTAGACTTACGAAAATTAATGACGCAATCTCAAGATTGGTGGCCCGCAGATTATGGTAATTATGGCCCCTTATTTATACGTATGGCGTGGCATAGTGCGGGAACATATAGAACAGGAGACGGACGAGGAGGCTCAAGAGAAGGCCAACAACGTTTTGCGCCACTTAATAGTTGGCCAGATAACGGAAACTTAGATAAGGCAAGACGATTGTTATGGCCTATTAAGCAAAAATATGGTAGTAAAATTTCGTGGGCAGATTTAATGATACTTACAGGAAATGTTGCGTTTGAATCTATGGGCTTTAAAACACTAGGATTCGCAGGTGGACGAGAAGATGTTTGGGAACCCGCTAGTAATGTATATTGGGGGAAAGAAAAAGAAATGTTAGAAGATGAGCGTTATACTGGAGATCGCGAATTGGAAAAACCTTTAGCAGCTGTTCAAATGGGACTTATTTATGTTAATCCAGAAGGCCCTAATGGTAATCCCGATCCAATTCTTGCAGCTAAAGATATTCGAGAAACTTTTGGTAGAATGGGAATGAATGACGAAGAAACTGTTGCGTTAATAGCAGGAGGGCATACATTAGGTAAAACACATGGTGCCGCAGATGGTTCTCATTTAGGCGCTGCACCAGAAGGCGCTAGTATTGAAGAACAAGGCTTAGGATGGAAAAGCGACTATAAATCAGGAAAAGGTAAAGATGCTATTACTTCAGGGTTAGAAGTTATTTGGACAGCGACTCCAACAACATGGAGTCATGGTTTTTTTGTGAGTTTATTTGAAAATGAATGGGAACTAACGAAAAGTCCAGGAGGCGCACATCAATTTGTGGCTAAAGGCAAACCGCATGCTTTGTTTCCAGATGCCTATGATAAAGAAAAAAAGCATAAGCCAACGATGCTTGTTACAGATATTGCTTTACGAATGGATCCTGCTTATGAAAAAATTTCACGACGATTTTATGATAATGCAGACGAGTTTAATGCCGCATTTGCACGTGCTTGGTTTAAGTTAACACATAGAGATATGGGGCCCAAAAGTACATATTTAGGGTCGGAGATACCAAAACAAGATTTTATATGGCAAGATCCAATACCTGCTTTAGATCATAAATTGGTAAATGAAAAAGACATTGCTGATTTAAAAACAATTATTTTGAAATCAGGTTTGACTCTAGGAGAATTAGTAGCAACGTCTTGGGCTTCTGCATCTACATTTCGTAATTCAGATAGAAAAGGAGGTGCTAATGGTGCGCGTATAAGACTAGAACCGCAAAGAAGTTGGGCTGTCAATAATCCTAAACAATTAGATAAGGTACTTACTAAATTAGAAGAGATTCAAGCCGATTTTAATGCGAGATCAAGAGATAAAAAAATATCTATAGCAGATATGATTGTACTAGCAGGTACTGCTGCTGTAGAAGAAGCGGCTAAAAAAGCCGGGTATCCTATAGCCGCTTCTTTTACTCCAGGACGAATGGATGCGTCTCAAGAACAAACAGAGGTAGGTTCCATGGCAGTATTGGAGCCTATGGCAGATGGATTTCGTAATTACTTAAAAACAAAATATACTTTAACAACGGAAGAGTTATTAGTTGATAAAGCGCAGTTACTTACCTTAACAGTTCCTGAAATGACAGTTCTTGTTGGTGGTATGCGTGTTTTAAATGCTAATTATGATAACTCTTCTCGCGGTGTCTTTACGAAAAACAAAGAAGCATTAACAAATGATTTTTTTGTAAACCTTTTAGATATGAATGTTGAATGGAAAGCGGTTTCAGAGTTAAAAGAAGTGTATGAAGGTAGAGATAGAAATACAAATGAAATAAAATGGACAGCTACCCGCGCCGATCTTATTTTTGGATCAAATTCTGAATTAAGAGCACTGGTAGAGGTTTACGCTAGTAACGATGCTAAAGAAAAATTTGTAAAAGACTTTTTAGCAGCATGGACTAAGGTGATGAATCTTGATCGTTTTGATTTAAAATAGGATATTTTTTCAGTATAATTGATTTTAAATAAAAGAATAAACCACAACAGCAATGTTGTGGTTTTTTTTTAGATGTAAACTTTTTTAGAGGGGTATAGATTGATAATGCGCCAAGAAGAGGATTAAGGAGAAAGAAAGGGACACCAACCAAATATAATGTTCGAGATAACATTTGCGTCCTAAATTAAAGAGTTTTGTTTCTAAAAACACTTCAGGTATAAATGTGCCTCCCTAAATTTAAGACAAGGCCATGAAGGTATGTGATCGTTTTAAAGTGTTGTTTTTGAGTTGTGTATAGTTGTTGTAAGTGTAAGGTGAAGATAAAATAAAGACGGTTCATTTAAAATCTGGTAAAATTTGCTTTTTTAATCTAAAAGCTTAATAATGAGTGTGTTTGTAGGTTAAGGTGTTAAAGTTGTAGTATTTGTGCTTCATATCAGCACACTACAGGACTGTTGAGGTAAGATACGTTCTTAATTTGCAAATGCTTATTTGGTTTGGCCAACCGTGATAATTAGGATAAGCAAACGACTAAAATAAAAAGATTGAAAAGCAATTATTGTTTTACTTCACTAAAAGTATAATACTTAAGGTATTCTCTCAGGTATTTGTTACAACAGTTTTTTTATAAAAATACATTTTATGTAGGTGTATTGACCTGCAATAAATTTAACTAAAAACTTATGAAAAAAGACAACAACAAACGTTGTATCGAAAGGTATGACAAAGTAAAATTAATGGTATTAGCTGCATTTTTGACAGCGACATTTGTAAATGCCCAATCTTCGTTGCGGGTCGATTACACCAATAGTTCAAACCGAAGGGAAAGGACATTTAATTGGTGGGATATAGAAAATAAGATATTTTCAGGACGTTTAGAGCGCGAAGATGAGAGTCGGGTAGATAATGGCGGAAGGCGTAGAAGACTTAATTTTATAAGAACTTTAGGCGGATGGAGAACAAGGGGAGAACAAACACGAGATTTTAGTGGGCAATTGGCATTCTTTAGAGATGGAGATTATGTTTATGATCCTTCTCGAATGATTAACCAAATAAGACAATATAGAGCCAATGGTTTTAGAATACATCAAATTGTTTTAGACAATCCGCCATGGGTATTTCAAAGAGGATTAACCTTTGTGCCAGATGAAGAAAGGAATGATGTAGATTATCTTGAATCTACAAGGATACTAGGTTTTGGAAATGGGATACCTCCCAATGCAAATTTTAGATGGCGTGCATTTATTCGAGTTGTTATGGAAGGTTTAGTAGAGGAATTTGGAGAAGATGTTGTAGAAGGCTGGCGTTTTAGAATCGGTTCTGAAATAGAAACTCCAGACCATTGGGCAGGAACAGAAGCGCAGTTTTTTGTACATTATAGAACGGCTGCTGAAGAAGTGCGTAGAGCAGTTCCCAATGCTAAAGTAGGGGCGCATTTTAGAGAAACGAACTTTGTGTTTAGAAGAGGTGGTGTGCCACAACGTAATTATGCAGGCCAAGTGATCCGTTCTTTTGCAAATAATTTTGTGGATTTTGCAAGTGCTAATGATGTGCCTTATGATTTTATTGGCTTTTCTTATTATCCTTTTTTCAACAGAGAAAGAAATTTAGACCCTATTGAGTTTTATGAAGAAGGAATAGCACCAATGCGAAATAATCCTAATTTTGATAGAAGTGCGGCTATAGAACTGCATGAGTTTTGGCTCTATACAAATTTCCTAGACAACCCTAATATCTCATTTGTTGACGCAGGGACGTCTCATGGAGCAGCTTATATGGTGAAATTAGCACGGTTAGCTTACGAACGAAATATTAGAAAAGTACATCAATGGACTTACGATCCTATAGGCCAGTTACTATCACCACAGCGTATGGGGATGCTATTGCTTAGTGAAATAGAAAATCAAGACAGGTACCGTTATACCAGTACAATTGATACGAGAAATGCGAATACTATAGATGCTATTTTTACAAGAACAGGGTCTGGACGTGGCAGGAGATTTAATGCTATTGTGTCTAATTATAGCCATAGACCGCAATATGCAGACGAAAACGAAAGGGTTACTGTAAATATGGTTTTGCCGTTAGCGACAGACACACAGTATGAGTATAGAATTACAACATATGGTAGAGATCAATGTGGGTTTAACCAACTTAAAAACTCAAGAGCGCGATACAGAACCAATGAAAGTAATGGTGGATGGATTGGTGATAGTATTAATGCCATATTTGGACATACAGGAAAGTCTATAGCAGGTTCAGGACAAGTACGAAGAAACCGTATGGCAGATCTAGAAGAAGATGCGAATCTATTAACATCTCACAATGAATTTGTAAGAAGTGACTGGATGCCAAATACCACGCGAAATATTGAAGGCTCTAATAATAGATCTAGAGCAACTATAAATCTAGATTTAGAATCTTTTATGCTGCAAAAACTTGAAATACGATTGGTTAATAGTGCAAAAGAGGTTATAAGTGAAAAGGAAATTACTTTAGACGGTAATAGTGCACCGTCTGTAGAGATCTATCCTAACCCTGCGAACTCTAATTTTAATATCGCATTAAATGGTATAGAAAATGCAACTGTTACAATAACAGATTTATTAGGTAAAGTGTTGTACAATCAAAAGGTAGCAGGTAAAACGGTAAAAGTAGATAAAGGAAACGTATTTCGTCAAGGTATTTATATTGTTAAGGTAGAAGGTGCTAATGGTGCCATATTTAATAAAAAATTGGTTATGAAGTAAATACCAATATCACGGTTAGTCCTCTTAAACTTTAAGTTTAAGATAAATAGAACTCCTAGTTTATGTATTTAGGGCTTGCTGATTTTCTACTTATATTTTTACACCCCTAATGTTTACAATACTTTGTGTGTTTTTTGTTAGA
>CANNGA010000023.1 GCA_947504035.1 uncultured Flavobacteriaceae bacterium
GAAGCTCTGCGAATATGAGATCATTTGCTTAAAGTTATAGAAATTAACAAACCTAAAAATCAGCAAGCCCTAATTACTAATTAATTAAAAACACTTATTATATTATGAAAAAAATGCAATACCTATTATTAGGTTTAGTTATAGTAGCCTCTGTCGCTACAGGATGTAGAGAAACTAAAGACAACAAAATAGAAACAGCGGTAGAAGAGACTAAAGATGCTGTTGAAGACGCAGCCGATGAGACTAAAGATGCTGTTGAAGATGCAGCCGATGAAGTAGAAGATAAGCTCTAGCCTATTACATATTTACATAACATGTACTGTAACTGTACTTAAGAATAATTAAAAAACCTCGTACTAAACGAGGTTTTTTTAGAAGTATATTAAGGTATTTAGAAAAGTTGGATTTTAAATTTTATTGAGATCAACACTTGTGTCTTTGTATTTGTCTCTATAAGCTGTGGCATTACAGCCATATTTTTCTTTGAAAATTTTGCAAAAATAGCTTCTGCTGGTAAAACCTACCATATAAGAAACTTCAGAAACATTGTTGTCTGTGTAAATAAGCAAATCACGAGCCTTTTCTACCCTTACATTGCGTATGTAGTTGGAAACGGTAGTGCCATGAATACACCTAAAACCTTCTTGTAATTTTACTGGAGATAAAATAGCCTTACTGCACAAATGCTTTATGGTGTGTTTTAGCATGGGTTTATCTATAATGTATTCGGTGATTTTTCGTATTTTAAGTAATTCGGTTTTATTAAGAGGAGTTTCAATACGAGTTTCATAAATTTCTTTATAAAAATGTTCTAAATGTAAGCTTAATATAATTTGGTAATGACTTTTAAAATATAGCCAACTTGTAATTTGAAATTCGTCGCGAGTAGTTTGCAATAAGCGAAGTTGATCTGCTATTTTTAAATTATAACTACAAATATGTAAACCGTTGGTTATTGATGAAAAGGCATCTTCCAATTTTTGTACTGTAATTTCCGATAAATTAAAATGGGTTTTAAAATTTTTAAAACAGTCGAAATTTTTTAGTCTTAGTATGCTAAAACGAAAGGGACTGTTTTTTTTTATTGTAATCTTACTTTTCGTTTCTGGATGCGTTTGTATAATTGCGGTTCTCAATGCTTCTACAAGAATAGGGGTATCTGCATTTTTAATACTGTGATGGCATTCACCCTCTAAACCATATACAAAATAAATATAAGGCGTTTGGTCTTGGTCCAATTGAAATGTAAAATCGTCATAAAGTGTTATGTCGTACTGTGTGACATGTATATCGTTTTTTAAATTAACATAATGTACGCTACCAGTACCATGGGACTTTATGATACTAAATTCTTGAATATCATAAATACCGTCTGTTTGAGAAGTGTTTTGAGTTTTAGATAAAAGCGACTCAATCGATTTCTCTGGGATAATATGTTTGGTAATGGTGTTAAATGGCTTCATTATAGACTTTGAAAAAATGTGTTATAATTTGTGTTTACATGGTAAAATTACATATAGTTTAGATCGAGCATTAACACTATTGAGTCTTTGTGTAACTTTATATCGATTGCATTAATGATTTTAAATTTTTTAATGTAGTATTCAGAAAGTGAATGAATTGAGTTACTTTTTTAATGTATCAAAGCACTGTAAAATAAATGTTTTAGCGAACTTGCATTAACAAAAAAAAGGTTATGTATTACAAATTATCAAATGTTGCCAGTGTAGATGAGATGGAGTGCGTATTTGATGCGAAATTCAAATACCGAGACCTTCATTTTAAAGACCCTATTATTAACGGTTTAGAGGAATCTCTTTTACCCGTAATAACAAATATGCAACCCAAAGACATTCAATTTGGTATCTGGGGCAGATTACCAGAAGATTATAAGGAAGATTGGAGTGTCTTTCAAGACACTATGAATACTTTAAATATGGACGTTAAGCCTTGTGTAAAAGACACTAATAAGAACCTATTTCAAAAACGCTGTATCGTAATTGTATCTGGGTATTATTTGTCGTATGTGCATGAAGGAGAAGTGTTTCCGTTTTACACCTATCCCAAATCTAAAAAGCCAATGGCCATCGCGGGTCTTTATACAACAACATACGATGGCTATATAACTTTTAGTTTGCTATTAACTAGTGCACATCCCAAGGTCTCTAAATATCATAACATTAGTGCGAAAATGCCTTTAACTCTGGCTTTAGAGAACCAAAAAAAATGGTTGTCCGAAGATTATGAGGCAATATTTAGTATGACCTTAACGGATTACGAGACTCTAGACTTTCAGTCGCATCCTATTTCTAGAGTGTTTTATAAAAATAATATTTATTACGATTCTTTTTTAGACCCTACAGAATATGAATCTTTAATCATTCCGACTTAACTTTAGAGTTGTGTTTTAGCATATCTCTGTAATCAGTGGGTAGAATGGTGTATTTTTCGTAAAATATTTTTGAGAAATAGCTTCTGCTTCTGTAACCAATATGATAAACTATTTCTGAAATAGATAGGTCTGTATTTTTAATCATATCTCTAGCAATTTCGAGTTTAATCTGCCGGATGTATTCATTCACAGATTTAGAATATAATAGTTTAAATCCAGATTGTAATTTTTTTGGAGATAAGCTAAACATTGTAGATAGGGTCTTAATAGACATATAAGAGGATACGTGCTCTACAATATAATTTGCTGCTTCGTGAATTTTTTTCATATCTGCCTTAGATAACGAATCTGGTAAGGTATCTCTAGCGATAAACTTTTTATGTTCTGCAATTTGCAATGCCAAAATAAGGTTAAGTTGTCCCTCTATAGATAATGATTTAATAATACCTGCACCTTCTACTGTGTTTAAATTTTCGATGATGCTTGCTATTTTTAAATTATAGCCTCCTAAGTGTTTGTAAGGTAGTTTTTTAGAATCGCCTTGAAAAACAGCCAAAAGTGTTTCCTGCAGGCTGCTTATATTATTGTTTTTCTTTTTTATGTATTCATTGGATAAGACCTGAATAACATTTAACTGCACATTTACTTTACTAGGAAACAAGTAAACATTTTTAGCATTAATTTTGTTGGAAATAATAATATTTTGAAAACGCTCTAATTCTACGTAATTAGTATCATCGCTATTGTTATATTTAAGTTTGCCCTTAGAAACAAATAAAAATTCTACAGGCGTGTCTTCCGAAATTTTGTAAATGATTTTTAAATCGTCATAGAAATAAACATTGTAGTCTATTAAACTTATGCCCCAGTCGAAGGTAATATGCCTTATACGACCATGGCCTAGTTTATTATCAAACTTTAAGATGTGTTCTCCATAATTGTGTTCTACAGTACCATTTAGACTGGCATTGAGTTGTTCAATTATGGAAAGATTTTTTAGATTTTCAATTTCAATAACTGTCATGTCATACTATTAAGCAAATTCAATATTATATTAATGTTGAATTTGGGAGTTAAGAGCTGGTTTGTTTGGTATTACAAAGTAAGCTCTTGTTTAGAGTATCGTTTAACAGTATAGACACATTAATTAACAGTATAGATGTAATTAAGATGGCCTTGAAATGATGTTTATTTTTTAAATGATTGGTTATAAGGTGTATGGGGTGTTATGCAGATTTAGTATCTCGAATTTGTATTAAGTACTCCTTAGGTGTGATACCATATTTTTCTTTAAACAACTTAGAGAAATAACTACGGCTGTTAATTCCAATTTTGTAGGTGATCTCGGTAACGTTAAGATCAGATTTTTCTAGAAGCGTTTTCGCGAGTTCTAAACGGCGTTCTATAATAAAGGCATTAACAGAAGTTTTAAATAGGGCTTTAAAACCAGATTGAAGTGTGTTAGAGGTTAACCCAACACGTTTGGCAAGAGCATTCACATTAATGCGTATTTCAAGTTCATTTTTCACAATGTCTACCGCCTTTTCAATTTTTTCTATAGTAGCTTTTCTTAAAACTTTAGTTTTATTTTTACCTTTTAAATTATCTGAAAATTGCTGTATCTGAAATGTAAGTATTTCATAGGTTTTGCCTTCTAAAAATACAGGTTTCATAAATTCATCTAATTCACAGCTTTTAAAGGCTTCGATAATTTTAGAAATTTCAAGAGAAAAATAGTCTTGATGACTCACATGGTTTACACCATTAACATCTTTGAAAATTAAAGCGAGTTCTTCCGAAATAGTATCGGCAAACAAATCTATCTTTTTTTCGAAAGACTTACGATTAATATGGATTATGAATATGCTAGCATGTTGTTGTTTTTCAATTCGAATAGAGTGCGAGGAAGATACACCATTAGCGAAAATAACGCGCTGCAGTTTAGATACTGTGTTAACCGTACTATTTTCTTCATCAGAACCTTTAATGTGATGGCGTATAGGATTATCACTATTAAATAAAAGTCTTAATGGGTTTAGGGTTTCTTTTTCAAAAGTAAGAAATAGTGCTTTTTTTAAAAAAACATCACATTCAATAACAGAGATACCATGAGAAAATTGAATGCCTCTAAAATAGCCAGCACCTATGGGTTTTGGCAAGTCAATACAGTATTCATTGTTCTCACTACTATATGCGGTGTCTAAACCTTTGGCCAAGTGCGTTATCATTGACTGTGCTGTTTCGCCATGTATAGTACAAGTTGTATTCATGCAAATCTTTTAATTTAAGTTAAAAATAGCTTTTTAATATTAGAAAGTATTACTCTTTTTTAAGTGAAATAGAATGTTTCATATCTTATGTGCAATAGCACAAGACTTTTATAAGTGTTCTCGATCTTACTTTTGAAAAAATAACCATTTGGTATGTAGACGCTTATAGGTGTATATATGCTTAGAAATAGAACCTGTTTTAGACACATTAAAGTCCAAGTATAAGCAAGTATTATTTGCACATAAAGACTGTTAATAACTTATGTGTAAGGATTGCCTCAAAAATTCTACTTTTGTTTTATTAAATTATTAAGATTATGGCAGAAGAGATAGAACATGTAAAATGTTTAATAATAGGTTCGGGACCAGCAGGGTATACAGCAGCAATTTATGCCGCTAGAGCTAATATGAATCCTGTATTGTACCAAGGGACACAACCAGGCGGACAATTAACCACAACGAACGAAGTTGAAAATTTCCCAGGGTATCCAGAAGGTGTTACAGGACCTGAAATGATGCTGCAATTACAAGCGCAAGCGCAGCGTTTTGAAACAGACATCCGTGACGGTTGGATTACTAAAGTAGATTTTTCAGGAGATGTTCATAAAGCATGGGTAAATGATGTTAAAGAAATTCATGCCGATACGATAATTATTTCAACAGGTGCCTCTGCAAAGTACTTAGGTTTAGAATCTGAGCAGAAGTATTTGAAGTTAGGTGGAGGTGTTTCAGCATGTGCTGTTTGTGATGGATTTTTCTATAGAGATCAAGAAGTTGTGCTAGTTGGTGCAGGAGATTCTGCCTGTGAAGAAGCACACTATTTATCGAAACTTTGTAAAAAAGTAACCATGTTGGTAAGACGTGATGAGTTTAGAGCTTCTAAAATCATGGAAGCCCGTGTGAAAAATACAGAGAACATTGAAATTTTGTTTAATACAGAAACCGATGAGGTTTTAGGAGATGGACAAGTTGTAAACGCAATTCGTGTGATCAATAACAAAACAAAAGAGACTCATGAGATTCCTGCAACAGGATTTTTCGTAGCTATTGGGCATAAACCGAATACAGATATCTTTAAAGATTATTTGGATTTAGACGAAACAGGATATATTATAAATGTACCAGGGTCTTCTAAAACAAATGTAGAAGGTGTATTTGTATCAGGCGATGCCGCAGATCACGTATACAGGCAAGCTGTAACAGCGGCAGGTACAGGGTGTATGGCAGCTCTTGATGCAGAACGTTATTTGGCGGCAAAAGATGCGACTTTTGAAGTGTCTACGTCTTCTTATAACTAGGGAAGCGTTTATAAGTTAATCTTTAATGTTAACTTTAAAATTACAAAAACCAGAGTACTTTTTCTCTGGTTTTTTGTTTTGTAGTTATTTGAAAAAATGCTTTCTTTGAAATCTATTTTTAAACGGGATGTGGCGCAGTCCGGTTAGCGTACACGGCTGGGGGTCGTGTGGTCGCAGGTTCAAATCCTGTCATCCCGACTAAATTGTAAAATAGAATGACTGTAGCACATTTAGTGCTTAAGGTATTTCTATTTTAGAATTTGCAATAAGGGTTTTTTAGGATTATTTAAATCCTGTCATCCCGACTAAATTGTAAAATAGAATGACTGTAGCACATTTAGTGCTTAAGGTATTTCTATTTTAGAATTTGCAATAAGGGTTTTTTAGGATTATTTAAATCCTGTCATCCCGACTAAATTTTAAAATAGAATGGCTGTAGCACATTTTGTGCTTAAGGTGTTTCTATTTTAGAATTTGCGCTAACATGTTGAAGCGTATTTACATCCTGACTTCCAATTAAATTTCACAAATAGAATACCTGTGTGGTTTACTTTTAGTTTAAAAGGTATTCCTTTTTATAATTTGAAATACAATACATATGTCACAGATAAACATAGGCATTATTACAGTAAGCGATCGCGCGAGTGCGGGCATTTATGAAGATAAAAGTGGTAAAGCCATTAGAGATACATTAGAGGCCTATCTGCACTCGAATTGGAATGCAGTGTATACTGTAATTCCAGATGAACAAGATGGTATTGAAGCAGCAATAATTGATATGGTAGACCATAAGACATGTTGTTTAGTGATAACAACAGGAGGCACGGGACCTGCCTTACGAGATGTCACACCAGAAGCAACCGAAGCAGTATGCGATAGAATGATGCCTGGATTTGGAGAGTTGATGAGAGCCACCTCTTTAAAGTATGTGCCTACGGCAATATTGTCTAGACAAACAGCAGGATTAAGAGGGACCAGTTTGATTGTGAATTTACCAGGTAAACCAAAATCGATACGAGAATGTTTAGATGCTGTTTTCCCTGCAATACCCTACTGTATCGATCTTATGGGAGGCCCTTTTTTAGAATGCAATGAACAGGTGATAAAACCATTTAGACCTCAAAAAAAATAGAGCATACATTATGGAAGCAATATTAACTATTGTAGGTTTTTTAGGTGCTGGAAAGACGACGCTTTTAAAACATATAATCGATGATTTTAGTGCTAAAGGTTGGCAGCCCTTTATTGTTTTAAATGATTATGAAAATGCGTATATGGATGCGCAGCGATTTACAAAACAAGTAGAAGACAAGACGATTAAAGCCTTAAGCGGAAGTTGTATTTGCTGTAGTGGTATTATGGAACTTCGGGAAGTGGTGAACAGAATACCTGAAAGAGAAAAAGGCATTACATTAATTGAAGCCAATGGCACATCAGACGCTAGTACGCTTGTAGAGTTTCTTGGTGTGGGGCTTCATGAGCGGTTTTTGCCACCAGTACAAATAGCTGTTGTAGACGTAAAAAATTGGCAAAAACGAGGGGAACACAATACGCTTGAAGCTATCCAAATTCAAGTGTCGTCCCTTATTGTGTTAACACATCTTGATACGGTTTCAGAAACGCGGCAATCTAAGGTGATTAAAGCCTTAAAAGCGTTGAATCCTTATGCCGAAATTAGTACAATGAAAGCTATTGATGTAACGCTGCTTCCAAAATTATTACCAGCGACACATACAGCAGATGCTTTCGATCATCTAAAAGCGCATTGGGCGTCTTGTGCGGTCGATTTACCGCATTTGCCAGACACAGCATGCATCTATACGATATGCGAAGCCTTGCCTAAAACGATTCTTAGAGTTAAAGGGTGTACCAAAATAGGTGATGAAACACATTATACCTATTTTGAACGTAAGCCCGACGGAGAACTCGTTATAAGGCCATTTAACGGCATTCCTATTACAGGAAAGAAGCTATTGACCATAGGCAAAGGCAGCGCCCCCGAGGCATTAGATAAAGCGATTAAAATAGGCTTAGCTTAGAATTCGTACGGAAAAGGTGTTTCCTTTATTCTTTTTAAGAGAAAAACGCGCTGTATTACCTTAAAATCGTGATGTATCCAGAATGAGATCTGTTGTCGTTGTCATTCAATTTCATAATATAATAATAATTACCTACAGGTAGGGGCTCGCCTTTATGTGTGCCAGTCCACGTGTTGTTATAGCCATTGGCTTCATAAACAATAGTACCCCAACGGTTGTATATGGTTAATTCGTTATTAGGGAACGTTTCAATGTTTCGAATAAAGAACACATCATTAGCGCCATCGCCATTTGGGGTCATTGTATTGGCGAAAAAGGGCATGCAACGGTCATTTTCATCAGTAGTTTCATTATCCATTCGAATTAAAAAAGAACTTATGGTAAAACAGGTACTGGCCAAGACATTTTCGGCTCTTATATAAATAGGAGTGTCTACGCCAGCACTTAAACGAATAGTTGTGACACTATTACTGCCTTGTAGGGCGTCATTTTCATCAAGATGATAGCTAAGAACAATAGCGGTTTCATCTAAACCATCAAAAACACGAGCATTTAACTGGGATAGATCGTATCCAATAGTATTTTCTTTTAAATAGCATAGAAATAGATCCTCCACAGGGTTTACAATTGGGGGATTAAACACGGTTAACGAAAACGGAAAGGTTTGAGGGCAACCTTCGTCATCTTCTACACGTGCAAAGAGGGTTTGTGGGTTTGTTTCATTACTAAATTCTGTTTCCAATGGATCTATAGCATTAGCAGCATCACTACCACTCCTGTGAAAGCTTACCGTAGGGAACCTAGGAATATTAGGATTGATATTTTGTAAGATATGATCGGTCTGAGCTAATAGATTAAAAGAAGCTTCGTCTGGAAAATCGGGACTGGCACATGCTTCTAAATCTAGAGGCAATTCGAATACAAGGGCGCTTACTAAAGTGATAGAATTTGTTTTTGTAAAATCTTGATTACCATCATTTATAGTAAGTGTTACGATATAGCTATTATTTGGGGCATAAGTATGCGTGGGGTTTTGTGAGGATTCTATAGGTGTACCGTCTCCAAAACTCCATTGGTAGGTTAACGGTCTACAACTGTTACTAAGGTCTCTAAACGTGACCGTGTTACAATCTGTTACGAAATCAAAATTAGGAGTAATAGTCTCAGGAGCAATAGTTACACTAGCCATGTGCAAAATATCTACTGTGCCATTATTTATAGTTAAGGTAACGTTATACGAACCTGCGTTAGTATAGGTATGGGTTGGGTTTTGCGCGTTGACTAAAGGGCTTCCATCTCCAAAATCCCAACTATAACTTACTATAGGATCACAACTTGTAGAAAGATCTTCAAAACGCACATCAAAACAATCAGGAAAGGCATTAAAATTCGCATTTGTATCTGCAGTAATAGCAACTGGATCACCTTGAAATGTAGGTATGCTGAGGGCTGGGTTACTAGCATCGCTTAAAGATAACGTAGTGGTATACATTCCAGAAGCCGTATAGGTATGCGTAATGGTAGGTTGTGTATGGTCTGTAGTAACGGTAGAGCTACCGTCTCCAAAATCCCAAGTGTAGCGGTAAGCGGGAAAATTGCCTATAGCGGTATTACAGATGTCACTAATATTTCTAAAGGTTACGGTACCACAATTAGGAGCCAGTGCAACATACTGTGGGGTAATAGATGAGGTGGTATATTCTAAAGATGTCGCATCTGTAGTGTCATCTTGAGCAGTAATTGTTAAGGTTATGATATAGCGTTCAGGATCTGTAGTAAGCGGAAAGGTGTGTGTAGGGTTTGCTTCCGTTGAAGTTGGACTGCCATCTCCAAAATCCCAAAGGTAGGTTAAACCACCTCTACAATACCCAGAGCGGTTGATTAATTGTATAGTATTACAGGGGGGGGCATTTTGTGTAATGATCTGTTCGATGTCAAAATTGGCTGTAGGCACAGGAGGTTCGTTAGAGGGGATTACGGTTACAGTAAATGTGGTAGAAGGGCCGTCACAACCATTGTTATCTCTAGCAATAATGGTATAAACGGTGTCTTCGGTAGGTCTTAAAACAGCAGCGCTACCAGGAGGAACTACATCTATAAATGCGCCAGGAGCGTTGGGGTCGGGGATGGTAAATCTAAAATCGCCAGCATTTTCACCTGTGGGTTGTAGCGTTGCCGTACCGCCTTGGCAAATTTCTAAATTTGGTATAGAATCTATGGTAGTAGCAGGGACAGGGGCTAAGGTAATAGAAGCACTACTATTACAGCCCGTATTCGAGATAAGATCTACGCTAAAGCTGTCTCCTAATTGTGCATTTTGTACTGTTATACTTTGCGTGGTTTCTCCACTAGACCATAGGTAAGAGGTGAAACCTAGTGGTGCCGTAAGCACAATATCTCCTACAACAGCATTGTTCGCGATGCATAAATTTTCAACGTGTATCTCTAAAGGTTGTAAAGTGGCTTCTACATAAGCATAACCACCGTGTGCTCCCAAGGTGCAGTCTAAAGCGATAAATTCTATAGTAATTTGTTGTCCAATAAAAGATGTTAAATCTGCACCAGCAGTGGTCCAAGGTAGAATTTGGTAGTTGAAAAGTTCGCAGTTTACAAACCCTTTGCTCGCAGCATTTGGTCCTGCAAAAGCTTCAAATTGGCCACAGGTTACGAGGTTTCCAGAAGCGTCTTTAATATTTACTACAAATTTAGGTTGTTCTTCTTGACTGTGGCTAGGGTCTTCTAAAATGATGGCATAGCTGTATTGTAAAAAGGCTTCATTAGCTGTGACGGTAAAACTTCGGCTTATTCTAGCCGCACGACGTCCACCTTCAATGTTTCCAATACGGGCAGAGAAGGCACCTCCTGGAAATACAGTAGGGACATTTAATGGCGTTGGTGTACAGCTTAAACCATTAGGATCAAAGCGTTCTGTAGCTGGGCCTGTGAGTTCTATTTGAACATTTAAATCATCAGCAGGTCTTTCGTTCCAATCAATATCAGTAGTATTAGGGCGTATCCCCGTGTCTAGAATCCAATTGTTGAAATTACCAAACTCAAAGTTCATGTTTTCAGTTTGTGCGTAGGTTGTTTGCGTTAGTATAAGACAAATTATAAAAGCGCCTATAGTTTTTAAGGGTATCATCATTACAAAGAATATTTAGGACATGCACATTGCTGTTTTGCAAAATCGAACCTGTAACCTAGAATAATTTCATGAGTACCAGATTGTTGGTTGCTAAATTGTGTTAAAGCCCAGTCGTAGGAGTAACTTAGCATGGCGTTTTCGAATAGGCGAAGCCCGAAGAAGCCCACCACAGCATCCTGATTTCTATAGGACAAACCGCCCCAAAATTTATTGTCATAAACCATTTTAGCTCCAAAATCCCATCGTAAAGGTGCATTACTAACCGTTTTAAGAAAAATGTGAGGTACAAATTCAAAAACGTCATTTAGTGCAATTCTGCTGCCTACTAATGCATTGAAATTAGGTTCTAATGTGCCATTGGTGTTGAGTTGACGGTTTACGGCGATAGATCGTATTTGATTGTT
Organism: uncultured Flavobacteriaceae bacterium; assembly: GCA_947504035.1. Taxonomy (GTDB): domain Bacteria; phylum Bacteroidota; class Bacteroidia; order Flavobacteriales; family Flavobacteriaceae; genus Jejuia; species Jejuia algarum. The sequence continues at coordinate 11,549 of CANNGA010000023.1, forward strand.
GAAAATTTGATTGGCAGAAATGCCTGCAAATAAGTGCTTAGAGTAGACGTATAGTCCTAAACTCATATCGAAATTTAAATCTGAAAAATTCTGAACTACAGGATCGTTAGGTGTTTGTAGTAAAACAACGTTGCTATCATCGAATTTAAATTGTGTGGCGCCTACAAAGGTACCAAGGGCTACAAACCAGTCTTGAGAGACTTTAAGGTGATAGGCATAACTGCCATAAAAACCGCCCTGTTTTATAGGCCCTACATCATCGGTATAAAAGAAGGCTCCAAGACCTTGATGCGATTGGCCTTCATGAGGCTGTAGTTCTCCATTTAACAGTAATAAAGAACTGTTAATGCTAAAAGTAGCAGTTCTTGGAGCACCTTCAAAACCAGTCCATTGGTTGCGATAGGCGGCATTTATATCTACGTAATCTTCGACACCTGTAAGGGCAGGGTTAATGACAAAAGGATTTTGTAGATATTGAGAAAATTGAGGGTTTTGCTGCGCATGTTGTAATGCTGGTAGAAAGCAAAAGCTCCAAAAAAGGAGATGATAATACGTAACAGGACGTATTAAAGCAATAGCAATTTTGCGTTTAAACATGTGATGTAGGTTGGTTTTAAGAGAGGTGTTGTTAGTGTATCATTTTAACAAACACTCAAAACCATATACGGTAGCTTTCTTTTTTTGGATGTTATAGCGAGTCAATACAAGCAGGTTAACCGTATAGAATTGTGCGCACAAATTGTGGGAAATAAGACTTTTGCTCTTAATAAACAGTGTGTTATAAAAACAAAACTAATGCTATTATAGTATTGTTTTTGTAAAACAATAGAAGGGATACTATTTGAGTTTTTTCTGAATCTTAGAGGTTCCTGTGAGGGCTTCTACTATAATTTTAGGATTTTGATACAGGTAAACAGCACTAGAACCAGAGGCATTTAAAGTGACTGTATCCATGACTTCTAAAGCGGCTTTACTAGACGTGTCGCAAGTTATATTACACGTATTGGTGGTGAAATTTTTTCCTTGAAATGTAGTATCGTTATCTAAAACAATGGTGGCTGTATTACAATTGCCTTCTATTTCTGCATTGGCTTTTTCGTAGCTGTAAGATGAAAATTTAGAGGTGTTGATAAGGGCTTCTATTTTACTAATGCTTTTTAAATTTAGGATGGTCGTATCTGCTGTTAAGTTGAGCCTAACCTTAGATTTATCGGCACTTTTTAAGTGAAAATGTGTCGCACTTACGGTAAGTTCTACTTTGGCATCACCACTGATGTCTAGATTACATTTTTTAAAATTTAGAGGTGTAGTACTGTTTATCTTCGATGCGTTTTTAGCGTTTATATACTGTAAAACGTTGTTGTAGCCTACCTTAATATGCAATGCTTTTTTAGAAGTAATGTGTTTTAAATTATTAAATTCTAGAATGCTGTCTTGCACTTTGAAAGCGATCACTTCATGTAAATTTTCATCGGTAGTGATGCTTACAAAAGGATTGGCGCTATACATTAAATCAATTTCAAAGTCCTCGTCTACATCTAAGGTTTGAAATGCCGTCACCTTGGTAGAGACTGTAGTTACAATTTTATTACCTTTTATTTTCTCTAAACGTTGGGCGTAGCTAAGGTTAAATGTGATTAAAAATAGCGTTAGGGTATAAACAATGCTGCGTGTGTTGTACATATTAAAATTGTAATATTTTATTATTAGACACACCACATATGTAAACCGTCACATTACAAGGTGTCCACTTAAGAGCGCAAATATAAGTAAAAACCACACTAATTTTTAACGTTTAGTGTGGTTTAAAGTACGTGAAATCTTATATTTAATAGCTGCTAATACCACCTCCAGAGTTTTTCTCTAATGCTACAGATTCTGGTGTGCCGTAGTAACGAATACTAGCACCGCTAGAAGCTTTGGCGACAAGTGCTTTTGTCGCTTTAACGTTTAGACTAGCGCCACTAGAAGCTGTTACTTGAGCACTTTCTGTACGTAATGCTTTAGCTTTTAAAGCACTACCACTAGAAGCAGAAGCGTTTAGGGTTTTAGATTGCCCCGACACGTTTAGCAGGCTACCACTAGTGGTACTGCAATTTAAAGTGTTTGTAGAAAGATCTAGAGCGATAGCGCTGCCACTACTGGCACTTAGATGTAATTTATCGGCATTAATAGGGCTATCGGCCACAACATTGCAACCACTAGAAGCTGTAATACTAGAAATAGAAGGCACAGTGACTGTTACGATTTTAGAATTTGCAAAGCCTATTTGAGATTTACAGTGTATGTGTAGCACATTGTTTTTAATTTCTGTAAGGATGAGTTCTTGTAAATTTTCATCGGCTGTGACTTGTACCAAAGTCGTGTTGTTTTGTATGAGTTTTACTTTTAGACCTTGAGCGGCTTTTATTTTAGTAAATGTGCCTGCTGTAATGCGTTCTTCTGTGGTGACATTTCCGTTGCCTTTTCTGCCTGCATTGGCGTTTATATCGAAATTACAGGAAAGTAGAAAAAGGCTTAAAATACTTGTAATAATAATTCTAATCAATAATGACATAGGTGTTTGTTTTTAAATTGATGATTGTGTTTTAATGTGCTGTGCTAAAAAGTGTGATGAATACTTAGGGAGTTAGCTGTGTTAAGGTGGAGGGTAAGGCATAGTATGCGGTATTAGTTGTGTTTTAAATAGAGTTGTTATTTTCTTTGGTTTTTATTTCAATACCCTCTGTGCTAATTTTAACATTAACATTTTTAGAGCTGTGTTTGTGCTTTTTTTTGTGTTTTGAGGTCTTTTTAGGAGGACAATCTAAGCATTTTGTAGTACCGTCTAATACCTCTAAGAATTGATTGGTTTTTTTAGTGTTAATAATATTTCCATAATGGGTTCTGCGGTACAAATGGTATTGGGTTCTACCACTAAAATAGACCACGCTGTGTTCAGGAACGTATAAAATAATGTTTACGGCTTGTTCGCCATTATTAAAATGGGCTGCCGTTTTAGAAAAAGGATCTAAGATTAAGGTGTTTGCAGAAAAATGATACTTGTAATTTATCGCTTTAGCGCGTTCTAGGGCTTTTCCATAAGTGCGCGCTTTTGCATTTTTTTTAATGGAAATACTGGCAATAGAATCGGTTGTAGATTTTACAACAATACCAACATCTTTAGAATAAAGCATCTTTGTGTTTGTGCTGTCGTAGTTTAATTTATAGCGTTCCCCTCTTTTATGGTGTTCTATAGGAAACAGGGTTTGTGTGGCCATTTTTACGTACAATGTGTCTTTTGCTTTTAGTGGTAAGGCAGTTGTTTTTTCAAAATAGCTTTGTTCGAACGCACGTTCACTAGCTTTTATAATGCCAATAACCGCTACGCCTACAAGAGATAATAACCAGAGCCCCAGAAGGCTAAATTTAGCAATATTTCCAATCGATTTAAGATTAATGATAAGTAATTTTAACCCTAAATAAAAAAGAAAAAAGAAAGGGATACCAACCAAAAAGAAAATTATAAGCGAGGTTAGACCTAGCGGAATACCACTTGAGTTGAAAAAATCGTAAAAAGGAAGTGGAGGTTCTTGAATTGTGCTCATGATATTAAGCGCAGGTAAGCCCAAAACCAAACCAATAATAACCACTATTCCTATAAGCATTAAGCCCCCTCCAATACATCTAGAAAATAGTTTAAGAAAAGTAACTAGACCTTCAGAGATTGTACCGAAGAATGATTTTGAAGAGGATTTGATACGGTTTTTATGAGTTTCAACATCTATTTTGGCAGTGGCATCTTTTACGTTTTTAGCCATATCATTTACGGTGTCTGATACCGTGTTAAAGCCATCCTTTACTTTCTTTTCAATATTGCTAATGGTAACAGGCTCTCCAGTCATTATTATTTTTTCAGCCGTTGTTTTTGCTTCGGGTACTAAAATCCAAAGTAGGATGTAAATAAATAAACCACCTCCAGCAGCAGAGATTAATAATATCCACGCCAAGCGTATCCAAATGGCATCGATACCAAAATAATGACCCAAACCAGAACACACCCCGCCTACATAAGAATTATCTGTATCTCTAAAGAGTCGTTTTAAGGTAGAATTGGTTTTAGTTTGTGCGTAAGTGTGTTGCTTAGGAGCTTCCTCAAAAATAGTGTCATCGACAATATAATCTTCAGGTTGGCCCATAATGGCGATCACTTCGTCCACTTCGGCAGTACTAATAACATGTTTGTGGTCTTCTAAATGCGTACTAAACAGCTCTGCAATACGTGCTTCAATATCAGAAATGATTTCAGATTGGCCCTGAGTATCTGTAAAGGACTGTTTTATAGCCTCTAAGTAGTGCTGTAATTTTATATAGGCATTTTCATCGATATGAAAAAAGATACCTGCTAAGTTTATGTTTATTGTTTTATTCATTACGGTGTTGTATTTTGGCTAGTAACAAGGTTTACGGCATTTTGTAGGGCATTCCAAGTACTGCTTAATTCTTCTAAAAAAAGTTGCCCCGTATCTGTTAAGCTGTAATATTTTCTAGGCGGCCCAGAGGTAGATTCTTCCCATCTGTAATGAAGTAGGCCTGCATTTTTAAGTCGCGTAAGTAAAGGGTAGATCGTGCCTTCTACCACCAATAACTTGGCTTCTTTAAGGGTTTTTAAAATTTCTGCAACATAAGCGTCTTTATCTTTTAAGACCGACAGGATACAGAATTCTAAAACACCTTTACGCATCTGTGCTTTGGTGTTTTCTATTTTCATATATGCATCGTAATTTTTGTAAAAACCGTTTGAGATCGAAGCCGATGATAAATGGATTTTAAAGTGATGAAACTGTTCATTTTTTGATTGATTTTTTGATTGAAATTTAGTTTAGAGTGCCATAGGTTATGGTACGTATTTTGATGTTTTGTTTTGCATTAAATTTTGACAGGAAGCCTTCATTATTTTAAAAATTGAAAGGTGAATGGATATGTATATATGAGACCTTCACTCGCTTTTACGCCCGCATAGATGATGAGTCCGTATTCGAACAGTGAAGACAAAAGAGCTAAACCAAAAAGGACAATCATACAGGGGAAGAACACATGATGGGCATTAAGTCCCCATAAATCTATGTTAATAGCACCAAAGAAGATATAAAGTGCCGTTAAGGGTACCAGTATCAATAGCATTAGGCTTGTATATAGCAGCATACTAATTTGAAAGTTTAATATTTGTTGGCCATGCGCGTCTATATACGGTGATTTGTTTTTATGAATGCTCCAAAGCAGCAGTGGAACTAACAGATTTCCAAACGGAATGAAAAATCGGCTAAAACTTGAAAAATGCAACCACGCTGCTGTATTTTTTTGAGGATGAGGTATCATAGATAAAATGATATAATAGTTTCTTATACAAATATATGTCTTTAATAAGGTACTTTGTTAAGCATAGTACCACTATTTAACACTTTATTAACATTTGTCGCTATTTAAATATTTCATAACTTACAGCATCTAAAAACAGATGCTATGACGTTAACACCTCGCAAATTAAATATGTTTAGTCTTATGAAGTTACCTTCTGCCTACTTGTGTGGTGTGCGGGTAAAACAGTTAGATGAGACAGCATGTACCGTTACGGTAAAGCACCGATGGATCAATCAAAATCCATTTAAATCTATGTTTTGGGCAGTACAAGGTATGGCGGCAGAGCTGTCTACAGGCGCTTTAATGATTGGTAAGATTCAAGAGACAGGACAACGCATATCTATGCTAGTGACTTCTAATAAGGCGACATTTACAAAAAAAGCAACAGGACGTATTGTATTTACATGTCATGATGGTGCTGCTATAGATGCTGTTTTACGTACAGCGATTGCAACAGGAGAGGGGGAAACAGTAACCTTAACAGCCGTAGGTCATAATGCAGATGGGATAGAAGTATCTACATTCCATTTTGAATGGAGTGTGAAGCTTAAACAGTAGTTAGCCCTTATAGATTAGAGCGCGATTGTATTTATGGCGTTTTGGGTGTAACAAAATTGCGTTAGAGGTAACCTATAGCATGAATCTATAACATATTATATAATGAGAGCACACGAGATAGACTATCGCATTTATGGCGAAGAAATGCAATACGTAGAAATAGAACTAGACCCTAAAGAGGCTGTTGTAGCCGAGTCTGGTAGTTTTATGATGATGGATGATGGCATACAAATGGAAACCATTTTTGGAGATGGCTCCAGAAAGGATTCCGGTTTCCTTGGGAAGTTACTTGGTGCAGGAAAACGTGTTTTAACAGGCGAAAGTTTATTTATGACTGCATTTTACAATACCCGATCTGGGAAGCGTAACGTATCTTTTGCCTCGCCGTATCCTGGTAAAATCATGCCTATAGACCTCACGCGTTTTCGCGGTAAGTTTATTTGCCAAAAAGACGCCTTTTTATGTGCAGCTAAAGGCGTAAGCGTAGGCATAGAGTTTTCTAAAAAACTAGGCAGCGGTTTATTTGGAGGCGAAGGTTTTATCATGCAAAAATTAGAAGGCGATGGTATGGCGTTTGTACATGCAGGAGGCACTACAGCAGTAAAAGAGCTAGGTGCAGGCGAAACCCTTCGTGTAGATACCGGTTGTATTATTGGATTTGACAGTACCATAGATTACGATATAGAATTTGTAGGTGGTATAAAAAATACTGTTTTTGGTGGTGAAGGTTTATTCTTTGCCAAACTACAGGGGCCTGGTACCGTATATGTACAATCCTTACCGTTTAGCAGATTGGCAAGTCGCGTCTGGGCTGCAGCCCCTCAAACAGGTGGGAAAAGCAAAGGTGAAGGCGGATTTCTAGGAAGCATTGGCGAATTATTAGATGGCGATAACCGTTTTTAAATAGGACTTTAAATTCATGTAAACGCTGGGCTTAAGGACATCTTATTTTAAATACCGGCAAATAAATGCTGCTAAAGCGAGGCCATCTGTCACGTTTGCATTCTAACTAAGGCAACAGCATGTGTTTAAGATCTAAATTTAACAGTTTTGTGTGTTTTTACAGTGTTGTTTTTATGTGATTTTATTTATTTTTACGACATCATTTCTTACTATGAAATAAGGTGGAAACGATTCACCTTGTTGCACATACGTTAAGAGCGTTAAAATGACACACAAATGGTTAAAGCAATTTTGCATCATGATGGCGAGGCCGCTAATTTAAGATATTTTGAGTACGAAATACGAAAGTCATGCGATCATGAAGGCTTACCTTACGCCAATACTGTAGGGTTAAAACATGTTATCGTTGCTGTAGAAGCTACAAGCGATACAATATGGTGGGAATTAGCGATTTCAGACAACCGTAGCGTTCCAAAACTGGTTATTGAACTTTTGCCTGCTATATTGGGGCAACCTACACGGTACATTAATTTATACGATTGTCAAATTGCAAAACAAAAAACAACATTTTCGGCAGATTCTAATCAACCGCTTACAGAACTGCTCATGATTACAGCTCAAGGGATGGAACAATCGCATTCTAAAGCCATATATGCTACCAAACTTCGAAAAACGTTTGATGCAGATGACGCTCCCATAAGTTCTCAAACCGCTGCAACTCCCGAAAAAGATATTGTAGATAGCTATTTTACAGATACAGAAGGAACGCGAATTGAAGCTTATTCGGCTAATATGCACATCATATTACATTTGGTAACGCGTCATAGAATAGGAGATGTACTTTCTTTGAATTTAAATGATCCTTTATACGATTTCGAATATGAAGGTGTCCTGCTCAAGAATGATACCTTAGAAGGCATTAAGATTGAAGCAGACATACAACGCATTCCCTTAAAAGTTGTAGAACCAACATTAGTATAATATGAAAAAAACAGGATTTACCATTTCCTTTGAAGATGGCGCAACACATACATTGTATCTTCAAGCCTTAGAGCAAGCGGCATACGTAGCGACTGTACAACCCAAAGCATTCGATGGAAGCTACGGTATAGATTGGTGTACCATGAACAGCGATTTTACCAAAATAGAAACGTTTCAAGAAACAAAAGTCTCTGATATTAGTCATGTTTTAGACCCCAATACAACACAATTTAAGCCCAACCCTACCGAGGCAGAACAGCAAAGTTGTGTGAAAGCCCTGTACCCCACAGCTACTTTTTTGAACACTTCTGTGCCCATAACATGGATACATTTGGCTAAAAATAAGGTCGCTACCTTAGAGATTACACCTGTTTTAATTAGTGGTAGCACCGATAAAAAGCATGATTTTCTCACTATCGAGAAAAACAGCAATTTTGAGATTAGTCATAAAGGAGTAAGTGATGCAGGAGCTACAGCACCGCCCGTAAAACTAAAACACTTTAAAAGTGGAAAACCGCTAACTGTAGAAATTAAGGCGTTGCAGACCTTTACCCAAGCCCAAGAGTTACTTATTAAAGATTATTTGGGGCGCGATGTTGGTAAAATAGAAATGGCAGCCAATGCCCCTGTCGATTTAGATATAAAAATTATTCCTGTAGTATTTAACCCCACCACACAAATCGCAGATGCCCAAAGGCTCTACGCAGCGGCATTGCAATCGCAAAACCACCAGCAGAACAATTTAAAGCAAACATTACAAGAAAAAGCATTTAACCAAGTTGGTGTGCATTGTAACATATTGCCTATAGATCCAACTCCAGAGTGTGTTCTTGTGGATACCACAAAAGACAATTGGAGCCAGTTTTATAAACAAGGAATACTTCAAGATTGGAACTATACACAAACCTCTTTAAAACCCAAAGTTTCTGTAGATGAAGACGGCGAGAAAAGGTATCATGCCAGGAGTTTAGAGACACGACGTTTTGTATTGGATAAATTAGAAGATGCCTATTATAAACAATTTGATCCAAAGAAAACATTTAAAGGAGCTCTAATTTTTGTAACCGATAAGGATTATAAGGAAGCCAATTACCAAGGCTACTCACAAACAGATCCATTGCGAAGTCAAGGCACCATTGTATTTAAAAAAGGCTTACAAGATGCTACCGTATATGCTCATGAGTTGGGACATATGTTAGGTTTGGAGCATAATTTTTTTAAGGATTTAAAAAACTTAAATGAAACAAATAACAATTTAAAAGACCTTGTTAAAGGTAAAAGCATTTCTGATAGAAAGCAGGCGATAAATAATATAATCCATCATCAAGAAGCTTATATTGTTAAAAATATTGAAGAGTTAAAAGAGTTGAAACTAGAAAATAAATCTAAGAATGTTCAAATAATTAAAGAAAAAGAAGAAGATATAGAGAGCACTAAAAAGTTAGTGCAAAAAGAAAAAGATAAGTTAAAAAAGATATCAATCAATACTACTATTGCTAATCTCAAAGTAGTTAGAGGAAAATCTAAAAATTTTATGGATTATATAAATGATCGGATTTATTTTAGTAAAACACAAGCAGAGATATTAAAAGGAGAAGCTAATGATTTCTATAGATAAACAGTGTTGCAGCTTCTATTGCAAAAACATAATTAAGTTAGTCTTGGTCATGATTTTATTTGTTTTTACTTCATGTACTTCATACAAAAAACTGCCCAAAGAAGACCTTATAAAAGATTCAGATTTTAAACATTATATCACCTTTAGTAGTTATTTATGGTCTAAAAATGAAAATAACAGCCTCGTGATTCATAAAAAGAATTTCAGAAAAGTGTGTAGAAAACCATGGAGCCCTAAATATGATTATTTTAGTACACTAAAATCATATAGCTTTCTCTTATCTATTAATAAAAAGGAAATAGTTGAAGCGCTTTCTTTTTCAGAAAAAGCAAAGGTTTTGGGATACTCTATAGAATATCTATACCGCTGTCAAAAAGAAATAGCGAAACAAGATTCCATCAAGCAATTACAATTCATTTATCGTACAATGCGATTGCAAAACAATGATAATACTAATTATAACCGAGAATTTAAAGCTCATAATTACTATGGTTTAAAGTATTTGAAAGAAGAACATTTAAAACATTATAAGGTTTTACCAAATCTCGATACTACTACTGTAAGATCGTATCGTATTACTCCATAGAGATATCTCAATATTTTGCAGTAAAAGGATACACAATTTATTACAATGATACGAGGATGCTTTTAGATGAGTTAGAAGATTGTTTTTATGATAAATATGGAAGAAGTCATAAAGGTGCATTAGTTTTCGTTTTAGAAAAAGACTTCGATAGATTAAATACCTTGGGCTATTCACAAAATAGTCCTTTAAGAAGTCAAGGTACTATAATATTTAAGGGAGGGATTATTTTAAGCGATGTTTATTCCCATGAATTAGGGCATTTTTTAGGATTAGAACATACTTTCTTAAAAGAACAAAACGCTAATAAAATAAATACTAGTATAATTACTAAAAAAAATAATGATATACAGAGACTCTATTTTCATAAACATCAAATTTCAACGATGAGAGAAGAAGTTAAATCTTTTTATAAATGAATATCAAAAAAAGTATAGTCTTTGTTTTACTTTTATCTCAATGCGTTTTTGCTCAGAACCAAGAGCATATACTTGATAAATCGAAACGAATAGATGTCGAGTATGTATTTGTAGATGAGACAAATAAAGAGAAACGATCAGCGATAGGTTGCGTAAAAAAAATGTATAGAGGACCTAAAAAAAAGGTCTCTAGTAGAGATACTTGTTATTTTTCAAATACTATAAGTGAACATCCTAAGTATTTGTTTCAGAGCAAAGTACGTTTAGAAGAACTAAAGGATAATGTGTGGAGGTATTATTTAGTTTATAATAAAAGCTGTTTTTCTAATGCATTAGGAAAAGACTCTATACCGTTAGAAGGTTATTTTAAAACATTTGATACCACTAAGCCTAATTATCCTATTTTAGGAGAAGAAGAGCCTTCTTTATATCGTAAACCAAATATTGGAGATTTTAATGATGCTCCAACATTAAAAACAGTGCCATTAAAAGCGATTACCAATTCTGAAGGATGGTTTAAAAAAGGGCTGAAAGATAGGAAATGGATTTATAAATCTTCTGATTTTGCTAGAATTGAAGCCTTTTATAAAGATGGTATGAGGGAAGGTACATATAATGTTTATAATACTAAAGACAGTATCCTGTACCAAACAGTTTTTGTAAAAGGAACGGGAATTGAAAAGATCTATCGCAAAAATGGAAGTATGTATCACATTAAACATTTTAAAAATGGAAATCTAGATTATTCTAAACCTTATGAGATTTATTATAACAATAATGGAATAGCTTTTAGAGCAGATTATGAAAAAGGAATTGTAACGCACTATTATAAAAACGGAACAGTTTTTAAAGTGTTTCATGTAAAAATGATTGAAGACCGTCTATATAAAGAGGGGGTATATTGGGTTTATAATGAGAGTGGGACTTTAAAAGAAAAAAGATATTACAACAAAAATAAATCGGTATACACAATTTATTACAATGATAAAGAGAGAATAGAAACTATTGAATCTGGCAATATGATTCAACATTATAAAAAAGGAAAACTAAAAAAAATTATGTTTAGAAAAGAGTAGAACTAGTATAGATTAAAACATACAGTGCAACTACGAATTGTATAACACCCGTGAAGGACATGTAAAAACAATATAAGATTTCAAGGATGGATAGGTATTGCTTTTTTGTGTAGAGTAAAGCTTAGTCAAGAGCTAGTAAATGTCTGCTCTAAAAGTTTGAAGTTTTTGTTGTAAATTGGATGTCAGCGGCTTTTAGATCTTAGACATAAAATACATTAGGAAGCTACTTGTGCTGTATATATAGTGGTTTTGTAAGAATATATATTATATAAAAGATCTTTTAAAAAGAGATTTTGTATAGCTTTTTATTTTCAATAATTTGCTTAATACTTGCAAGGTGAAAAAATAAAATTTAATTTTAAAGGCAATAAAAAAGAGGGGGTGTTAGGGCTTAGGTCTCATAAATACTAAGTGTTCAATAGAATAGCGTTAATTTTTTTTGAAATTATTTTAATAGTAAAGCTGTTAAATTCATACTAAAATAAGGAATTAAAGTAATTTTTGATTAAATTTAACGTCAAATAGTGAAACAAAAAATAAAATTATCCTACTTACACATCAAATCAATCATTAATCAAACACCACAAACAAAAAAACAAAATGGCAAGAGCAATGTTAGAGTACACCAAAACAATACTAGATAAAGTTAGTTTTGATGCTTCATTGTTTTGCAAAGAAGTACAGAAAGCAGTAAATCGTTTACTGCCGTATGAGATAGAAGAACTTAAACAGTACATTCTGTCTTTGGTACAGCAAAACCCAGAGTTAAACCAATGTATGGTTTACTTGAAAGCATAATACTAAAAAAAGCGACCTTAGGTCGCTTTTTTTAGTTATAGCCTGTAGGTAGGCGTGGGTGTATCTGGATTTAACGCTCAAGTATTAGTGTTGCGGTAAAGGACTTATAATTTGTACATCTTGAAATTTTATAGCCCCTCTTATAATACCAGCAATAACGTCTTGCATCGCTTCTATAATGTGCATTTTAAGCTCGCTTTTATGGTAAATTAAACTCACCTCTCTAGCAGGGCTAGGCGCTTCAAAATAGTGTAAGTTTTCTTTAGCATTCGTGTTGAGGTCTAAAGTGTGCAAGTATGGTAATAGAGTCATGCCTAAACCTTCATTAGAAAGCTTAACGAGTGTTTCTATACTACCACTTTCCAGTTGAAATTTATCGTCTATTTGGTTTTTAAACGCCTTGCAAAGATTAATGACACCGTCTCTAAAACAGTGGCCGTCTTCCAAGAGTAATAAGTCTTCTATAACCAAATCATCGGCATTAATTTTCTCTTGTGTGTGCAGTTTATGGCCTTTAGGAATATAGGCTACAAAAGGTTCAAAAAAGAGAACACGCTCTTTAATACGTTCATCTTGGAGCGGTGTTGCTGCTATGGCTGCATCTAAATGCCCGTCGTTAATACGATTGATAATTTCTTCGGTGGTAAGCTCCTCTATCTTTAATTTAATTTTAGGGTATTTTTTTATAAAAGTCTTTAAAAACATAGGGAGTAAAGTCGGCATAACGGTAGGAATGATGCCCAGCTTAAATTCACCACCAACATAGCCTTTTTGCTGGTCTACAATGTCTTGAATACGGTAGGATTCATTGACAATGTTTTTTGCCTGATTTACAATTTTATTACCGATATCTGTAAGCTCTATAGGTTTTTTACTTCTATCGAAAATTAGAATGTCGAGCTCGTCTTCTAATTTTTGTATCTGCATACTAAGCGTAGGTTGGGTCACAAAACATTTTTCTGCCGCTTTGGTGAAATTTTGATGCTCTGCCACAGCTAAGACATAGTATAATTGCGTAATCGTCATTGAAATAAGTTTAGGCTATAAAAATATAAAAACTATTGATAGGCCTTATCGTCAAATCGTGTTATTATCTAAAATTTAAAAGCAGTACTTTATTTTTATGATTTTAATGTGATTTGCCACTGTTTTTACTGAGATTGTTTATAGGTGGTACCGTTTTATAATAAACCTCTAGATTTTATTTCTAGATATGTATTTAATGTATCTATGGTGAGCTGTTCTGGGGTAGTGAGAATGGCATAGATACCTACTTTTTTTAGAGCATTGACAATAAGGCGTTTTTCGTAATCGAATTTTTCTGCAATAACCTTGTCGTACACGGCTTGCACAGTTTCTGCTTTTGTGTCTATAAGTGTGTGTAGCGCTGTGTTTTTAAAGAAAATAACCACTAAAACATGACTTTTAGCAATAGCTTTTAAATAGGGGAGTTGCCGGTTAAGCCCATCTAAGGTTTCAAAATTAGTGTACATGAGGAGTAAACTTCTATGCGTGATATGTCGTTTTATGTTGGCATAGAGTTTTCCAAAATCACTTTCAAAATAGTCGGTGTTTACATTGTAAAGCGCTTCTAATATAAGTTGCATTTGGCCGCTACGACGTTGTGCTACGACAACATTATCTATGGTTTTTGAAAACGAGAGCAAGCCTGCTTTATCTTGTTTTTTTAAAATAACATTACTAAGCACCAATGTGGCATTAATAGCATAATCTAAAAGGCTTAAGCCTTCAAAAGGCATTTTCATAATACGCCCTTTGTCTATAAGGGCATAAACAGGTTGCGATTTTTCGTCTTGAAATTGATTGACCATCAATTGGTTTTTCTTTGCTGTAGCTTTCCAATTAATGGTGCGTAAATCGTCGCCTAATACATAGTCTTTAATTTGTTCGAACTCCATAGTATGTCCCAGACGGCGTACTTTTTTAAGGCCGTATTCTATGGCGTTTTTATTAATGTTTAGAAGTTCGTATTTTTTCAGTTGTTTAAAACCAGGGTAGGTGGGTACCATAACTTCTTGGTCTAATTTATAGCGTTTAGCTACCAGTTGTAGCACAGAAGTTGCATATACATTTAAAATTCCAAAGTGGTACTCGCCACGATCTTTGGGTATTACTGCATAGTGTAGGCTTTTTTTAGCGTTGGGCGCTAGCTTTGCTTTCAGTTTAAAATCTCTACGTTGAAACTGTTCAGGCAGTTCATCTATAATGTGTAGATACACCAGAAACGGGTAGTTGCTTTTTAAGTGTAACGTTATGTTATTCGTATCGCCATTAGAAAATTTATCTGGCACCTTACGTTGGGCTTCTATACGTTGTTTACCTATAAAAATAACGAGTACATCTAACAGAAATAGAACAGCTAAAACCAAAATACATAACTGCGCTAAGTTAAAAAGTAAAGGCACAAAGTAGCTGAGCGCAAAAAGAAGCACGATAGCAATACCTGCATAAAAAAAACGAGGCTGTATGTAAAAGGAGTTCAGGAATTTCAAAGTTTTTGTTTTCTGTTTTGTTGTTGATGTGTTTTTGTTTTTAAGCGTTTATTTGTCCTTACTAACAACCAACACCTCTTTATCAACGTGGCACTTCTATGGTTTCAATAATTTGTTCGATAATTTGTTTACTGGTAACGCCTTCCATTTCACGTTCTGGCGTTACTATAACACGGTGATGCAGCACAGGAGGCGTTACGCGCTTTATATCTTCTGGGGTAACGAAGTCACGACCAGACATGGCGGCAAAGGCTTTACTGGCTTTAAGTACCGCGATAGAGGCTCTAGGCGATGCGCCCAGGTATAAAAAGCGGTTACTACGCGTGGCTACAATAAGTTCTGCTATATATTTTAATAATGGTTGTTCTACAATAACTTGACGAACGAGACTTTGGTATTTTGCAATGTCTTTAGCGGTTAGAAAAGATGTAATTTGTTCTATTTTAGTATTTTCTTTAAGGTGGTGCTCGCGTGCTAAAATTTCTATTTCATCTTCTAATTGGGGGTAACCTACATCTATTTTAAATAGAAAGCGGTCTAATTGCGCTTCTGGCAAACGGTAAGTGCCTTCCTGTTCTATAGGATTTTGAGTGGCCAATACCATAAAAGGCGTATCCAGTTGGTATTTATGGCCATCTATGGTGATTTGCTGTTCTTCCATGACTTCAAATAAAGCCGCTTGGGTTTTGGCAGGCGCTCTGTTAATCTCGTCTATGAGTACCATATTAGAGAAAATAGGCCCTTTTTTAAATTCGAATTCTGAGTGTTTCAAATTAAAAATAGAGGTACCTAAAATATCACTGGGCATTAAATCTGGCGTGAATTGAATACGACTAAAAGCAACGCTTAACGATTTGGCCAAAAGTTTTGCCGTTACTGTTTTAGCAACACCGGGTACGCCTTCTATGAGTGCGTGGCCTTGGGCTAAAAGTGCAGCAATAAGTAAGTCTACCATATCGCTCTGTCCTACAATAACTTTACCTACTTCAGCCTTAATTTTAGCAACGCTATTTTGTAATTCAGAGAGGTTTAACCGCGTTTCAAAAGCGAGGTCCTTAGAAGCTATTTGGGTTTCTGGACTTTGAAGATCTTGAGAGGCGGTTGGTGCTTCTGGTTTTGGACGGTAAGCGTCGTGCTGCTGTTCATCGTTAGTTTCACTCATTGTTATTTGGAATAAAAAGTGTCTATAAATCGGTTTAATGTTATGAGATTTTCTTCAGAAAATTCATCTTTAGTACGCAACCACGTTATATACTTAATAAGTGGTGCAATTTTTTCTGTTTTTTGACCTGATTTTGCAGTTAGTTTTTTAAGAAAGTTAGCATCTAAATGCGCTGTATCTATAGCATAATCAGCTCTTAATTTTTCTAGAAAATAAGTGATTTTTTTGTCAATCAGATTTTCGTAATCTTCAGCTTCAATATATAAATTCGATATGGTTTTCACAAAAGCAAGTGATGTGTTTTCTACAGGAGGTATAACTTTAATAATGCGCTGGCGGCGTTTAGCATTAAAAATCATGAAGAGTATTACAAATACAAGGGCTGTATACCAAGCCCAGCGAAAAGCGAGTTGTTCTAAAAACCAACTCAGGTTAGATTCTTCTTCAACATCATTGTTGTAAGCTGTTTGGTATTTAGAAAACGAATCGAAATATAGATATTTGTCGTCAGGAAGATAAGACAAGACATGTTCTACATAGGTATAGCGGTCGTCTTTTAAAATATTGTAGTTTGTAAATGCTTTGGGTTGGGTATGTAAAAGTAAAGCTCCTTCACCAAAAGGCACTTTAATAAAATTAGGACGCTTTTCATCAGTCTCTGTATATCCTAAAACTTCATAGGTGTTGTGGTCTAAGTTAGAGAAATAATAATCGGCTTCGTTTTTATCTATCAGTACAGAGGGACTCTCTTTTTGCGCAAAAGAGAGTATAGAAATGCTATCTTTTTTGGGGTTTAATTCATAATCAATATTAAGATGTAAAGTATCTTGTAGTAGTAATGGGTAATGATAACTCGATATAAAGAGGTGATTGCCTTTTGCTACAAAGTGCAATAATTTTTCTATAGAGGCCTCGGTAAGGTAGTTCGAGTTCCCAATAATAATATAATTGCCTTTAGCATTGTGATCGCCGTAACCTGATTCGGAATTGGCGTTGAGGTAGCTAGAGGGTTGATGGTAAACCGTTTTAAGAGGTTGGTCTTCGAAAAGCGTAGGGAGTTCTTTGTAAAACACACTTAAACCATAGGGTTTGGTACTTTTCTCGTTAAAGGACAGTTCCCAATCTACCGTTTTTGTACGTTTAATCCCCAAGGCCAAGGTGCCCCATATTAGGAGTACAACAATAATGAGTATGGCAGGTAATCCTTTTTTCATGAATTGACCTGTTTTAAAAGTGATGTGAAATTTTGTTTTGCTTTAGTGTATTGGTGCTGGTCTACTGCAAACTTACCATACCAAATATAATTGTAAAGATAGGACGTATACGAAAAGGCTTGGCCTAAAGGGTGCCCATGTAATTCATTTAAATAGTCTGCATTGGTTTTATCATCTTCAAATTTTATGTGTTTTTTCAAGCTTAATGTTTTTAAAACTAAGAGGTAATAATAGCGTACCGCAAGGCGGTAATCGTTATGGGCTTCGGCTGTTTTAATCAAAGCATGAATATCGGCATCTGCGATGTTTTCGGCGGTAATCGTACTATAATCTTGTAGCGCGGTCTGTTTTCCAGAGCGAAATAAACCTCCTGTGGTACCCTCTTTTAATAGGATATAAACCAGAGCCCCTAAGGCACCGATTAAAATAAGATAGAATACCCCTTTAAAAAGCCCTAGATTGATGCTAAGGCTATCGGTATTATTATCTTCTTTCGTTTTGGTTTTGCCTTTTTTATAATCTTCATAAGTGCCAGACCCTTCTGAGGTATGTCCTATAACTTTTTTGCCTTCGTAATTGTACTTTTCTCCTGCGTAACGTTCTTTAAAATCAGAATCGAAAACACGATAAATTTCAGGATTTTGGTATACAGACATGCCCGAAACCGCTTGGTTATATACTAAGCTAAGTAAGAGCAGTAAAAAAAAGTAACGTGGCGTATATTTCATTTATGTGGTAACAAAACTAGGTGTTTGGGTGATTTGTTGGTGTACTTTATAAGGCCAGATTAAGTAGTAGTAACTGATTAAAAATAAGGTAGATAAAATAATACTTACCGATAACCAATTGGGCATACTGTTGGAGTAACGCGTTATAAAACCTTCGAGAAAACCTGCAGAAAACGTGAAAGGAAAGGTACTCACTAAAATTTTCACTCCTGTTTTAGCGCCCTGTTTAAAAGAGGTATATCTGGAATGGGTTTGTGGGAATAAAATGCTAGCGCCTAAAATAAGGCCTGCGGCGCATTCTATAACAATGGCGAATATTTCCATAGCGCCATGTATCCAGATGCCGCGTACACTTTCCCAAAACACATTATTTTCATAGAAAAAATATTGAAATGAGCCTAACATGATACAGTTTTTAAACATGATGTATAAGGTACCTATGCCTAAAAAGACACCTAAAATAAAGGCAATTAGCCCTACTTTTAAGTTGTTAATGGTAATGCCTATAAAACTGCCCCAATTACTGCCGCTTTTATAAACAGCAACGGGATCTCCAGCAGCAATATTTTCTAGGGTCATATCTACATAGCGATCGCCTAAAATGGAGCGTACAAATTCCCCATCATTAGCTGCCGAAATACTACCTACAAACGTAAAAATTGAAAAAATGACAAAGGAGATGTAAATAAACTTGCGGTACTGGTAACAAAGCAGGGGCACTTCTGTTTTCCAAAAGCTAATAATTCTATGCGTGTCCTGCCGTTTGCTTTTGTAAATTTTTTGATAGGCTTTAGCGGCAAGCTGATTTAAATACAAAATGACCTTACTTTTAGGATAGTAGGTCTGTGCATAGGCTAAGTCGTTAATTAAGTTAATATAGTGCGATGCTAGGGCATCGGCATCTTTAAAATCATTATTCAAAATAGCAGTCTCAAAATTCAGCCATTTTTCCTTATTTTGCTTAATAAATGCAACTTCTCTCATAGTTGATATAAAATAAGATATAAAATGTCAGAGTTACAAATTAACACGACGCAAAATGTAAAAATAATGTTTAAGGCCGCAGGTGCTGGAGAGCGTTTGGTGGCTTTTTTAATTGATATGGCTATTAAAATTGGCTATTTAATGCTTGTAAGGTCTGTTTTTGATGCTTTTAACGATATGGATGCGTGGTCGGAAATAGCAATAAATACGCTATTGGGCTTACCAGTGTTATTCTATTCGCTAGTACAAGAAACGTTTTTGGACGGACAAACTTTAGGAAAGAAAGCTTTAAAAATTAAAGTTGTAAAATTAGATGGTTTCCAAACAACATTGTCTGATTTTATAGTCCGTTGGTTTTTTAGAGTTGTAGATGTTTATTGTTTCGGATTAGGTTTTTTTGTGATTGTTTTCAATAAGAGGCAACAACGTTTAGGCGACATGGCATCGGGGACGGGAGTGGTAAGCTTGCGCGAAAAAGTAAATATTAAGCATACCATTTTAGAGCAGTTAAGTACCGATTATAAGCCAACCTACCCCAATGTAATCAAGTTATCGGATAATGATGCCCGTATTATAAAAGATACGTTTGTTAGAGCACGGGCCGTAAAAGATTACGATACCCTTATAAAACTTAGAACAAAGTTAGTGGAAGTTGTAGGGATTAAAACCATAAAACAGGCTTCTGATATGGAGTTTATAGATGTGATTTTAAAAGATTACAATTTTTACACTCAAGATATGTAAGCAGAGCCCCCACTTACCAGCAAACTTCGTTTGCTGGTAAGTGGGGGCATCGTTTATCCCACCGCATGGCGGGATCATGATTAGGGATGAAAAATAAAAACCATGTGATTTAGTGGGGTGTAATGCTTTTTGAGTGCTATTTTAATATTTTACAGGACTTTTCAGTACAATACTGATATTAAAACAAGATAAACAGTTCTTAAATTGTATTTGTAAGAATGATTGAAATTATAGTATCAATTTTAGTAGAGTTAGGTCTTATTCGAGAAGATTGGAAACATCGAAAGCGCATTAAACAGAAAGAAGATAAGGATGGAAAGCAACGTCCATTTCAAAAATATATGCTACAGCCTAGTGTATTAAGTATCGTACTATTTTTTGGTATTATGAGTGTAATTACTGTCTTATATTTTGAGTACCAAGCTAGAGTGGTTTATCCTAAAATTACAGTTAAAGAAATATCTCAAATACGAGAAGGTATAGAGGACTGGCATGATGCTTATGGAAGTTATCCTTTAACTTTAGAGGAGCTAATAGGTAATCATCCTATGCAACAGTCTTGGAAAGACGATGCATGGCACAGGCCTTACAAATATCTATTAGAAGATGGGACTAAGGTGGTAATTGTATCGGCTGGGCCTGATGGTCAATTTAACACGAAAGACGATATTTTACTAGATTAAAATTACTCCAAAATCTCCACTGTTTTTATATAAATATTTTGAAGGGGCCAGTCGGAATTATCGGTTTGTACCCCTGCAATTTTATCGACAACAGACATGCCTTTAATGACCTTTCCAAATACGGTATAATCGCCATTTAAAAAGTGGGCACCGCCACGTTGCTGTACAATAAAAAACTCGTAAGGTGACGCCAGTTTATGGGGGTTTTCAATAGCACTACTTGGCATGGAAATGGTACCACGATCGTGTTTAAAGCCTCTATTCGTATCACGTGGCAATAGGTAACGCCCTATGTTGCGGCGTTTTAACCCTGTTCTTTTGTCATCACTACTGCCGCCTTGTATCATAAAATTATTAATCACACGGTAAAATTGGGTACTGTCGTAGTATTTACGAGTGGCTAGATAGATGAAATTAGCACGGTGAAATTTGGTCTCTTTAAATAATAACAGATCGATAGCTCCAAAATCGGTGACAATACGGACTTTATTTTCCAGGTGTTCTTTTTCGTATTCTAAAAAATAGTCCATAGCGTTTTTGGTATTTAAAACTGGATATTCAGGACGGCTGTCTTCTGGAGTGGCTACACTTGTAGTACTAGTGTCTACGGTTTGTTTAAGAGGAGCAATTTTTGGTTTGCTAGGGGTGTTTTCACAATTAAAGAGTGAGACAATAAGGCCTAAAATTAGAAATACACGCATGGTTAAGTTTTAAAACAAAGATAAAAAAAACGTCCAGATGTGTATCTAGACGTTTTTTAACCCGTATTTATAAGAACGGGAAATAGCAATAGTGGAAAAATTTAGTTTTTTATATTATTGCTTTATGATTTGTTTGGACACTATAGTACCGTCGTCTAGTTGTAATTTTAAAATATATATTCCATTGGAGTAATCATTTAGGTTAATGTTGAACGAATTTGTCTCAATATGACTTCCTTGTTTGTAGGTAGCACCCAGAGTATTATAAAGTATCCATGATTGTATACCTACGCTGCTATTTACGGTTATCAACCCTGTAGTAGGGTTAGGATGTAATGTAATATTACGTAAGATGTTTTCATCTGTAGCTTTTACTTTAGATGTGGTGGTTTGTTTATTTGATAAAGAAGTACTAGTAATAGGTGTGATGTTGCATGCATTTTGATCTGTTTTTAAACAAATACTTATGGTATTATTTGCTGGTTTAATTATTAAATTAGAACCTCTTTTTATTGCTATAGATTCACCAGCTACAATTTGATATTTTCTTGCGGCACCTCCTGAAATAGTTTTTGTAAGACTTGGATAGTCTGAAGCACTAAGTATTACGTGGCCACAAGAACCAAATTTTTGATTGCTTTTAGCATTATTTATGTATTTATTTACTCTATTAGCAAAAATTGTTTGATTTTCAATAAGTTGGTAAGGGCAGCCTCCATATTGTTTATTTCCAGGTTGGAATCTGCAAAAATCTTCACTATCTACAACACCATCTCCGTCTGTATCTATATCGTTAGAGTTTTCTTCGAATAGATCTCCTTTGTGTATCCTACTACCATATATATTGTCATTATACATACCATAACCAACGACATCTAAAGTCAGTATATCGTATGTTTTAGCGTTATCTCTTGGTCGAGCACTTTTAAAGAAGTCAATAGCATCTTTGCCTATACCACCATCTGTTCCACTACTTTTAAATTTTATAATAAAATTTAAATCATATATTTTTTCAATTTTAGAGGTTCCATATTTTCTTGTTCTGGCTCCAAATTCAGAGAAAAAAATACCTTTTGGAGAATCTATAGTAATACCTATTTTCTCACCCTTTTCAAAAAGATCATCAAAAGATCGTCCAACAGTTTTAAGTAGATTTTCTACCTGATCTTCAATAAAGTCGTTTAAAGATTTAGGAGTTATATCTATATTAGAAACATATAAATAAATTTCATAGTTAAAAGATTCTTTTTTAAAAGGAAAATCATCAAATAAACTACTGGGGTTGTGAAACTTAACAGGTAGGGTGTTACCTTCACGATCTATTACTCTATCGAAGTTATTATCTTTAATGAGAAAGTTATGAATTCCTAAGTTTGGTGTTGGGATTTCTACAGGATATCTTATGTTGACTGTTCTTCCTAATTCTAAAAATTCACAGAAATTTTCTTTTTTCCAGTATTCAACCCCTAGAAATTCTTTTCTTTCTTGAGATTTAACTTTAGCGTATACAGATGAAAAAACCTTATAATTTTGATTAGAGAATACTGTTCGTATTCTTTTGTTATTATTAATATGTACAGTACATTTTTCAGAACTACCTGGTAATAAAGATTCAATGAATCCAGAATTGTCAAAGTTACAATTTTTTAATTCTAATTTTGAACTATTGGTCGTGTTTGTGGAGCCTTTTGTAGAGTTCGATTCGATATTGAAATCGTCTTCATAATATAAGTTTCTTTTGTAGTCATATTCAAAAAAACTTACGTTATCACCTAAATCATATGTTGTAGAGTCTTTAGTGTTTGAAATTGATTTTTTAGAGGTGGAAGTATTAGAATCGTTTTTAGTTTTTTGAATTTTAGATGAGAGTATATGTTCTTGGTTTACAGGAGTGAAGAAAGCTCCGTTTGCTTCGTATTTATACAGCATTTCTCCAATTATAATTTCTCTTTTTCTATTTAGTAAACAAGCAAACCTGCCATCACCAATAAATTCATCTTCTTCGATATCGTTGTCATGTTCTGATGGATGTTGAGTGAGTTCTTGAAGCTTTAGTTTTTCATTAGTGAGACTTTTAAAACCCAAATGCTCCAAACGATTGACAACGTTTTCTAAAGCATTCTCTTCACTACTATTTGTATAATAATTTATAAAATTATTGATATGTTCTTCAGATAAGAAAACGAGTCTCCTGTTAATAGGATTATTATCTATTTGTGGGGTTGCGACCTGCGCATAAGTTTTATAAAAGAGGAGTATACTAAGTGTTAAAATTATATATTTCATAATTATTTATGTTTTAAATGATGTGTTTTGTTTTAGCTATGCTATAACTTCGCTGACTGATACATAGACCTAGGCAGCTGTTCCTATTAAGGTTAGCGTTATGATTAGAACTGTATTTCATAATATTAGAAATGTGACTATTGCATGCATGCGCTCTAAATTTTAAGCAATAGACCTCTAGCCCAAGCAGATGATGCTTAAGTGATATGACAAAATAGGTAAGAGGTATGGTTTTAAAAAAAGGCTGACTAACGAATGTAATCAGCCTTTGTATTGCTTGTAAAGAGAAGGATTAGAAATGCTTAGTCATTTAATCTTGCTTCTAATAATTTAATGCGTTTTTCTTGCGCTATAGTATAAAGCGTCAATTCTTCTATTTTCTGTAATAATAGCATGCTCATACCCTTAAGTTCTAGACCGTCTTCTTTAAAGGCTTCAGCACTTGGCACTTCTGGCAGGTGGTTATTAGCTTTAGTATAAGCTTCAACTTCTTCTAAGGTAGGCATCACATAGCTAGGTTTTAATTCAGAACTACCGTCGTAGTAGGTTTCAAAAACGTAATCTGGTGCATTGGCGTTTACCACAACTTCTACTTCTTCACATAGTATTTTACCTTTTACAGTGAGTTTTTCACTTGGAGATGAAGTTCCTATTCCTATGTTACCGTTATCTCCCTCTATAAACAAAACTGAAGATATGCTTTGTCCACCAATATTTGATAGAAAATTATAATCTCCACCTCCAGAAATATTTTTAAATAAAATTTGGTTAGAATCATTAATATTCATGGAGAAAGTTTCGTGACCGCTTTGTCTTTTTAGTGCAAATTGATTATTAGAATTGTTATAAGCTATTGTTAATGGTGATTTAGGAGCAGTTGTACCGATACCAATATTACCATTATCTCCCTCTATAAACAAAGCTGAAGATATGCTTTGCCCACCAATGTTTGATAAAAAATTATAATCGCCACCTCCAGAAATGTTTTTAAATAAAATTTGGTTAGAAGCATTAATATTCATGGAGAAAGTTTCGTGACCACTTTGCCTTTTTAGTGCAAATTGATTATTAGAATTATTATAAGCTATTGTTAATGGTGAGTTCGGACTCGTAGTCCCAATCCCCACATTTCCAGAAGTAGGAAATGTATTTTGCGCAAAACTAGTTAAAGCAAAAAGAGAGCAGCATGCGAATAGGTGTAATTTTAGTGTTTTCATGATAATAACAGTGTTAAAAATTGTGTTTATTTTAAGTTTTAGTGAATTCTATTATTTATAATTTGGCAAAAGTTTTGGAATGTACATCGCCGTTTTCCAATTGCAGGATAAGGATGTATATGTCAGAATTTAAGTTATCTATGGGAACTTGAAAATTTAATGGCTGCTTATGGTTTACCTCAATAATAGGCATGCCATCTAAACTATAAATACTATAATGTATAATGGGCGCTGTTGCATCAGCTATGCCAATATATTGATTGGTAATGGTATAGTTTAAGGGAGCGGGCTCAGAAGGTTCAGGCTTTTCGTCTTCGGGGTCTTTTCTAGCTTGATTACCACTAGTACCTGCTAATTTTAATCTGCGGTTTTTTCCAGAATCGTTTGGATCGAAGACGTCAGTATCTGGTGGAGGCAAAATCTTTACAGAAGAAGCGCCTGGTGTAATACGTAGCCGTTCTTTAAAAGTAATTGAAGTATTTACAATAGTGCCATGTACATCTTCTGGTAAAGCGGTGATAAGAACTTCTTCTTCACAGTCTATATCATAATCGATAAAACCATGAAAAGGAGTACCACATTCTTGAGGGACTGTGACGATAAGCGTTTTGAAACTTAGAGAGAGGTAAACGAGAAGTAAAGAGACAAAGCTTAGCATAAATTTTTGAGAGGAATTGTGTTTCATAATGTTGACAAATTTATATGAGATTATAGAATAAGGAAATACCATAAATATGGTATTTTAGACGTAAAACTATAATTATTGAGGATATTGATAAGGAAAATAGGTGTTTTATGGTGTTTTGTGTGTTTTAGTTGTGTTGTTATTGCGCAAAAAACTACACGTATAGGAAAATGGCACGAAACCTTTGAAGAAGTGATTTATACCGATTTTAAAGCAGCCAAACAGTTGGCATTTAAAGCTATTTTTGAAAGTGAAAAGCTACAAAATGATACGCTTTTATTAGAAGCGTATACCGATATAAGTCATTTGTATTTACAAACGACTCAATTAGATTCTTCGTTACATTATACAGATAAGGCTTTAGACTATGCGAAGGTATTAGGTGATCGAGAAAAAGAAGCCATTTTGTATAATAGAAAAGGGAAATTAGCGAGAATAAATAGCGACTTTAAAATAGCTTTAAGACTTCATGAAAAAGCTTTGTATCTTTCTAAAAATATAGAAAATAGACAAATAGAAGTTGATGTGATGAATGGTTTAGCTATATTATACAATAAGCAGCTTGAGAAAGCAAAAGTGTTTAAGGTTTTAGAAGAAGCTAGACAAATAGCAATATCAATTGATTACAAAAAAGGGTTAGCGGAAAATTATAATACGAAAGGGCTTTTGTTGTTTGCTGAAAATCAAGATAACGTTGAAAATATATTTAAAGAAGGAATTAGTATAACCAAAGCAGATGGTAATAGATGTTTAGAAGGGATTATATTATCTAACTTAGGGGATTATTATTTAGAAATTCGAGAAGATGCTAAAGCCATTAGTACTTTGAATAAGGCAACAAATGTAGCAAAAGAGGTGGGAGATAGGACGACACTCTCTTATGTAGAAATGTCTAAAAATATCTATAGAGACCATATTGGAGAATATCAAAAGGCTGTAGTATCGTATAAAAATATATTAAAAGAGTATAAACAAATATTAAACAATACCCAACGTTTACAAGTGTATTGGCTACTTTCTGGTGTATTATGGGACACTAAAGCATTTGAAGAGGCTTTTGATTACCAAGAACGTTATATCTATTTAAACGATAGTATTTTCAATTTAGAAAAAGCAAAAGAATTTGAAAATCTAAGGACGGAATACGAAGTCGAAAAAAAAGAACATCAAATTGTGACTTTAGAAAAAGAAAAAGCATTAGAACGCTCTCGAAAACAATGGATTTTAGTTAGTGCAATATTACTTATCTTACCACTTATCATCTTGTTTTTGTTTTATAGAAACCGTGCAAAAACCCAAAACACCATCCGCTTGCAAGAACAGAAACTACATGCCAAAGAAAAAGAACGACTGGAGCAAGAAAAGGCCTTGAAAGAAACACAGGCTTTAGTGGCAGGGCAAGATAAAGAACGCGAACGCATTGCAAAAGAATTACATGACGGTGTTGGTGGCCAGTTGGCGAGTATTAATTTAAATGTATCGCATATCAATACAAGCTTAAAACATCCGTCTTTAACTGCTGTAAATCACGCTTTAAAAGATACCTTTAAAGAATTACGCGCCTTATCTCATGATTTGAGTTACAATTACCACCAAGACAAGTCGATGTATCAATTACTGGCAGAGTTAAAACAAAACTATACCAAAAGCCATGGGTTGCTTATAGATGTGTCTATTTTTCCTAAAGACTGCTTGCAAATGCTAGACGTGTATACCAAGCACAATTTGTATCGAATACTTCAGGAAGTGTTGGCAAATACGGCTAAGCATGCAAAATCTCAACATGTAAGTTTAAGCATAAATCGCCATGAAGCTGCTTTGATTATTGTTTTAGAAGACGATGGTATAGGTTTTGATGTAAATACCCAAAAAGGAGGCATAGGGCTAAAAAACATTAGAGAACGCGTTATGAGTATTAATGGTAAGCTCACTATAGATTCGGTACTAGGGCAAGGTACAAGTGTCATTATAGAAATACTAACAGATACAGTACACCAATGAAAATCGATATTATTTTAGTAGACGATCACGATCTATTTTTAGAAGGTTTAGCAGGAACCCTATCTAAGCATGACCATATACAGGTGTCTGCACTATACAATACGGCAGAAGCTGCTTTACAGGGGTTAAAAAGTCACACACCAGATTTAGTGATAACCGATGTCTCTATGCCAAAAATTAACGGTTTAGAATTTGTAAAACTCTTAAATGAAGCTTACCCACATTTAAAGATTTTAGTGATTAGCATGTTTCAGCAAATACAATCCTTTAAAGGGATTAAAGGTTATCTTTTAAAAGAGACCAAAAGTGACGAATTGTTAACAGCGATAGACAAAATAGTGGTGCAGAATGAAACTTATTTTTATAAAGCCTATGCGCAAGACACTAAAGAATTAGAGTTTAACACCGCGATACTAACACCACGTGAGAAAACCATTGTAGACCTTATCGCTAAAGAACACACCACCGATGACATCGCAAAGGCATTATTTCTAAGTCGGTATACCATAGAAACCCATAAAAAAAACATATACCTAAAATTACAAGTAAACAATGCCGCGGGCCTAATCAAGAAAGCCGTGTATTTAGGGTATATCCATTAAAAAACAGTGTTTTATGCAATTTAAAACCTTTTTAAGTCGCCTCTCTAAAGTGGGAGAGGTTTCATTACCAGCAGATAAGGCACATCTTAAAATGGCACCAGCATCTCGAAACTCTTTTAAAACCTATTCCCAAGATACGTTAAAAGATGCTAAACAAGCAGGCGTTATGGCCTTGTTTTACCCCAATGCCCAACAAGAGACCCATATCATTTTAATGTTACGCCAAACTTACAAAGGGACACATTCAGCACAAGTCTCTTTCCCTGGAGGGCAATACGAAGTCAACGATACCAATTTAAAACATACGGCACTTAGAGAGACCTACGAAGAGGTAGGAGTCCCTCTAAAAGCTATGACAGTCGTAAAAGCACTATCGCCTGTTTACATTCCTCCAAGTAACTTTCATGTGCAGCCCTATTTAGGTTATGCAACGACAACACCGGCTTTTGTCAAGCAAGATGATGAAGTAAAAGCACTTATAGAGGTAAATGTAGACGATTTGCTAAATGAGGCTACAGTACGTACTAAAACAGTGCGCACCTCTTACAGTGCTGAGGTAGAGGTGCCTGCGTTTCAATTGAACGGATTTACAGTCTGGGGCGCCACAGCAATGATGCTAAGTGAGGTGAAAGATCTCATCAAACAATTGACATAGCTAATAGATTTATTACATTTGTAGCTATTAACTAATATTTGACGCGTGATTTATGGGATTGTTTAAAAGAAATCCATTCGGACATATACTTTTTGTGAAAAAATGGCTCATTAGAATATTGGGCGCCATGACGCACAGGCGTTTCCGAGGCTTTAACGAGTTGCAAATAGAAGGGTCTGAAGTGTTTAAACACTTACCAGAAACCAATGTTTTATTCATTTCTAACCATCAAACGTATTTTGCAGACGTTGTAGCCATGTTTCATGTATTCAATGCCAGTTTAAGCGGTCGTGTAGATTCTATAAAAAATGTGGGTTACCTCTGGAATCCAAAACTTAATTTGTATTACGTCGCTGCCAAGGAAACCATGAAAGCAGGACTGCTGCCTAAAATCTTGGCTTATGTAGGCTCTGTAAGTATAGAGCGTACTTGGCGTTCTGAAGGTAAAGATGTAAAGCGTCAAGTGCGCATGAGTGATATTTCTAGCATTGGTAAAGCTTTAGATGACGGGTGGGTGATTACCTTTCCTCAAGGTACAACCACACCATTTAAACCCATTCGTAAAGGCACCGCGCATATTATAAAACGCTATAAACCTGTAGTAGTACCTATCGTTATTGATGGGTTTAGACGTTCTTTTGATAAAAAAGGCCTGCGTATAAAAAAGAAAAACATCTTACAATCTATGGAGATTAAAGCCCCTCTAGAGATTGATTACGAGAATGAAACTACTGAAGAGATCGTAAAAAAAATAGAATTTGCCATAGAGCAGCACCCTTCATTTTTAAAGGTAATTTCAGAAAAAGAATTGAAAGCACAAGCCGAGTTGGATAAATTGCGGGAATGGTAAACTTTTAAATAGGGCGTTCCCAAAGGTCGGGCTTTCACTACGCGCTCCTCCTGCGTCGGGAGCTTAAACATGCCGTTCAATCCCTAACGCAAAAAACTTTGGCAACCTCTAGAAGACCAGATCAATTCTTTGAAGATTTATCAGCACTCATTTATATACGCTTAGCATGCCTCAAACCGCTGCCCAACCCCAGTTATTAGCCCATTTAAAAACCTATTTTGGTTACGATAGTTTTAGAACACATCAAGACGCTATAGTTAATGCTGTATTAGACAAAAAAGACGTGTTGGTAATCATGCCAACGGGAGGCGGTAAATCCATTTGTTTTCAGCTGCCAGCCTTGTCTTTTAAAGGTGTAACCATAGTCATTTCGCCTTTAATTGCACTTATGAAAGATCAGGTAGATGGTTTAAACGCTAACGGTATTTCGGCCGCCTATTACAATAGCAGTCAGACCCCAGAAGCCCAAACCGAAATTATAGAGCAGGTTCATAAAGGGCAGCTTAAATTACTCTATGTAGCTCCAGAAAGTTTAGCAGGCGTACAACACATCTTAAATGAAACTTATGTAAGCTGTGTAGCGATAGACGAGGCCCACTGTATTTCCTCATGGGGGCACGACTTTAGACCCTCATACCACCAACTGGGGTTTTTAAAAGCCACCTTACCCCATACACCATTTATAGCCCTAACGGCAACAGCAGACAAAGCCACAAGAGACGATATTTTAAAGCAATTGCGTATCCCACACGCACAGCAGTTTATATCCTCGTTCGACCGACAAAATATAGCCTTAGAAGTACGTTTGGGCAACGATAGGATTTCTCAAATACTTAAATTCATAAAAAAGCGCCCCAATACCTCAGGTATTATTTATTGTTTAAGCCGAAAAACAACAGAACAGTTGGCTAAAAAATTAAAAGCAAATGCCATCAATGCCTCAGCCTATCATGCGGGTTTAGATTTTCAAAAACGTGCTAAAGTTCAGGAAGATTTTGTATTCGATAAGACGCAAATTGTATGTGCCACAGTAGCCTTTGGTATGGGTATCGATAAATCGAACGTGCGTTGGGTGATTCATTATAACATGCCTAAAAATATAGAAGGCTACTACCAAGAAATAGGACGTGGCGGGCGCGACGGTTTAAAGTCACATGCCTTACTTTTTCACAGTTATGCCGATGTCATTCAATTGCGAAATTTTGCAAGCGGCGCGTCTAACGAAGATTTTCAAGTGGCCAAGTTAGACCGCATGAAACAGTTTGCGGAAGCCACGACCTGCCGCAGGAAAATACTGTTGAGTTATTTTGGCGAATTGCTTGCCGAGAACTGTGGCAATTGTGATGTTTGTATCAATCCGCCGCAAGTATTCGATGGTACCATTATTGCCCAAAAAATTCTTTCGGCCGTATACCGTTTAAAGCAAAACGAAGCCATGGGGACAGTTATAGATGTGCTTAGAGGATCGCAAAACGCTGCGGTATTAGAGAAAGGATATCAAAACTTGCGAACCTTTGGCATAGGGAAAGATATTGCTTGGAAACATTGGCAGCATTTTGTAATACAACTTATTAATCAAGGATTCTGTGAGATCGCATTTCACAAACATAATGTGCTACAACTTACCGAATTTTCTAAAAATGTACTGTTTCATAATGGACAAGTCGCTTTAACAAAACCTGTGGAGGTTAAGGATATAAATGCGGCGGTAAAAACACCGAAAACACGTGTAAAACGCAGCAGAGCTAAAGCCAAACCCAAGACTTCTGCCACAGATTTGTTTGAGCGTTTACGACTGTTGCGCTATAAAATTGCTCAAGAAGAGGGCATTCCTGCTTATCTGGTGTTTAGTGATGCCACATTAAAAGCAATAGAACGTGAGCGGCCCTTAAGTACTGCAGACTTTTTAACCATTAGTGGGGTGGGGCAACGCAAGCTAGAGGTGTACGGTGATGAATTTATTGCAGAGATCACCAATTTTATGGGAGAGAAACTTAAAAAGCCTAAAAAGAAGGACACCACCATGGTCACCTATGAGCTTTATAAATCTGGTTTGTCTGTAGAAGAGATCTCGATGCAACGTCGATTGAACATCACCACGGTGTATTCTCATATCGCCAAGCTGTACAGTTCGGGAAAAGAAATACAGATATTCGATTTTATCACTAAAAGCGATGTTGAAGCCGTACAAAAAGCCAAAGTTGCTTTGGAAGCTCCTAAAACACTTAAGCCTTATTTCGATTATTTTAATGAAGCGATGGATTATTTTACAATTCGATTGGCATTGAGTGTGTTGGATAAAGAGTTAGAATAGTTTTTTTAACAAGAGTCGATATAGTAGACTAGTGCCGTAAAAAAATTACGGATTTTAATCTTTAAATTTTATCTTTGAAAAAATAAATGATGTGATAGCGAAATTTACAGTATCGAATTTTAAAGGTTTTAACCAAGAATTTAGTTTTGATTTACAAAACACCAACGGATATAATTTCAATACGTCAAGTGTAGAGAAAGGGATTGTAAATAATGCTTTAATATATGGGCATAATGGTGTAGGTAAATCTAATTTAGGTTTAGCCATGTTTGATATTGTTGGGCATTTAACAGACAAAAGTCTTAATAAAAACGAATATAGTTTTTATTTAAACGCGTTAAATAAGTCTACTACAGCAAAATTTCATTACGAATTTTTATTTGATGATAAGATACTAGTGTATGAGTATGAGAAAAATGATATAAATACTATTATAGCAGAAAAGGTAGTTATTGATGGAGAAACATTTGCTTTAATCGATAGAAGAGTTAACGAAATAGCAGAAATAAATTTTAAAGGCACAGAAAATTTAAAAAAGGAATTAACTAATGGGTTATCTCTTTTAAAATATATTAAAAATAATGCACTTTTAGAAGACACAGAAATAAATTCAGTATTATTGAAACTCTATGGTTTTGTAGATAAAATGCTTTTGTTTAGGTCTCTAGAAGATAAAAAATATATTGGTTTAGAAGTTGGAGCTATAAGTGTACAGCAAGATATTATTAATAGAGATAATGTTTCTGGCTTAGAGGTGTTTTTGAATACTGCAGGTATAGAATGTAAGCTTAATGTTGTTAAGGAATTTGATAGTGATATACTCGCATTTAATTATGGGAGTATAAATATTCCTTTTGCAGATATAGCTTCTCAGGGTACAAAATCTTTAGCTATTTTCTACTTTTGGTTACAGCGATTAAAAGAGGTTGCAACAGTCTCCTTTTTGTTTATAGATGAGTTTGATGCGTTTTATCATCATGAATTATCAGAAATAATAATAAAAGAATTAAAAAAAACAGGCGTTCAGTTTATTTTAACCACACATAATACTTCAATTATGACAAATGAATTGTTAAGACCAGACTGTTATTTCTTAATGCATAAAGATGCTATACAATCCTTAGCAAAAAGTACACAAAAAGAATTAAGAGAAGCGCATAATATAGAAAAAATGTATAAAGCAGGGGTATTCAATGTCTAATATATTATTTGTTTTTGAAGGTGAAAGAACAGAGCAAAGCATAGTAGATAATCTTGGTAAATATTTTATAAACGAATCAGGAAACGATTTTATAACCTGTGCGTACTGTGCTGAAATCTATCAATTATATAGAGAGATAGCTCAAGATGAATATTTAGACACGTTTGCCTTATTAAAAGAGAAGAAAGCTAATAAAAAGATCTTGAACTTTTATGAAAGAAAAGATTTTGCTGAGATTTATATGTTTTTTGATTATGATGGGCATTCTTCTATGGCAGATGATAGTAAAATAAAAAAATTACTTCATTTTTTTGATGAAGAGACAGACAAGGGAAAATTATATTTAAGTTACCCGATGGTTGAGTCCCTAAAGCATATCGTGTCTTTTGAAAATTTTGTGATTTCAAAAGTTAAAGCCAAAGAAAACATTAGATATAAGGAAAAAGTAAATCAAGAATCTCTAAAAGAGTTCATTCAAATAAAAAAATACACAAAAGCCATTTGGGGGCAAATTATTAAAATACATGTGAAGAAAGCTAATTTTATCATATCTAATGCTTATGCCTTTCCAACGCGTACTATTTCTCAATCGGTACTGTTTCAAAAACAATTTGAAAAATATATAAATAAAGATAGTACAATTGCTGTATTGAATGCTTTTCCTATGTTTATACTTGATTATTATGGGGTGTCTTTTGTTGTGGATTTATAGTTAAACTTAGGTTTAAATTATAAAATTCAAAATGGGCTCAACTTTTTCAAGTTTACTCCGTTAATAACTCGTAATAATTCCACTTTAGAAAACGCATTAAAAGTTCTATTTTGCAATGCTGTTTTAACCCATATCTCATGAAAGTATGTATTGCCGAAAAGCCAAGTGTAGCCCGTGAAATAGCGGCAGTTCTGGGTGCGAATACAAAACGCGATGGGTATTTTGAAGGCAATGGTTATGCAGTTACCTATACATTTGGGCATCTTTGTACTTTAAAAGAACCTAATGATTACAAACCGTATTGGAAAAGTTGGGATTTGAACAACTTGCCCATGTTGCCCGAAAAATTTGAAACCAAGGTGGTTTCAAACTCAGGCATTCAAAAACAATTTAATATTGTAAAGCAGTTGTTCGATAAAGCCGATGTGGTGATTAATTGTGGGGATGCAGGGCAAGAAGGAGAGCTTATACAGCGCTGGGTGATGAATGAAGCCAACTACAAAGGTCCTGTAGAACGTTTATGGATTTCCTCCCTTACCACAGAAGCCATAAAAGAAGGTTTCGACAACTTGAAGGATGCCAAAGATTACGATAATTTATACTATGCAGGCTTTTCCAGAGCCATAGGGGATTGGCTTTTAGGTATGAATGCCACCCGATTATACACCGTAAAACATGGCGGGTATAAGCAAGTATTATCTGTAGGGCGGGTACAAACCCCAACCTTAGCGATGGTGGTAAAGCGCTTTAAAGACATCGAAAATTTTAAGCCCCAACCGTATTGGGAATTGCAAACGCTCTATCGGGACACTTTATTCAGTTACGAAGAGGGGCGTTTTTTAAAGAAAGCAGACGGTGAAGCCTTAGCACATAAAGTTAAAGAAAGTGATTTCGAAATCCAGTCCATTACCAAAAAGAAGGGCAAGGAATATGCGCCTAAATTATTCGACCTTACAGGCTTGCAAGTGTATTGTAATACGAAATTTGGCTTTTCGGCAGATGAGACTTTAAAATTGGTACAGGCCTTATACGAACGTAAAGTGGTGACATATCCAAGGGTCGATACAACGTTTTTACCTAACGATGTTTACCCTAAAGTACCAGGTATCCTAAAAAAACTTAGCGATTATGCCGCATTAACCCAACCTTTACTGGGGCAAAAGATAAAAAAATCGGCAAAGGTCTTTAATGATAAAAAGGTAACCGATCACCATGCCATCATCCCTACGGGTATGCAGACCAATTTGCAATACAATCAAAAACAAGTTTACGATATCATTGTAAAGCGATTTATAGCAGTGTTTTACGACGACTGTATCGTGTCTAATACCACCGTAATAGGAAGCGCAGCACAGGTAGCTTTTAAAACGACGGGCAAAGAGATTTTAGATAAAGGCTGGCGCGTTGTGTTTGAAAATCCGAATAGCAAAGACAAAGATCCCAATGTGTTACCTACATTCGAGAAAGGCGAAAAAGGCCCACACGAACCTTCATTTTTAGAAAAAGAAACGAAACCGCCCAGCCAATACACAGAAGCCTCGTTACTGCGTTCTATGGAAACTGCGGGGAAACAGGTTGATGACGATGAATTGCGGGACTTGATGAAAGAAAATGGTATTGGGCGTCCATCTACGCGTGCCAATATTATAGAAACGCTGTTTAAAAGAAAATATATCAAGCGCAATAAAAAGCAAGTGCTGCCTACAGTAACCGGTATCCAATTGATAGATACCATTCAAAACGATTTATTGAAATCGGCCGAACTCACAGGCTCTTGGGAAAAGCAGCTTAAAGATATCGAAAAAGGCGCCTATAGTGCAAGTGCCTTTATTAGAAACATGAAGCGCATGGTAGATGCATTGGTGTATGAAGTGCGTAGCGAAACGAAACGTGCTAACATATCTCATGCCAAAACTGTAGCAGAACAACGCAGTAAAGTTAAGGCTAAACCTAAAAAAGCAGCCCAAGCCATCACAGCCGAAGCTTGTCCGAAATGCAAACAAGGCCATATTATAAAAGGCAAAACAGCCTATGGTTGTAGCGCCTACAAAACAGGCTGTAATTTTGTAATGCCTTTTAAGTATGGCGATAAGAAAGTATCTGAAAAACAATTTATACGCCTATTGCAAAAAGGAAGCACGGTAAATTTAAAAGGCTTTAAAACAGAGGCAGGTCCTGTAGAGGGTTTATTGCGTTTGGATGCCGAATTTAAATTAAAATTAGAACCTAAGGTGGCCCCTAAACCCACAGCAGCTGTACATACAAAAGACAGCCTATTTTGCCCTAAATGTAAAACAGGCACCGTATTAAAAGGCAAAACAGCTTATGGTTGTAGTGCGTATACTTCGGGCTGCGATTTTAAAGTCGATTTTGAAGTGGTGCGTACTAAAATGAACGGACAAACACCAACAAAAGCCTTAGTGCATCGCATTCTCAATGAAAGTACCTGATACCCCGCAACACCGTCATTTTATCATTTACAAGCCCTTTCGAGTGCTTAGTCAGTTTAAAAGTCACGACTCTAAACAGCAATCCAAACGTTTTTTAGGCGAATTTCATGCTTTTCCAGAGGGCATTATGGCGATAGGGCGTTTAGATGAAACCTCTGAAGGGTTGTTATTACTTACCACAGATGGTAAAATGAGTGACTATGTAAATAGTAGAAAAGTAGATAAGGAGTACTATGCGCAGTTAGACGGAGACCTTTCTGAAAACGCATTACAACAATTACAAGCAGGTGTCGCTATAGGCGTGAATGGAAAAATGTATACCACAAAACCCTGTAAAGCTTTTAAATTAGAAACGCCTCCTGATGTACCAGAACGCTCTAAGAAAATTAGAGATGCCCGTCATGGTCCTACGTCATGGGTCTCGATTACCTTAAACGAAGGAAAGTTTAGGCAGGTTCGAAAAATGACTGCCGCCGTAGGCTATCCTACATTACGACTGGTACGAGTTCGGGTAGGGGGGATTACTATAGCGCAAATGAAAGCAGGAGATGTTATTGAGGTGTCGCATTTTGAGGTGTAGCGTAGCCTGCATCAAAAGGTACTCTTATAAGGTGTCATAATAATTACTAGGCATAAATCGTATATGTAGAGAGGCCTTCAAAGTTCATAGCTCTAAAATCTAGAATTAATTTTTCCCTTTCGCCATGCGGATCGATGTACACGGTAAGCTGTTTTTCGAGGTGGAACTTTATCAGGATACGAGCAGCTTCAATAGGCAATTCAATTTTTACCTTTTTACTGATGTTACGGTACTTTATAGGGATAATGACGGTAGATTGAAACCTCGTTTTGTAGGTGTCCTTGTGGTACTTATTTTTAAAACGAAAAGGGTTATGGTCTACCTCGATATAAAAATCGTCAGCATTAGGGTTAAGCGTATTGCCATAGAGATCTACAGGAACGTTTTGGCGCCAAGAGTTGCCTTTTACCGTAGCAGCTTCTAAATCTACTTTGAAACGATCTAATCCGTTCAAGTAGTCTGTCAATCGGTTTTTATCGGCCCTTTTATTAAAGTAGGCAATGCTTTTAAATAAGAGAAAACCAGCGCCAATAACAGCTATTACTATAAGATCTTCCATAGGTTTTTATACTCGTTTAACTTTGTATTTATTTTAAAAGGTGAATTTTCTTCTGCTTCATCGTAAAAAGCGTATCAAATCTATCTGTTAGAAATTGAGATATTCGGTATGGCTTCTTTTTCAAATCTAAATTTAGGAAATAACGTGTCTTGATAGTTTTTTCCCTTGTATTACTAAAGGTAATTAATAATACTATCTTTAGCAAAACTTGTATGATAAGAATAATTACTAGTATAGACTATTTACGAAAGTTCTTCCTAACGTTCTGTTTGTATTTTGGTTACTAATTTTATTGCTTAGATCAAGCAACTAATCATAAAGACTAAAAGTTACTATGTGCATAAAATAAAAGCTGATGAAATTCATAAATATTACTGGATAAGAGATAAAAAAGATATATTAAGTCTTGAAGAGATAGACAAGATAACTTCTTTAATAGATTCTAAAAATATAGAAAAAATAGCACCTGAATAACTAAGAGAAGATGTACATTATCACCATGGAGCATCAAGCTATTACTTTTATAAATGAGTAAGGGTGCTTCATATAATATACTGCTATGTGTCTTATTCAATTTTAAAGGGACAGCACCCTAAATATTATGAATGTTCCTTATACGACTTTCAAAAGTTTTCGAACTATTG
>CANNGA010000024.1 GCA_947504035.1 uncultured Flavobacteriaceae bacterium
TTTGTCTAACAAAAAACACACAAAGTATTGTAAACATTAGGGGTGTAAAAATATAAGTAGAAAATCAGCAAGCCCTACATACACAAAAACAGATCGCAATGGCCAATTTACAATTAGGGGTTCTATTGGTAACGTAATGCGTATTGCTGCCTTACATTATGAAACCATTCCTAATTTTACGATTGAAACATCTCATGATTTGACCGTGATTTTACAAAATGATCCGCTTTTAAACACCGATGTGTTCCACCTTAGTTTCGATCATATTCGAGCTGGTGAAAGCTATACTAAAAATGAACTAAAAACCGATTTTAACCTTGCTTATAGTAAAGGGTTTAATGATGGCAGTCTTGGCTCTGATCGCGCTGCTATAGATTATACTGAAAGTAGAGACCCTAACGGCGTTTCTATAAAAGTTAGATTCCCTAAAGGTAAATTAAAAACAGCCGATTCTGGGATAGACACAAGAATAGATTTAGAGGGTGTTTTTAATAACAATACGTTTACATCTGATGATTTATACCTTTCGTATTGGGTAAAATTTAGTTCTAATTTTGAGTTTGATAAATGTGGTGGTAAGTTACCAAGTCTTGGAGGGTCTACCTTTAATTCGTCTGAAGACCGTTGGAAGGGACGTATCATGTGGCGCAAAGGGGGTAGCATTCAATTTTATATGGAATTACCTGATAGTCGTTTTACCGCTAGCGATGAGGATCGGTTTTGGGGTGAAAAAACGCAAGAAGGTTCTGGAATTTGCGCTTTTGAATATACGCCTTTTTTAAGCGAGCCTGGGTGGCACAATATTGAATTGCATTATAAATTTGAAACTCCTGGGCAAAACGATGGCTTATTTGAAGGCTGGATAGACGGTAAAAATTTTAATAGCATTAATGCATCTGTTTTTAAAAACTACCGTCCTAAAGGCAGTTCTAGAGCAGGTATTACAATTAATACAATTCTACTAAGTGCATTTTTAGGTGGATCTGATATTGAAGACTATGCGCCCACTGAAGATATTTTTGCTTGGTTTGACGAATTTAGAGTCGCTACACAGCGGGTTAATGAATGGTCGCGATATACCGAACAAGAAACGTTATCGCTTACCGAGAGAAGTCCTAATACAACACCAACCATAGTTGCATATCCTAATCCTAATCCAACAGGCGTCTTTAAATTAACACAGGCATGTTCATGGCGCGTATACACGCTTCTGGGCGTTGAGATTGCCAAAGGCTATAGCGACGTGATAGACCTTAATAATGCTGCTAAGGGCACTTACCTCTTAAGACTTAAAGAGCACATGTCTAAATTAGTTATTGCCTAATCACACAATCCTTAGAGTCCTCCTCTAGCCCTAACATAGGCTAGCTAAACACTAACATTTAAGTGGTATAAACATTATTTCAAATGGTAATTTTATAACTATGAAACAGAAAACATCTACTACGCTCCCAATTAACAATTATTAAAAGGCAGTGTTATTGCGTAAAAATTAAAACGTCAAGGTACGAACTAGCTATCCAAGCTCTTATTAAGATAAAGGGTTTGCATCAATCTTAGGCATCACCTGCTACCGTCTCATAGGCTTATAGAAAGCGACTATGCCAACTCTCACTTGCGGGTACTTCCCAGTTATTTTTAAATTCTAAAACATTTGTTACTAAATTATTAAACACTATTGTGTTTTTTGAAACTGCTTTTTGCTTAGCCATCTTCTTAAAATCGATTAATGGCTTATAAGCAATAAACTCCCCTTGTTTGTAAGATACATTCATTTTATCCATGAGATCTACCTTATAGGTTTGCTCTAATTGCTGAATAAAATGTACGGAGGCATCTATAGAGCATCCTGTGGCCGCATTTAAATTTTGATTGAGGCCTATAATTATAAAACGCTT
Organism: uncultured Flavobacteriaceae bacterium; assembly: GCA_947504035.1. Lineage (GTDB taxonomy): Bacteria > Bacteroidota > Bacteroidia > Flavobacteriales > Flavobacteriaceae > Jejuia > Jejuia algarum. The sequence continues at coordinate 1,899 of CANNGA010000024.1, forward strand.
ATATTTTAAAAGATATCCTGCTTGTAGATCACTGCCGTGGGCTGTCCAATTTGTAATAAAAACATCTAATTCTTTTTGAATCGCCTCTAACTCTTCTGGAGTAAACGAACGACTGGCTTGGTATATCCAAACACGAGATTCTTCTGGTAATATATTAAAGTCTACTAACATGATTTTTTTTAATTGTATTTACAAATCTTGGGCATTGGCAATCAACTCTGCTATGTCCATAATTTGCACATTTTCTTTTTCTTTAGCTTTCATACCATCTGTTAACATCGTGTTACAAAATGGGCAACCTGCTGCCACGATTTCTGGCTGTACCTCTAAGGCTTGTTCTGTACGTTCTATATTAACTTCTTTGTCTCCTGGCTCTGCATCTTTAAACATTTGCGCGCCGCCTGCACCACAACACAAACCGTTGCGCTTACAGTTTTTCATTTCAACCAACTCGGCTTCCAACTTATGAATCAAATCCCTAGGAGCTTCATAAATACCGTTAGCACGCCCTAAATAACAAGGGTCATGAAATGTGATGCGCTTGCCTTTATACTGGCCGCCTTCTATCGTTAAACGACCTTCACTAAGTAAGGTTTTTAAAAACTGCGTATGGTGCATCACCTCGTAAGTCCCTCCTAGTTCGGGATACTCGTTAGCAATAGTATTAAAACAATGCGGACATGCCGTTACTATTTTTTTAACATCGTATGCATTAAGTACTTCTATATTTGTTACCGCTTGCATTTGAAATAGGAATTCATTCCCAGCACGTTTAGCAGGATCTCCTGTACAACTCTCTTCGGTGCCTAATACCGCAAAATCAACATTAGCTTTATGCAATAATTTCACAAAGGCTTTGGTTATTTTTTTGGCTCTATCATCAAAACTTCCAGCACAACCTACCCAAAATAAAACTTCTGGCTGTTTGCCTTCTGCCATATATTCTGCCATTGTAGGTACTTTAAGTGATTCGCTCATGATTTGTGTATTTAAAAGCTATAAAATTTAACCCTTTTACAGCTGTTGATTTATATATTCTTTTGGACTTTGCGTTAGGGATTGAACGGTGTGTTTAAGCGCCTCGCAGAGCGCGAGTAGTGAAAGCCCGACCCTTGTGGTAACGCCCAAATTACTCATCTTTCCAGTTTAATCGATCCATTTGATTGTAAGGCCAAGGGGCACCATTATTTTCAATATTAGTCATCATGGTGTTTAGTTCTACTGGTGCTGCCGATTGCTCCATTACCAAATAGCGTCTCATATCTAAAATAATAGATAAGGGATTTATACTTACTGGGCAGGCTTCTACACAGGCATTACATGAGGTACATGCCCATAATTCTTCTTTTGTAATGTAGTCGTCCAAGAGCTGTTTGCCATCGTCTTTAAACGTGCCATTATTGGCATCTATATTTTTACCTACCGCTTCTAAACGGTCTCTGGTATCCATCATAATTTTACGAGGCGATAATTTTTTCCCTGTTTGATTGGCAGGGCACTCGCTTGTACAGCGCCCGCACTCGGTACAGGTATACGCATTTAATAACTGTATTCTATTAAGATCTATAACATCACTAACACCAAATTTAGCAGGAACAGCATCGTCTTCGCCTTCTGGCGCTGCCGCAAATGGATCTGCATCTGGATCCATCATTAACTTTACCTCATTGGTAACGGCTTCTATATTATTAAAAGCGCCTTGAGGTTTTAAACCGCCATAATACACATTTGGAAATGCTAATAAAATATGTAAGTGTTTGGAGAAATAGAGGTAATTTAAAAACACCAAAATCCCTAGTATATGTAGCCACCATGCGCCACGCTCTATACCATGACGCGTCGCTTCTGATACACCAGAAAATAGCGGACTAATGTATTGGCTTACTATATTCCCCGAGTTAAGGTCTTGAAATGCGGTATCGGTAGCATTCATCACTATAAAGAGTGTCATTAATACCATCTCAAAATAGAGAATATAGTTACCATCGTTTTTAGGCCAACTGGTCATTTCACTTTTCCAAAAGCGGGCCAACTTTAAAACATTTCTACGGCACCAAAATACAACAACGGTTATAAATACCAAACAGGCTAAAATTTCGAAAGCGCCTATTAAAAATCCATAAACAGAAGTTGGTAACACCTGTAGTCCTATACGATGCGTCCCAAAAAGACCATCTATAATAATCTCTACAACTTCTATGTTTATGATAATAAACCCTACATATACAATGATATGCAATAGCCCTGAGATAGGGCGTCTTACCATCTTGCTTTGTCCTAAAGCAATATTTATAACGTTTTTCCAGCGTTGCGAGCTATTATCGCTTGCATCTACGGCATGTCCTAACTTTATGTTTCTAATAAGTTTTTTAACATTTTTAGAGAAATAGCCTATGCCTAATATAAGGGCTATAGCAAAAAGTATATTTGGTATATAGTTCATAAATCTAAAGATACTAATTAATTTTGATCTTTAATTTCGTTGCCTTCTGCATCGTATTGTTTGGCGCGCTTACCAAACAATGAGAAGTGTACGTAACGTTTAGGGTTAAGCTTCATATCTTCTAAAAGTTGCTCCAGTTGTAAACTAGCGCCTTCTAAATTATTATAGAGGCCTTCGTCTTTTAATAATTTCCCTATGGAACCTTCGCCTTTTTCTATCCTTGTGGTTAGGGTATTTAAATTTGCCATGGTTGTTTCTATACTAGACATGGTTTCTTTTAAATTAGACGTTGCAATCTGCGCGGTAGTTGTAGAAAGATTGGACGAAATTGCATCTACGTTAGTTAATGTGCTATTTAAACGTTCTTGATTTTTAAGCATTATGTTATTAAGGGTTGCCGAGCTATTTTTAAAATTTTCGATCACTGCATTTAATCCAGAAATACTCTCTCTTAAATGTTGTTTGGTTTTAGTATCGAAAACATCATTTAAGTTTACCAATAAAGAATCTGCACCTACCATCATAATCTCTACTTTTTCTTGTAAAGGCGTAAGACGTTGGTTTACCAAGTCTGTTAATCCAGCTTTTATAGTCCCCTTTAGTTTAGAATTATTTTCTGCGTTAGCTGCGCCATCAAAAGCAGGTACTATAGCAATTGCCTTACCTCCTATTAATCCTGCTTCGTATAACTCTGCGGTACTGTTTTTAGAAAATTGAAACTCATTATCTACCAACATCTCTACGGCTACTTTTCCAGATCCATCACCTTTAAACCCTACGGTAATAACTTTACCAACATTAAGACCATTAATGGTAACTGGCGTAGAGGGTACCAATCCTTCTACGTTATCGTACTCTGTATAGAATGTTCTGGAGGCATCTAGTAGGTTTTGCCCTTTTAAATAGTTAAATCCAAAAATAAAAAGTATAATCCCAGCTAATACTAGAATTCCTGTCTTTGCCTCTCTTGATAGTTTCAAAATATGTTGCTTTTTAAAACAAATTTAAAATAAATTTGAATAGAATGTGATTAATTAGAGTCTGATTTTAAAACTTCATCTAAAGCTTGTTTTTTACCGTTTTTAAATGCCACAATAAAACAGGAGCTATAACCTTTAGCTTTTGCATCTTCTTCTAATAACTTTGCGGTATTGTAATTGGACGTACTGCCATAAAAGTATTTGTATAGGTTACCTTCACTGTGTCGCGTAATAGTTTCTAAACCTTTAAAATTATAAGGTTTTGGCATTAATTTTCTTGAACTTGCTGCTATTTGCACTTTAAATTCAACCCCCTCATATACTGCTTCTGGCATAGTTGTCGTTGGGGTTTCTACAGCACGCGCATCTTCTACGCTATTTACTGTTACCGAAGCTTTATATTTTACAATGGCTGCAGTTATAGAATTTGCCATATCCTGCTGTCCTTTTTTAGAATTAAGATATTTCCCCTCTTTATTATTTGTCAAAAATCCTAATTCGACAAGAACACTTGGCATTACCGTTTGATGTAAAACAATAAATCCTGCTTGTTTTACATTTCTATCCTTGCGCTTTATTTTGATAAAGTTATTTTGAATAAGACTTGCTAGGTATATACTTTGGTCAAGATATTCTTCAAGTCCTAATATGATACTAATAGCATCTTCTGGGGCATTAGGGTCGAAACCTTCGTAATTGGTCTTGTAATCATCTTCAAGAAAAATTACAGAATTCTCTTTTTTTGCCAATTCAAAATTTGTCTTATTTCTATGCAACCCTAATACAAAGGTACCTGCGCCATAAGCTTGAGACGTGTGCGAATCGCAATGTACAGATACAAAAAGGTCTGCTTTTGCTTTGTTAGCAATTTTACCTCTCACAAATAAATCTATAAAAACATCTTTTTTTCGAGTATAGACCACTTTTACATTAGGGATTTGCTCTAGTTGTTTACCTACTTCTAACACAACTTTTAAAGCGATGTCTTTTTCGCGATACCCATTCCCTAAATTACCGGGGTCTTTCCCGCCATGTCCTGCATCTAATACAACGATAAAGGGATCGTTGGTTTGCGCTGTTGCAGACGTAGAAAAAACGAGCAAGGTTGCGAGGCTGATGACCGTTAGTATGAGTTTCGTTTTCATGTGTAATGTGTTAATTGTGAAAATAAATTAAATTTTCATCAAAAAAGGCTTGATTCTTGATGCAGGTTAAAACTTAAAATAAAGTCATATTCTCTTTTTATTTTTTAAGAAAATATTTCTAAGATTTTTAAATTAAACCCAGAAAAATATATGTAATTTTGGCAATTCAAAAACCGAGCCATACTTTTACAAAAATACATTTAAAAGCGTTGCATACAAACAACTTTAAAATACTTTTTGCATTGAGTTTTACAGTGTTTATCAACACTTTTAGCTTCGCTCAAGACATCCCAAATTCGGGCACACCTATCAAGGTAAAAGACTCTATTGGTATTCAAAGTGATTCTACATTAGTGCGCGAGGTTGCTGAAATTGCATTAGATACTGTTGTCGTAGATTCTATAAAACCAAAGAAGAAAGATTTTTTAGATCATATTGTCGATTACACTGCTTCTGATTACACTGCACTCAATCAAAATAAACAAAAAATATACTTGTACAATGAGGCTGAAGTAACCTATGGAGACATCAATATCAAAGCTGGAGATATTACCATAGATTATAAAAAGAATCAGGTTAAAGCTAAAGGGATTGTAGACTCTACAGGCGCGTACACACAAGCCCCTATTTTTAAACAAGGTGGAAACGAGGTGAAACCAGATTCTATACTTTTTAATACCAAGTCGCAAAAAGCGTTAATTTATAATAGTATTACGGAGCAAGGTGAGGGTACTGTTATTGCCAGTATTACTAAAAAGGAAAATGACTCTGTGTATTATATTAAAAATGCAAAGTATACGACTGCTAAGGATTTAGATGACCCTGAATATTATATTAAACTTAGAAAAGCGAAAGTCGTTCCTGGGAAAAAAATTGTTACTGGCTTTGCTAATTTATTCATATACGACGTGCCAACACCACTTGGAGTCCCTTTTGGCTTTTTCCCACAGTCTGATAAACAAACGTCGGGTCTTATTATACCAACGTTTGGTGAACAACGCGAAAGAGGCTACTTTTTACAAAATGGGGGGTATTACTTTGCGATTAACGATCACGTCGATCTTGCGCTTTTAGGCGATTATTACAGTAATGGTAGTTTTGGTATTAGAGCAGAAAGTGATTATGCCTTTCGCTACCGTTTTAGAGGAAATTTTGGATTTCGATTTGAAAACCTATTAACGAGTGAACGTGGCTTTGATGATTTTTCTAAATCTACAGTATATAACTTAAGATGGACGCACAGTCAAGACGCCAAAGCCAGCCCTAGTTCAAGGTTTTCGGCTTCTGTTAACTTAGGAAGTAGCACCTTTTTTCAGCAGTCTTTAAATCAAGCCACTACAGGGTCTTTTTTAAATAATACATTATCATCTTCGGTATCTTATTCTAAAACATTTCAAGGGGAACCTCAAGTAGATTTTAGCGTCACAGCAACACATCAACAAAACACACAAACCGAACAAATAAACCTTACGTTACCAACGTTTCAGGGTAACGTAGGTAGAATATTCCCTTTTGCGCCAAAGTCGGGAACTAAAAAAGGCATTATACAAAATATTAACTTTCAATATAGTGCTAGGGCAGAAAATAGAATACAAACTGTAGATTCCTTATTTTTTACTAAAGATATGTTTAATGATGCTAGAATAGGCGTGCAACACTCTATTCCTTTAAGCACTAACTTTAAGGCCTTTAAACATTTTAGTATTAGCGCTGGTACAAGCTATAACGAAGTATGGACATTTAAAACCATAGACCGCAGTTTTGATATAGAAACGAGACAACCTGTCATTGACACTATTAATGGTTTTGACGCCTTTAGAACCTATAATTTTACAACAAATATTGGAACCACCATATACGGTCTTTTCAATTTTGAAAGGAAGGGTAAGGATCCTAAAATTAAATCTATAAGACACGTTATACGTCCATCAATTAGTTATAATATCAACCCCGCATTCGATCAGTTTTACGATACTTTTGAAGGAGATGTCATTGTAGATGCAGATGGTACAACCAGAAGAGAAATAGAAGAATTTACACGTTTTGAACAAAGTATATTTGGCACTCCAAATCAAACCTTTTCTAGTTCTTTAGGCTTGTCGCTTTCTAATAACTTCGAAGCTAAAGTTAGAGATAAAGACAGTACAGCTACCGAACCCAAAAAAATAACATTGCTAAACAGTCTTAATTTATCGACGTCTTATAATTTTGCTGGAGATTCCTTACAGTGGAGTCCTGTGAGAGTAAACGGTGGCACGCAATTTTTTGATAACAAATTAAGCGTAAATTTTGGAGCTACTTTAGATCCTTATGCTCTGGACAATAACAATAATCGAGTAGATCGTTTTAATATTGATAATAATGGAAGTTTATTTCGTTTAACTTCGGCTAACATGAACATGAGTTACTCTTTAGCTGGCGGCGGAGGAAAAAATCGAGATCAAAGCGATCCATCCATTCAAGAAAATCTAAGGAATGGAGGTAGGGCTGATGATCTTTTTGGACGCTCTGAAGATTTTGGAAATCAACTTTTTGCCGATGACGACACAGAGGAAGAGGATAAGAAAAATACTAAATTTTATAATTTTAAAGTCCCATGGAGCTTGCGTTTAGCTTATGCCATAAATTATTCGAATATTAGAAGAAATAATGAAATTTCATCACATTCATTAATGTTTTCTGGAGATATAGAACTTTCTCCAAAATGGTCTGTTGGTGGCTCTTCTGGGTATGATTTTAGAAATAATGGCTTCACATTTACACAATTGCGCTTTGCTCGTGATTTGCTAAGCTGGCGTATGAACTTTAGTTGGGTGCCATTCAGCTCTAGAAGTTCTTGGAATTTCTTTATTGGTATTAAGTCTAGCATATTACAAGACTTGAAATACGAACAACGCCGACAGCCTGACCAAACGTTATAGTTAAATTAGTAATCTCTAAGCATAATAAACTCATGAAAAGCATAATACATACACCTAACGCTCCTGAACCTCTTGGGCCTTACAATCAAGCTGTATTAAGTGGTAATACGCTTTATATTTCGGGACAAATCGCTTTAGACCCCAGTTCTGGAATTCTGGTTACAGATACTATTGAAAAAGAAACGCTTCAAGTTATGAAAAACTTAGAAGCCGTACTTAGTGCTGCTCAACTCACTTTCGAACATGTTGTGAAATCATCTATTTTTATTAGTAATATGGATGATTTTAGTACTATTAATGATGTTTACGGTCGTTTCTTTAATACCGCTACAGCTCCAGCTCGAGAAACCGTACAGGTGGCCCGATTGCCCAAAAATGTAAATATTGAAATTAGTATGATTGCTCAGGCATAGTGTCTTAAAAAAAAGTAACCACAATACCGTTCTTAACTTAGAATCTTATTGACAGCTTTCTTTGTCTGGAAGAATTATAAAGTAGTGTTGATCTGACAACTTATTATTTGCTTAAAACTTTAAGCGTTTTGGCGTTAATGCATATTTCTCTAATAAAACCTTTAATTTTTTGTTATCTATAGGTTTTGCTAAAAACTCATCGACACCTGCTTTTTTAGCATTCTCGATATCCTCTTGAAATGCACTGGCAGAAACTGCAATAATAGGAATTGCTTTTTCGGCAAACTTATCTGATTTTTTTATGATTTTAGTAGCATCATACCCATTCATTTCAGGCATATAGATGTCCATAAAAATCATATCGTAATCTATCACTTTATACAAATTAACAGCTTCCAGTCCGTTGGTGGCAAACGTACACTCTGCACCGTATTGCTCTAACAAAAATTTAATCACCTTTTGGTTCATTTTGTTATCTTCTGCGACTAAAATTTTAAACTTATAATCTAAATGATGTAATAAAACAGGGCTGTCTTTTTCAGGTTCTGCTTTTAAATTTAATGTTTTTTGTAGTTGTAGACTGAAATAGAATGTAGAACCTTCATTTTCTTTACTTTCAATTTTAAGTTCTCCTCCTAAAAGCTCTACAATTTTTTTAGTCACCGACAAACCAATTCCAGAACCTCTATAATGTTTAACAGCCGATGCTTCTCGCTCCTCTAGAGGACTAATAGCGTGCTCTAATTCATAATTACTCATACCCACACCAGTATCTTTAATATAGAACGTTACAACTTGATAATCGTCGTAGGTTACTGTATTATCAATACTTACTTCTACTTTTCCGTTGTTCGTAAATTTAATGGCATTATTTATAAGGTTAACCAAAATTTGCTGAATCTTGCCAAGATCACCTAATACCAGAAAATTGTGTTTTTTATCAACTATAAAACGGCTTTCAAATTGTAAGCCTTTTTCCCATGCTTGGTACTCAAAAATTTTGAACAGTTTAGATAAATCCGATTCTAAATTTATAGTTACCAAGTCTAGTTTTAAATCGTCACTAATACCTTTTGAGTTATTTAAAATCATATTTATGAGCAACAATAAATGCTCTGAAGAGTACTCTGCGATTTCAAGTTGTGCACACTGGTCCATATCCAATTCTGTATTTTTAAGCATGCGAATCATTCCTAAAATGGTACTTAATGGAATACGTATCTCATGACTCATATTGGCAATATAGATCGACTTATGCTCTGATAGTTCTTTTGCTTGTTGCAGTTCTTTTTCTAGACTCTCTAGTCTATTGTTTAAATACGACTCGATAACATCACTTTCTAATTGAATCCAAACGGTGTACAACAATACTAATATTACAAAAACTAATATTGCAAAAGTTAATAAGGAAAATGTTAAATAATAATCTGTATCACCAGACACATCTTTACCTATAAAGAATAAAACACCTAACACTGTAAGACCTATTGTAGCAACAATAGCCCATATCAAAAATCCTTTTTTTGTTTTTGGAGGAAAAATCATTAGTAAAATTTAGTAGAACCTAAATATACGAAAGTATACAAAGCTATAAACATTAAATTATAATTACATGTTAACACTTCACTTTGTGTGTCACATGTTACATTTGTAGCATTAACACTACGATATGTTTCGTTAAATGATTTTTAATAATGCCATGCCTATAACAAACATTCACAATAAAATGCGCACTCAACTAGCAGTTCAAAGATACACTAAAGCCTTAAACCTTACCGCTTAAATTAACGAGGTTTAAAGCCATTTAATCGAGAAACAGAAGATATATTACAAGTATTGTAATACAAAAGCCGCTATTGCAAAAAACTTTGGATAGCAAGTTCATAGCTCTGTAAGCCAAATCCTAAAATAACCCCCCTCGCATTAGGAGAAATAAACGATTGATGTCTAAATTCCTCTCTAGCAAATGTATTCGAAATATGAACTTCTACAACAGGAGTTTCGATGGCTTTTATAGCGTCTCCCAAACCAATAGATGTATGTGTATATGCTGCGGCATTTAGTATAATACCATCATAACTAAAGCCGACTTCGTGTAATTTATCAATAAGAGCGCCTTCTATATTAGATTGAAAATAGTCCAGTGTAACCTGCGGATACTTTTCTATGACTTCTTCCAAAAACTCAGTAAAGGTTAAACTTCCATAAATATTAGGTTCACGCTTCCCTAATAAATTAAGATTAGGGCCATTGATTATCATTAGTTTTTTCATAGTTAACTTTAAGTAATTCGTTTATAGTACGTCTCTTTGTTTCTATTTTAAAATATCTATTTCTGTGGACTCACCCGCTTTCAAATTAGATAGTGCTTTTATTGTATTTTCTTCATCTTGTACTTCTACAACAACCGTATTTGGAGCTATACTGCCTTCATTATTTGCTTTAATTCGTATTACTGTTTTTGATGTATCTAAAGTTAGATGAATTATTTTTTTTGTTTTAGTTACTTCATAGGTATTTAGAACAGGTTTCCCATTAGCTGTTATCGAAATAACGTCGCCATCTAGTTTACCACCATCAAAAACTATTAATTTAATTGTTTTAAATTTTGTAAAGACACTTAAAGTTGTTTCTTTTTTTAAAATATTCATCTCTAATCCATTCGCAAGATGAACCGCATTCATGCTTTGTTTTATACTATCTGCAACCTTATTAGATTTATTAATTTTAGCTACAACTTTTTCTAATCGCTTTTCAGCTTTTTCAAAGCTATTCAATAAAATTTTTCCATCAATACACTTAGTATTATCTGAAAAAAGTCCTACAAAATTTGCAGTGATTTTTTTTGTTTTTCCTAAAGTAAAACGCCTTAAGGTTGTATTTAAAAAACAAAAATCATTCTGGGAAACTTGAGATTTAGTATAAATAATACCAACCTCTCTAAAACTTAAAATTTTAGCATTAGCATTATATTCTCCAAATATGTTAGATCTGGTTTCGTGTGCGCCTCCTAAATCAGTAATAGAATACCCTTTTACCTGTCCATCATGTTCTTCAATATTTATTTTATAGGACAATACTAGCGAGTCATTTAACTTTAAACCTCCCACATAGTCATAGGTATTTTGAGAACTGCTTTTTAAAGCCACTAAAAACAATACTGAAAATAGCAACTTAATTTTAAACATATTTATTTTTTATTTTATAAATTGTAACAACAAACATAAATGAATTAATTATGAAAATTAAATTATTACTAGCTTTCTTAACTTTAATGTTAAGCTATTCTTCGTGCTATGCTTCTTTTCCTGTTAAAAGAACACCCGTAGCTACCGAGAATACAGACACAAGAAATACAACTACAGAAGAAACTTATTCTCCTATTGCTGCTAGTGCTCCAAAAAATAAATGGGTAGGTGTTGCGCTTTTAGTTTTTTTAGGCTTGCCTTTCGCAGCTCACAGATGGTACTACAAAAGAGATGTATTGGCAAATATTCTCTTTATAGTTACTTTTGCTGGTTTAGGAGTTTGGGCTATAATTGATTTAATTAATATTTTATCTGATAATTGGTAAAAAGCAATCAGAAATATGGTTTTATAATTAAATACATGTAAACCGTTTTAGAATAAACATGTAATTTTTTATTTAAAATAAAAAAGCCAAGATTTGGATATATCAAATCTTGGCTTTTGTTGTTTTATTTAAAGCGTCTGTGATAATTATTCTATTTTTACACTATTATGAAATGGACGCAGGCTTTAAAAGATTATAGGCTATACTTGAATATTGAACGGGGTTTATCTGAAAATTCTATTGAAAGTTATAGTCATGATATTTCTAAACTGATTGTATTTTTGGAGCAGCACAACTTGGCTGTATCTCCTATTCAAATTTCTAGTGCTACGATTAAAGAATTTATATATGAAGCTTCGAAACTACGAAATGCAAGGTCGCAATCACGTTTAATATCTGGTCTAAGAAGTTTTTTTTCGTATTTGGTATTTGAAGATTACCGCAGTGATAACCCTGTCGAACTTATAGAATCTCCAAAAATAGGCAGAAAACTTCCTGACACTCTATCTGAAGACGAAATAGACGCTATTATTCAAGCTATTGATTTGAGTAAACCTGAAGGCGAAAGAAACAGAGCTATATTAGAAACCCTTTATGGCTGTGGCTTACGCGTGAGTGAACTTATACATTTAAAACTTTCAGATTTATTTTTTGATGAAGGCTTTATTAAAGTAACAGGTAAAGGCGATAAACAACGCTTTGTACCCATTGTTGCTTCTACTATAAAATACATCTCAATTTATAAAAAGCAGATACGCCAACATATGTCCATACAACCTGGTTTTGAAGACACGTTGTTTCTAAACCGAAGAGGCAAACAACTTACAAGGGCTATGATTTTTACAATAATTAAACAATTAGTTCATAAAATAGGACTTAAAAAAAATGTATCGCCTCACACGTTTAGACATTCCTTTGCCACGCACCTTCTAAAAAACAACGCCGATTTAAGAGCTATTCAACTCATGCTAGGCCACGAAAGTATTACAACTACAGAAATATACGTGCATTTAGATAAAAGTCATTTAAGCGAAGTGGTGGAGAAATACCATCCCAGAAAATAATTGCAACACTACCTTAATAAACCAATATACTCTTAACATACCCAAGACCTCATATTTACCTCCATTACCTATAATGGTCCCAAATGTTATAGAACAGAAAACCCTGTAAAATTAACTTTTACAGGGTTTTTTCATGTTACTCTAATAGCTATCAACCTATTTTTGGACGATTCACAGCTTGTTTTTCACTTAAATTCTACTTCGCGATGTTAACTGCTCTTGTTTCTCTAATTACAGTTATTTTAACCTGTCCTGGGTACGTCATGTCTGTTTGAATTTTTTGGGATATATTAAATGATAAATCAGCCGCTTTATCATCTGTTACTTTTTCACTTTCTACGATAACACGCAATTCTCTTCCGGCTTGAATCGCATAGGCTTTTTTAACACCATTAAATCCAAAAGCAATGTCTTCTAAATCTTTTAAACGTTGAATATAACTGTCTAAAACTTGTCTACGCGCTCCAGGTCTTGCTCCAGAAATGGCATCACATACTTGAATGATGGGTGCTAATAAAGATTTCATTTCAATTTCATCATGGTGTGCTCCAATAGCATTACAGACGTCTGGTTTTTCACCATATTTTTCAGCCCATTGCATTCCTAAGATTGCGTGCGGCGTTTCCATATCAGTTTCGGCATCTGGCACTTTACCAATATCGTGTAATAGTCCAGCACGTTTGGCAAACTTAGGACTTAACCCTAATTCGGCTGCCATAACACCACATAATTTAGCAACTTCGCGAGAATGCTGTAAAAGATTTTGTCCATAAGACGAACGGTATTTCATGCGCCCTACCATTTTTATCAATTCAGGATGCAGATTATGAATGCCTAAATCGATAACAGTACGTTTACCTACTTCAATAATTTCCTGCTCAATTTGCTTTTTAGTCTTCTTTACAATTTCTTCTATACGCGCTGGGTGGATTCGTCCATCGGTAACCAATTTATGTAAAGACAGTCTTGCGATTTCACGTCTAACAGAATCAAAACAAGATAAAATAATCGCTTCAGGAGTGTCATCGACAATAATTTCAACACCTGTAGCAGCCTCTATTGCTCTAATATTTCTACCTTCTCGACCAATGATACGGCCTTTAACATCATCAGACTCTATATTAAATACAGATACACAATTGTCTACAGCTTCTTCTGTTCCTATGCGTTGTATGGTATTTATAATAACTTTCTTAGCCTCTTGTTCTGCCGTTAATTTAGCTTCTTCTAATGCACCTTGAATATAGGCCATAGCATCATTTTTAGCTTCACCTTTTAAAGATTGAACGAGCTGTTCTTTAGCTTCCTCTGCAGATAAACTAGAAATCACCTCTAGTTGTTGTACTTGGCTTTTGTGTAATCGGTCAATTTCAGACTGTTTTTTATCAAGGACATCTAATCTATGGTTGTAATCCTTAATTTTATTTTCAATCTCTGTATTTAATTTTCTATTTTTTGATAATTCTTGAGAGACTTGTGATTCTTTATCTCGTGTACGCTTCTCAGATTCAGCCATTTTTTTATCTCGCGATAATATGACCTTTTCATGCTCTGATTTTAATTCAATAAATTTCTCTTTGGCTTGTAATATCTTGTCTTTTTTTAGTGCTTCTCCCTCACTCTTAGCTTCTTTTAATACTGAAGCGGCTGCTTTTTTAGCATCTTTTATAATTTTAGATGCATTATTTTTCTCTTTTGTTTTAGCTATTATTAGACCTACAACGAGACCTAGTATCACGCCCCCTACTCCAATTAATATAATTGAGTTTTCCATTTTTAATTTAGTTAATTTATATATATAAAAAAAACCTACACCAGTATACTATTTTGTATAAACTCCTTAAAAACAAGTTTAGGGCTAACAAGCTGATCAAGGGTCTGCTCGAGATACTAAACATATGTTTAGCACTAGCAGCATGCTTTTACAACTTAAACTCACCCTCTTTAAAGAATTAACGTTGAGTTTATCAAAAAAATAACCAATGTAGGCAGTAACTTTTTACTTATTTTAAAGAACGTATATTAACGTAAATGCGTATCTAACATAGCGTTTAAAGCTTTTAACTTTTTTTCAACGACTTCGTTTTTAACGTCTTTATCTATTGTTTTTTGTTCTACTTGAGATGCAAATTGTAATGCGCACATGGCCAATACATCTTGTTTATCTCTAACAGAGTAACTTTGCTCAAACTGCATAATCATCGCTTCTATATTTTTAGCAGCTTTACGCAGTCCTTCTTCTTGTTTTGCATCTATTGTTAAAGGGTACACCCTATTTGCTATAGATAACTTTATTTTAAGCTTTTCAGACATATCACATTGTGTAAAATTAATCCGCTAGCTGGGCTATACAATAATCTATATCTCTAATAAGCGCGTTTATTTTGAGCTTAGTCTCTTTTTTATTATCGTCACTACCAAGTATTGAATTTGCAAGTTGAAGCGCTTCATACTTATCCTTCCATTCCAGATTTAACTGTTTTTGGCGTTTTAGCTCTTCTTGTGCCGTTGCAATTTGTTGTTGTAAATCTAAATTAGAAGCCTTTAAATCTGCAATTAAGCCTAAAGCTTTACTGATTTTAAATTCTAAAGCATCAACAACGTCTTCAATATTATTCATTTGCAAATAACAATACCTATCTCACAAAGTTAACATACCTCAATTTAAATTACAATTGTTTTCTTAAAAAATTTAAAATTATTTTGTAGAGACCTCAATATCAGAATTGGTTTAATTTTTGGGGCTGTCTTTTTTGACTTTTACATTCAAATTAATACTTTAGCCTAATACATTTTTATGCGATTTATACCTGTCCTCTTAGTTTTTGCATCGTTTTTTAGTTTTGCACAACCTAAATACCCTCAAGATTATTTTTCTAGCCCTTTAGACATTCCACTCATACTATCTGGCACTTTTGCAGAACTTAGAAGCAATCATTTTCATTCTGGTATGGATATAAAAACGCAACAGCGTACAGGCTTAAAGGTAAAAGCTAGTGCAAAAGGTTACGTAAGTAGAATTAAAGTATCGCATTACGGTTATGGAAAAGCCTTGTATATCACACATCCTAACGGGTATACCACTGTATATGCTCATCTCAACAAGTTTAGCGGTGCTATAGAGGCTTACATCAAACAAAAACAATACGAAAAAGAAACCTATGAAATAGAACTTTTTCCAAAACCAGAAGCATTACCTGTAGAAAAGAAGGCCCTAATTGCTTACAGTGGTAATACTGGAGGCTCTGGTGGTCCTCATTTACATTATGAGATTCGCGATAATGAAGAACGCCCCATTAACCCTATGCTCTTTGGTTTAGACATAAAAGACACCACACTTCCAAGAATATCTGCTGTCTATGCCTATCCTTTAAATGACAGTTCGCATGTAAACGGTTCTAATACAAAACAAAAACTACAGCTTATCCCCCTAAAAAATGGCGATTATACCATAAAAAATTTCAAAGCTTTTGGTGCTATAGGCTTTGGTGTTGCCACTTGGGATCGCCAAGATTTGGCTGCTAATAAAAACGGGGTTACTAACATACAAACGTTCGTAAACGGACGTAAAAACTTCGAACTGGATTTTAGACGTTTTTCTTTCGATGAAACAAAACATATCAATCAGCTTATTGATTATGAGCATTTCAAAACCACAAGACAACGCGTGCAAAAACTATTTAGAGACCATAATACTTTAAGTCTTTATAAGGAGGTTTACAATGAAGGTATTGTAAATGTAGAAGACAGTATTAATGTGCTTTATAAAATTAAAGTGAACGATTATAAAAACAATGCGTCATGGATCACAATTTCGTTAAGCGGAAAAAAACAAAAAAGTATAACTACGAGTCCTCATCTTAAAACGTCCTATTTCACAACACCTGAAACACCTCTTACGTTCAAAGAAGGCCCTGTTAGTTTTACCATACCTGCACATACGTTTTATAAAGAGGTATACCTAAACATTAACACCTCTGGAGATACATTAACATTGCATAAAGATATTGTGCCTTTAAAAAAGAGCATCCCTATTTCTTACGACATTAGCAAATACAACACAACAGATAAAGCCAAACTCTACATCGCAAAACTATCTAAGTATAACAAAAAGGCCTATTATGCGTTTACAAAAAGAAAAGGAGATACTTTGACTACTTATACCAAACGGCTTGGTCGCTTCGCTTTAGCTTTAGACTTTGATAAACCTACCATAACAGCGCTCAATTTCAAAAAAGGCCAATGGCTAAGTAAGTATCGCTATTTAAAACTAAAGATTAACGATAAAACATCTGGTATTTCTAAATATAGAGCGACTATTAATGGAAAGTGGATACTTATGGAGTATGATTATAAAACTAAAACACTTACGCACGATTTTAATGATGGTGTTGTTCTTGACACCAAAAACAATTTAAAAGTAATTGTTACCGATAATGTTGGAAATAATTCTACTTTTGAAGCGTTATTTTACAGAAAATAAATTCTATAGCTTTTGAAAACGAAACACTACGCCTCTTTTTTACTGTTTTTATCTTTATATACTCTCAGTTTTGCTCAAAGTGCATCAATAAAAGGCGTTATTCTTAACGCCTCTAATATTCCAATTCCTAAAGTTTCTATTAAAGCTGGCGATTTAGGAACTGTGACTAATGAAAATGGGTTTTATTCTATAGATATTCCTTCAAATACAAATGTAATTTTAGAATTCTCTCATATTACCTATAAGAAGGTAATAGCGACTTTCAATTTAAAAAATGGAGTCATCGAAGAGTTTAATCCCGTTTTAAAAGAAACTGTAGAACAAATTGCAACTGTGGTAATCTCTGGAAGCAGACGAAAAGATGTGGAAGGTGTGCTTACCATAGAACCAGAAACCATAAGAAAAATACCTGGTGCCAATGCAGGGGTAGAAAATATATTATTATCGTTACCTGGTGTTAGTAACAACAACGAATTGAGTACTCAATATTCTGTAAGAGGTGGAAATTACGATGAAAACCTTGTTTATATTAATGGTATTGAAGTTTACCGTCCTTTTTTAGTGAGGTCTGGCCAACAAGAAGGTTTAAGTTTTGTTAATAGTGATTTGGTACAAAATGTGGATTTTTCTGCTGGTGGTTTTCAAGCTAAATACGGCGATAAATTATCGTCTGTACTCGACATTACCTATAAAACGCCTTATAAATTTGGGGCCAGCGCAGATGTGAGCCTTCTAGGTGCTACTGTTGCAGTAGAAGGGATTAGTAAAGATTCTAAACTTACAGGAATTGTAGGCGCACGGTATCGCAATAACAGCTTATTCGTGAATGCAAGACAAACAGAAACTAACTTAACGCCTATATTTGCCGATGTACAAGGCTTTTTCTCTTATAAATTTACGGATAAATTTCAATTGAGTTTCCTAGGGAATGCGTCCTTAAATTTATACGATTTTCAACCTATAACAAGACAAACCAACTTTGGAACGCTTTCTGAACCTATAGCTTTGGTTGTTTTCTTTGATGGTAAAGAAGAGACCGAATACCAAACCTATTTTGGAGCATTTCAAGGGACTTATTTCGCCAATGATAATCTTACTTTAAATGTATCTGCATCTACTTACCATACCACAGAAGAAGAGTTTTTCGATATTTTAGCCCAATATAATCTCGGTGAAGTAAATACCAATATTGGTGATGAAAACCTTGGTGATGTAGAATTTTCAGAAGGTGTAGGAAGCCAACTTACCCATGGTAGAAACAGCCTAGACGCTTTAATTACTACCGTACAAACTAAAGGTGATCTTAAAACAGATAACGGTGGTAGGTTTGAATGGTCATTAAGATACACACACGAAAACATAAGAGACCGTTTGGTAGAATGGGAAATTATAGATTCTGCTGGTTTTTCTATCCGTCCGCCTAGAAGCTTACCAAGAAACGAACAACCTTTTATCCCTTTTGAAGGCGATATCGTGCCCTTTACAAGTATTAGAGCTCGAAATAATACGCAAATTAACCGTTTCCAAACCTATGCACAGTGGAGTAAACGCAGTAAAATTGGTGCTCATAAAGTATGGTATAATGCTGGCGCACGTTTGCATAATTGGACGGTTAAAGGCGATGGTACCTCTACTGTAAATAACACCATATTTACGCCAAGAGCACAGTTTGCCATTAAACCCAACTGGAAAAAAGATATGCTTTTTAGAGTCTCTGGTGGTTTTTATTACCAGCCCCCATTTTATAGAGAACTTAGAGATTCTACAGGTACTGTAGTTCCCAATGTAAAATCACAAAAGTCTATTCATGCGGTTTTAGGCAACGACTACAGCTTTAAAATGTGGGACAGGCCCTTTAAGCTAACAACAGAAGCTTATTACAAAGGGATTACAGATGTAAACCCTTATACCTTAGAAAACGTTCGTATCCGTTACCGTGCTAGAAATAATGCCAGAGCTTTTGCTTATGGTTTAGACCTGCGTCTAAATGGAGAATTTGTACCAGGAACGGAATCGTGGTTTAGCTTTAGTTATTTAAAAACAGAAGAAAACATTAATAATAGAGGGTACATTCCAAGACCAACAGACCAACGTCTTAAATTTGCCGCTTTATTTCAAGACTATGTGCCCAACATACCTAGTATGAAAATGTATTTAAATTTAGTATACAATACAGGATTACCTGGAGGTTCTCCTAGCTTTGCAGACCCTTTTGAATTTCAATCGCGCTTAAAAGATTATACACGTACCGATATTGGTTTTCAATTTGTTTTAGCCGATGCCAAAAAGCAATTTGACCGTGGATGGAAAAAGCACTTTAAAGAACTCACCATGGGATTAGAGATTTTCAATATTTTCGATGTTAGAAACTCTATTACCAATACCTTTGTTAGAGATGTATCTACTCAAGGACAGTTTGCCATCCCTAACTTCTTAACACCTAGAGTTTTTAACGTACGAACCACTATGCGCTTTTAATATTATATATAATGCTTACGCTACAACAAAGCTTTTAATACCGCTATAGTATAATCTACATCTGCTTTTGTATTGAAGATACTAAAAGAAAAACGGATGGATAGCAATTCGTTTGCTTCTGCATCTAAAATTTCGGAAAGCACATGCGACTTTTTGCTACTCCCACTTTGGCAAGCACTTCCTCTAGAACAAGCAATGCCTTTTAAATCTAATTGGAATAAAAACATAGCGGTCTTAGTTACAGCTACGGGAAAACGTACATTTACTATTGTTGCAGCACTGCGCTCCATATCTTTAGAAAGCCCATTAAACATGACACCTTCTATTTTAGTTTCAAGTTGCGTTATAAAATACAGTTTTAAGGCTTTTAACGTCTTCAATTCCTCTGTTAACCCAACATAAGCCATTTCTATAGCTTTCTCTAATCCCGCTATATTGTGTGTCGCCTCTGTTCCTGCTCTTATCCCTTTTTCCTGTTCACCACCATACAACAGCGGTTTTAAATGTATCGGTTTTCTAATAAAGGCAAAGCCAATACCTTTTGGCCCATGAAATTTATGCGCACTAGCCGTTAAAAAATCAACTGGTAATTCCTGTAAATCTATGGCTGTATGCCCTACAGACTGTACAGCATCCGTATGAAATAAAGCCTTGTAATTACTACACAGCGCTCCAATATTTTTAAGATCTAATATATTACCAATCTCATTATTAACATGCATTAAACTCACCAGCACATGAGATTGGTTGGCCAGTAAAGCTTCTAATTCTGAAACAGCAATTTGCCCATAGGCATCTAACTCTAAATAGGTTACAGTAATAGCATACTCCTTTTCTAATTCTTGGAGGGTATGCAATACCGCATGATGCTCTATTCGAGTTGTTATAACATGAGTAATCCCCAAATCTCTAACCGCACTTCTTAATACCAAATTATTGGCCTCGGTACCGCCAGAAGTAAACACGATTTCTCCCGAAGACACATTTAATAGTTTGGCCACTGTTTTTCTAGACGTCTCTATCAAAGCTTTAGCCGTTCTCCCTAAATGGTATGACGATGATGCGTTACCATAATAGGTACTCATTGCTTTAGTAACCACAGTTACAACGTCGTCTCTCATCTGTGTTGTTGCGGCATTATCTAGGTAAACCTGTTGCATTTTCACTTTAATTTCCAACAAAAATACTCCAAATAAAATTATTTATAATAAGTATCGTTATATATACAATTCTATTATTTTTGTTCTCAAATAAATCTGCTATGTATCGTTTTTTCTTTGTTTTAGTTTTAAGTGTTAGTCTTTGGTCTTGTAATGATGGAGATGTTGTAGACTTTGAATTTGAGTTTGGAGATGACTTTAGCAGTTGTGGATCAGACGACATATTATTTTTTAAAACAAAACAAAACCCTACCGAAACAGTTACAGTTGCTATTTCTGATTTTACCTTAGAAGATATTTTTACTACAGAACCTGATAGTACTGCACTTACCATAAACGAAAACGCAACATTCACTTATAGAACTTATAACAGAGAAAACCTTCCTTCCGATCTATTTTGTAGCAATATTCCCCCTTCTAATTTAAACATAGAAGTAGATCAAAGTAGTGCTGTTACCGCGATTTTAACGCGCATTCTAATGCAAGATGATGAAGATGGTATTCCTGCTAATTTAGAAGGACAGGACCCTAATAGAGATGGTGATTTCTCCGATGCCTTAGATACGGATAAAGATGGTATCCCTGACTATCTAGATGAAGATGATGATGGCGATAATATCCCCACGCGTTTGGAAAATCCTAATCCTAACGATGATGAAAACTTAGATGACGCCCAAAATAGCGATGAAGATGACATTCCAGACTATTTAGATCCTGACGATGATAACGATGGCGTACTAACACGTGATGAAGAAAGTGTTTCGCAAGATCAAAATCCTACAAATGACCAATCGCAAGACAATACTCCTGATTATTTAAATAAAAATATAACTAATGCTGTTCCAGCTACAGCGTTTAGAGTCCATACTGTGCAAACAACGTTTAGGGTAGACTTACGTGTTACCGATATTAGTATTGATTTTATTTCGCAAGACAATTTCGATTTTGGGTCTCTCGTTGGTGCTTCAGAATTAAGACGAGCAACAAGAGATACGTTAATGCCGCTATTTCCTCCTAATGAATAATATAAACTTCAGTGGCTCCTACGCCGTATTTTCTATAATCGGCTTCGTAAAATTTAATAGAATCGTAGCGTCTTAGAAGTGTTTCTAATTCCGATTTTAAAACACCTTCACCTACGCCATGAATAAGCACGACACGTTTTATGCGTTTGCGTATGGCAAATTCAATTTTATGTTTCGCTGTGTCTAATTGAAGGTTTAACATGTCAAAATTCGTCATCCCTTTTGTCGTTTTAACCAATTTGTCCACATGTAAGTCTACCTCTAATGCAAGTTGAGCACGTTCTTTAGGCTTTACGCGTTTTGCTGTTTTGCGCTTAGCGATTTCTTTTTCAGCAACCACTTGCGCCAAACTAGCAGTATCGAAAGCAGTCTCTGCAATCAAATTGTTATTCCCACTTGCCACCAACTCTTTAACATCAAATTGTAAAATAAAACCATCTTCGGTTTCAATACTTACCATGTTGCCTTTAACACCAGTTACAACACCTGTGATATCTTCATCTAAAACAGACACACAATCTCCAATATTATATTGCATCTTCTTCTTCTTTAACGCTATAATCCTCTTTAGTGGTCTTACTTGGTATCGTTTTAGAAATACGATATACACCTAGCATTAAAACCACAATACCGCCTATAAGCACGAGTTGATTTTGGGCTGAATTTGCTTTTGCATAGATGGCTATAACAGCACCTACTAGAATCAATATATAATTTAAATATTTCATAATTGCATTGTATGGAATGCAAAGTTACACCAAATAGACGAGGTGACAAGAATAGAGAGAGATCTATTGATAACACTTGCGAAGGCTTCATATGCCCTCTACTTCAATATACTGAACGCAGTACAGATGTATCACATGCACTCCTTTTTCGTTTCATTTATAATTTTCATGTACTATATATTTGTACTCCACTTTTTATTATATTTAAACATTGTAACAACTATTAATTTATACGTCTAACCTGTAAAGGTACACGATGTATCAAATGACGTTAAGTCCAGATACATAGATTTTAAATGCCATGTTTTTAATAAGTGATTTAGACCAATATATGCTCCCCTGTTTGAATAAAAAACTATTCGGACTAGAGTGTGCTGGCTGTGGTTTACAACGCAGTCTTTCTTTAATTTTTCAAGGTGAATTCATGGCGGCTTTAAAAATGTATCCTGCCATTTACACCTTAATCCTTCTCGCTATTGTAGTAGGTATTAATACTTTTAAACCTTTTAAGTTAGGCTATACCTTCGTCGTTGTATTAGCAATCTTAAATGGTATTATTATGATTTCTAACTTTATATTTAAAACTTTTCTAATCAATTAACAGCATTATGGAACAAAAACAATTACCAAACGCTACATTAATTCTTGTCTTCGGCATTCTATCTATCGTAACTTGCTGCTGTTACGGTATTGTGGGTTTAATTTTAGGTAGTGTCACCCTAATTCTAGCTAAAAAAGCAACTCTAATTTATCATGAAAACCCTGATGTTTTTACTGGATTTCAAAACGTAAAAACAGGTAAAGTACTAGCCATTGTAGGTATAGTATTAAGTATTGCGTATTTGGTACTAAGCCTTTGGATGATTGCCACATTTGGTTGGGACAATTTACAAGATCAAGAGTTAATGCAAGAAAAAATACGAGAATTATTAGGACAATAGTCCTCTAAAAAGAGAAGCTTTGAAACAGGTATGTTTCAAAGCTTCTCTTAGACTTATTTATAAAACATATTTAAATGGTACTAATGGTATTCATTTTTAAATATGTTTTTTTATGCTATTTTATCACGATTTAATTATGTTTTAAATTGCTTGTGCTCCTGCCTCTGCAACAGCATGGTCGTTTTCAACCGAGCTACCACTTACACCAATAGCACCGATAATCTCACCCGCTTTGTTTTTAATTGGCACACCGCCTGGAAACGTAATCAATCCATTGTTGGAATGTTCTATATTAAATAATGGTTGTCCTGGTTGCGATAATTCCCCTATAACTCCTGTGTTCATTTCAAAATAGCTTGCCGTTTTTGCTTTCTTAATTGAAATATCTAACGATCCTAACCAAGCACCATCCATTCTCCCAAATGCTACTAAATTTGCTCCTGTATCTACAATAGCAATATTCATTTTAGTCTCTAATGCTTTAGATTTTTGCTTTGCTGCACTAATTGCTTTTTCTGCGTCTTCTAATGTAATATTCATAGTTTTATATTTTTTTTTAATCATCACAAATATACCCCACTAATTAAAGGCTTAGGTTATCAAAACAGTCCATCAACTTATGAAAAAAGGTCAACTTATACTAAGCGCGATATCAATGTGAAATACGCACCTCGCTAGGGTTACATCCAAACTTGTTTTTAAAAGCAATACTAAAATTTGAAAGATTCGTGTAACCAAAGTCTAAATAAATGTCTGAAGCTGTTAAAAGGCCTTTTTCTAAAGTTGCCTTTGCTTTTAGAAGTCGCTTATCTTGAAACCATTTTCCTGGTGAAACTTGATACTCTTTTATAAAACGGCGCTTAAACGTCGATAAACTCATATGACATAAAAATGCAATTTCTTCTAGTTTTAGCTGAGAGTGTATTTTACTTTCTACAATTTTTTTAAAAGAGGAGGTTTCGTTAACAATTAACGACCGTAAATAGATTTCAAATTCCAGTCCATATTTTTGAAGAAGGTAAAGCATTAATTCTTCAAATTTCAAAGCAAGCAGGTGTTTTGCGAAAACAGTTGCTGTTTCACTAATTGTCGTTAAAGACGCTAGGTACGATACGATGTACGCGTCGTTTTCAATAATAAAATAAGGTCTTTTTTCACTTACAGACGCCTTGTTTTCTGTATGTTTTTCTAAAAATTCTATCAACTTTCTATCAGAAAAAAATAAGAGTTTACAAAAATAAATTGCTTCTGTATCCAATAACTCTGTCCAAAGCCAATTGCCTTTCTTTAATACTAAAGATTGTTCTTTGTTTACAGCAACAGACGTCCCTGCAAAATGCACATGTTTTTTACCTACCTGTAAAAAACTAAACATATGCATCCCTAAATTAACTTTGCTTTTAACAACAGCACTGGTCATTTTAAAGTCGTACACAAATACATCAACATCTTGTTCTTTCGAACTAAAGTAGATTTCTGGTATGTTTTCTATTGCCATTTCGTTTTTCAGTTTGCTAGTTATCACCTTTAAAAGTAGTGCTCTAACCATACGATTTAAATGGTAAAACATTGCTAGCAGTATAAGTAATCACCCAAAAACACAAAATGGTTATTTATATCTTATTAAAAATAAATACGCTCTTAATTTTACGCCTCTAATTTTAGTTGATGTATACGCTCTACAAGTACGTACTAGTATTCCATTACATCAAAAAATAGACACTCATATCTTCAAATTAAAGCTACAATGCCCGCTCTCCTATTACTATAGATTACCCTAAGGTAATGTGTTTGTTGTTATCAATTTTATGTTTTTCCAGTTGGACGTTAATTACATCCTAACCTTACTTGATATGACCTGATTATTGGCTAAGCGCTGGATGTTATAGTTTTAATGAATTATTAAAAACATAACTCTTTTAATCTCATTATTTTCTAACAATTATACTTTAAGCATTTGGTCTTTAGTTTTGTAGACACACATTAAAGCTTAATTTAGTATTGTAATACTGAAAAAAAATAACCATAGCGATTTATCCTCATCTTGAAATAGAACAGAAAAGAACGATGTATGAGGAATGATTTCAAGTCATAAGAGCTCTCTCCCTTACATCCCGATTTTTAATTGCAATTTCTTTCTAAGAAACAGTAATAATCTGTCCTATTCCTGCAGACTTACTATTTCATATTCCCATTTTCTATAACTCTTATAGTTTCTATAGAAATTAGGTGGTTTTATACCGCCATATACTAATGGAGCAAATACTGGTACTAAAATAACTGAAAAGGCTACGTTACCTGTTACTACAGATGTGATAATACCTGAAAAAGCGACAATCCCAGCAGCAGTGTAAAATACCGTTTTGGTAAGGCTTGATGTAAGCAATGGGTTTCTTTTTAGTTTTACAATTTCTGCTAGCTTTACCGTTTTATGATTCAACATAATCGTTTCAGCATCTATTATTCTAAGTCGCCCTGAAATTCTAGAACCATCAGCCATCTTAATTTTAAGCCTTTTATTTTCCTTAATTAGGACTTCTTTCCCTTTGTCTATATTAAAAATTTTGAGTCCTTTTTCTTGAGCGATCGCTACATTAAAGGCTAGTAGTAGATTCAGAATGAAGAATGTTATTAGTTTTACCATAAGACGGATCAAATTAAATATTAGAAAACACTAATTTATCTTTGTTTTTAAACAAAAAAGCCTTGTAAATTTAGTGTTTACAAGGCTTTATAATGTCGGGGTGGCAGGATTCGAACCTGCGACCTCCGCGTCCCAAACGCGGCGCGATAACCGGGCTACGCTACACCCCGATTGGTTATCTGTATACTTGCGGAGAGACAGGGATTCGAACCCTGGCGACACTTGCGCGTCGACAGATTAGCAATCTGCTCCATTACCACTCTGGCACCTCTCCTTTTCTTTTTTAAAAGAACTAAAAGCAAATAAATTTGCGGTTGCAAATGTAAGTCAAACATTAGATATATCACAACAATTTTTCACTTTTTTTACAAAAATTATTCTGGATATTCTATCCGTAAATGGTAAATGTTTGCTAGCTTGTGTTTTAGAACTTTTTTAATGGATTGAATTTCTTTAAACGTAATATTCGCATTTAGAAATTGCCCCTCCTCAATTTGCTTGTCTATTATAGTTTCTACAAAATCGTCTATTTTGGTCGACGTTGGATTTTTCAAACTTTTTGAAGCTGCTTCCACACTATCACACATCATTAAAATAGCCGTTTCTTTACTAAAAGGTGTTGGCCCTGGATATCTAAAATTAGTGACATCTACCTCCAAATCTACTGCTTTGGCTTTTTTATAAAAATAATAGACCAGACTTGTCCCATGGTGGGTTCTAATAAAATCAATAACGCGATCTGGCAAATTATATTTCTTCGCAATTTCTATCCCATCGATAGCATGATCTATAATGATTTTAGCACTCTCTCTAGGTGATAATTCATCATGAGGATTAATACCTGTTGTTTGATTTTCAGTAAAATAATTAGAATTCTGCATTTTACCAATGTCATGATATAACGCCCCAACCCGAACTAACATAGCATTAGCGCCAATTTCATTAGCAGATGCTTCTGCAAGATTTGCCACGTTTAATGAATGGTGAAATGTTCCTGGAGCGGTATTAGACAATTCTTTTAACAACTTTGTATTTGTATCTGATAATTCTAAAAGCGACACATCCGATACCAATCCAAATAACTTTTCATAGGCATAAATTAAAGGCTGTACAAATAAGGTGGCAAGTCCACAAAGTATAAAAAGTAAAAATGTTTTAAAATCCAAACTATCAACACTCCCCTCTTGAATTACAAAAAACGCAAAATATGCAATAATGTAAATAAGTGTAATTTGTCCTACCGAAATAAATAAATTGGCACGTTTGTATAATTCTGAAACCGTAAGTATCGTTACAATTCCTGCAATAATCTGCAAGAACATATACTCATAGCTATTAGGCACTATAGACCCTAATAATAAAACGGTAATAACATGCGTAAACATGCCTAAACGCGCATCGAAAAAGGCTTTTAATACCAGTGGTAGTATACAAAGTGGCACCACATAGAGGTACTTAGAATTGTAATTTACAACCATAGTTGTAATGAATACCATAAGCAACACATTAAAAAACAAAAAGGTCACTTTTGTATTATTTTCAAAAACACCAAGTCTGTATTTCCTTAAAAATAACAACAGCATCAATAGTGCTAATGCGACTAATAAGGTGTAAGCAAATAACACCCAATTATAATTGGATTCACTCCATACTTGAGACTCATATTCTGATTGTAACGATTTTAATGTCTGAAACTTATTGCCTTCAACAACTTCGCCTTTAGAGATAATAAGTGTCCCCTTCTCTACACTGCCTCTTGCATACGAAATTTTGTTAAACTCGTTTTCTAAGGCTTTATCTGTAAAGGATTTATTATACGTTAAATTGGGTTCTACGACATCAAAAAACAAGGACATAAAATTAGGGATATACACGTCTAATCCTTGCTGTCTTAGTTCCTTTTCTAAAAGGCTTTTAACGGCTTCTTGCGCAATGAGCTTGCTATAAACCGTACTCTTTGTCTTTACGTTCCCGTTGAGGATTGCTACAACTTTATGAGGCTTAAAATCATGACGCTCACCTAAAATACCAAATTTATAAAGTGTTTCTAAAATAACAATACCATTGGCCTCTAATGCCTTTAGAGTCCTAGACGTTAATGTATCTGAAAATGTACGTTGAAAATTAGCCTTATAAGCCTTTAAGACTTTGGGTTGTATTGAAGCATCTTCATCGAAGTAGAGCTGTCCTTCAGATTTTATAACTGCTTTCTCTGCATCTATTTCTTTATCAGATTTCTTGATCGCAAAATTAAACGGTGCTAATAAATTCTCAGATTGCCATGGCTTTCCTTTTTCAAAACTGTATTTAAATTTTCCACTTTTAGGAAATAAATACACAATTAAAAACGTAGTAGATACAAACAATAACGCTTTATAAATCAAAGAATGATTGCGATACAGCTTATTTATAAAGTCTTTCATGAAGCGTAAATAATATTTTCAAATGTAATGAATTCTATGGGTTCTGTTCCATTTTATAATCAGGATCAATCCTGTATTTTCTCTAAAAAATGATTATTTTCGCTTGACTAATCGTAAAGTCTATGAATTCAGAAGTTGTTATTGTTTCTGCTGTAAGAACTCCAATAGGTAGTTTTTTGGGTGCACTATCAACTGTACCTGCTACACAGTTAGGCACTATTGCTATTAAAGGCGCTTTAGAGCGTATCCATTTAGACCCTAAATTGGTCGATGAAGTGTTTATGGGGAATGTCATTCAAGCTGGAAACGGTCAAGCTCCCGCTAGACAAGCTAGCATTCATGCTGGCATCCCTAATACGGTACCTTGCACCACTGTAAATAAAGTGTGTGCTTCTGGACTAAAAGCTGTCATGTTAGGCGCTCAAGCCATTGCGCTTGGCGATGCTTCTGTTGTAATTGCTGGAGGTATGGAAAATATGAGCCTAGCACCTCATTATATGTATGCGAGAACCGCCACTAAATTTGGTTCTAGTACATTAGTAGACGGACTTCAAAAAGATGGATTAGTAGATGCTTACGATGGCAATGCAATGGGCGTTTGCGCAGATGCCTGTGCCACCCAATACGATGTCTCTAGAGCAGATCAAGATGCCTATGCAATAAGCTCGTATAAACGTTCTGCAGAAGCTTGGGCTTCTGGAAAGTTTAAAGAGGAAGTTATTCCTGTTTCGGTGCCTCAACGAAAAGGTGCACCTATAATTGTAGATACAGATGAAGAATTTAGCAAAGTAGATGTTACTAAAATTCCTAAGTTAAGACCTGCCTTTTCTAATGATGGTACAGTAACCGCAGCTAATGCTTCTACTTTAAATGACGGTGCTGGTGCTGTTATTTTAATGTCTAGAACGAAAGCCGAATCTTTAGGCTTACAAATTCTTGCTTCAATTACAAGCTTTGCAGATGCCGCGCATGAGCCTGAATGGTTTACCACTGCGCCTGCAAAAGCACTACCCAAAGCGCTTGCCAAAGCCAACATGTCATTAAATGAGGTTGACTACTTTGAATGTAACGAAGCCTTTTCTGTAGTAGCTTTAGCGAATCTTAAAATTTTAGATCTACCACTAGATAAAGTAAACGTTAATGGAGGAGCCGTCTCTTTAGGGCATCCATTAGGCTGTTCTGGTGTGAGGATTTTAATCACACTTCTAAATGTTTTAAAACAAAACGATGCCAAGGTTGGTGCAGCTGCTATTTGTAATGGCGGTGGTGGTGCTTCTGCCATGGTCATAAAACGTAATTCATAATCTCCCAATGCAATACGGAATTTGTAATTTAAGTATCGTACCCTTAAGGTTTGAAGCTTCTGATAAAAGCGAATTGGTCTCTCAGGTATTGTATGGTGACTTTTTTAAGATCTTAGAACAACGTAAAAATTGGAGTAAGATACGATTGGCTTTCGATAACTACGAAGGTTGGATTGATACGAAACAGTATGTAGAAATAGAAGCACCTACTTATGCCGCTTTAAATAAAGAAGAACCACAATTGTCTATAGATTTGGTTGAATTTGTACAAGACGCTAATGCCCAACTCTATCCTGTACCTCTAGGTGCTACTCTTAATGGTTTAGAACTTTTACAACACAGCTTCGACGGTGCACGTACCCAAGGCACCATCTCTAAAACACGTATTATTGATACTGCCTTTCTTTACCTAAACAGTCCTTATCTATGGGGAGGTAAAACCCCATTTGGTATAGATTGTTCTGGATTTACGCAAATGGTATATAAACTCAATGGTTACAAATTATTAAGAGATGCTTCCCAACAGGCAACTCAAGGAGAAGCCCTTAGTTTTATAGAGGAAAGTGAACCTGGTGATCTTGCGTTTTTTGATAATAATGAAGGGCACATCACTCATGTTGGCATTATCATGAAAGACAATTATATTATACATGCGCATGGAAAGGTGAGAATAGACCGTTTGGACCATTCTGGTATTTATAATGCAGATAGACGCATGCATACTCATAAATTAAGGGTTATAAAAAAAATCATCTAACATGTACCGCTTTTGTACTTCTAGTTTCTTGTGAGTTAAAAACCACTCCTTAAACCCGGTTGTGACGACGCTAACTAAACGTCTACAACACGCGCACTTATTTGCATTGTAATAAGGCTTTAAGTCATCTAAATCGACTTTTTTTAAGAGACTAAATCTTAAACTAAAAGCCTTTAATTATTATTATTCGTATATTGCATAGCACTAAATTCAAGACTATTTATTTTTTAAGCCTTTTTTTTAAGAGAAAATAAATTAAAATTATACGAAACACCTAATTGTTTCTATATTACAACATCCAACTAAACCACTACTCATGAAACATGTATTCCTTGTTATTATAACATTTATAACATTTAAAAGCTCATCACAAACACCAGTTTTAGATAATGGCGCTTTATCGGTTAATGGCAATCAAATTGTTAATGCAGAAGGCGACCCCGTGTCTTTTGCTGGCACTAGCCTCTTCTGGAGTAATACAGGTTGGGGTGGTGAATATTTCTATAATGCATCTGTTATTAGTGCATTACGATCAGACTGGAATGTAAGTATCGTTCGTGCCGCTATGGGTGTAGAAGATAATGGCGGTTATCTCTCAGATAGTAGCAATAAACAGAAAGTACTAAACGTAGTCGATGCGGCTATCGCTGAAGGGTTATACGTCATCATAGACTGGCATTCGCATCATGCAGAAGACCATCCTACGGAAGCTATTGCTTTTTTTGAAGATATGGCAACACGTTATAAAAACACAAATAATGTGATTTACGAAATTTATAACGAACCACTTAACAATGTATCCTGGGGAAATACAATAAAACCTTATGCTGAATCTGTAATAGAAGCTATAAGAGCTATAGATAGTGATAATTTAATTGTAGTGGGTACACCTAGGTGGTCTCAAAATGTAGATGTTGCGTCTAGAAACCCTATTACAGGTTATGCGAACATAGCGTATACCTTACATTTTTATGCAGGCTCTCATGGTCAAGCTATTAGAGATAGAGCCCAAACAGCCCTAAACAATGGTATTGCCTTAATGGTAACAGAGTGGGGTACAGTAAATGCAAATGGAGACGGTGCAGTAAATCAAGCACAAACAGAATTATGGATGGACTTTCTTTGTGAAAATAATATTAGTCATTGCAACTGGGCTATGAATGACAAAGTTGAAGGCGCCTCTGCCTTGGTATCTGGTGCTAGTAGAACTGGTGATTGGACTAATAATGATTACACGAGTTCTGGTGCTTTTGTTAAAGCTATTATTGAAGGTTGGGACGCCAGTTGTAATGCAGATGTTTTAAATATTGAAGACTCTGAAGACGATTCACTTTTCCAACTCTATCCAAACCCTGCACATGCGTTTATAAACCTTAAAACCTCTAGAGATACACAAGTATTATCTGTAAATTTAGTGAACACCATTGGTTCGAAGATATTAGAGATAGAAAATCCAAAAGAACGATTAGATTTAAGAGCTATTCATACGGGCGTGTATTTCATGCAAATTGAATCTACAAAAGGAATTACGACGAAAAAAGTAATCAAAAATTAAACCGAAACAGTTCCGTTTTTTAAAGGTGTTATTTAAAAACGTATAGATTAGAATTTCCAATTAAAGCAATATTACTTAAGAAGGTTTTGTTGCTTTTTTATGTTGTTTGCTTTAAATCAAAGCAGTTTTCATATGCATTACGCGTATTTTAACTAAAAACACAAATCTCTGATTTTTAAATACTAAAGTTTTACAGAAACGCTTTTCATCGAAAAAATCGTCTAAATGCATCTAAAACATTTTAGAATACGTACATTTAATTGTTTATTATTATGTTAATAAAAATCCCTCTACCCCTCACCTTAATTAATGTCGAATTAATAATTTCACATATCGTTCGTGTTAGCCCTACTAGAATGATAAAATTTAATTTTAAATAAAAAAACCTACTTTTATTCATGAATCTATCCAACTATACAGACTACACTTTTTTAAAACCTACAGCGACAGAGCGTGACGTTATTAACGTTTGTAAAATCGCTAAAGCCAACGACTATTCGTCGGTTTGCATTAACAGTTGTTATGTGGCCTTAGCAAAAGAGATACTGAAAAAATCCTCCGTAAAAGTTTGTACCGTTGCTGGGTTTCCTTTAGGCGCTGCTTCCACAAAAAGTAAAATTTCTGAAGCTTTAAACGCCGTTAATTCTGGTGCTGACGAAGTGGATATGACTATGAATTTGGGCTATTTAAAAAGTAGAAATTATGTATCTGTATTAAGAGATATCACCGACGTAAAAAGAGCGATTGGAGATACTGTACTCATGGTAACGATAGAAATTTCAGAATTAAGCAAAAACGAAATTGTTAAGGCCTGCGAAATTGTTGTTGACTCTGGAGCCGATTATGTAAAAACATCTACAGGATTTTCTGATGGTGGCGCGACCTTTACTGCAGTTAAAATCATGAAGAAAATCGTAAAAAATACCATTAAGATAAAAGCTTCAGGAGGTATTGAAGATTTCGAAACTGCTGTAAAATACTTGGAAGCTGGAGCGGATAGAATAGGCACTTCAACAGTACTTAAACCAGAAAGTGACACGCTTCAAAAACGGAATTCTAAAATATACAGACGTTACATAGAGACCTCTAAGAAAAGTGAAATATCTTTAGCTGAACTTAAAGATATTGAAGTCGATCTTTAAACTATTATGCTATTATGTCCTTTTCCTTAAATTAATTTAAACACAAATTGCCCCCCTGTAGGCTTTTGAGATAAAATAGCAATAGCGGTTTCCGAAAGTAGCAATAATCTTGGATACCCTCCCGTGGTTTGGCAATCTCTCATTAAAATGATAAGCTGTCCTGATGCTGTAAGTTGGACTGTGCCTGGTAAAACAGGACTTGTAATGATACTCTCTAAACCATTTGGTAATACGTCTTCTACCTGATACGCCATTCTATTATTGTATTTGGAAATAGTATACGTTTTCTCTAATAATAAAGCCTGTTCTGTAACAGATA
The DNA here is from genome assembly GCA_947504035.1 of uncultured Flavobacteriaceae bacterium. GTDB lineage: Bacteria > Bacteroidota > Bacteroidia > Flavobacteriales > Flavobacteriaceae > Jejuia > Jejuia algarum. Next base: position 35,398 of record CANNGA010000024.1, read on the forward strand.
ACCTATCAAACTCCGGTCCCTTGTAAACCTCTAATACTTGCGAAGAGATATAACTTTCATCTACTCGTAATCGTGCAAAAGCATTTTGATCTTGTGCCATAGCCTTAAACACCTCCAAAACAGCTCCTTTTTCTATACGGTTTTTAGGAGATACGCCTTGATACATGCTATAACTTCCTAAAACCTGAGCTGTTTTAAAACCACCTTTTATGGACAAATAAGCACGATACCCTGTTATAAAATGTCCAAAACTTAAAATAGAACCTTTAGGCACACGCGTGTATTTGTTATTCTGTATTGATTTCCCATTAAGTTTTGGTTGCAAATTTCCACCTGTAATTACTAGTACCACATCAACATCAAATTGCAATTTAGGGCCTAACATCGTTACCTCTAAAACCGCTGCATGCTCGGTATTACCCACTAAGCGATTTGCTAAAATGGCTGCTCTGCGATCCATAACTCCAGACATGGGAACTCCGAAATTCTGTCCCTCATAGCGTCCTAAGTCTTGAATGGTACTGTAAAATCCGGGGTGTAGTACTTTAATCATCGCTTATTTCATTTTCTATTTGATATACGCCTGCATCTGCCAATACTTTTACCTGTGCATGTGCTTTTAATGAAATGCTATAAAACTGAATTTGATCTCCTGACGCGGCAAAGCAAGGCGGTGTTTTAGAGGCATCGAAATAACATAAGGGGCTATTTCCTATAATATGCCAACCGCCTGGACTTTCAGAAGGATATACCCCTGTTTGATTCCCGCCTATAGCCACAGCACCTGGTTTTACTTTTAGTCGTGGTATTCCTCGTCTTGGCAGTGCTAAACGTTCGTCTAAACCTCCTAAATATAAAAACCCAGGGAGAAAACCGATAAAATAAACAGTATACTTTGGAGCGGTATGCTTCGCTATCAATTCGGCGATAGACATGCCCTTTTCTTCAGATACGGTTTCTAAATCCACACCAAAAGAGCTATCATAACACACAGGAATACGCCATAGCCGTTTTACGGTCTCTTGAAGTATTACTGTAGCTTCATATAAATGTTGCAACCATTTTAACGCTACATCTGCATTAAAGTGTATTGGATTAAAAACAACTAATAAAGTATGATATGCATGTGTTAGCTGGATGATATCTGGATGTTTAGCCTGTGTGATCTTAAGTTTAAAATGCAATACGTCTTGTAAAATAGCCTCTTGTAATTTTGAAGGCCACTCTATTAATAAGGCCGATGCGCCGTATGTTTTATATTGAAGTTGATATTTCATAGTCACTATATTGTTTTAAAACATACGAAACCCAAACCTACTCTCAATTAACTAATATTAAGAGCTGTTAAACGGGTTTTTAAACCTTTAAGTAATTTTACGGCTTCTGGTTGATCACCATGTATGCAATAGGTATCCGCTTTAATGGACACCTTTTCCCCCTTTAAAGTTTTTACCCGCCCTTCAGAAATCATTTGGTAAACATGCTGAAATACCGTTTCCTCATCTGTAATTACAGCATCTGGCTCTAATCTGGATACTAAACTTAAATCAGAATTGTAATTTCTATCTGCAAAGGCTTCGTAACGTATGGGAACGCCATGAGCACGTGCTACATCTGCAATAACAGATTTATAAGGCACATAAATATAAACAGAGGTTGGGATACACTTGCAAGCTTCAATAATAACAGAAGCGGTATCATGATCTTTTGCCGCTTTATTATAAAGAGCTCCATGTGGTTTTACATGATGCAACGTTGCGCCACAAGTCTTTAAAACAGTAAGCAATGCTTGTAGTTGTCGCTCTATAGAACCTCGTAAAGCCTCATGTGACATTATCATTTCGCGTCTTCCAAAATTTTCAATATCTGGAAATGAAGGATGCGCTCCTATTTTAACACCATACCGCATCGCCAAATTTACAGCAGTTTCCATAGTAGTAGCAGTACCTGCATGCCCACCACAGGCAATATTACATGAGGATAGCAATGGCATTAACGCCGCTTCATTGCCTACGCCTTCCCCTAAATCAGCATTAATATCAATCATGGTCTTTTTATACGTTTATCAAGCATCTAACGTTCAAAAATAAAATTATTTACGCAATTCGTTAACCTCATCTAATGTTAAAGGCTCCCCTTTTAAATAAAATTCGCAACGTGCCTTTGGAAAAAAAAGTACTATAATTCGAATAAGAACACTTAAAACTAGCGCTACAGGTATCGTGATTAGTGCTAATATAAATTTAAAAAGGAAACCGCCCTCCTTAAAATACTCGTTGGGGTCATTCTCGAATGCAGCTATAGAATGATTTTTACAATCAATAGGTAAAAAAGCAAAATCTACGATGGTTTCTAAAAACATCCAATAGCGTGGTGTCGAAGATTCCCCTTTAGAGACAAAGAACCCTATTCTTGCAGAAATCGTACTGTCTGGATTCCCTCCTGCTATGGCATTGCCTAACTGGTCTAAGGCTATTAGTAAATTCATAACCCAACTTGTCTGTCGCTCTAAATCACCTTGTGCTCTTAATTCTGAATACTTTAAATCGGTTTTATTCCTATTGTGATTCATAAGTTTACTAATGTCTAAAGTACCGCCAAGCACCAACATAATATTTAATTAAACGGGGGATCGTTCTCTTTTTGGTACTTGATTTTTTTCAAACGAAAACACAGGTAAATCTAGTCTTAAACTATAAAAAGTAAATACCTGTATTTTTATAAAGTTAAATAAATATGCGTAGAGATTCAAACCCTATGTTTACAAAAAATAAAATCGTCTGGTAGATTAACATAATTTATACTATCATGACCAGTTTCTATAAAAGCTGTAAATTTTTCACTTATAAAACGATAAAACAGCATACCTCATACGACGTGTTTAAAGTTTCAATTATCAACACCACGTACAGTGTTGGCTATTTTTAAATTTGATTTTGTAATTCGGCTCTTTGGTTGTTGCTTGTCTTTTATTTTTAATCTTTTTTAATACTTATGCTTGTTCTAAAACAGCCATTAATCTATGATTAAGGTATAATTTTTCTTTCCCTACTTTTTCAGAAATTAGAAAACCTGCTTTTTCTAGGGCTATTAAATAATTACCTACTGTTTTAGATGTTCCTAGTTTTTCATCAATTAAAAATTGTTTTTTGGTGTATGGTAATCTGAATAAAATTTCAATTAATTCCTTGCTATATACTTTAGGTAAAGCTTCTTTTATTTCTGCTCCAATTTTATCCATTAGCGTTGTTACATCCTTTAGTCTTTGCAACCCTTTATTAGCAGTATATTCTACCATTTCAAGCATATATAATATCCAAGATTCCCAATTATTGCTTTCAGTAACTTCTCGCAACTTTTTGTAATAATCTGCTTTGTTTTTTATGATATACTCACTTAAATAAATTGCAGGAATATCTAATAGTTTTTCTATTTTTAAATAGAGTAATAATAAAATACGCCCAGTTCTACCATTACCATCACTAAATGGGTGTATGGCTTCAAATTGATAATGCATTAGCGCCATCTTTATTAAAGGGTCTATGGTGTTGTTTTCATTAATAAAAGTTTCTAAATTAGATAACTTTTCACGTATTATAGTTTCTCCTGTTGGTGGTGTATATATTATTTCTCCTTTGGTGTTTTTTAAAGTAGTTCCTGGAGTTGTTCTAATACCTGCGGTGTTTTTTTTAATGCTTTGCACAATATCTATACATAAATTTGTACTTATAAAAGGGCGTTTTTCTATATCGCGCAAGCCATTCCAAAGTGCTTCTTTATAGCTTAGTACTTCTTTTGTAGCTGGGTTATCAAACTTTTTATCAGCAACTAAAGATTTATATAAATCATCGTTAGTTGTAATAATGTTTTCTATTTCGGAGCTTGTTTTTGCTTCTTTTAGATGGATTGTATCTAAAAATAACGTTGGATTTGGTAAATTAGTTAGCATACCATTAAGCTGCGCTAATGCTCTACTGGCGTCAATAGTTTTACGTAAAACTTTTGTCGTTTCTAACGTTATACGTGGAGGCAATAGCGGTAAGCTATTGTAAGGCGTATCTCTATTAAAATCTGTCATTTTAAACAAGGGTAATAATTACTCACGTTTTATTAACGAGGGTAAATATAATGAAAATTTACCTTTGTAGTAAATACAAGAGTAAATTTTACTCTTGTATTTTCCGTTTTTAAAATAATTTGATTTTTTCTTCATAGCAATGCTAAAAAAATCAGATTATTTTTAAAATGAGCCCTAGCGGCAGGCGCAATGTATAGTTTGTCTTTTTATACAAAAGTATAAATGTGCATTTGTATAAATATACAAAGTTATAAGTGTCTATAATTAGGGCTTGCTGATTTTCTACTTATATTTTTACACCCCTAATGTTTACAATACTTTGTGTGTTTTTTGTTAGA
>CANNGA010000025.1 GCA_947504035.1 uncultured Flavobacteriaceae bacterium
ATTGACAACAGTAATATTGCCTTACAAGGGTATAGCCCCGTATCGTATTTAGATTTAGGATTAGCACAGATAGGAAATAAGGAATTTAAATCGGAGTATAATAAAGTGAATTACTACTTTACCTCTGCAGCACAGAAAGCCACTTTCGATAAAAACCCTAGTAAATACATGCCAGAATTTGGAGGCTTTTGTGCCTTTGGCATTTATGCAGGCGCAAAGTTTAGAGTAGATCCTAACAAATTTATTGTAGAAGATGGTAAATACTACCTGTACTTAAACAATGTAGAGTTAGACGCGAAACAATTATGGTTGGCAGAGAACAATCACAATAAACTAGCGAAAGTAGCCGATAAAAACTGGGAAAAATTAAGTAAGACACACAATTAATAAATAGATAATCAAAAAAATATAGAAATCATGAAATTTGTAACCAAGAGAATACACGCGTTTTTAGATTATCCAGTAGCTATAGCATTAATTGTACTTCCTTTTCTATTAGGTTTAGGTAGCTCTAACCCTTTAGCACTACAGTTATCAGTAGTAACGGGAATAGCAGCATTAATTTTAACGATACTCACAGACCATCATTTAGGATTAGTTAAAGTGGTATCTTATAAAATGCATTTAATAGTAGACTTTTTAGTGGCAATCGTATTTATTATAGCGCCTTTTATCTTTTCATTTAAAGGCTTAGATGCATCTTATTATTGGATGAACGGCATTGCAGTTTTAGCAGTGGTGAGCTTACATAAATCAGAAGAGGCAACAGTTATAAGTGCCGCATAACATAACATGTATTGGCAGGTGTGTATTGCACAAGCCAGTAATAATAAAACAACAGGTTTTAGAGCTGTCCGAAAGGGCAGCTTTTTTTTGTTTGCCTGAATTTTTTTTAGATGGATTACAGTGGGATTTAGTACTATTGTTTTTAGATATCGTAATTTAAGTTAAATTACTTTAGAAAAAGACATTCGAATCTATTTCTATGAGTTTACTTTGATTTCTGTTATAAACAGCACGTTTTTAATAAGTTGATGGTTTAAATTATTCTAAGAGCTTTTTATAATTAAGAAGATTCTATTTTTCATAATTTGAGGATATATACGAGAATAGTATATTGCGATGGGATATATTCAATTTAAATTGTTGTTGTGAATAAGAGATTATAAACTATACAGCAGCCCAAATAACAGGAATATTATTTGCGCGAGAAGGAATAGCTTTCAAATTATTAAAAACCATTAGATTTGTAAGATATAAATGAGATATATAAGATTTGATGTTTTATATACTAGTCATAAACAATAAAGTATATCGAATTCATAATACACATATACCTTTTTTTTCGATTTTGGATAGTAATGATTTACCATAAGAACTCATTGCCAAAAGAAAGAAGAAATTCTACTCCTAAAATAGAAATTGAGGGTATGTCTTGGGCAGTTTATTGGGAAGATGAAGGTATACCAAACCCGTCATATAATTTGACTCGGGCTTTTATTTACGTAATTCATTTTAGAACTTATTTAATCATTGGAGACAAAGGTAAAATAGAAGATTATGGGCCAAAACATTTTAGTAAGCTAATGTTTAAACTTGCGAAATTTCATTTCCCTGATTGGCTAGGCTTTGATAAAGACAGGTGTTCATATAATCCTGAATTAGCAAATAGAATTCTAAGGATTCAAAAAGTAGCTGAATGGCAGTTGCATAAAATATCTGAAAATAAAATTTGAAAAGCTTATAATATTAGATATAAAATCAGAAGAAAATTTAGTATAAGATAGAAAGATCTTTTCCTGTTGTATTAATACTAAATTTTTATAAATTTAATAAGAAATAAAATGTATGAATAAATCGTTGGTTTCAAGGATGTTTTTTAATTTCATATATTTAAAGTTACAGGTCATTAAGAGGGATAATGTTAGAGTTTGGAATAGATCATTTTTTTTAAATAATTAATTACAGTACTCTCCTTACAGTCAAATTTTTAGTTCAAGAAAACTTTAAGAGAAAGGCAATAGTCCAACACATTCTATAAAATACAAGAAATAAATTCATGAATGGAATATCGAGAATGTAATTTGAATATAAGATATGATTTGCCCAAAGCGGTTTGGAGTAGGGTACCATTGATTTATGAAAAAATGACTGGTTGGATTGGGTTTGGAAAAAACGGGATTCCCTATTGGTTTAGTTATAACAAAGCGGAAAAATTCATTTTAGCATCAGTTGAGCCTAGCGGGCTTAAAATTTTAGCAAACATGGAATTAAATGAGTGGACAGAATGGAAAACTGAATTTAAAAAAATTGCAACAGAAGTTCTTGGATTTAAAGTTGGTGAAATAGAAAATGGAGAAGTTGGACATGAAATAGAATGGATAAACAAAACAGATGATAGAATTGTTTCTTACAAGAATAAGTGGTGGAAGTTTTTCTAATGTATTGGTTAAATAATCTGTAATTTAAGTGAATGTAGATAATTAAAATAAACTATTAGAGCCAAAATGAAACGAAGTGCATATCTAGCGAACCGATTGAAAGAGATTTTTATAGATGGTAAATGGGTTTTGGGTACAAATTTCAAAGCAGAAATAATTGACCTTGATTAGAGTCAAGCTACTCAAAAAATAGATGATTTTAACACTATTGCCGATTTAACGTTTCATATAAATTACTACATAGTAGGAGTAGCAAATGTTCTTAAAGGCGGAACACTTGATATACGCGACAAATATAGTTTCGACGCCCCTCCAATAAAAACTGAATACGATTGGAAAAACTTAGTAAACGCGTTTTGTCTTAACTCGAAAATGTTTATTGAACTTGTTGAAAATATGACTGAAGAAAAGATCGTTTCAGATTTTAGTGATAAAGACTATGGCAGCTATTACAGAAATATTGACGTAATCATTGAACATACTTATTACCATCTTGGACAGATAATCCTCATAAAAAAAGCATTAAATAAATAAGCCTTGAAATAGAAGGTATAGAGAAGACCTAATGGAAAAATGCATTATACCTAAACTGTGAATGGGATTAAAATTGAATACACAATAAATGAAAATTCATATAGAAACAGAACGGTTTATTATAAGAGACATAGAAACATATGATGCTAAGGGAATCTATGAACTTGATTCAGATCCAGATGTCCATGAGTATTTAGGAAAGAAGCCAATACAAACAATAAAAGAAGCCAAACAAATTATTGATTTTATAAGACACCAATATATTGAGAATGGAATTGGACGTTGGGCTATTATTGATAAAAAAACAGGAGACTTTATAGGTTGGACTGGATTGAAATATGAGCAAGGGTTAAGAAAAAATTTTGATTATTATGATTTAGGCTACAGGCTTAAGAAAATATATTGGGGATATGGAATCGCTACAGAAACAGCTATCGAGTCACTTAAATACGGATTTGAGAATCTTGGTTTGAAAGAAATTGGTGCAGCTGCTAATAGGAATCATTTGGTCTCTAATAAAATTTTGAAGAAAGTTGGCCTAAAGTTTATTGAAACATTTGATTTTGAAGGGGTATCTCATAATTGGTATAATCTCAAAAAAACGGAATGGTTAGCATTAAAATGAATCATTAGGATTAACGAATTGCAAATAAAAAATGAATAAAATTAAATGCGTTGATTACATTTAATTGTCTAGCATAAAAAAACATAACAACTTGATATATAGTTTGAAAGTGTGCCTTTTTGATGTAGTGATTGCTGTCGTCTTAGAAAAGAGTAATACTTTAAAAATGAAATAATGGCAATTCACGTCTAGATAATGTTGATAGTTGAGTAACATTTTGTTCTGTTGTAACACTTATTAAATGGTATCGGTTAATTAAATTCGACCAATCAAAAATTAATAAAAAAGAACCCGTTTCTACAGCAAATTATTTTTTAGTGCTATTGAATTGGTATCTTTATGATAATCAGAATACAAATAGTAAAAATAACATGAAACATCAAATTATTCCACTTGGAGAAGAAAAACGTAAAGTTTTTGGATTTACAGAAGAGCAAATTATCATTAGTACTAAAGGCCATAAAACATTTGATGCCCTCTTGGAATCAACTACAAAATCAGGGATACTTGAAACTGTAAAGACGATTCCTTTGAAATCAATAAAAGAATTAAACTTTAATGAGAAGGGTAAAACATTTAGTATCAAATACGAAAAAGAGGGTAAGGATAAAAAGGATTCAATACAGTTAGATGACAAGAGTATCCGAGAATCCCTCGTTTCAGAAATAGCGGAGATCAAAAACTTTAGTAAGAGTGTATCTTTAGAATCAAAAATAAAACCCCTGCTTTTAAATGCAATAGGTCTTGTTCTAATTCCAATACTCACTTATTTTTTTAGAGAAATGGCGCTTGATGCCCAAAATGGAGAACATTATGTGGCATATGGAAGAAGAAGTGGCTTAAAGCAATTATTAGGAAATGCTGTTGAAGCCCTAGGACCAACAAAAGTAACTGTAATAGGAGCATTAGGATTGGTTTATATGCTGTACATAACTTATAAACGATATAATAATCCAGCTTCTGAACTCATATTTAGGTAGAAAAACTATGAATAGATAATATTGAATAGAGTGAAAACAAAAAGATTAAATTGCAGCGGTCCTTAATGAGTAAATACTTGGAAGGTAATAACGAAACTTTCTTAGAAGCCATATCATACCACGTTAGGCATTTAGTTTTTGAATTCAATCTATTAGAAGAACATTTAACTTCTTTCTTTTGTCAATTATTCATAGATGACCATGATGCTAAGAATGAAAAAGGGTGAGATAACTCAAGAATTTACTTATTAATTTATTAATGTTACTTTGAAAAATTCTCGATTACGACCATGTAATAACTCATACACCTAACCATTATCTCTAATTTGAAAAATGAAAATAGTAATTTACATATATAACGGAATCACAATGCTTGATGCTATTGGCCCTTATGAAGTTTTGAAAAACATTAGAGGTGCTGAAGTTTACTTTGTAGCAGAAGCCAAAGGAGAGATAAAAGCAGATTCTAACTTTGTACATTTAAACGCAAAATATGATATTAATGATATCGAAAGTGCAGATGTATTATTAATTCCAGGCTCAGCAATTACTTTTATTAGAGAAATGAAAAACAAAAAAGTACTGCATTGGATTAACAAAATAGATAAGACCAGTACATGGACAACTTCGGTATGCTCTGGTTCTCTTATTTTGGCAGCCACAGGACTATTAAAAGGTAAAGAAGCTACCTCACATTGGAAACCAATGACGATACTAAAAGATTTTGAAGTGACACCTAAAAATGAAAGAATAGTTAAACAAGGTAAATATATAACAGCAGCAGGTGTTTCTGCAGGAATAGATATGGCACTATATTTATCAAACGAAATTGTAGGAGAAGCAGAGACTAAAGCCATACAGCTTGTTATTGAATACGATCCAAATCCAATTTACGATTGTGGTCATATTTCTAAAGCCTCAAATGAAGTTATTGAAATGGCAGAAATAAAACTAGCAAAAGATGCAAAAAAAGAAATAGGTTTAATGGACATGTTAAAATCAGGAAAGACACTACTAAAAATGAAAACCCCAAGTAGTAAAGACTAAAATTTGCGATACCTTAGATTAGCAAAAAAAAGTGAATGCTCAATATTTTGTGTTAGAAATCGTAATAAGTTGTTAAATTTCAAGTATTTTCATCTGATGAAATGCTGTGGAGCTGTGCTTATAACGTTTACAGTGCCACTTATAAAATACCAAAGGCATGAATGGAAATTTTGTGGATACGTTAAGGTATCGCTTCAAGAAAAAGAAGGCTGTATTGGAGCAGAATTTTTTCTTTATCGCAACCGATTATGGAGATGTAAGAGTTTTTGATACAAAAGAAAAGAAGCCTGTACTGTTATCTGTCCCAGACGGTCCCAATGTTATCGAACATCACCAAAACCTGATTTCAAAATTGTCGAGAGACTATCGTGTGATTTGCTTTGAATACATTGGTGTTGGACAATCTTATCCAAATTCAAAATACGACTATTCCTGTGCTAAGGCATCGCGACTCATTATAAATGTAATGGATAGTTTATGTATTGAAAGGGCTGCACTCTGCTTTTCCTGTTCTAACGGTTTTTATGCCATCAAAGCAGCAGAACAATTTCCAGAACGTATTCATCATTTATTTTTGTCACAGACCCCTTCCCTCCATGCCATGGAAGAATGGACGGCAAGTAATATCCCAAAACTACTAAAGTATCCTGTAGTAGGGCAAATTGTAAATTCGCTTTCCGAAGAAAAACTAATAAAAACGTGGTACAGATATGCGCTGCCAAAAGAAACGGATAGGTCCCCCTTTATAGATACAGCAATAAACAACCTCAATAAAGGTGGTTGTTTCTGCCTTTCAGGACTTGTTCAAGGGCTTGAAAACGAAAAGATATCTAAATTACATGTATTGGAAGTTCCATCAACTTTAATTTGGGGAGCTAAAGACTACACGCATAGAAAGACAGATTATAAATCAATACTGGAACACTTGCCAAACTGCGAAATAATTGAATTTGAAAATTGTGGACATTTCCCTGAATTAGAAGCTACAGATAGATATGTGGAGCTTTTAAAGGAAGCATTGAAAACATAAAAAAATCTGCATCTAATTATATAACAGAGTAATAGATTTTTGTAACGCACATTTTTACTGCTACCTCTATGTGCACAGAATAGAAAATTCAATGATTTTAAAAGTGTTTTTCATAAACTTAAAAACGGTCTTATTGTTATACGTTTATTTTTGCCTACCCTGTCGGCGTTTCTTCTCCAAATTTTTAATATAAATGTGTTTATATCTACTGTTATTGGGGGCATTGCGTTCTTCAATATCAAAAGCTTTAGTGGCCTTTAAAAGCGGCGTTAGTTTTTGAAATCCATAGTTTCTAGAATCAAAATTAGGGCGTTTCTTTTGAATCAAACTTCCTACATCCCCAAGAAAGGCCCAACCATCTTCATCTGAAAGATCTTCTATAGAGGAGCGGATTAAATTGATTTCTTTGGCCGTTATGGTGTCTACTGAAGATTTTTGATTGGATTTACTAGTATCACTATCGCTGTCTTCGTTATCAGTAATACTGTTTTTTAAGATTTCGATATAAATAAACTTATCACAAGCGACAATAAAGGGTGTGGGTGTCTTCTTTTCCCCAATACCAATCACTTGCATGCGTGCTTCTCTAAGTCGCGTTGCTAAGCGCGTAAAATCACTATCGCTAGATACCAAACAAAAACCGTCTACTTTCCCAGAATATAAGATATCCATGGCATCTATAATCATGGCAGAGTCTGTGGCGTTTTTACCAGTAGTATAAGCATATTGTTGTATAGGAGTAATTGCATTTTCTAAAAGAATAGCTTTCCATTTATTTAAATGGGGTTTGGTCCAATCGCCATAAATACGTTTAATGGTTGGATTACCATATTTGGTAATTTCCTCCATCATTTCTTTAACATTGGCAGAAGGAATGTTATCTCCATCTATTAAAACAGCAAGATTTGTATTCATAAGACATGATTCTAATAAGGTTCTAAGGTAGTGAACAGCTTTTTATTATCAAGGTAAACGTTTACAAATATGACGTTAGTCTACAAAAATAGTATTAAGGACTACGAAGCGTTAAGTGTATTGAAAGTTTAGACATTTTAGCATAGTAATTTACAAAGTATCCTCATCAATTCTATTGTCATCAAAGGCAGAAGGTAAGAGTTTAGGGATGAATTTTATAACTATAGGTAAAAGTAAAGCGCCTCCGGGAAGTAAAAATAGCGCTAAACTTGGTATGGATTTAAAAATATCTAAAAGTTGATCTTGAACTTTTTTTTGCTCTTTGGGAGTGAGCTCTCTAACTGTAGATTGGGTTAAGAGCACCATCAATTCTTTACTGCCTACTAGTTCTTCATAAAGACGTTTACTATTTCTAGAAATGAGTTTGCTAACCATAGTACTAGAATTTGTATAAAAACTCTGAACACTATTTTTAGAACTAAATAAAGCAATACGCGCTTTATTGAAATTGTAAAAATCATTCACAGCTGCAATCGCTGTGTTTAAAGCCGAGACGTTCATCTCAAAATCATGACCAAGTTGCAATAAGAAATGCTGTTCGGAGGCTTCAAGGTATTGGTCACTCCATGTCGCCATACATGCAATATCTAAAATATATTTTTTTTCGGCTTTGCTTTTTATATACGACAATGCTGTAGTATAAGATACTTTGTTGGTGCCGCTGTACCTTAAAGAGGCCTCAAAAAGTTTTATTAAACTATCGTCATACGCCGTTTTAATAGATTTAGAGGTCATCACATTTAGAAAGACCACTTCAATACAAGCCTCTAAACGTTTTAAGTAGGTTAAGGTTTCCGTTTTGTGAAATAGATAGGTGCTATAAGCGAGAACATCTATATATAGTAAGCCGTTTATTAAAAAGTCATTAAAATTTTTAGTAATGATATTGTCATCAATTTGAGACCGTTTATGAATGATATCCTCTAACTGTTCTTCAGCAGCGCTAGTGCCTAGTAACTCATTAAAAAACGAAAGTTTATAGGCATCTATATGCTTATAGAAATCAATAATACTGTTTAAAAAGTCGATTTTAGGGTGTTGTCGAGCATGAACAAACCGAAATGCTAAATAAAGATTGACTTTACACATTTCAGTTTCAGTAAGTTTTGCGTTGGGGAGCAGGTCTCCTATGATAGTAAGATTTGTACCATAAATGAAGCCACAGCGTCTTAGTTCGTTATAAAACATGCTTTCTGTGGTATTAGAAAAGTAAAGTTCTTTTGCTAATACAGTATTTAATTTTTTTATCCAACCAGATGCCGATGGGTTCATGCTAAAGGGAGTAAACGCGTTGAAGTAAAAATAAGATTTTAAGCGGATATAATATTATTTTTTTCTATTAACATAAATTTAACAAAACCACCCCGTGTCTTTTTCCGTAAGTAGGAGGAGAGTTAAAAAATTAAACTTAAAAAATCTCAAAAAACATGAAAAATTTAAAATCAATTTTAGGAGTAGGAGCACTAGCCGTAGCTAGTTTTTTTACAATTGCAGCAGACCACATAGATGCTCCAGCCGTAAGTGGTGGTTCTAGTGATGTGACAGATTTTTACGCCTTTCAAGGTGAAAACACAGAAAATTTAGTCTTTGTAGCCAACGTTCAGGGTTTATTGAGCCCAGGAGAAACTGCGGGAGCTACGTTTAGCGAAAATGTACTGGTAGAAATTAATATCGATACAGACGGGGATGCTGTAGAAGATTTAGTCATTCAAGCCATTCCAAGGGATGGCGATATGTACTTTTTTGGACCAGTAGCACCAGCACAGACAGGTTTAGACAGTAGCATTCAAACGACAGCTACGCAACAAGGCGTCGTTGAGATATCTAGGTACAATGAGGCTCCAATTATAGGAACAAATGCAGGCATGAGCTTTTTTGCAGGACCAAGAGATGATCCTTTTTTTATGGACTTTGCGCAGTATACAGAAATCATAGCAGGAAATGCTACAGGGTTTAATACTCCAGGAACAGACACGTTTGCAGGAACTAATGTTTTATCTATTGTAGTAGAGGTACCAAAACGTCTTATAGGCAATTCAGGAACGATCAATACATGGGTAGAAACTAAAACAAAATAATACGTAAATAGATAAATTTAACGATACAATATATTATGAAAACTTTAAAAATAGTAACACTTAGTGTAGTTCTTTCTTTTTTGACTTTTAGCTGCTCTAATGATGATAACGGGGACAGCACTATAGAAGAAGCACCAGATTTTTCTGGAACATATAGTCAAGCAGACCAAATGGGAAGACCTGCAGTGAATACCGTATTTGTAACACCTTCTAGTAAAGATACGTTTAACAGAACCATTCCTTCAGAACAGAATGCAACATTTCAAAATATGTTCGAGACCAATTTAACAGCATTAAGTCCAGCTTTTACAACTGCAGAAGATACGAATGCATTAGGTTTAACAGCTTCAGAATTTACAGGCTTATTGGCTACAGATGTTTTAAATGTGTCTCTCGATGGTACGACTACTTTTTTTGATGGTACCAATGTACTTACAGGACGTGCATTAGCGGATGATGTGATAACTGTAGAACTTTTATTAATTTTTGGAGGTGAAGATTTTACGGAAAATCCAAGTCTTTCTAATGATAATGTAGATGCAAATGATAAACCTTTTTTAACCTCATTTCCTTACTTAGCTAGCCCTTGGTAGCATATAAAGACTGCATGTGTAGATCACAAAACACATGCAGTTATTTTTAGATACAAACAACACAAAAACATAAATAATGGCAACAATTAAATGTATTTTAGGGACTTTACTTTTACTAGTTTTAGCATGTAATACAGCTACAGAAGTAAAGCAACAGATTACTAATGTAGATGATTACAATGCATTTTTATACACAACAGATCGCACAGCAATACAGCAAACACTTCAAAATTATGAATTTTGGATGCATAAATTAGAGGCAACTCCAAATCAATATCCCTATCTGGTAAAAGCAGCGGCAGCGCAGTCCCAACTATTTAATCAAACGGGAGCCATTAAACATTTAGCTAAAGCAGAAGAATTGTTAGTAAAAGCAAATGCTGAAACACATTATAAAAATTCAGCATATTTAAGAACCTTAGCAAGAAATTATATAACACAGCATAAATTTAAAGCGGCTTTAGAGCTTTTAAAAATTGCCGAAACCAATGGCGATGCTTTATACGGAACTCAAAACATGCTGTTTGATGTGTATTTAGAATTAGGAGACCGTGAAAAGGCAAAGACGTATTTAAGTAAAATTGAAAATTATGATGCATTTGATTTTTTAATCCGATTATCAAAATGGAGTGACCATGAGGGACAGTTAGATAAAGCCATTTTGTATTTGCAAAAAGCAACTGAAATTGCAGCGCGACACCGTCAAGAGGGACTGTTGCAATGGTCGTATACAAATAGTGCAGATTATTATGGACATGCGGGGAACATTTCGGCAGCTTACCAACACTACTTAAAAGCCTTAGCTTTAGATCCAAACGATGCGTATGCCAAACGTGGTATCGCATGGATTGTGTATGCTCATGAGAAGAATGCTGAAGAAGCTTTACGTATTTTAAATGCTATAACCGAGACGTATAAGACCCCAGATTACCATTTGCTTAAAGCTGAAATTGCTGAATTTAAAGGGGCAGAAGATCTTAGAGTTAAGGCTATAGCGGCATATAAAGACGCTACGAATAATGCCTTATATGGCGATATGTATAATGCCTACACTATAGATGTGTTAACTTCAAAACCTATACATATAGATTCTAATACTGAAACGGCATTGCAGCTTGCAGTTAAAGAAGTTGCCAATAGACCAACAGCATTATCTTACGATTTATTAGCATGGACTCACCATGTAAAAGGCGATACAGCCACAGCACTTCATATTATGGAAAATCATGTTGCAGGGCATACTTCAGAGCCTAAAGCGGTATACCATATGGCTGAAATTTATAAAGCCAACGGTGCATTAGAGAAAGCTAAAGCATTAAAACAAGAACTGTTAGAGAGTACATTCGAATTAGGGCCGTTAATGGCTGAAAATATAAAACGGATTTAGTGTATTAAAGCTTAAAGGTGTACTCTATTAATTTGAGGGAATTACTAGAGTTAATAGTACCTTTTATTTGATTCAAATGTTTTAACCTAAAAACTTCAGTTTTAGTTATGGAGGCCTTAATTGCAATACAAGCAATTAAGGCTTTTTTTAGTTCGTAAGCACATTCTTAGCGTTTGGAAAGCAATAAAGATTTTGCATACCCAGATCCAGTAATGGCTACAATGTATACGCCAGCTTTTAATTTAGAAAGTTCCAATTGTATGTTACGTTGCTGTCTCGATTTTTGTTGTAGGAGACGTTTGCCTTGAAGGTCTATAAGTTGTATGTCTAAAGCTTGTAAAGGAAGGTTGTTAAGTGTTAAATTACCGCTTTTTAAAGGGTTTGGGAATGCGTATACAGTTGCTGTGTTAAGAGTGACATCTGTGGCGTTCAAAATAGGAGCTTCATCTTCACAAGGCATTATGTTCCAATCGGGGCAAGATAATACCATCGCTCTTAAGGAAAAATCACTTATAGGGTCGTTACCATTAGGAGTACGCGTATTGTCCCAGAAATGAATTTCGGAAGGTTTTCCGCCTTTGGCACGCATAGAAGGAATGGCATTTGCTCTAAGACCAAGATGAAACGTATTGCTAAATACTGCATTTCGATAGCCTGTATTGTAATTGGTTTTCCGGTCTTGAAAATCGATAACGGCATTAATTACTGTAGAACCATCTAAATTAAAGGTGTTGTTATAAACATAGGTGTAAGCACCTTTAAGATCTATAAATGCATCTGCACTATTTTCACCGGTTATGCCTTCTGCCGAAAAGGTACAATTTCTAATAATGGTGTTTAAAGTACCTTCTTTAACATCGACACCTTCTGCAGTGACATGTGGCCCCACTATACAGTTCTCAATGGTATTGTTGTTACAGTCTGGATTATACGTTGTATGGTGTTGAGATTTATCAGATCCTACATATAAGCCTTCTCCAAAACCAGGTTTTTTAATTCCAGTATATGATATATTACAGTTTGTAATAAGATTATCACTAGAGCCATCCCTAAGGTGGATACCTTCCTCTCCAATATCGCGTACGGTAATATTTTCAATAATACCATGATTTGCAGTATCGAAAACCAAACCTTTAGATCCGTCTTCTAAGATAAGGTCCTTAAGGTGCCAGTAGTCTCCTAAAATACGCATAACATACCCATCGTAACTGCCTTCAGGCGCTTTAAGAATTGGTGGATTAGAAGGGGTTTTTGCACGAATTGTAATGCGATTTTCAGCGTCGCCATCAGCTGCCGAGAAAAATCGAGAGGCCCTGCCATCTGTATTGTCTTTTTCAATAGGAATATAGGTGCCAGGCGCTATTACAATTTCATCGCCAGGTTGAGCAGTTCTCATGGCTTCTAAAATACAAGCAACAGTATTACATTCAATAAAATCGTTTATTATAATAGGTTTTGATACTGTATTATAGGCTTTTTTCTTGAATGGAGTCTCTGGTGTTGCATTAGCGTAACATAATGCTATAAGAAACAACGAAAGGCAATAAAAAGAATGTGTTTTAAAAAGCATAGGGAGGGAGGTTTAATTTGTTTGTAGCGTTAGCGTTTGTTGTTTTACAGAGGCTCAGTCATGGTATTAAAACGAAAACAATATAGTTGAGTCATGTTTTATGATATACGGTATGAAAGTCATATTGGTTGTCTAATTGTAATAAAACGTTCAATTTTAACTCGTTTTATAGATTGGCGGTACCCTAGCGAAGCTGTAGTATAGAATACCTACTTGTATTTTCTTTATTTTAATGCCGTAGCGTTAGATAGAAATTGAAAGATGCAGTCTGCAATAGCATTTAAAGACACTCATAGTGTGCTAATATCTAAAACGGTTTTAGGAGGCGTACAGGGAAATTAATGGCATTAAATTTTGTAAAATGTAGAATTTGAAAGAGGGATGTGAAAATGGAAGACATAAAGAAGCCTCATAATGTATGGGTAACATTATGAGGCTTTCTTCTTCTTTTAAAAAACTATTAATTAGTATTTAGAGAGTAAAATAGATTTTTGTAAGCCTTGTCCTTTAATACTTACCACATACAAACCTGTTTTTAATACAGAGACATCGAGTTGCGCTTTAGTATTGTTTTTAAAGGTATTTTGGATTATAATTTTACCTTGTAAATCCATAATTTGAATGCTAGCACCAGTTTCAGGAAGATGTGAAAGTGTTAGCAATTGATCTGTAATAGGGTTAGGGTATAGCTTAAGCGCAGAGGCAGCATCTACAGTTGCCGCTTTTTCTGCAATTTGTTTGGCGCTACAGTTTGGTGCCGTAGCCGTATTGCTAAAGTAAATTGTAAACCCACCTGTTTTAGAAACCATTACGAAATTGGTGCCATCTGCAGTAACCCAATACGCCCCATCTAAGCCTGTTATTCCAGAGTTGTTTATGGCTACGTCTGGACTTGAGTTATTAAAATTATAGGTTAAACCCTCTTTTAAATCGACGTAATAGCTAGGATTACCATTTGTAGTATTTATAGCGAATCTACGTAGTATGTTTTGATTTAAATTCCAGTTAATTCTAAAACGTCTCAAGTTAGAAAGATTAGGACCTCCTGTTCCTAAAACATGAACATTAGAAAAAGAAGCATCATCAAAAGTAGGAAGTGCAGCATTTGCAGGCGTATTAAAGGTGCAATTAGACATCAAAACCTCTTCTGTAACCTCAAAGGATGTATTTGCTTCAGCAGTTGCATTTTCATTATCGGTAGCTTTAACGCTTATGTTATAGGTGCCTATAATTGCATTTGAAATTGTATACTGGTATGGCGCATTACTATCTTCACCTAATTTTGTAGCGCCATTATAGAATTCTACTTTAGTGATATTCCCATCTGTATCTGTCGCATTTACAGCAATAGTGATCGTGCTATTTTCTAAAAATCTACTGTTATTGGCGGGAGATGTAATGGTGACTGATGGTGGTCTATTATCAAGATCGGTGTCGCATGGTAAAATATTCCAACTTGGACATGATAAAACCATCGCTTTTAATGAAAAATCAGAAGTCGGATCTGGTGTATTAGGATGTCTTGTGTTATTCCAAAAGTGCATTTCAGAAGGACTACCGCCTTTAGCACGCATGGATGGTATCTCATCACCTCTGTTTTCTAGGTTAAAGGTATTGTTAAAAATAGCATTTCTAGTCCCTGTTTTATAGCCTGTTTTTCTATCTTGAAAATCTATTACAGAGTTAATTACTGTAGAGCCTTCTAAATTAAAGGTGTTATTATAAACAAAGGTATAAACACCTTTGAGATCTAAAAATGCGTCGGCACTATTTTCTCCTGTAATACCTTTAGCAGAAAATGTACAATTTCTAATAATGGTATGTGTCGTACCTTCTTTAACATCTACACCTTCTGCAGCAACATTAGGACCTATGATACAGTCTTCTAATATATTATTATCGCAATCGGGATCATACGGGTCGTTGTGTTGAGATTTGTCAGACCCCACATAAAGTCCTTCTCCAAATCCTGCTTTTACAACCCCTGTGTTAGAGACATTACAACCTCTAACAATATTATTACTAGAGCCATCTCTTAAATGAATCCCTTCTTCTCCAATATCGCGTACTGTAATGTTTTCAATAAGACCGTGATTGGCATTATCAAACACTAACCCTTTAGAACCATCTTCCATGATAAGGTCTTTAATTTGCCAATAATCTCCAAGAATACGCATAACATAACCATCATAACTTCCTTCAGGCGCTTTTAAAATGGGAGGTCTCGACGGATTTTGTGCGCGTATGATGATCGGTTGCGATGCTGTACCATCCTTATCAGAGAAAAATCGAGATGCTCTGCCATTGGTGTTGTCTTTTTCTAAAGCGACATAAGTGCCTGGGGCAATAATAATTTCATCACCAGGTAAGGCGCGACGCATAGCATCAAGGATACATTCTGCAGTGTTACAGTTTATGGTACCATGGTTACCATCAATTATTGGTGTTGCAGCATTCCAGTTTTCTATAATGTCTTTTATATAAATACCAGTATCTGTTAATTGATTGTTTTGTAGGCCTGCGACGCCTTGACGATCGGCGACAATTGAAGACCCTTCACCTTTATCACTTACAGACCAATTTACATGACTAATAGCGTTTTCTTTTAGGAAAGCCATCCATCTTTCGGTTTCGGGGGCATCTACGTCGCCTCTACCATCAGCATTTATGGCACCCCACTCTGATACGAAAAGCGGTACACCATTATTTAAGGCCTGCTGTGCTTTATCTCTTAAAAACTGCCCATGTGTCCCAGAGTAAAAATGCAAGGTATAGGCTAAATTTGTATCTGCTATAGGGTCCTGTGAAGCTATATCTACGTTTTGAGACCATCTAGGAGAGCCAACAAGGATTAAATTATCAGGATCTTTGGCGCGTATGGCAGCAATAACTGCCGCAGCGTAGGTTTTAATTTCTTGCCAAGATTGATCTATAGGTTCATTGTAAATCTCATAGATGATATGATCATTTGTGCCATAAATTTCAGCCATGTTTTCAAAAAAAGCGATAGCTTCATCTTGGTACTTTTCGGCTTCGTGAGTGTGCCAATCGATAATAACATACATACCTGCAGCAATAGCTGCGTCTATAATAGTTCTTGTTTTTGCAGTTTGGTTTTGTGGGCTATCAATGTAACCACGTCCGTTATCCCAGCTTTCTTTTACACCTACGGCAACTCTTATAATAGAACTTTTCCAAGCATTTGAAAGCTGATTTACCGTTTCTGCATTGTAAAAGTCTGAGGTATCGTCGGCATTACTCCAAAATAAGCTATTACCTGCTAAGCTAATGGGGGTGTTGGTTTTGTCTACGATTTTATTGCCGTTGGCTTGTAATCGTCCATGTTTTTCCACTATAGATTGCGCATATACTGTATGGAATAAACACGCAAAAATGAGGAATACGTAAAAATTAGTTTTGTTGGAAGTCATAATTTAATGATATTTTAGTTTAATGGTTTAATAATTACAAATTTAGCAAAAACATGAGCTTTTTCTTGCACTTAGCATTACGTAAAGTGCTTAAATACAGGTATTTAGTTATAAAAGGACTATTTTACTCTTATTTGGTATTATTGGTATACTATCGCGGGATGGATGTATCGGCAAAAGGTGTAATATTTCTAAAATAAAACAGTGAAATTGAGAGAAAGCTTATCTTTTGAGATAGATTTTAGTAGAGTTAATGCATTGAAAAGCAATTTAATAACATTTAATATTAAGGAGTTATAAGTATAAAACATTTACAATTACAAAACTTTCTTCTTTTAAATAGTGTCTATTGGCGTATTAAATGTTATGCGTATAGTGTTTAGGATATCCATAATATGTTGAACAGTAAATTTGGAAGTGTATAGAAAACGAGAGCTGTAAATATGATTCGTGTTAATGCGCTCTGGGTTTAAAAACTTGAATAGCGTCTAAAGTGAGTTTTTATAAAATCGGTTTCTCCTAGGTTAGAATTGGTAAAACCGTTTAGATAGATATTATGTTTTGGTTTTTTGAAGTTTGTAGCGCCTATTGTTTTGTACTTATAGGCGCAAATACAGTGCGTTTAATTTTAAAATAAGGTGCAATGGTATTACTTTATCTAAAAAAAGCCACCATTTTCAGGAATACCCCTTGGGACATCGCCATAATTTTGGTTAATACTTCCATCTAATTTGTAATCCAGTTTGTGTAGGTTTTAAAATAAGTAGAATACCATCAATTGAGTTTGATAAGTTTTAATTCAAGATCTATTCGTCTGCTTTGCGCTTTTATAAGGGCTTTATTTTTTTTGACTTTAAGCATTTGTACATACACTTTTTGGCCTATGTATGGTGCGGCAGTGTCTTCTGTAACGTTTAGAATTTTTTCATACCTTAAAACATAACTACAGTCTGAAGTCCATTCTATAGAAGCATGAATTTCCAATCCAGTTTCTGGGTGTGTCTCAATTTGTGAGGTGAGTGTTCTAACTATTTTTTCAGGTCTTTGTTTATCTGCGTAAACAAATTCGCCAGTTTTAAATTGAGAACAATTTTTAATTTGAGAAAAACAGCTAAGCGATAAGCTAAATATTAATATCGAAACCAATTCTTTCATATGATTGTCAACGTATTATATATGCAGTTTGTATTAAAACTAGACATAATGTTATAAAATATAAAACCATTACATAATTTAAGTCATTGATTTACAAGGGTTATTGGTGTTTTGAGGCTGTGTTTAGTGGCGTAAATTGAGATAAATATAAGTAAAATAGTTTTTTATGTTAAAAAGAGGTTGCGTTAAATACTCTGATTATAAGTGATCTATCTTAAAATTAGGTTTGCGTATAGACGTTTTAGAATAAAAGTTAAGCAGATGTCTTTTGTTATAAGATGCATGTATGTCGTTATGTCTATTGTTATTATTTAAAAAGTACAGAAGGTTTTTAAAGCAATGAATGCAGCGTTCAAATTTGTTGTTCTAATTCTATTTATAGGGAATAATTAGGTCCTCTTTGTGGTACAAGGGGCAAACACAATCTACAGATTACGCCTCTAAATATTGTGTTGTATTGAACGTTAGAAATATAAGAGGTGTTCTATTTTGCGATACTTATAATGTTTAATAAGATTAGTACGGCCAAAATAGATAAAGCAGTTATACTGGTATTAGATTTTTTATAGAGTTGTACTTTATGGGACTACACCAGTAACTAAGAGGTGCTATTCACTGTACCTAATACATATAATTGATCCATTGTAGGTGTTTTACTGCCACCTAAAGGTTCTAAAGTAATACCAAAGGCTTCGCTCTTATTTGGGTTACTTATTTCGAATATTTTATTGGTATCATCACTAAAGTTTGTAATGGTACCAAGGCTTGTTGGCGCTAGAGGTGCTAAAGTTAGAGACCATACTTGATAGACTTTACCTTTAGGAGGTTCTGGCAAACCTTCAGCATCTAAAAAAATGCGTTGCTGGTCTTTGTCCCAATATACTTTTGCATAAGTAGCTGTAAAATGACCTTGTCCCCCTAAGTCAATTTTTGTAATGGCATCATCTCTTAATATTGAAATTAAGCTATTCGCTTCGTTTAAATTAAGTTTGGCGTTTTCAATTTGAATTTCAAGTAATGATTGTTGGGTATTAGAAATTTCAATACGAGACTGTAAGTTTTTGTTTTGCAATACCATCCAAGTTAATCCAACTCCTAATACTAGTGCTGCAGCCCAACCCGAATAGGTGGCCCAATTGTAGTTTTGTTTTTGTAAGGTAATCGTTGGAGTAATTGTATGTTCTGCGTTATTTATTTTTGTTTTTATGGATTTTAAAAGGTGTTGTGTTTTACCGTGAGAGGTTGCAGCTGTTAAAGCAACCACAGCGCCCTCAATCTCTAAAACCTCTTGTAATAGTTCAGGGTATTTTTGTAGAAGAGCATATACTTCTGCATTTTCTTTTTCAGAAAGCGCTCCAGCAACATAAAGTTCTAGGATTCCAGATGATATGTAATGATTCTTGTCCATAAGTTAACGCAGTACTATAGCCCTTAATGATTTAATACAACTTCTATTTCTTGTTTTAACGGTACCTATTGGTATCTCAAGCGTCTCAGAAGCTTCACTTTGCGTAAAGCCTTTAAAATATAAGAGATCGATAATAGCTTTACAAGTTTCGGTGAGTTGCTCAACAAACTTTTTTATGCCAATAGCATCGGTGGTATGCTCTAAACGGTCATGCCCTGCAATGGTATCTACGAAAGAATCGGTACTAAGGTTTTGTTTTTCTGTTTTATAGCCTTTAGAACGAACAGTATCTATAGCCGCGTTACGCGCAATATTTAAAATCCAAGTAAAAAAGCGTCCTTTTTGTTTTGAATACGAATCTGATTTTTGCCAAATTTTCACGAAAACATCTTGCATAACTTCTTCTGCGACATCGTGTTTTTTTACAATATTAACAATAACACCATGTATGCTATGGTGGTACATCTCATAGAGTTTTTCAAAAGCCTGAATATCTTTGGCTTTAAACTGTTCAACAAGCTTTTCTAAATCCATGACGTATTAATATAGAGCTTCTAAATTAAGCATTAATTTTATAAGTTAAAGTTTACCCTTCGTAAACTTGACCGCGATGCGGTTTTAAAGCATCGCGAACAGGCTTCATGAGGTCTTCAGGAACAACCATATAGGCGATGGTATGCATATCGTTAAACGTTTGGATACCAGTGTTGTTTAAAGGCAGTTTTTCTAGTGTGATGTATTCCTTTAAGTGAATTTCATGGTGCGTCGCAATTTTCTTGGCATCAGGGCCACGAAAATCCCATATCAATTTTAGTTGTCGCATGTCTTAATGTTTTCACCCCAAAGGTCTTAAAATTAGTTTTAAAGTTTAAAATAAAACCACTTTATTTGCGTTAGCTAACACAAACTAATTTAAACCATAAATTATAATATACATTATCTATGAAATTGAAATTATTTTTTCTGCTTGCTGTATTAAATCTAAGCATATCAGGAATAGCTCAAACCAAAGCGAAAGAAGTTCTTTTTAAAGTTGAAGATGAACCCGTGTATATGTCTGAATTTATTAGAGTATACACTAAAAACTTAAATTTAGTTCAAGATGAGAGTCAAAAAGACGTTGATGAATATTTGAAATTATTCACGAACTATAAGTTAAAGTTAAAAGCGGCAAAAGCTAAGGGGTTCGATCAAAAAGAAACTTACAAGAAGGAGCTAGATAAGTATCGAAAGCAGTTGACTAAAAACTATATGACAGATCATACCGTTACAGAGGCTTTGATACAAGAAGCCTATGATAACATATCTACAGATGTTAAAGCGAGTCATATCTTAGTCCGTTTAAAAGATAACGCCAGTCCAAAAGATACTTTGGCTGCTTTTAATCAAATAAAAGCGCTTAGAGCAAGAACCCTTAAAGAAGGTTTTGATGTTGTAAGTAAAGCAATTCATAATGGTGAAACGCTTTTTGGCGAATCGTTAGGCTGGTTTACAGGATTTAGAATGGTATATAATTTTGAGAAAGTAGCTTTTAATACGCCAAAAGATAGTATTTCTCAACCTTTTAAAACACGTTTTGGGTACCATATTCTTAAAGTGGAAGAAAAGCGTAAATCCAGAGGAAGTTGTACTGTGAAACACATTATGATTAGTAAATCTAAGGATAGTGCTTCTGTAGCTAAAACGAGAATAGAAGAAATTTATAAGAAAATAGAACAAGGTGAAGAGTTTGAAGCTTTAGCGAAACAGTTTTCTGACGATAAAAATTCAGCGTCACGAGGGGGGCTAATTCAAGAGTTTTCCAGTGGCGATTTAAGTGTCCCAGAGTTTGAAGATGCAGCATTTGCTTTAGAGCATAAAGGTGATATTTCTAAGCCCTTAGAAACTAATTTTGGATGGCATATTATAAAATTAGAAAAATCTACGCCAGTAGGCTCTTTTGAAACGCTTAAATCAGAATTGGAGAAAAAGGTAAAACGTGATGCCAGATCTCAGCTTATTGAAACGGCCTTAATCGATAGATTAAAAACAAAATACAATGTAGAGTCAAAGCCAGAGGGCTTAAGCTATTTTACATCTATATTAACAGAGGCCTATTATGAAGGAAATTGGAGTTTACCAGAAGACTTTAAAGGAGATGCTGTTTTAATAAAATTAGGAAACGAAACGGTTTCTAATACAGAGTTTGGAGAATTTTTAGCAAATAATAAGAAGAAAAGAGCACCTAAAGACACCTTTGAAACTAGCGTTGAAAATGCGTATGAGCGCTTTTTGGAACAGAAATTAAAGACTGTAGAAGAACGTAATTTAGAATTTGAAAACGAAGAGTTTGCAAATATTTTAACCGAGTACAGAGAAGGTCTTTTATTATTTGATTTAATGGAAAGTACCATTTGGGAAGCTGCAAAAACAGATTCTACACAAATTAAAGCGTATTTCGAGACGAATAAAGAGGATTACTTTTGGCCTAAACGAGTTAAAGCTGAAGTGGCTTCGGCATCTCATAAAAAAGTCATAAAAAAAGTGGCGCAGTTAATGCAAAATGGGGTGTCTGCAGAAGCTATAAAAAAACAGATAAATAGTAACGGCGCTGTAAATGTTATTTTTACTACAGATACCATGGCAGCAGGGCACCAGGCTTTACCAAAGGCTTTTGAATTGAAAAAAGGGGTTTCTAAAGTCTATAAACATAACAAAGGTTATGTTGTCGCTAAGGTTGAAGAAGTGTTTCCTAAAACCTTTAAAACCTTTGATGAGGTTAAAGGTATTGTGATGAGCGATTACCAAAATCATAAAGAAGCCATGTGGTTAGAAGACTTGAGAAGCACCTATAAAGTAGTTGTTAATCAAGAGGTCTTAAAAAAAGCTAAAGCCCAAATTAAAAAATTATAGTGTTCAATAAATCTCTCATAATACTGCTTATTTTAGCCGTTACATCTTGTAATATTTTTCGAGATGAAGACGAAAGAATCCCAATAGCAAGGGTTGGTGATAATTATTTGTATAACGAAGATTTAAAAGATGTTCTTTTAAATGGCTTGTCTAAAGAAGACAGCAGTTTAGTTGTTCAAAATTTTATAACGAAATGGGCGACACAGCAGCTGTTAGTCGATGGCGCAAAACTTAATTTAAGTGCGCATAAACAATACGGATTTGACAAACTGGTCGTGCAGTATAAGAACGACCTTTATAGTAAAGCCTATTTGGAAGCATTAGTCAATAAAAATTTAGATACTGTTGTAAAACAAGAAGACGCTAAAATATATTACGAAGCCCATAAAGATGTGTTTAAACTAAATGAAGAACTTATTAAATTGAGATACATTCATCTTGATGCAGATATGATTGATTTTAACACGATAAAAACACGTTTTGTAAATTTTAATGAAAAGGATAAACAGGTTTTAGATTCCATGTCTATTCAGTTTAAAACCTATTCACTTAACGATTCTATTTGGGTAAGATTAAATCAAGTTGTTGCTAAAATTCCAAGTGTAAATTCAAGTAATAGTAGAGAACTGTTAAAAAAATCTAATTTTATACAACTCAAAGATTCATTAGGAGTATATTTGATGCAAATTAAAGATGTGTTATTACGCAATGAGACCGCGCCTTTAGCATATGTAAGGCCAACAATTAATCAAATCGTAATCAACAAGCGTAAGTTAGAGCTCATTAAAAAATTAGAAAAAGATATTACAAAGGATGCTATTAAAAACAAACAATTTGAAATATACAATTAAGTTAGTATTAGTTGTTTTTCTGATATTGCCAACAGTTTCATTAGTAACTGCTCAGGAAATTATAGATGTGCCTGAAGTTGCTAAAAGTGTACAAGAAGACACAACTGTTAGCGTTGATTCGGTATCAAAATTCAAGAAAATAAAAGTAGATGGTGTTGCCGGAGTCGTGGGGGAATATATTGTTTTGAATTCAGACATTGATAAAGAATTATTACAACTTAAAGCCTCTGGAGTAGACACTGAAGAGATTACAAATTGCCAGATATTTGGAAAGTTATTAGAAAACAAACTTTATGCACACCATGCCATTCAAGATAGTATTGCTGTTTCTGATGCTGAAGTAAGACGACAAGTCGATTACCAATTACAACAATTTTTAGGACAGGTAAACGGAGATATAAATCGTTTGTTAAAGATTTACAATAAGGATAGCGAAGAAACACTGCGCGATGAAATGTTCAAAACGAACAAAGACCTTATGTTATCACAGCGTATGCAAGCGAAGGTAATTCAAGATATAGAGATTACACCAGAAGAAGTACGTCAGTTCTTTAATAAAATACCAAAGGAAGAGCGTCCTAATTTTGGAACAGAGTTAAAGGTGGCACAAATTGTTGTTGAACCCAAAGTATCGCTTGCAGAAAAAGAAAAGATTAAAGATCAATTAAGGCAGTATAAGGCCGATGTAGAAGAAAATGGAGCGAGTTTTAGATCGAAAGTTATCTTATATGGTCAAGATCCAGGGATTAAACAATCGGGTTATAAATATACGCTTAATCGAAAGAAACCAAGAAT
Source organism: uncultured Flavobacteriaceae bacterium (assembly GCA_947504035.1). Lineage (GTDB taxonomy): Bacteria > Bacteroidota > Bacteroidia > Flavobacteriales > Flavobacteriaceae > Jejuia > Jejuia algarum. The sequence goes on from CANNGA010000025.1 coordinate 23,793, forward strand.
GGTAAAAGAGTTTAGAGAGGTTGCTTTCGCCTTACAAGAAGGTGAAATATCTGAACCATTTGAAACCGATTTTGGATTTCATATCGTTCACTGCGAAAAAATAAGAGGACAAGAATACGATATAAGTCATGTCTTGTTAATTCCTCAAGTGTCTACAGCATCTATAAAAAATGCCAAAGAGAAGATCGAAAAGGTAAGAGCAAAAATTGAAGCAGGAGAAATTACTTTTGAAGCAGCAGCAAGAGAAGTAAGTGATGAAAAGGAAACGCGATTAGATGGCGGGAAATTGATAAACCCTGAAACGCAAGATTATAATTTTGAACTTACAAGAATGGATCCTGAATTGTATTCTCAAATACAAAATTTAAAAGAAGGAGAAATAAGTCAGGTATTGTCTGAAAGGGATAGAACGAATAAGTTGAAATTTAAATTACTTACTGTTTCTGATAGAGTAGAAGATCATGAAGCTAATTATGCAAAAGATTTTTTAAAAATAAAAGCCTTAGCATTAAATGAGAAAAAGATTAAAGCCATAGAAAAATGGCAAGCAGAGAAAATTAATGATACTTATATAAAGATTTCTGGAGGAATGCGATCTTGTGAGTTTTCTAGTAACTGGTTAAAAAAATAATATAAATGTCTGACGTCGCCGCAGTAGAACAGTTTGTAAAAAAATATAAAGATTTAAAGGAAGAGATAGCAAAAGTCATTATAGGGCAGGATGCTGTCGTGAATCAAATTTTAATCTCTGTTTTTTCTGGAGGACATTCCCTATTAATAGGAGTGCCAGGGCTTGCCAAAACATTAATGGTAAATACTATAGCGCAAGCATTAGGTTTAGATTTTAAACGCATTCAGTTTACACCAGATTTAATGCCTAGTGATATTTTAGGAAGTGAGATTTTGGATGAAGACCGTAACTTTAAATTTATTAAAGGCCCAATCTTTGCAAATATTGTTTTAGCCGATGAGATTAACAGAACGCCTCCAAAAACTCAAGCAGCCTTATTAGAAGCTATGCAAGAGCGCGCTGTAACTGTAGCAGGACACCACTATAAATTAGATTTGCCTTATTTTGTATTGGCCACTCAAAATCCTATAGAACAAGAAGGCACATACCCTTTACCAGAAGCGCAGTTAGACCGTTTTATGTTTGCCATTAATTTAGAATACCCATCGTTCGAGGAAGAAGTTGAAGTTGTAAAAGCGACAACTACAGATGCAAAGGTGAAAGTTAAAGCTTTATTTTCTGCAGAAGATATTACACAGTATCAAAATGTAATTAGAAGAATTCCTGTAGCAGACAATGTTATTGAATATGCCGTGAAAATGGTTGGAAAAACGAGGCCAAATGGAACAACAGTAACCGATTTGGTGAAAAAATATATAGACTGGGGAGCAGGGCCAAGAGCTTCACAAAATTTAATCCTTGCGGCAAAAACACACGCTGTGATTAATGGTAAATTTTCTCCAGATATAGAAGATGTTCAGGCTGTAGCAATTAGTATTTTAAGACACCGAATCATTAAAAATTATAAAGCCGAAGCCGAAGGGGTCTCAGAACAAGAACTTATAGAAAGTTTGTTTTAATAAGAAACTTTCAAATCATCACACTAAAAAAGGAGTATGCTTTACTTAAGCATACTCCTTTTTTTATCGTTAGAAACAATCTCTTACAAGGCATAATTAAGAAAAATTGAATTTATGATGCTTACGTAATTTTAAAGAGTTTACCTATCAAGAACAATAAGACCTCTAGAACGATCTGCAATTACAATATAATTGAAAGATACAGCGATACCTCTAGCTTGTTCTATATCATTTACAACACGTCTTTCTATAGTATTTGTCACAGGATTTAAAATACTTATTATATCACTGGTAATTCCTATTGTGAAAAGTAATGTGCCATCTGTAGTTATATGCACAGGTTGGTACCCTAAGTCTATTACAGATGTCGTGTTAGCGGCATTAAAGTCAATAACCTCTAGACCGTTTACCGCAAAATGAGCTACATAAAGTCTATTGTTTAAGAATTCACTTTCTACAGGAAAGTTAGCAGGGCTTACTGGTGCAAATCCGCCAGTGAATTGTAGCGAATTGAGTACGACAACATCTTCTGTACTTTGCACCATACCGTTGGTATTAAAATCTACAATTTGTATGCCCCAGTTCGTCACTGCGCTTAAATCTTGAGAATAAAAGGCTCTAGCGCCATTTGTAGTTGGGATAACATGAACATCAGGATTACCTCTCACACTATCTACGAGGGCTATACCATCAGCTGTTAAATTAAAAGTGTTGTTATTAAAATTATAGACTTGTGTGTTGCTCGACCTATTACCTCCAGAAACTACGACAACGCCATTTGCAGCACCAATCCCAGAAAATGTACCAAAATTAGTACCCACACTTGCGATTACAGTAGGAGTGAAAGGGTCTGTAATGCTTAAAGCTTCCACCGTATTTCCAGATTGTACAAAAAGTGTTTGATTGCTAGCGTCAAAAGCAATATCATCAGATGGAACAGGAACAGTATTTCGTTCTCCACTAGAGAGTGAAACGATTTCTAACTGCGTATCACAAGCACCGTAAGCATACCCATTAACAATGATAACATTACTACAACTGTCTGAAGTTACTACGGGAATAACAATAGTATCTTCAGCAACAGGCGTATCATCATTGGTACTACAAGATGTGACAAGCATGCCTATGGCAAAACAAAATATAAGGGTGTAAAAGGAAAAGAATGATCTCATGATGTTCGTTTTTTTTGATTTAATAAGGACGCTTAAGTTCCTAATTGTATTCATATTAGTAAGGTTTAGAACATAAAGCTTACGGTACGAGGCTAAAAAAACAAAATATTAAAGGCGAACATGTTTAAAAATAAGATTTGAGTAAGTCGTCTATAGAGCGTTAAACATCACTACGGCTAGAGATGTGCGGTAAGTGTCTTGTTATTAGTAGGTTATATGATTGGTCTTAACAAATGTCTATAGGTCATAATTTTTATAGTCGCGAAAAATTATTGATTCAACAGAAATTAAGCCTAAGTTCTAAAAAAAACACAATCTTTCTGTTCAATATACGGACAATAGATAATTACGTATTAATACGTAATTTAAATCAAAATATTATTTTCAAATCTGTATATTAATTTCGTAATTTGCCAAGCTGAAAAAAAGCAATTTTTTAGTTTTAAAGCAAGAGTGTAAAATAGTGTGTTTAGATACTAAACATGCATTTATGCGCAGCAAAAACCATTACATATTGCTAAGATTTCTATTTTAAATATTACCGAAAAGCATTCTATTATGAGTATTTATAAAGATTATCTTAAGGAGATCGAAGAACGTAAAGGCCAAGGCTTACACCCTAAGCCTATTGATAGTGCAGAATTATTAAGTGAAATTATCACGATAATAAAAGATGTAGATAACACCTACAGACCAGAAGCACTTAACTTTTTTATCTATAACACATTACCGGGCACAACGAGTGCAGCAGGTGTAAAGGCTAAATTCTTAAAGGAAATTATCTTAGGAACATCGGTTTTAGAAGAAATTACACCCGCTTTTGCTTTAGAGCAATTAGCACACATGAAAGGGGGACCATCTGTAGAGGTGTTATTAGATCTAGCTTTAGGTGATGCTGCTGATAGAGCTGAAGAAGCTGCTAAAGTATTGAAAACTCAAGTGTTTTTATACGAAGCAGATACAGAACGTTTAGAAAATGCTTATAAAGCAGGTAATGCAATCGCAAAATCGATTATTGAGAGTTATGCACAAGCTGAATTCTTTACAAAGTTACCTGAAATTGAAGAAGAAATAGAGGTTGTAACATTTATTGCAGGTATTGGTGATATTTCAACAGATTTATTATCTCCAGGAGGTGATGCGCATTCAAGATCAGACCGTGAACTTCATGGACAATGTATTTTTGAGCATAACCATGACATGCAAAATGAATTGTTGGCTTTAAAAGAAAAGCATCCCGATAAGCGTGTGATGCTAATAGCTGAAAAAGGTACTATGGGCGTTGGATCGTCAAGAATGTCTGGTGTAAATAACGTTGCATTATGGACAGGTGTGGCTTCTAGTCCTTATGTACCATTTATTAATATAGCGCCTGTAATAGCAGGAACAAATGGAATCTCTCCAATTTTCTTGACTACAGTTGGTGTAACAGGAGGTATAGGAATAGATCTTAAGAACTGGGTAAAACAGAAAGATGCAGATGGAAATACGGTTTTTGATGAAGATGGAGAACCTGTATTAGAACAAACGTACTCTGTAGAAACGGGTACAGTTCTTACCATAAATACAAAAACCAAAAAATTATATAACGGCGCTAAAGAATTAAAAGATATTTCTACAGCATTAACGCCACAAAAAATGGAATTTATCAAAGCAGGAGGCTCTTACGCTGTTGTATTTGGTAAAAAATTACAAACGTTTGCTGCTAAGGTACTAGGTATTGAAGTGCCTCAAGTATATGCCACTTCTAAAGAAATTTCTATAGAAGGACAAGGTTTAACAGCAGTAGAAAAGATATTTAATAAAAATGCAGTAGGAACAACGCCAGGAAAGACATTACATGCTGGGTCAGACGTTCGTGTAGAGGTTAATATTGTAGGTTCTCAGGATACTACAGGATTAATGACGTCTCAGGAACTAGAAATGATGGCTGCAACAGTAATATCTCCTATAGTTGATGGCGCTTACCAATCGGGATGTCACACCGCTTCTGTATGGGATGACAAATCGAAAGCCAATATTCCTAGATTAATGCAATTTATGAATGATTTTGGTTTGATTACAGGTCGTGATCCTAAGGGTAAATATTTCCCAATGACCGATGTAATTCATAAAGTATTAAACGATATTACAGTAGGCGATTGGGACATCATTATAGGTGGTGATTCACATACGCGTATGTCTAAAGGGGTTGCTTTTGGAGCAGATTCAGGAACGGTAGCACTCGCTTTAGCAACAGGAGAGGCTACAATGCCAATTCCACAGTCTGTAAAAGTGACGTTTAAAGGCGAGATGAAACCTTATATGGATTTCCGTGATGTGGTACATGCTACACAGCAACAAATGTTAAAGCAATTTGCTGGTGAGAATGTATTCCAAGGTCGAATTATAGAAGTACACATTGGTACATTAACGGCAGATCAAGCCTTTACATTTACAGATTGGACCGCAGAGATGAAAGCTAAAGCTTCTATCTGTATCTCTGAAGACGACACTTTAATAGAATCTTTAGAAATTGCTAAAGGTCGTATCCAAATCATGATTGAAAAGGGTATGGATAACGAGACGCAAGTTCTTAAAGGTTTAGTAGATAAAGCGCAAACTAGAATTACAGAACTTAAAACAGGAATTAAGCCTGCGTTAAGACCAGATGCAAATGCAAAATATCACGCGGAAGTTTTAATTGATTTGGATGAGATCATAGAACCTATGATTGCCGATCCAGATGTTAACAATGATGATGTTTCTAAACGTTATACACACGATGTTATTAGACCATTATCATTCTATGGCGGTACAAAAACTGTAGACTTAGGGTTTGTAGGCTCTTGTATGGTGCATAAAGGCGATATGAAAATATTAGCGCAAATGTTGAAAAACATAGAAGCACAGCACGGTAAGGTAGAATTTAAAGCGCCATTAGTGGTAGCGCCTCCAACGTACAATATTGTAGACGAGTTGAAAGCTGAAGGTGATTGGGAAGTTTTACAAAAATATTCTGGATTCGAATTTGATGACAGTGCACCTAAAGGATTAGCACGTACCAAATATGAAAACTTATTATACTTAGAGCGTCCAGGATGTAACTTATGTATGGGGAACCAAGAAAAAGCAGAACCAGGAGATACGGTAATGGCAACCTCTACACGTTTATTCCAAGGCCGTGTGGTTAAGGACTCTGGTGAGAAAAAAGGAGAATCTTTATTATCATCAACACCAGTAGTGGTATTATCTACAATTTTAGGAAGAACACCAACAATTGAAGAATACCAAGCCGCTGTAGAAGGTATCGTTTTAACTAAGTTTAAACCTTCACAAAAGCAATTAGTAAACTAAACGTTACTTAATTTATAAATACACTAAAGTCCGAGTTCTTACTCGGACTTTTTTTATGGCCTATTCTTAAGAAACTATTTTTTATGGGTATGCTATAAAAACACATCCTTATTTTAAGGTCTAAATAGCGAGAGTCCTTAAAGTAGCATAGCCCTATAAATGTATACATTGCATTTATAGATTTTATTAGAAAAACTAATTTAGTTCGGTTTTTCAATGGCTTTCTTATTTTGTATATTAGACCCTAGTAAACGTTAAACAAAAATTAAATACAGTTACTTATATGGCATTTGATATAGAAATGATAAAAGGAGTGTACTCCAAGATGGCAGAACGTGTCGATAAAGCACGAGAGATTGTTGGAAAACCATTAACGCTTTCTGAAAAGATATTATACAATCACTTATGGGACGGGAATCCTACCAAAGCATTTGTTAGAGGTAAGGATTATGTCGATTTTGCGCCCGATAGAATTGCGTGTCAAGATGCCACAGCGCAAATGGCATTATTGCAATTTATGCAAGCAGGAAAACCAAAAGTAGCAGTACCAACCACAGTACATTGCGATCATTTGATACAAGCTAAAGAAGGTGCAGCAAAAGATTTGAAAAATGCAAATGATGTAAGTAGTGAGGTTTTTAATTTTTTAGAATCGGTGTCTAATAAATATGGCATTGGATTTTGGAAACCAGGCGCTGGTATTATACACCAAGTGGTGTTAGAGAATTATGCCTTCCCAGGTGGTATGATGATAGGAACAGATTCGCATACAGTAAATGCAGGGGGCTTAGGTATGGTCGCGATTGGTGTAGGTGGAGCCGACGCCGTAGATGTTATGGCAGGTATGGCTTGGGAGTTGAAATTCCCTAAACTTATAGGCGTAAAGTTAACAGGAAAATTATCAGGATGGACAGCGCCTAAAGACGTGATATTAAAAGTTGCAGAGATTTTAACCGCTAAAGGCGGGACTGGCGCTATTGTAGAATATTTTGGCCCAGGGGCTACAGCGATGTCATGTACAGGAAAAGGAACCATATGTAATATGGGGGCAGAAATAGGTGCAACCACATCTACCTTTGGATACGATACTTCTATGGAACGCTATTTACGTGCTACAGAACGTGCCGATGTGGCCGATGCAGCCAATGCTGTAAAAAGCTATTTGACTGCCGATCCAGAAGTGTATGAAGCTCCAGAACAGTACTTCGATGAACTTATAGAAATTAACTTATCTGAGTTAGGGCCGCTTTTAAATGGACCATTCACACCAGATTTATCTACAGAAGTGGGCACAGCCATGACAACAAAGGCTAAGGCTAACGATTGGCCTATAAAAGTAGAGTGGGGGCTTATAGGGTCTTGTACAAATTCGTCGTATGAAGATTTGTCAAGAGCATCTTCTATAGCACAGCAAGCTCTAGATAAAGGCATTACCATGAAATCGGAATTAGGGATTAACCCAGGTTCTGAACAAGTGCGCTACACAGCAGAACGTGATGGTATTTTAGGCATTTTTGAAAATCTTAATGCTAAAATATTTACCAATGCTTGTGGCCCTTGTATAGGGCAATGGGCAAGATATAGCGATCCTAAAAATGCACCAAAAAATAGTATTGTACATTCTTTTAATAGAAACTTTGCCAAGCGTGCCGATGGTAACCCTAATACACATGCTTTTGTAGCATCGCCAGAATTAACAGCAGCAATTGCCATTGCAGGCCGTTTAGATTTTAATCCGTTAAAAGATAAATTAATTAACGAAAACGGAGAAGAGGTGATGTTAGACGAACCTACAGGATGGGAATTGCCACCAAAAGGGTTCGATGTGAAAGATAATGGCTACTTAGAACCAGAAGCCGATGGAAGCCATGTTAATGTTGCTGTAAAAGACGATTCAGAACGCTTACAACTACTAACACCTTTTACGCCTTTAGGCGCTTCTATAACAGGAGCTAAACTTCTAATAAAAGCTTTTGGAAAGTGTACTACAGACCATATTTCTATGGCTGGACCATGGTTGCGTTTTAGAGGCCATTTAGATAATATTGCCAATAATACTTTAATAGGTGCTGTAAATGCCTTTAATAAAAAGACCAATTTTGTTAAGAATCAATTGACAGGCGATTATGGCGGTGTACCAGATGTACAACGTGCTTATAAAGCAGAAGGTATTAAAACCATAGTTGTGGGCGACCATAATTATGGTGAGGGCTCTTCGAGAGAGCATGCAGCCATGCAGCCAAGACATTTAGGCGTTGCAGCCGTAATTGTGAAATCTTTTGCTCGTATACACGAAACCAACCTTAAAAAACAAGGGATGTTAGGATTAACATTTGCTAATGAAGCAGACTATGATCTGATCCAAGAAAATGACACCTTTAATTTTATAGATTTAGAAGATTTTGCGCCAGACACACCATTAACCTTAGAAGTGGTACATGCCGATGGTACTAAAGATACCATACGTTTAAACCACACCTATAACGATGCACAAATTGCATGGTATAATGAAGGCTCTGCTCTTAATTTAATTAAAAAGCAGAATGGATAGATAGAGCTGCTTATAATTTTAAGTCAGTTTAACAGGCCACCTCATTTATTTTGAGGTGGCTTTTATTTTGTAATCTATGAATGTAGCGTACTAACGAAACATGTGTGATGGCCTAATGTTAAAAAAACGATGCAAAGGATTTTTTTGAATATATTTGAAGGCAAAAACGCTAATCAACACACGAAAAAACTTTCAGATGTGTTAGGTGTTTTTCCATAATTCAACTAAATGACCATTAAAAAAATGATGAAAAATTTAATGACACTGGTGTTTTTATGCCTTTGCACTGTATTTTATAATGTTAACTTATCCCCGATGACTATCATAGACAGAACAACCCCTATCCTTGTTTCTACACTATCTACGTCTCAAACAGTTATAAAACCAAAATATGTCACATTATGTGGTAAGAGAATCCGTTTCTCTAAGATCCATTCATGTGCATATGGTGGATGTACGTTTATCAAACCAAATTATGGTAAATGTGTAAATTATAAGGAAATGAAGCTGTATTCGTGTTCTAGACGCTAATAAGCGGATAAGAGTAAGTCATTTCTAGTCCTTGACGGTGGTGTTTTACTGTTTCAGAACAAAACCTATACGTAGCAGGCTACAGATAGGTTTTTATTTTAACGTGAGTGCTGAAACGCTTTGTTTTTCTCTTTTAGTACAGACAATTGTTTCTCTAAAAAGCTAATAACGTGTTCTGTTTTATAACTTGCTTTAGAAGCAACGTCTTTTAATTCTGCGTTAAATTTAGCTTTACCAGAGGCGGCCGTTTTAGAGACTTCTTCTTTAACCTCTTTAAAATCTTGGACATTTAATTTTTTAGTGTTTCTGTACCTTTTTATAATATAATTAGGGCTTGCTGATTTTTAGGTTTGTTAATTTCTATAACTTTAAGCAAATGATCTCATATTCGCAGAGCTTCT
>CANNGA010000026.1 GCA_947504035.1 uncultured Flavobacteriaceae bacterium
TTAGAGGCACAGCGTATTGCGAAAGCTAAGGCCGTAGAAGAAAAAGCAGCAGCATTAGCAAAGCAAAAGGCTAAGGAAGCACAGATCAAAGCCGAAGCTGCGAAACAAAAAGATAGAGCACTAAAAGAAGCCGCACGTCAAGCGGCTATTAGTACAGCTCGAAACGCAAAAGCGTTAGAGGCACAGCGTATTGCGAAAGCTAAGGCCGTTGAAGAAAAAGCAGCAGCATTAGCAAAGCAAAAGGCTAAGGAAGCACAGATCAAAGCCGAAGCCGAAGCCGCGAAACAAAAAGATATAGCACTAAAAAAAGCAGCTGTTAAAGCCGCTCAAAAAGCAGAAGCCGCACGTATAAAACTTGAAAAAAAGGAACAAGTCGCGCGAGTTAAAGCTTTAGAGAAAAAGCGTAATGATTCTATTGCGCGAACAAATGGGCAACAACGTTTAAAAGCATTAAAACAAATAGAGTTGCAAAAAGCAAAAGCGGCGTTAGAAGCTAGTGCAGCAGCAAAGGCAACAAAAGCTTTAAAGTTACAACAAAAACAACAGGCGAAAGCAGCAAAAGCGTTGGCAAAACAACAGAAAGAAGCTAGCGCTAAAGCAAAAGTGAAACGAAAAGCTCTTCTTGCGATACAAGAAAAGGCTAAGGCAGTACAAAAGCGTAAAACAGATTCTATTGCGCAATTGGAAAAGGCGAGACAGCTTCAAGAGGCTTTAGATCGTGAAAAGGCAAAACGTTTATTAGAGGAAAAAGAAGCAGCCATTGCTAAAGCACAACAAAAAGCAGAGGAGATGGCTCAAGCTAAAGCAAAAAAAGAGAAACAATTAGCTGAAGAAAAAGCGCTTGCTGAACAGCAGGCTCAAGAATTGGCCGAAAAACAAAAAGCAGAAGAAGCAATAGCTAAACTGTTGGCATCGGCGAGAGCATTAGAGCAAAAGAGTGCAGCCCTATTAGAAAAGAAACAAGGCGGAAATAGTAGTCCTAAGTCTAAAAATAAAGTTGATAGCCCAAAACGTAGCTTAAAGGTAGAACCCGAAACACAGGTTGCTGGTGTTGAACGCATAAAACAAGAAGTGGTGAAGGTTGCAATACAGCAAAAAGCGAATGTTTTATCTCCAAAGCAAGATCTAGAGGCGGTTGCTAAAACGAAAACACGTTTAGATTCAATAGCCCAATTAAGAGCGCAAGAAAAACAGGAATTGGCAAGAGCATTACAAGTAGCAAGACAACAGATTGAAGCTTTAAAAATTCAACGTATCAAAGATTCTTTAGCACGGGTTAAAGCAGAGGAAAAGTTGTTGGCGCTAGAGATTGCAAAGCAAAATAAATTAGAGCCTCAAGCCTCTAAAAATACAGTAGTAAACACTAAAGAAAAGGTTTTAGAGAAAGCCAAGACACCTGCGCGTAAGACGACAACACCAGTCAAGGGATCTCATGCCTCATGTGCCTACCAAATTAATGAGTTTGATCGTTTTTATAATATTAGAACACTACGAACAGAACGTTATGCTATTGCCGATAACCTAACCGTAGAATTACACCGGCAAGGTATTAAAACGAGTGTATTTTTTAATTTGTCTCAAAATTTAGGATGTGCAAGCTATTTGCCTAATCAACGTTCTACAGTAAAGGTAACTTTAGAAAATAATAAAGTCATTGCTTTTTACCATTCCTGGGATATAGAATGTGGAGAATTCTTATTTAAAGCAAGCTTGTCTAATTCTAAGATTATACATTTAAAAGCATCGCCAATTAAACACATCGTATTCAAAGGCACAAAAGGTACTTTAAAGCTCACAGATATTACCAATAAATCATTTTTCGTTGATATGTTGAAGTGTATCGACTAACACTTATTGCTACGTTACGTGGTTTTAATTTAATGGTTTCGAGTAAAAATTAATGATATATTAGTAAATACTACTACCGAGTTTTTTACAAGTAATGGTGCGCACCCTATATATCACGATGTGTATACAGATCCTATTACACAAAGAATCATACAAACGAGAGTAAAGCCTTGTGATGTCTTGAAATATAGTGAGTTAGGGGGCTCTGATTAGATGTGTCTTGTACTTTTTTCTCAAAATCTAAAAGAGAATCTTCAAAATCTTTTCCATTTTTTATTTATACATAAGTAATCTTTAACTTACGTTCAAGCGTATGAGAAGACGTGAAATTATGTTACAACTAACTAGATAAAAAATGAAGAACACAAATTGCACTTTGACCAAGACAAAGCAAATTTTAATAATTTGTTTATGTTTTTTAACACGATCTATGATGTCCCAACAATTTAATTATGGGGAAGCATTACAGAAATCTATTTTATTTTATGAAACCCAACAGTCTGGACGTTTACCAGATTGGAATCGCATAAGCTGGCGAGGTGATGCAGGCGTTACCGATGGCCAAGATGTGGGTTTAGATTTAACTGGAGGTTGGTTTGATGCAGGAGACCATATTAAGTTTGGTTTTCCTATGGCATTTTCAGTGAGCGCCTTAAATTGGGGCTATTTAGAGTATAAAGACGGTTATGAGACCGTAAATCAATCCGCGCATTTTAAGCGGAATATAAAATGGGTGACAGATTATTTTTTAAAATGTCATGTTGCACCTAACGAATTTTATGGTCAAATATCTGCTAAGAATCCAGACCATAATTTTTGGATGCCTGCAGAGATGGTCGACGTACACCCGCAATATGGTGTACGAACGTCTCATAAAATCGATGCGCAGCATCCTGGAACAGAATTAGCCTGTGAGACAGCAGCAGCTTTAGCATCTGCAAGTCTTGTTTTTAAAGATAGTGATCCTAATTACAGTGCGACATTATTGCAACATGCGAAAGAATTGTATGCCTTTGGAGATACTTATAGAGGTAAGTATAATGAAGAAGGAGGGATTCCTGCAACAGGGACGTATTCTTCTGGAGGTTATGAAGATGAATTGGCTTGGGGTGCAGTTTGGTTGTATAAAGCCACAGGAGAGCAACAGTATTTAGAGAAAGCAGAAGCAGAGTATAAAGCACCAGATTTTAAATGGAGCTTAGTTTGGGATGATAAAAGCTATGGAGCGATGGTGTTATTAGCAGAATTAACAGGCAAGCAAATCTATAAGGATGATGCAGAAAGGCATCTTGATTTTTGGTTGGATAATGGCAATGGCATAAACTATTCTCCTGGAGGACAAGCGCATTTAACAGAGTGGGGGTCGTTACGACATTCTATGAATGCCGCATTAACCGCCTTTATTTATAGTGACAAAGTAGATACCTCTAGAGCGCAAGAGTTTCGCGATTTTGCAGTAGCTCAAGTCAATTATGCGCTAGGAGATAACCCTAATAACCGTAGCTTAGTTACTGGAATTGGTGAGAACCCACCAACAAAACCACACCACCGCGGCCAGCATTCCAGTTGGTTACGTAGTGAAGACGATCCTGTAGATTCTAGACATACTTTAATTGGGGCATTAATTGGCGGACCTCTTAAAAATGATGATGTCTTTGTAGAAAATCGATCAGATTTTCAAGCTAACGAAGTCGCCTGTGATTACAATGCATGCTATCAAGGGGTTTTAGCGCGTATGGTGATGTCTTTTGGAGGTACAGCTTTAGCGAACTATCCACAACCAGAAGTTGCAGGGCAGGAATTTTTAACCGAAGCACGTTTAAACAGTACAGGGGCTAAGTATTCAGAGCCAGCATTATGGTTAAATAACAGAACAGGGTGGCCTGCGAGGGTTCCAGAGACTTTAAGAGCACGTTATTTTATTGATATTTCCGAAGGGATTGCAGCAGGATTAACGGCTGGAGATTATGAAATTACTGGGCGTGGTGATGGGCAAGCAATAGGCGGTTTACAAGTTTGGGATGAAGCAAATAATATTTATTATGTTGAGGTAGAAGTCGATGCAGATCGTATGCCTTTCCCAGGAGGAAGAGGTGAATACCGAACAGAAGTACAAATGCGTGTTGGGATTCCTAATGATATGCCTGAAAGCGCATGGGATCCTACAAATGATTTTTCATATCAAGGTCTAAACAACACACTAAAGGAAATGGAGAACATCCCCATTTATGCTAATGGGATTTTAGTTGGCGGTAATGAACCTGATGGTTCTGGTAATAGAAAGCCTATAGCTGTATTGGAAACAGACACAATCTCAGGCATCGCTCCATTAGAAGTTGCTTTCGATGCTTCAGCATCCTCAGATCCAGAAGGCAGTGTATTAGAGTATTCATGGGATTTTGGAAATGGGCAAACGGCTACTAGTGTCGCACCTTCGATAACCTATAATGACGTAGGCACTTATACTGTTACACTTACTGTAAATGATGGTGAACGCAATTCTGAAGCAGTAACTACAACGGTAACAGTTACAGACAGTATGCCTGTAGCAGCCTTTACAGCAAGTACTGTATCTGGTGTAATCCCGCTAACGGTAGATTTCGATGCAACTACATCTGTAGATCCTACAGGAGGGGCGTTAACGTATAGCTGGGATTTAGGTAATGGCCAAACTGCTAGTACAGTAACAACTTCTGCGACCTATGTAGATTTAGGAACGGTGACGGTAACACTAACAGTAACGAATGCTGCAGGAGAAACAGATACGACTTCTCAAACAATACGTGTTACAGAAGAACAAGAAAATAGCTGTACTTTCGGTACGCCTACAGCAGTAGCATTACCAAGCATTAACGATCGGTTTGATAATGCTTATATATTGGGTGATGGAGGGCCAGATTTAAGCCGTATTAGAGAATTTTCTATAAATTGGGATTTAAATACTAATGGCCTGCATACCTTTGCCGTAGGTTTAACAGAAGCTCCTTGGTATGTAGATTTAGAAGCAAACCTAACCTATAATTTTAGTGCTTCTAATCCAGAGATTATAGTGTCTGGTACAGGAACTTTAGGTTTAGATGGCGCATACTGGGTGACTTTAGATGAAGGTAATTTTGTAATGGTATCTAAAACAGAAGGCTATACCTTGTATTTTACAGATGCCAATACCGCACCAGAATGTAATATTGATGTAAGCACAGTAGATGGTGGGACGCTTTCAGGTGGGCCTTTTAACTTTACAGTAGGCGATGGCATAGCGGATAATGTATCAGGTATTGGTTTAACAGGACAAGTAGGCGAAGGATCTCAATGGATTGTCACCGATGCTAATAATGTGATTTTAGGATTACCAGGCACGCCAGAAGCGGTTAATTTTGATGGCGCAGGAGCTGGCGTTTGTTTGATTTGGCATTTAAGTTATAATGGTACACTTACAGGTGCTGTTGTAGACAATACCCTTTCTGATATTACTGGCGATAGCGATTTGTCTAATGCTATTACGGTAAATAGAACTGCGGTGAACGTTCCTACAGTAGACGGTGGGACGCTTTCAGGTGGGCCTTTTAATTTTACAGTAGGCGATGGTATTGCAGATAATGTGTCGGGTGTTGGTTTAACAGGACAAATGGGCGAAGGATCTCAATGGATTGTCACCGATGCCAATAATGTGATTTTAGGATTACCAGGCACGCCAGAAGCGGTTAATTTTGATGGCGCAGGAGCTGGCGTTTGTTTGATTTGGCATTTAAGCTATAATGGTACACTTACAGGTGCTGTTGTAGACAATACCCTTTCTGATATTACTGGCGATAGCGATTTGTCTAATGCTATTACGGTAAATAGAACTGCGGTGAACGTTCCTACAGTAGACGGTGGGACGCTTTCAGGTGGGCCTTTTAATTTTACAGTAGGCGATGGTATTGCAGATAATGTGTCGGGTATTGGTTTAACAGGCCAAGTAGGCGAAGGGTCTCAATGGATTGTCACCGATGCCAATAATGTGATTTTAGGATTACCAGGCACGCCAGAAGCGGTTAATTTTGATGGCGCAGGAGCAGGCGTTTGTTTGATTTGGCATTTAAGCTATAATGGTACACTTACAGGTGCTGTTGTAGACAATACCCTTTCTGATATTACTGGCGATAGCGATTTGTCTAATGCTATAACAGTAAATAGAACTACCGAAGTTATGCAAGGAGATTGTACGTTTGGAACGCCTCAAGCTACAGCAATACAAACCCTAAATCAAAGGTATGCTAATGTATATGTTTTAGGAAGTAATGGCCCTGATCTAAGCCTTATAAGAACGTTTTCTATAAATTGGAGTCTAGAAAATAATAGTCTGCATACATTTGCAGTTAACCTTAATCAGACCCCATGGTATGTCGATTTAAGACCTAATATAACGTATAACTTCAATACAGTAAACCCAGAAGTGACAGTGTCGGGGACAGGAATTATCAATTTAGATGGTGCTTATTGGGTAACGATAGATAATGGTAACGTTGTATTGGTGTCTAAAAATGAAGGCTATACCTTGTATTTTACAGATGCCGATAGTGCACCAAACTGCAGTAGTGCTTCAAGTAAGTCGATCTCCAATTTTGAAAAAGAACAGAACAGAACTACACTTTCCATAAGCCCAAATCCTGGCGTTGAGGTTGTTGCTTTGTCTTCAGATGTAAATTTGAAAGGGACTCATGTTTATGTATTTGATATGACGGGTAAGCGCATTAAGAATTTTGTAATCTCTAAAGATAGCACAAAACACGTAATGCCTATTCATGATTTAGCAGCAGGTGTATATATTGTAAAACTCTTTAATGCACAAACAGGTGTTAAGGCCATACAACAATTCGTAAAACAAAATTAATATTGTACCGCTGGTACTATTTTAAACATACAACAAAGGGAGGTCTAGCAAGACCTCCCTTTGTGATATTATGATGTTTTTAAACCTTAATTCGATAGTATAGAATTATGAAGTAATACTTAGAGCGTGAGTTCTAAATTTCCAGATACTGAGCTCAAGTGGCAACAGTCGGCAGTAACAGTATAATCGCTATTTATAACCTCTTCATCATTTATAAAGCCTCGAAATTGAATTTGACGTTCTTCATTGGCTTCCAGACTTCCATCACTAACCAAAGGATATGTACCTAATTCACGGGCCCTAGCCAAAGTTGCTTCAGAAATGGGCTCGGTTACAGTATTACCGTTTTCGATATTGATCACCTCAAAAGCATCTAAAGCGACAGGGTTTTGATTTTGATCTTTAATAGATACAGTAAACGTTACAAATACGTCAGTACATTCCGTTATGCCGTCACAAGTTGCATTGGAATCATCGTCGTTGTTACAAGAGCATAGGTTAATGGCAATAAGTAGTATAAATAGTAATTTTAAAGACTGTAGTAATTTGATCATTGGTTTTGTTTTTTGTTTTCTAGATGAAGAAAATCTATAAAGGTTGCGTTAAAATGTCATACAGCATGTAAAATGTGAGTAGGTTTAAAATAAAGTATTTGTATGAGATTGCTTCGGTAGTGGCATCGCAAACGGCATTTAATTGTTCAAATATCGGTGCGAATACAATCACAATTACAGCTACAGATGTTAATGGGAACGTTTCTATGAAAGATGCTACGGTAACAGTTGTGCCTTCAGGTACAACAGCACCAGTGCTAACTATAATAGGAGATAATCCTCAAGAAACCCCACAGGGATCTGCATATGCAGAACTAGGTGCAACGGCAGACGATGGGGCTATGGTCATGATTGAAGCCGCCTCCGTAGATGTAAACAGCATAGAACGATATACTGTAATTTATACTGCTAGAGACCTAACCTATAATGCTGCATTAGAAGTTATTCGAACCGTAAATGTGGTACCTGTATTACATACAGAAGATGCTGTGTTTTCAAAAAGTATTCGCATATACCCTAATCCAGTACGTGATTTCGTGACCATTATATCTGATCAAAATACGATAACTCAGGTCAAAATTATAGATATGAGCGGTCGTGTTGTGAAACAGATAACTCAAGCGGTTGAGACGAGTCATCAAATAGACTTATCCAATATATCGCAAGGGGTTTATTTTTTAGAAATAACTTCGGGTGGGATACAAACAATTAAACGCATTATAAAGGACTAAAAAAGCAGGTTCATTTTAAAATAAAATAACATAAAAAATCCTGTGAAAGTCATTTCACAGGATTTTTTATGGATGTGTTACAGGTCGTGTATGCATAGGAATTTGCGTGAGGTACACATTACAGTGTGTTATGGTGTTATACATCTGCTATTGGCGACTTTTTTTTAAATAAGGTCTCCAGATTTATCTAAAGTAATTACTGTTAAAATTACAACCCCGTTAATCCAATAGTAATACGCATCTATAGCTTTGAATGGGAAAAAAATAGGGACACTAATAAATACTATTGCGACAATAAAATCGACAATTAAATGAATTTGATATGAAATTACCTTAAAAGCTCCAAGATGATGGTTCGTTAACAATGTTAAAATAAAAGCAGCTATTCCTGTTGTAACCGAAAGTTGTAATGCTAGGGCGTTAGAAGTTCCTAATCCAAGAAGAAACGGAAGTACGATTAGTGCTATAGCAACAGGATAATCTAAGAATGCGTGTATTCTTTTGGTTATAATTTTCATAATGTCACTTTTTAATTGTGCGTTTTACTTAGTTTCTCCCAATTCTTATCGGCTACGCTTTTTAATTTAGAGTGATTGTTTTCGGCTAACCATAATTGTTTGGCATCAAGCTCTACATTGTTCAAATACAGGTAATACTTGCCATCTTCTACAATAAATTTGTTAGGATCTACTCTAAATTTTGCACCTGCATAAATCCCAAAGGCACAAAACCCTCCAAATTGTGGTTCATACTTGGCAGGGTTCTTATCAAAAGTGGCTTTTTGCGCTGCAGAAGTGAAATAATAGTTCACGCTATTATATTCCGATTTAAAGTTTTTGTGGCCTCTCTGTGCTAATCCTAAATCTAAATACGATACGGGGCTGTAGCCTTGTAAGGCAATGTTACTGTTGTCAATATTGTTGGCTTTGTTGTCTTGAGCAAATGTTAGTGTACTCATTACTAATGCTAATCCTAAAAGTGCTGTTTGTATGAAATGTCTCATCTTTATTTTGTTTTATTGTTTTATTGTTTTTTGTGCTATTAAATTTTAATTATTCTGCGTTAAAATATTCTTCTTGAATAACCTTGCCTTCGTCATTCCAGATTCTACGAATAATTTCGTGCCAATAGATTTTACTGCCATCTTTCATGTCGAAATCGAAGGTGAATTCTGAGGCGGATACATTTCCATCAACTAGAGAATGGTGGTGTGTAATTCCGTTTACTCTGGCAATAGCACCAGCGAAGCCTTCCATTTTAGCAATCATTTCTGCCTTGCCTGTAGTACCCCCATTTCCATAATCGGAGGTGTTGGCATCCTCTGCGAAAAATTCTTTAACGGCGTCTACAATGGCTCCTTTTGAAACTATTGCGTCTATGTTTTGTACGTGTTCTTTGATAGTCATCTTTTTATTTTTTTATGATTTGTTATTTGTATACTGCAAAGATGGGATAGAACTGAAGCTAAGAAGCTACAAAAAAAAGACTAAAAATTGTACTTTTTTAATTTGAAGTCTGTAGGCGTTGTTTTAGAATGCTATTTTATAACTCTTGAAAAAAGGAGAGCGGGTTTAAATCACAGCTATCTAAATATGGTGTTATAGACTTAGATTAGCTTAAAAAAGCGGATGTATACTAAAGACATAGGATAATCTTATGGGGATATGCATTCTAACGCAAAAGATGTTCGTTTTTATGGTTATTAACGAATGCGGTTTCTTGACGTTTTTTGAGTAATATTAAAATTTCAAAACCATCTCATATTTAATTTTTATTGTGTTGTACCTTCTTTAGTATTTAAGGGGCGTATAGTCCTATTTACAAACTACATGCTTTTAGTTATTTACAGAGGTTATTTCTTTTAAAATTACAACTAGGCCTACAGTTTGATCTACATTGAGTATTATCAGGTTTTTAAAGTTCACGTCTGTTCTCAAACGCATACATTTCCCCTCTTTATCATATATCTGTACACGTCCTATCTGCGCGTTAATTTGCAGTTTAGAGTCTTGAAATTTAATTCTAGGCGCTGTAATGACTACTAATTTTGATGCGTCTTGAAGAGTGACCTTTGCATCTAATAAAATCCTTTTATCAGCGATTACCATATCTTTTTTAGAGACTATGGAGAGCGGCTGTTCCCCTAGAGGATTTCTTGTTTTTTTAATGTTTTTTCCTTTAGAGACGTGTTTAAAACCTATATCATAAAGCATAATGGTATAATCAATAAGTTCTGGTCCTCCATATGCGCCATGACCGGGAACGACAATGCGTGCAGTGCCATACAAGTCTTTTACCTTCTTAGCAGTCTTTGACCATGCTTTGAGGTTGGCGTCTCCTATGTTTCCAACCCAACCATTCACATTCCTAATTTCATTGCCACCAAAAAGTATTTTTTCCGAAGGCAGCCAAACGACAATGCCATCTGTTGTATGTGCTTCTCCAAGATAGTGACAAATAATTTTTTGATTTCCAACCTTTATGACTTTTCTAAACTTAAAAATAGAATCTGTTTTTACCAAGCCTTTTCGTTGCGCAATTTCTTGAGTAAGGACATTGGCGTAAGTCTTAATTTTATGCTTTTTTACAACGTCTAGTCCTTCCATAGCATCAGGATGCCACCTGTCAATAACGTAGGCTACGATTTTAGCTTTACGTTTTACCCAATCTATTAGGTTTTGGGTTTCTATATCAGAATTAGGAGTAGATACAATAATGGCTTCATTGGTATTGAAATACACAATACCATTATTGTTTTTTTGTGTGTGGATGTAGGTGCGTTCCGAAATTTTTGTGAGGGTTAAGTGTTTTGAAACTTTAATTTTTTCAATAGGTTTGCTGCTTTTCTTTATATTGTTTTGAGTGTAAGCAGTTGTTCCTAACATTAAAATAAGGAGTAGTGTGAACTGTTTTTTCTTCATTTTTAATGTGATAGTTTCATAAATTTAAAGTTACGGTATTAATTTGTTCCCATTAATTGAAATAAAAAAAGTAGTGTTACCAAAAGGAGGGGAGTTTCTAAAATAGTAACATATTCATATGTGATCATTTTTTCTTCTCCAATCTTTGGGTAGCTTATCTTTTTTTGAGAAATTAAAGTGATTATTTTCCCATTTACTTTTGAAACGAAGTGGCTTCCTTTACCAAGACCCTTATGTTCATAAGTCCATTTTCCTTGTCCTGATATAATTTTTAAGACGTCACTTCTGTTTGATATTTCTTTTAATGTGATCCAAGATGCTATTGAAATTAAAGGGCAAAGAATGGCAATGAAAAAAAGCATGATGGAAATTATCCACTCCGCATTAAATATAATAATCCAAAATGATAAACTCAAAATTGTAAAGCATACAAGTGTTATAAGAGACGATGATCGCGTATCTTTTATGATCTTATCGATAACAAGCTTTTCGCTATCAGTAGGACGTCTCGATTTTATAGTTTCATCCATAGGGGATCTAAGCGAATTAATAATAGTAGAGGTGCTATTTTATAATGATGTAGGTCTTAGATATTCTGACCATATTTTGTGGTATTGCACAATAAATATATTAATAAAAAATAAGATATTCAAGTTTAGAAAGTGATTGTAATTGGACTTAAAACACCTATTATAAATGATTTCTTTTTTAAAAAAAAGCTGCCTTAAATAAAAGACAGCTATAGTGGTTTGTTGATTATTGGCTTGAGTAACGGTTGCCAGTGTACATAATAAATATTTTTTAAGGTCTACAATCTGGATTCGGTTTCCATAAACCACCATTATCAAAATCAAAATACCCATATTCTATATCGTCAGGAAGAATAGGTAGTTGATCTGTTTTTCGTAACACGAGTTGTTGACCATTCTCGATAAAAGTAAGTTCTGTTTCAGTTACAGTAAATTGAGTAGTCATTTCTGTATTTATTAAGCTTTCATTACAAGATCCAGATATAGATAACACTAGGTTGTTTTCTTCGATTTCGTAACGTCCAGATTCATAGGATACAATGTCAAAAACATCATTTTCTAAACAAGGGTTTATTGATTCAAAGCTATCATTTCCAAATGTATAGTAGATATGGCAATTTCCAGAATCATTAAGCCAAGTAGTGCCCATTAATTTAGTGGTTTCGATTTTAATTTCAGCATTGTCATCATCATTGTTACAAGAGAAAATCAATGCTATGATTAGTAAAGGAAGTCGTTTGAAAATAGTTTTCATTGCGTTATGAACTTAGAGCGATTAGATTAAGAAACGAAAAAACAATAAGCTCTTTCGTTTCGATTTATTAAAGGGATTAAAGATAAAAAACTAGCTTTTATCTTCTTAATAAATTATAGAATTATTCTATCAATTTTTATTTCATGTTTTAAGAAATAGAATATTAGTTATATATATACTCGCTTTCGGAAGTTAATTGATTGTGCGTAAAAACGTTTCTTTTGATTGGGTAATTCTCAGAATCTAAAACCCATTCAATAATTGTGGTATCGGACGCGTGCTCTATACTCAAAGGGTATTTTACAAGTGTTGAGGAGCTATTATTTGTAGACAATTGTAAAGAATTATTATAGATGATAGTATTGTTTTTATAAGCGCCAAAGGTAAAATGCTCATAAACAGGGAAATTCATTGGAGGTCTATTAATGTTGTCGTAAGAAAAAACAGAAACACCAGAAGGCGTCGATAACGAGACTATATTATTGTCATTATCATACACTGCTGAATACGTCTCGTCACCATCTGTTTCTTTATATATAACTCCAGTTTCATTTAAATGAAACGTTTTTGAAGATATAACCCCATTAATTTCATGAGTGCTAGTTATCGTATTATCATTATTATAACTGAAATGAGTTGTTCTAATTGAGTTGTTTTGATTTTGAATAGTTTGATTTATTCTTCCAAAATCATCATATGAGATGCTCAATTCGTCTGGTAGCATCTTATTGGGATAAGTATTCTGTTGAAAAACTAATTTATCATCTTTATATATCCAATCTGTATAGACTATCAATGTATTAGAGCTGTCGAAAATTGAATCTGCTTTTGGCCTATTGTTTTCATAAACTCTAGTTAAATAGGTATTTGTTTCTCCTTGAATAAATGACGTAATGCGAATTTCAGAAATTACTTTAGTCTTATTTTGAGTACGAACATTTGTATCATTGTTTGAACAAGAAAGAAGTAGAATGCTTATTATGATTTCTACATATAAGATTTTCTTTTTCATTTTGACATTAGTTTTAATTGCTTACAGCATGTGTAAGTCGGCACCCGTCTACTCGATTGTGGTGCGTTTTTATTCTATATTTTATTTCCATTCCATTTATTTAAACTTTTTTTAAATCCAGATATTTCTTAAAATTGTTTCGTAGTCGATTTATTAAAAGCATTCCAGATAGATAAAATAAAGTTCCAACTGCAATTATAATTAGTCCAAAAATTAAGGAGTCATTATTTGAGTAAGCAACTAATAATGTAATTACTCCAATTAAAATAGTAAGAATAGGGAAAATGGATATAACAGGATTCGGTTTAATGTTTATCTTTATTAGTGTGCCTTTTCCTGATTCTAATATTTCTCCGATTAAGTAAGCTGTTCTCCTTTTAAAATTTGGCACGTACCATTTTATAAAAGTCCATTTATCATAAATCTCAAATTCATTTTGACTTGTGAATTTCCCAACAAAGCTAGAGTTGTTTTTCTCAAAAATTCCTCCAATTTTTTGCATTAAATTCTCTCCAGTTAAATTTGAAGAATAATTAATTTTTTTAGTATTAAGTATATTGTCAATCATTTCTATTTATTCCTAATTTTTTTCTATTGTTACGATGTTCGTCTTAAATGCATCACAACGTCTCGGCGTCGAGTAGACAAGGCGAATTTCACCTCAAACCTCTCACAGAACCTAACCGTACGAGATAGTTTCTCATCATACGGCTCTTCTAGTTTCAATTACAAATATAAGCTCATCCTTTTTTACAAGTTGGCAAAACGCAATAGAAATTAGTGCATCCCTTTGCTAGGGTTGATTCTTGGCACTCTAAGAAACGTAGGGTAGGTGATAAGCGATACGTTTTGGTTTGATACTAAGCCAAATATAATATTTTGCTTTTATCTTTTTTGCTAAAAATGCCAAATTTTATATATGGCGACATAGCGGATAATCCCAAAACTTTCGAACAATTGTAGACCTCCCTATGTTTTTTATACCTTTTTAGCCAAAGTTTACTTCAAATTCAAGGTTTAATTTGTCAAATGTAAAATAAATTGTATTATTGTGATATCAAAATAATATCAAAATGAAAAAAGAAGTTATAATTAAAACTACAAATGGATATTTAATGCTTTCTATACTATTAGTTGTTGCATGTAGTATGCTGATAGGAGCGTTAACCTTTGAAAATCCATTGTTTTGGATACTCAGTATACTTGTTATATTTATAGCAAAAGGCTTTTTTATAGTTAATCCTAATAATTCAAGTGTATTAGTCTTATTTGGGGCTTATAAGGGAACGGTTCGTCACAACGGTTTCTTTTGGGCTAACCCTTTTTATACCAAACAAAAAATTTCGTTGAGAGCTAGAAATTTTGATAGCGAAAGAGTAAAAGTTAATGATAAAATAGGAAACCCAATTATGATTAATGTAATTTTAGTTTGGCAAGTTGAAGATACATATAAATCAGCTTTTGATGTCGATAACTATGAAGAATTTGTAAAAATACAAACAGATGCTGCTGTACGAAAACTAGCAGGATCATATCCTTATGACAATTTTGATGACGAGCAAGCTAAATTTACATTAAGATCTGGAATGGATGAAGTTAATGAAGCATTAGAAAATGAAATTACTGAACGTTTAGCTATTGCAGGAATAAAGGTAATGGAAGCAAGAATTGGTTATTTGGCATATGCTCCAGAAATAGCTAGTTCAATGTTAAAAAGACAGCAAGCCGTAGCCATAGTTGCCGCTAGGAAGAAAATTGTTGAAGGCGCTGTTGGTATGGTTGAAGATGCTTTAGATAAACTATCAACAGATAATATTATTGAATTTGATGATGATAAAAAGGCCTCTATGGTTAGTAATTTAATGGTTGTCTTATGTGGCGATAAAGAGGCTGTTCCTATTGTAAATGCCGGCACTCTAAATTCGTAATTGTGAGTAAAAAAAAATCATTTGTACTTCGAATAGACCCAGATGTTTTTAAGCAAATAGAAAAATGGGCAGATGATGAATTTCGTAGTGTTAATGGTCAATTAGAATGGATAATAAATAAGAATTTAAAAGAAGCCAAAAGGTTACCTAAAAAGAATCCTAAAAAACAAGATAATAAGGATTCTGATTAATTTGTGGGTAATGTTTGAGAAAGCGCTGTAAGCTTATCGATAACCTTACTATCGTTCTTTTTATTCTGGTAGTACCACATTGAACGTGTAAGACTAATTGGGCTTTTCCACAACAGATCAGTCAACAAGGCGTATAGCTCTGGTCTGTCGGCTCTCCATACGCTTCTTAATTATTGTACGCTGGCTTATTCAGCAAATACTTCGTAATGTTTTACACTTCCGGGGAAGTCCACTAAATATTGTTTGTCCTCATTGTAAGCTACTGCCTTTTCAAAATTTGGCCCCGTGAAATTTTTTATGGTGTTCAAACCTGTCCAAAAGGTTAACAACTTAAAATAAGTAAATTCATTGTCAGAGCGTTTTAGGAATGTTAATTTTATAAATCCATCTGTTTTTCTATAATCAGGAATATCTCGTTCTTTAATGATTTTTACGTACATTTCTGAGTGTACAATTCTGGTTTTTCCTTCCCAAACTCTTGCTGTCATAATAATTGTTTAGTGTTCATCTCCTTTATAAACCCACATTGGCATTGTTTCTCCAGCTTTTTCAAACCCAACCTTTCTGTAAAAATCGATCGCTTTTCCATCAGCAGTTAACATTTGCATATGGAAATTTTTATAGTTCTCTTGAAACTTATTCACTATCATTTGTCCGATTCCTTTTCCGTGATATTCTGGATGAACAAGTAAGTGCGGATAATAAAGCACGTGGTTGTTTTTGTCGATACTCCATATTTAAAGATAAAGAATATCTGAAATATTACCTAAGTTTTGAGACAGTCTGACGGTCTTGTATATGAAAAGTAGCGGATTTTAAGCACTAATTTTTCGATTTATAACTGACCTTTATTTTATTGTTTATCTTTCGTTTAAGTACCAAAATCGCTATTTTTTATATACGTTGTTGTGCGTTCGTGCTTTTTATCTATTAATATATTTGGCTATTTTTTTTGCAATTCGCATATGTGCAAGTTCATTGGGATGCCCATCATATTTTGATAGCATATATTTATCACCATCTTCATTTTCAAAATCTTTTATTCCGTTAAAATATATTATATTTTTATTAGAATTTACATAATTATCAATTTCTGTATCCATTGAATAAAAAAGATTAGGATGGTTCAAAAGGTTAAATTCAGGCATTCTATAAAGAATAAATTTAGATTTGTTCTGTATGCAAATTTGTGACACTGAATCCATTTTTTTTTGAGTGTCTATCCAGTTTTTATTTGTTTCTAAATATGTTTTTTGAGTAAGTTGATAGAACTCGCCTAAAGGTATCACTATTCCTCTAAATTTTAGCTGTTTCTGTATATTTGAAGAGAGATAACGTGTTAATTCTGAAAATGAATAAAGTTGTGAAACATATTTTTTTAATCCATTTTTTTTCTTTGATATTCTTTTAGGTGGTAATATTTCTGTTTTTTTAGATGAATTAACTTGTGGTATAGAATACAAAATATCATTAAAATTATATGCCCAAAAAACAAATTGAGGTTTGAATTTCTCCTGATAAAACATAAAAGAATTATAATTATCTAATGTAGAATTACTTGGTCTTGATATATCTAAAATTAAAACCTCTTTCTCCAATGAATATGTGTTTTGTAATAAAAAAGAAAGTCTTTTCGAAAATTTATTTTTAGTTGGAATACCTCCTCCATTAATATATGAATCTCCAATTATAAGAATTCTAATTTGATTTGAATTAGGTCTAAAACTTCCTTTTTGAATTTTATTGCTTAATTCAGACTTCTCAATTTTGACTTCAATTTTATTAGGACTGTTGTTTAGTAAATCATATTTCAAATCAATTCTTACAATCAATTCTCCTATTAAGAAAAATAGGCTAGTGTATAAAAAAAAATTTAATATTTTCATAGCTTAAAATTGGAAATATATAAACTCTACTTCTTTATTTGAATTCCATATAACTATTGACCAAAATACAATAAACAGTAAAAGATTATCTAGAATTTGAAATCTCAATTTTTGATTGAGGAATTTTTGCAAACCATATTGCTTATTTCTATTTATCCATTCAATAGATATGAAAAACAAGATTAACAGCAATAACCCAGATGGAAAGATTTCAGAATATTTAAATAATGATGTTGAAAATATAGTTGATACATAAGATAAGGCATGTCCAATATTTTCAGCCCTAAAAAATATCCAAGCAAAAACTGTTAACCCAAATGTTAATGATATTAATGAAAACTCTTTAATATTTGGAAAATACTTTCCTTTTGCAACAGTATCGATATTATTTCTATTATTGTTTGTGAGTAAAATTGGCAAGAAATACAAAGCATTTAATGCGCCCCAAATTATAAACGTCCAATTTGCGCCATGCCAAAATCCGCTAACAAGAAATATAATAAATACATTCCATATTTTATTCCACATACTTCCACGACTTCCTCCTAAAGGAATATATAGATAATCTCTAAACCAGGTAGAAAGAGAAATGTGCCAACGTCTCCAAAACTCTGCAATATCTCTAGAAAAGTATGGAAAAGCGAAATTTTGATTTAAATTAAAGCCAAATAGACGTGATGTACCAATAGCTATATCTGAATAACCTGAAAAATCTCCATAAATTTGAAACGTAAAAAATATTGCTCCAAGAACCAAGGTGCTTCCCGAATATTCTGATGAATTATTAAAAATGATATTGGCATACTGTGCGCAATTATCTGCAATTACCATTTTCTTAAACAATCCCCAAAGTATTTGACGCATTCCATCAACAGCTTTTGAATAGTCAAAATGGCGTTTTGTGAAAAATTGAGGAAGCAAATTAGTTGCTCGTTCAATTGGTCCAGCGACTAATTGAGGAAAGAAACTTACAAAAGCAGAAAAAGCAATAAAGTCTTTAGTTGGTTCAAGTTTCCGTTTGTAAACGTCTATTGTATAGCTTAATGTTTGAAAGGTGTAAAAACTAATGCCAACAGGTAAAATTATGTTTAAGGAATTTGCATTTATTTCAGTTCCAAAAAACGAAAAAGCGGTAATAAAATTATCAAGAAAAAAATTGTAGTATTTAAAAAAGACAAGAAATCCAAGATTTACAAGAATGCTTGTCCACAATAGCATTTTTCTTTTGTTTTGATTTTCTTGTTTTGATAAGCTAATACCGATTAAATAATCTATAACAGTGCTAAAAAGAATTAAAGATAAAAATCGCCAATCCCACCAACCATAGAAAATGTAACTTGATATTACAATTAATAAGTTTTGTGATTTTAAGTTTTTGTTAGTGACGAACCAGTATAGAATAAAGATAATGGGCAAGAATATTGCAAAGTCAATAGAGTTAAATAGCATTTTTTTATTCTAAATGTTTAAGATTTGTTGGGTTTTCGGCGTGACGCACAACGGCTCAGTGTATGAAATGTAGCGTGTAAAAAGATACTACATTTTGGGGTTATCACAGAGCCAATTTTTTATATTTTGATTTAACTTCTCAGTTTAAAAGCCAAATTAAAAATTTGGCGGTCTTAGCAAATAAAACGCAAACCTTTCGTTTTATCACTAAATTAGCTATGTTTTATACACATTGTGTCTATTGCACAAGTCTTGCTAAATATAATACTATTAATTATCTTTAGTAAGGCAAGGAAAAAAGACCTATCAAGAAAAGTTGTTTCATACCTTTAAATTAAGCGACCATGTTCCTAAAACTAACTTTTACCACCAGTTAAAAGCCGTATTACATTTAGAATTCCTTTATAAAGAAACAGCTTCTTTTTATGGCTCTAGCGGCCAACAAAGCATAGATCCTATTGTGTTTTTCAAACTCTGCTTAGTGGGCTATTTAGAGCATATTATTAGCGATAGAAAACGCATAGCCCATTGTAGCATGCGACTAGATATTCTCTATTTTCTAGGTTTTGATATTGACGAGCCACTACCATGACACTCTACCTTAAGCAGAACCAGACAGCTATTTCCAGAGCATGTTTTTGAAGGTGTATTTCTTCATGTTTTTCAAATGTGCGTTAATAAAGGCATGGTAAAAGGCAGCACGCAAGCCGTAGATTCTGCCCCTGTAAAAGCCAATGCAAGTATGGATACTTTAGAGTTAAAAGTACCTGCTCAAGAATTAGACGCCCACTTGGCAGATATTCGTCATATCAGTAATAGAGATAAAGATACCTTTAGAAAAGCAAAAGAAAACAAAGCTTCAAAAAACCAGCAAACCATTACAGCCAATACACAAGAACTCAATAGCATTACCACAAGAAACAAGAACTGGAGTTCACAACAAAACCATAGGCCTGGTGCTGCCAACAAAGGGTCTAGATATACCAGTAATAAAACTCATTACAGCCCCACAGATCCTGACGCCAGAATATCTGTAAAGCCTGGAAAGGCCAGAAAATTAAACTACAGCAGTCAATTAAGTGTAGATACGGCGCATCATGTTATAACAGACATAAAGGCCTATCATGCCGATGGTAAAGACAACCAGTACTTAGAAGATATAATAAATAGATTAGATAGGCGCCTTTGGTGTTTTGGATTTAAATTTGAACACCTACTAGCAGATACAGGTTATAGTAGTGGGGAGAATTATGCCTACTTAGAGCAAAAAGGGATAAAAAGTTATATCCCACCTCATGGCACTTACAAAGGTGGTCCCGATGGTTTTAAATATATCAAAGCACAAGACCATTACATTTGCCCTAATCAACACATAGTACCTTTTAAAAAGGTGTTTAGAGATTACCGTACACAAACCTTAAAAAAGGAATACCGCATCTCTAGCAAGCTTTGTAAACAATGCCCATTAGCTAGTAGATGCTTGGGGAAAACCGCCAAAGAAAAGAAATTTAGTGTCACTTACTATAGAGATGAATATGAACGAAATAATGCAAGACTACAATCCCTTAAAGGTAGAGTGATGAAAGCCAAACGGCAAAGTACCGTAGAACCTGTTTTTGGAACGCTTACTCAGTTTATGGGCTTACGAAAAATAAATACTATAGGGATGAGACAGGCCAATACAATCATGCTGCTCTCTGCTATAGCTTATAACCTTAAAAAATACCTGAAGTTCACTCAAAATAGGGTGAAAAGTGCTGCAGGACAACTGTTGTTGTAGGTGTTCTACAAAAGGAGAATTTTAAGCCTCTAGTATCAAATTTAAGCCTTCTAAAATCTATATTTTAGATAAGGACATAAAGCTAGAAAAGCCCTTAGAGTGCCTTATTTAAAACCATTTTTTAGGAAATTATGGACTTGTGCAACGGTTACCATTGTTGTGCTTAGTTTATTTATTCCGCTGTATGCCAGTTGTGCATTACAAATATATCTTCATATTCAATAACATACATTCTATCATTCCAATCTTTTCTCATTAAATATGCATTAAAAGGATTTTCCAACTTGATATTTTTCGATTTGATCTCATCAGTCACTTCCTTTATTTCATCTAAATCCATTGGTATGCAACTACCACTGGTTAAGTCATACGAGTTAAAATAATCTAAATATGTCAAACCTTCACCTTCCAATTCTCCACAATTGACCCAAAATAAACATGAAATCCAGAAATCAAGCAGCGTCTTAAATTCTGTTTTCGGTCCGTAGTATATATCAGTTTCTTGATATTCATATTTGCCAATCTCAAGTATTTTAGGTTTTGAGGGAGTTACTTCATTGTTAAATGATTCAAGAAAAACCTTAATCTGCATCGGCTCAATTTGACGAGTTAATTTGCTTATTTTAAAATCTTCGTTATCAGTTAAGGTTTCTAAATAGTACCAGATATTACGATTAATATTAAAAAAATCTTTAATCAGAGTCACTACCTGTGGTTCTAAAAGTCCATGTGAAGGTTCCCAGTTTGATTCGTTTTGAATGAACACACTAAATAAATTCCCTTTAGCATTCCAAACTTGTCTGAGTTTATAATACTTATTATCTGGCGATTTAATTAGTTGATCTTTTTCAAAGTCAGGACATAAATATTCTCGTCTCCATAAATGCATTTGAATATCATCCAGCACTTTAAATTTTACCCATTCGTGAGATGCAAATTTACACAGGCTATTGATTCTCCAATATTTCATTTGCTGATTTTAATTAGGCACAACGTTAAGTATAAGAAATCGTAGGGCAGGCGATAAGCACTTTCGTTTCGGTTTATTACTTAGCTAAATATAAATATTTTGCTTTTATCTTTTATTCTATAAACGCCAAATTTTATATTTAGCGGACTTCATTAATATTCACAGACCTTTCAGCAAGCACAAATGCCCTATGTTTTTTATACAGTGTGCCTGTTGCACAAGTCTTGCTAAATATAATAATATTAATTATCTTTAGTAATGCAAGGAAAAAAGACCTATCAAGAAAAGTTGTTTCATACCTTTAAATTAAGCGACCATGTGCCTAAAACTAACTTTTACCGCCAGTTAAAAACCGTATTACATTTAGAATTCCTTTATAAAGAAACAGCTCCTTTTTATGGCTCTAGCGGCCAACAAAGCATAGATCCTATTGTGTTTTTTAAACTCTGTTTAGTGGGCTATTTAGAGAATATTATTAGCGATAGAAAACTCATAGCCCATTGTAGTATGCGACTAGATATTCTCTATTTTCTAGGTTTTGATATTGACGAGCCACTACCATGGCACTCTACCTTAAGCAGAACCAGACAGCTATTTCCAGAGCATGTTTTTGAAGGTGTATTTCTTCATGTTTTTCAAATGTGCGTTAATAAAGGCATGGTAAAAGGCAGCACGCAAGCCGTAGATTCTGCCCCTGTAAAAGCCAATGCAAG
>CANNGA010000027.1 GCA_947504035.1 uncultured Flavobacteriaceae bacterium
CTTCTTAATATGACAATGACTTTTTTAAGCTTTTTTTGATTTATTTACACTTTATTTACTAACCTTCTGGTAACCTTAAGTTTACAAACCAATCTATTTTAAACATTATAATCCAAAAGACCACTTTAAACCTATACCTCTACTAAATACTACCAATCCCCTTCTATAAGACTTTAAGGTTTGGGCATAAATCCAACGATAATAGACATTATAAAGTCTTCTGCTTTTATAGTTAGATACAACTGTATAGTAGAACATAGACCTCTATCCTAACCTGCTCATCCTATAACACCTCCTTCTTTAGATCTTAGAAGCCCTATTACTTATATATAAGCACTATAAAACCTAAGATTTTATTTCACATTTAAGTAGCCTCCTTAAGATACCAGACTGACATCATATTTTATGTACAGTCAAAAGACATCCCTAAATCTTATTACATCTAAAAACCTAGAAGTCAACTTTTCGACATATGAATT
This sequence comes from uncultured Flavobacteriaceae bacterium, assembly GCA_947504035.1. Taxonomy (GTDB): domain Bacteria; phylum Bacteroidota; class Bacteroidia; order Flavobacteriales; family Flavobacteriaceae; genus Jejuia; species Jejuia algarum. The sequence goes on from CANNGA010000027.1 coordinate 480, forward strand.
TACATGTACTATTTTGACAGTCTAGCAATGTACTGTATCGTCTATACAGTAATAGGTCACAAACAAAAAAATCCGATTCTTTCGAATCGGATCTTTTAATTAAGCGAATAATATGTTTTACAATAGGCTAAGCGCCTTATTTTACTTTATCAACAACAGCTTTAAATGCTGCAGGGTTATTCATTGCTAAATCTGCTAAAACCTTACGGTTTAATTCAATATCATTAGCTTTTAATTTCCCCATAAATTGAGAATATGATAAACCGTGTTCTCTAGCACCTGCATTAATACGGGTAATCCATAAGGCACGGAATGTTCTCTTCTTATTTCTACGGTCTCTATACGAATATTGCATCGCTTTGTCAACCGCATTTTTTGCTACTGTCCAAACGTTTTTACGTCTTCCAAAGTAACCTTTTGCTTGTTTAAGCACTTTTTTTCTTCTAGCTCTTTTCGCTACAGAATTTACTGATCTTGGCATAATCTTTAATGTGTTTTGTAGTAGGCGATCGTAACACGATACTTTTTTGTTTTTAATCTTGTAATTCTAAAATTTTACAGTCTTTTAATAAAACAGGCCTAACTCCAGGGTTTATAAATTGTTTTAACCGATTAAAACGTGATTACTTTAAACGTAACATGGTTTTAATATTATCTTCGTCAGCCTTATGTACTAATGTATCATGGGTTAACGCAAGCTTACGCTTTTTAGACTTCTTTGTTAAGATGTGACTTTTAAAAGCGTGCTTTCTTTTAATCTTACCAGTACCTGTTAACTTAAATCGTTTTTTGGCACTAGATTTTGTTTTCATTTTAGGCATTTTCTTCTCCTAGTTTTAAATTATTGCGCTTAATATCTTTACGCTATAACTTTTACAGTTATAGTTGTATCTTATTTTTTGGGAGCAATGAACATAATCATTCGCTTCCCTTCTAATTTTGGCATTTGTTCTACTTTACCAAACTCTTCTAAGTCTTGAGCCAGACGTAATAATAAAATTTGACCTTGCTCTTTAAATATAATAGAACGTCCTTTAAAGAATACAAAAGCTTTTAGCTTAGCGCCTTCTTTTAAGAATTTTTCTGCATGCTTCTTTTTAAAGTCGTAATCATGATCATCGGTTTGAGGTCCAAAACGAATTTCTTTTACGACAACTTTCGTTGCTTTAGACTTTAAAACTTTTTCTCGTTTCTTCTGTTCGTAAAGAAACTTTTTATAGTCCATAACTTTACAAACAGGAGGGTCGGCATTTGGTGAAATCTCTACAAGATCTAATCCTTGAGAGTCGGCTAAACGCATAGCGTCGCCCTTAGTATAAATACCTACTTCCACATTGTCTCCAACAAGACGCAATTTTTGCGCTGTAATTTTGGAGTTAATTTTGTGCTTATCCTCTTGAATAACCCTTCTTTGGGGTTGTCTTCTTCTTCTAATTGCTATGGCTAACTATTTTTTAATTAAACTTTTATTTCGATTCTAAAACGCTTTTAACGTTTTACTGATATCTTCTTTTATAATTGCGGCAAAATCTTCTATAGAAATCATTCCTAAATCTTCACCACCATGTTTGCGAACTGTAATCTTTCCTTCTTTCTCTTCTTGTTCGCCTACTATAAGCATATACGGATGTTTTTGCATTTCGGCCTCCCGTATTTTTTTTCCTATGGTTTCATTTCTATGATCACCAAGGGCGCGAATTTCGTGATTTTCGAGCAAAGTTAAAACTTTTTCAGAATATTTTTCATATTTCTCGCTAAGTGATAGTATTTTAACTTGCACAGGCATTAGCCAAATCGGGAAATTCCCAGCGGTATGTTCTAATAAAATAGCCACAAAACGTTCTAAACTACCAAAAGGTGCTCTGTGTATCATAATAGGGCGATGCAATTCGTTATCACTCCCTTTATAGGTCAAATCAAAACGTTCAGGCAAATTATAATCCACTTGTATCGTTCCCAATTGCCAACGTCTTCCTAAGGCATCTTTTACCATAAAGTCTAACTTAGGGCCATAAAATGCAGCTTCACCTTCTTCTATAATATAGTCTAAACCTTTGTCTTTTGCTGCATTTATTATAGCTTGCTCTGCTTTTTCCCAATTCGCGACATCTCCAATATATTTATCGGGATTTTTAGGGTCTCTTATAGAAACCTGAGCTGTAAAGTTTTCAAAACCTAAAGACCCGAATACGTAAAGTACCAAATCTATTACACTTTTAAACTCTTCGTCTAATTGTTCTGGGGTGCAAAACAAATGCGCATCATCTTGAGTAAATCCTCTAACACGTGTTAAGCCATGTAATTCACCACTTTGCTCATATCTGTATACTGTTCCAAACTCTGCATAACGTACAGGTAAATCTTTATAACTCCATTGAAAATTATTGTAAATTTCGCAATGGTGTGGACAGTTCATTGGCTTTAACAAAAACTCCTCATCTTGCTTGGGTGTCGTTACAGGTTGAAAACTATCTTCTCCATACTTTGCATAGTGTCCTGAAGTCTCATAGAGTTCTTTTTGACCTATATGCGGAGAGATCACCATTTCATATCCAGCTTTCTTTTGTGCTGCTTTTAAAAAATTCTCTAAACGCTCACGCAATGCAGCACCTTTAGGCAACCATAACGGTAAACCCTGCCCTACTTTTTGCGAGAATGTAAATAATTCTAATTCTTTACCTAATTTTCTATGATCGCGTTTTTTAGCTTCTTCTAATAGGTGTAAATACTCTGTAAGTTCTTTTTGTTTAGGAAACGAGATACCATATACACGAGTTAATTGCGGCTTGTTTTCATCACCTCTCCAATATGCGCCTGCAACACTTGTAATCTTTACTGCTTTTATAATACCGGTATTAGGAATATGCCCACCTCTACATAAATCTGTAAATGTACTGTGATCGCAAAATGTAATCGTACCGTCTTCAAGATGCTCTATGAGCTCTGTTTTAAAAGGGTTATCCTTATAAAGCGCTAATGCCTCTGCTTTACTAGCGGCACGCATTTTAAAATCGTGTTTCCCTCTGGCTATCTCTAACATTTTAGATTCTATAGCTTTAAAGTCTTTCTCTGATACGGTATGTGATCCAAAATCTACATCATAATAAAATCCGTTTTCAATAGCAGGCCCTATTGTTAAATGAGATCCAGGATACAGTTCTTCAATAGCTTGCGCTAAAACGTGCGCTGAAGAATGCCAAAAAGCTGTTTTTCCTTCATCGTTTTTCCAGGTGTAAAGAATAAGAGATCCATCTGTGGTTAAAGGGGTTACCGTTTCTACAGTTGTACCATTAAAACTAGCCGAAATCACGTTTCTGGCCAAACCTTCACTAATGCTCTTAGCAACATCCATTGGAGTTACGTTCTCTTCAAACGCTTTCACACTTCCATCGGGCAATGTAATATGTATCATTAAATCAAATTAAAATAGAACACAAAGATAATAGTATATACAAACCCACACAATATATCTATATGTATAATTTTTAGAGTATTTACTTTCAAACGGCAAAGCTTGTGGTTTTAAATTAAGGTGGTTCTAAAATTAGTTTCTCTTCATTTATAAAACACTGTATTTAAAATACTTAAAACATATAATCTTGCGCTTCACATTTTGGTAATACTATAAATTTTTAACTTATTAGTTTTTCCTTTTAAATCTAAATCGCCTAAAAGAGCCGCTTTATAGTCTAAGGTTATTAAAGAACGTTCCAATAAAGCTTGAGATACTAACAACGACGCTTTATATGTATTGCATAAACTTTGAATTCGTGCTGCTGTATTAATAACGTCTCCATGGTAGGCCAATTCTTTTTTTACGGTCCCTACTTCGGCAATCATTAATTTTCCACAGTGTACACCTGCTTTAAACTCTGGTATTTTACCATACTGTTGCTTGTAATTATTTTTATGTTTGGATAAGGTAGCGCTAAATGCAAAAAATAAATTTACAGCATTATTTTTTCTAAACCCCTTTTTAGTCGTCCAACTTAATACGGCCTCATCGCCTACGTACTGATACACTTCTGCTTCGTGCTTTTTTAATACACTATTTAGATCTCTAAAACAGTCTTGAATGAACTGACTGTATTTTTTATGCCCCAATTCCTCTGCGATACTTGTGGAATCCTTTAGATCTAAAAACATTAAAATACGGGTTTCTTCTTTTGGCTTTTTATAAGTCCCTAGAAGCATGTTTATAAATACTCCAGACCCAAACTTATCATTCGTTATTTTAAGTAAAGAAAAAGCCGTAGAGGCTATAATGAAGTATAGGACTGTACTCCAAAAAAAAGCATCTTTATACCACCAACCATTTTCATTTGGTAAATCAATATCGATTTGGTATTCTATAAAAACTGAAAATATACTTAGCAATACAATTATAAGCAGAAAGTAAATCACCGATTTAATAAGTATATTTAAACCTAACACCATTCGTTTCCCTAAAAAAGTATCAAATAAAAGCTCTATCACGGCATAAAATAGACCTATAAAAATGCCTAAGAGAATAGAAAATTGATAATATTCTAAAATTGGAAGGTATAGCGTCTCATCTGTATAAATTTTCAATTCTTCTTCAAGACCATTGTATTTAATAAACGCAAACATAAAGAACGCTAGCGTCCAGAACAGCATGGCTCTTAGTAGCGAAACTATTATTTTTTGTAAACGCATTATATTTCTTGTTTAGTTCCCAAAAGCTGTTATAACTACATGACGTCCTCCGGCATGATTACGATGTTCGCAAAGGTAAATTCCTTGCCATATGCCTAAATTAGGCGTACCGTTTGTAATAGGAATTTGTACAGATGCGCCCAGTAAAGAGGTTTTTATATGTGCTGGCATATCATCGGAACCTTCGTAAGTATGCTCATAATATGGTGCGTTTTCTGGAACCATGACGTTAAAGTGGCTTTCAAAATCGGTTCTTACAGTGGCATCTGCATTTTCATTTATACTTAAACTGGCCGAAGTATGTTTTATAAATACGTGTAATTGTCCAACCTGTATTTGTTTTAATTCAGGTATTTGAGTTAATAGTTCTTCTGTTATCAAATGAAAGCCTCTGGATCGCCTTCTTAATTGTATTTCCTTCTGGAAACATTTCATATGTTATTTACTTTATAAAATTACACTGCGCTTCTATGTATTCTAGAATATGGTACTAATTGTAGTTCTTAGTTTAATTTACTGTAAAATTAAAAAAAGAGATGTAACTGCGATACAAAATAGGAGTTTAATCGCTTTTATTATTTGTAATTACGGTGGTCTTGTAAAGACTATTTATAAATTGTACCAGCTCTACCTTATCGTAGTATTAGGTTAAGACTTAAAATGAAAAAAGCAGTACGCTTCCATATAGAAAAGTACTGCTTTTTAAATATGTTTTGAGCTGATTAATTATGTACAGGATCCTGTGTACAAGGACAATTACTAATACCTTGTAAAAAGTTGATCCCCACAGTGACCACATGGGTTCCAGAATTAAACCCTAACAATTCATTAGTTGTAATTTGATAAGAATACCCAAAGTAAAATAATGACTTTTGAAGTCCTAACATAGGCCCTACATTTAGTGGTCTTAAAAATTGATCGTTTAAGAAACGATAGGAAATCCCTGCCCAATAATAATCCCCTAAACGGTTGAATTTTCGTATTTTGAAATTTAAATCTGTTGCAGAACGGCTATCACTAGCAAATAATTGATAGAATACAGATGGTTCGTACTCTAAACGGCTTTTTCTTGGCCCCTTAAATGTATAGCCTGAATAAATTTGAAAGTTTAAAAGCAAACTGGGTTCTATACTTTCTCTAAAATTATCAAAATTTATTTCTTCAAAATCTTTTGGTAAAATATTATTAGCGTTAAAACTCAGAAAATAACCTCCAAATCTGTACAACGCACCAACATCAAAATTGTGATTTGCTGTTCTTCTATCATCTCCCAATTGAGGTAAGCCTAGAGGACTACTGGCATTTTCTTGATTTATTCTATCAATATCTAACCTAAAATTCGTGAAGTTATACGAAATACCAAAAGACAAATATTGTTTTGAATAATAATCTAAAATAATATGATGTGCAAACGAGACTCTAGCACCATTTTGAACGGTATTACCATTTCTATCTCTAAATAGAGAAATTCCAAGTCCTGTTCGATCTGCTATTCGCGCATCTGCAAACAACGATTGGTTATCTGGCGCGTCTCTAATACCGACCCATTGGGTTAAACCATTAGCTCTAATTTTAACATTATCGCCAATACCAGCATAAGATGGAGATATAACAAAGTTGTTATCTGCCAGATATTGTGTAAACACTGGCAGGTTCAACTCTTGCGCATAGCTATTAACTATGAACAGTACTATAAAATATGATACTATTTTCTGCATTTCCTATTCTCGTTTTAATCCTACAACATTTGCCTTTCCATTTGTTATCTATATAGCGTAAAGTGCCCTACAAATTCCCTGTCGTTTCTTTCATCATTTAACTTCACTATATACCAGTAATCTCCTGATGGCAACTCTTTACCATTATAGGTACCATCCCAGGTAGTATTCACATCTATACTCGCTATTTTACGTCCGTATCGATCAAAGATATCTAGTTCTAAATTTTCATATTGATCTGCACAGCCTGGTCCAAAACCTTCCTGATTGCCAGGTATAAATACGTTAGGAATACAGATATCTATAAATTCTAACGGAATAGATGCTGTTGCTGAACAGCCATTAGCATCTGTTACAACTACTGTATATACTCCTGTTTCGAAGATAAAGAAACTATTCTCACTTCCTGTAGATTCATCATTAAAAGTGAACTCATAATCACCTGTACCACCTGCTGCGTTTGCGATAATCTCATTAATTCTACCTTCCTCTAAAGTAAGGGTAATAGGGGCTATCTCATCGATATCGAATGTAGGCTCTAAGGTCGCATTAGAAATCGCTCTTAAAACACAACCATTGATGTGTCTCACTTCTATAAAATGATCTAAACCTGGTGCCACATTAAAAAAGGTGTTGCTTTGTTGTTCGGGTCCACCATCTAGAGCATAAGTTACATCTGCTGGACTTAAGGATATATCATCTAAGTTTACTACAACTGTATTTGTAGATATGTTCTCATTACATCCATAAGATACCACCAACTCTGCACTTAAATTAATGGCCAGAGGGAAATCAATTTCAAAATCAACATCACAATCGTTAGCATCTCTTACATAAACAATATGGTCTCCACCTGTTAGGTTTGCAAAATTAAAGGCTGTTTGTCCTGCAATACCTTGAACAAAATCACTATCGGCATCACTATCTACACTTACGCGATAAGGTGATGAGCCACCGCTAAGCTGTACATCAAATGCGCCGTTGGCATCTCCAGCACACAACTCGGGCACTACAGAATTATCTACTACTGTTAAGCCAATAGGTACTGCTGGTACTATAATAAAATCAACAGGCAGAAAACATCCATTTTCATCTTGAGCAACAGCTTGATAATTCCCTGGTGCTAAGTTGACAAAAAGAGGGTCATCAAAAAACTGATCTAACCGTGGTGAAATAGCATATTTATAATTACCCGTACCTCCGGTAGCGACTATTAAAACAGAACCATCGTTTGCACCAGCACATGCCTCTGCTGTAACATCTGTAGTAACATCTATAGCCGTTGATGGTTGATCTATTAATACATCGTCGATCACTTCTTGACAATCACCACTATCTACTCGCACTCTGTAATTTCCTGCTAGAAGTCCTGTAAAGTTCCCTGAATTATTTTGAGTTACAGTTGTAAACGTATTAGTTGCACCCTCTATTTCTAAGGTATAGATATAGTTTCCTAAACCTCCTGTAGCTTCAGCTCGAATGACACCAGATGCATCTCCAGAACATAATATCTCTGCATTTTCATCATCAATAGTCACCTTTAAATCAGGGAATACAGGTATCGTTACTTGATTAGACTCGATACTCACACAACCATTAGCATCAGTAATCCCGAATTGGTAATCACCTGAAGGCACTAAAATTGATGCAGTTCCACCATTAGTGGTAATAGTTCCTGTTGGTGCTACTGGTATAAGAGGGGTTTGATCATCATCATCATCATCAAACAATCTTGTATACTGGTAAGGCGGTGTACCTCCTAAAGCCGTTAATGTTAATCCTGCTTGTGGCGCTGTACAAGTAATCTCCGTATCTAATACCAAAGTAGCAGCTACTTGATCTGGCTCATTTATAGTCACATTTGTCGTTGTAAATGTACAGTTGTAACCATCTGTAATCGATACGTTATAGGTCCCTGCCGACAAATTATTAAATGTTCTACTGGTTTGCGGTCCTGAAGATGGTCTTAAAGGTTCTCCTGGCGGTGGCACAAAATTTAATGTATAGTTATAATTACCTCCTTCTCCTCCTGTAGGTATAGGTACTTCTATAGAACTATTTGTGTCACCAAAACATTGTAATGGCGATGTTATCAGCGGGTCTGTAGTAATAGGCATTGGCTCTTCTAATCCAATATCCTGTGTAACTTCACAACCTCTAGCATCCCTAACAGTTACCGAATAATCCAATGCTGGCAACGCTACGATATCTGATAATCCCGTAAACGTACCATTAGCTCTAAATGGTTCTAATATAACGCTTGTCGTTCTATTTACCAATTGGTATTCGTAAGGGCCTTCTCCTCCTGTTGCTTCTGCTGTAATAACACCACTGTTATTATCACAAGTTACATTTGCAGTTTCTCTTAATGAAAGGGTCAATTCTTCGGCTGGAGAATCTATAGTAACCACATTAGATGTGGTTGTACAGAACGGACTATCGGTCTGTACAATTTCTACAGAATAAGTTCCTCCTGAGAACCCTGTAAGTGTTATAGGATTTACACTTGTATTTGCACCTATAGGACCTCTTATCGATGTGCTATTGCTGTCAAAAACTTCATAAGTATATGCTCCTGTGTATCCTGTTACATTTAAAGTAAATGTCCCTAAACCATCGTTAAAACAAGTTACATCATTTGTAGCTGTCAATACAACATCACCAGTGTCGAAAGGCGGAATAGTGATATTGGTGTTAAAGAAACAACCTGTATCTAAATCATTTACTCTAAAGAAGTAAGTACCTGGTTCTGTAATAGAGAATGTATTAGAAGCCTGAGTAACTGCTGCCGTCCCTAATAACTCATAAGAAAAATTACCTGATCCTCCTGTTACTGCAATGGCAACAGTTCCCGTACCATTACAATCTATCGGAGTTGCAATGCTAATTGGTGCTGCTGTTATTGTTGGTAGTGGATTAATAGTAACCATATCTGTTACCTCACATCCATTTGCATCTCTAACATGAACTGTAATATTTTGTATGCTTCCTGTATCGCTAACTTCAAAAGTATTTGTGGCAAAAAAGTTTGTCCCGTTAATACTGTACGTATAAGGTGCTGTTCCTGTACCCGCTCCTTCAGTTATAGTAATCGTGGCATTTCTAACAGAATTATCTGGCGCACAAGCATAATCTGTTGCTGTTCCCGAAACTGTTAATTGCGTTGGTTCTGTTACAGTAACCACCTGAACTCCTGTACATCCTCTTCCAGAAGTTACTTGTATAGTATATTCCCCCGCTGGTAAATTTTCAAAAATATTGGACGTTTGCTGTGAGCGTGTAAACGCAGGTCTGCCTTGTGTTGGTATTCCAGAAGTAATCTCGTATTGATAAATAGGATTATCATTACTTGGTAATACTTCTAGGTTTACTGTAATGCTACCTTCTGTTCCTAAGTTACAATCTACATTATCTACAGTTGGTGTACTAAAAGTTACAGGTGTAGCAGCTCCTAAATTTATAGAGGCCTCTCTAGAGCACCCTGTTAAGGCATCTGTAACTTCAAATGTATAGTTTCCAGAATCTAAGCCCGTAAACATCCCCGTAGTTGCACCTGTTACATTTCCTGTCGCACTGGCTGGAGCCGTTATAACATAACTATAATTAGCCGCAGTATCAGAACCTCCTGCTCCTGTTACTGTAATAGCGCCATCGCCTTCATCACATGATGGTAATGCTACTATTGTCGTTCCTAAGCTTAAAGCAGGATACACTGTTATTGTATCGAATGCTGTACATCCATTCTCGTCGCGCACAGTAACGGTATGTACTGTTGCAACCGATGGTACGCTTACCGTAAATGTACTGTTTGTTGTAAAACCTTCATTATTTAAAGCATATTCTAAAGTGCCTTGTCCTGTACTTGTAGCTACGCTAAATGTATAATCGTCACCAGTGGTGTTACATTGATTAACTGCAAATGTTGGTAAGGTTATTGTTGGTAATGGATCATCTAATACCTCTATTGGCGTTGATGCTACACATCCATTAATATCTCTAGCATAAACCACCCAATCTTGAGTAATGCCAGGGTCCAAAAATGCAGTACGATTTGCTGTATAATCACTAACTGAAGGAGTTGGATCTCCATCTTCTACAAAAGCAAACATATAACCTGGTGTCCCTCCCATGGCTGAAACCTCTACAAAAGCATCATCATTACAATTACCATTTTCATTTGTGTCTATCGCAATTGCAATAGGCGTTGGTTCTGTAAGTGTAATTGTTGCTGTGTCTGTACACCCTGTAATATCGTCTGTCACAGAAATAGTTAAACTACCTGTCGTTAAATTTGTTAATGGAATCGTTACTGCCGACTGCGATATAGGGCCTACAGTAGTGCTTCCAGAAATACTATACGTGTAATTTCCTGCAAAATCTCCTACTGTAAAGGTCACAGCACCGTTAGTATTAGTACCATTAGTATTAGTATTATTACAGCTAATGTCCGTTATAATTTGCCCAGATACTGTAATATTAGTAACTGGATCTACAGTAAATGCTTCTTCATAGGTACATGAATTGGCATCTGTAACTTCAAATAAATACGTCTCTGGTGCTAAGCCTGTAAAGACACCACTAGTGGCACCAGTTGTATTTCCTGTTGCACTAGCTGGTGCTAAAATAACATAGCTTAATGCTCCAACGCCTCCTGTTGCCGTTAGCGTTACTGCACTAGTTGTTGTTGTACAGGTCACTGCAGTCGCACTAAAATCTAAATCTGTAGGCGGATCTAATGGGGCTATAGTTTCGGTGATAACAGCACTCAAACAACCGTTAACGTCTCTTACAACTATATTTACGTTTCCAGCTGTGTTAGTTGTAAATGTAGCATTAGTTGTAAAATTCGTACCATTGTCAAAACTATAGGTATATGGCGCTATACCACCATTACCTGTTACGGTTATTGTAGCGCTTTGGGTCGCATTATCGACTCCACATGTTAACATTGTAGCTGAAACTGTTCCCGAAACTACTGTCGGTTCCTCTATGGTCACTTGAGTTATAGCAGATGTACAACTCTTACTGTCTCTCACTTGGATATCGTATACTGCTGGTGCTAAACCAGTAAATGTATTAGAGGTTTGAAAAGCACCTCCATTAATACTGTATTCATAAGGTGGAATACCATCTGCTGCTGTCACAACAATACTACCATTCGTATCGCCATTACACGTCACATCTACATGTGTTTCTGTTAATGTTGGCGTTGTATTTGGTGTTACTGTAATGACATCTGACAGTGCAGGACAGCCTGATGTTGGCGTCGCTTGGTTATCAAATACTCTAAATTGATAATCTCCGGCTACTGCTGTTGTAAAAGGTGATGTAGCAGGGCCAAAAGCACCTCCGTTAAAACTCACTTCAAAAGGTTGGTATGTTCCTGTACCGCCCGTAGGGGTTAAGGTAATGCTCGCATTTACAACACAGGTTAAATCTTGTGTTAAAGTTGCAGCTAAGAATACTTGTGGCGCTACTACAAAGGTTGTTTGGGCTGTACACCCATTTGTATCTCTAATTGTTGCATCATAAGACCCTGGGCCATTTATAGTAAATGTTGGACTGGTTTGAAATGCACCACCAATACTATATTCTGGAATACCTGACACCACCGTACCTGATAATGTGATATTAAAAGATGTCCCCGTATAACATTGTTGTGCTATAGGATCTATTGTTGGATCTGCTGTTTCAGTAATTGTTACAGGCAATCTGAACGTACAACCATTAGCATCTTCAACTAAAATTTCCCAATTTGTTCCTGTATCAGGGTCTAACTCCAAAACGTTAGTCGTTGAAAAAGTCGCTGTAGCTGCTGGGAAACCAGCTGAAGTATCTGCAGCATAACGGTAAGGCGGTGTACCACCTGTTGCCGTAACTGTTACTTGTGCATCTGCATTACAATTAGCAGGCACATTAGCCGTTACCATAGCTGTAATAGGTTGTATAGGTTGCGTAATGATAAACGCAAAACTCGCAGGGCATTCAGTTCCTGTTGCTTCTCTTACTTGCAGCACGTAGCTTCCTGCTGGAATAGTATTAAGTGTTGTTGTTACAGGGCCTCCTGCCGCACCTGATAATGTTCCATTTATTGCTGGTACTACAGGATTTAAACTTAATCCATCTAAAATTTCAAAATTGATATCTGTTACCGTAGGATCGTAATTTTCTACCGTAAACTCTAATTCACCTGTGGCTTCTCCATTACATGATACATTTGATGGTGTAGTGCCTGTAATTTGGATTGTTGACGGTGCTGCAGGCGTAGTTACTTCTATAACAGATATACAGTTATTAACATCCTGCACTTGTAAAAAGTACCTCGTATTATGTAATAACCCTACGTAAGTAAAGGTGTTACTGGCTTGCGGTGGCGATGCAGTACCTGGTTGTCCAAAAATAGAGAACCTATAAGGCGCAACACCACCTGTTGCAGTTACTAAAATATCTACGCCTGTTGTACAACTGTTAGAATCTACTGTATTAGTAAGTCCAATAATTGGTGGTGTATCAATACGTTGTATACCACTATTATATTCACAACCGTTTGCATCTACAATAGAAATGTAATAATCTCCAAAAGTTAAACCAGGAAACGTATGCGAAGTCGCCGAAGTTGTTCCTGAGGTTGCTAATTGATTAAAACTGCTATCAAATAAGGTGTATACAAAATCTGTAACACCACCAGAGTTAATTGTTGCCGTAAAACTACCTAAAGTATTTACATTACAAACAATTCCGGTAGATGTTAACGTGACGTCTAATGGTGGCGGATTATTTAAAATTACACCTGTCACATCGCCTTCACAGCCTCTTGCATCTCTAACAGTAAAGTTATACGTCCCAGCAATTAAACCTCCAAATACATTTGAAGTTACAAAAGTTACTCCATCTATACTATATTCAAATGGCGCTTCTCCTCCAGTAGGCGTTAAGGTTATTGATCCATCATTAAAACCGTTACATGTTGGAGGTGTAAGAGGTTCATGTGTTGCTGTTACAGGAACCGTTGGCGTTACTGTAACCACATTGGTAAGTACACTACAGCTTGTTGCATTATCTGTAATTCTAAATTGATAATCTCCATCGGTACCAGTAGTCACCATAAAGGTTCCTCCTGCAAATGTACTGGTAAGCGTTGTAAAGGCGGCGCTATTAATAGATTGTTCTATCGTAAAATCGTTAGAGCCTCCAAATGTGGTAATATCAATAGTTGCATCTGTTGGAACACGACATGTTAAATCTTTTGTCAATACAGCATTGGCATTAAGCGGTTCAAAAACATCTGTAGTTGTGGTGCTCGTTGCCGTACAACCGTTAGCGTCTCTTACTGTAACGGTATAACTCGCAGCTGCATTTACCGTAAATGTTGGACTCGATTGAAATGAAACACCGCCATTAATACTGTATTCTAGTGGTGCTAAACCACCAGACCCAGATGCCGTAAATGTATAAGCTGTAGTTGCTGTACATTGGTTAGATGCTAATGGTGGGGTTGTTACTGTAGGCGTACCATTACTTATTATAGTAACAGGAACTGTAAATGGACAATTATTTGCATCGGCCACATAAACATCCCAATTTAAATCTGCACCACTATTAGTGTCTACTGTTAACACATTTGTATTGACAAAAGAAGCTGGTGCTGGTGCTGCTGCTCCTGCTATTACAACAGCATACCTATAATTAGGTGTTCCTCCTGTTGCTGTTACCGTTATCTGTGAGTCGTCTGTAGTACAAAATACTGTTGTCGCCGTAGCCGTGGCACTTAAAGTTGTTGCGGGTTCTGTTATAGTAACTGTAACCTCTGCGGTACAGTTTGTCAAGTTATCGGTAACTTCTAAAGTATAAGTTCCTGCTGGTAATCCTGTAATATCTATAGTATTTCCTGATTGTAATGTTGAACCACTTCCAGTAAAATTACTAATGGTATAACCTCCTCCAGATACACCTGTTACGGTATAACGTATTGCGCCTGTACTTTCTCCTCTACACCCTACATTACTTAATACAGTACCTGTAATTGCTATAGGTGTTACTGGTGGTACTGTATACGATTCTGTTACAAAACAACCTGTCGTATCAGTTACTCTAAATACATACGTATCTGGAACTAATCCTGTAAATACACCTGTTGTATTAGAGGTTATTGCACCAGAAGGCGTTGTAATCTCATACGTTAAAGTTCCTATACCTGTACCTGGTGTCACACTAACTGTTACATCACTTGTTGTTGTCGTACACGTTACAGGTGGTGCATTTGTAATGGATGTTATTGCAGGTGGGTTTAAACGAGATAATGTTTCTGATCCACTAACCGTACAACCATTAGCGTCTCTTACCTCCCAAGTAATTGTCTGGTCTGCACCATTATCATTTACCGTTAACACATTAGTACTTGTAAAATTGGAACCATTAAAACTAAATTGGTAAGGCGTTGTGCCGCCAGATGGCGTATTTACAGTTATACTTCCCGATTGGTTCGTATTTGAAGTACTACAGCTAAAAGGCACTGCTGTTGCTGTTGCTGATATTGCCGTAGGTTCTATTAAAGTTACACTATTTGAAAATGTACAAGAATTGGCATCTGTAATGATATAGGGATAATCTCTTGCTACCAAACCAGTATATGTAAATACAGAGGATGGTGCACCTCCATCAAATTCTATAGTATATGGAGCAGTCCCTTCAGATGGTACAATTTCAACACTACCAGTAGCATCTCCATTACATAATAGAGGTACTGGAAAGGCTTCTGCTGTTGGATTTACAACAGGGGTTATGGTTACCGCACTAGACTCTACAGTACAATTATTAGCGTCTGTAATTAAAAACTGATAGGTATCTGCCGCAGCAGCTGTAAACACAAATGTATTTCCTGAAACCGCTACTGGTGCTGGAGGTCCAGCAAAACCAGCTCCACCAATGTTCACATCGTAAGTAAAAGGTGATGTTCCCCCTGTAATGGTTACAGTAATTTCAGCGTCTGGTGTTGTTGTACAATCTAAACCTTTAGTTATTTGAGGCGCAGCTGTTAATTGTGGTGCTATTGTTAGCGTTAAAGGTGTTGTTGTTTGACACCCAAAAACATCTCTTACTACAATATTATATGTATTTGGCGCTAAATTTGTAAATGTATTGCTACTGTCAAAAGCTCCTCCGTTTAAACTGTATTCATAAGGAGGTGTTCCATCACTGGCTGTAACGACAATAGTTGCACCGTTAACAGGATCTAAACACACATCTGTAGTAGCATCTAATGTTGCTGTTGGATTTACTGGTGTTGTTAACGTAAATGTTGTCGTTACGTCACAACCATTAACATCTTCTACATTTACAGTATAACTTCCTGCCTGTGTGAGACCTGTAAATGTGTTCCCTGATTGAAAAGGTAGTACTGTAGCATCTGGCTGTACCAATTCGAAACGGTAGCCACCAGAACCTCCACTAGCCGTAATAGTTACCGTGCCATCAGTTACACATGTTAACGGTGTTGGTGTATTAGTTGCAGTTAACTCTGAAGGTGCAGGAGCTATAGTTGCTGAAGCTGTCGCCGTACAATTGGTAACTGCATCTGTAATCAAAATATCATAGGTCCCCTCTGCTAGATTTGATACATTTATAACGTTTGGTGCTGGCCCTGTTATGCTACCAGAATCTATGGTAGTGGTTCCAAGGCTTACTGTATAATTAAAGTTACTTGTTTCTGAAACTGTAAAAAGGACACGTCCATCTGTTTCTCCAAAACAGCTAATTTCGTTTACGGGTTCTCCAGTTACAGTTACAGTTGGTAATGGTTCAACAGCATATGCTTCTGAGTAGGTACAGTTATCGGCATCTCTTACTTCAAAAGTATAAACCTCTGGATCAAGCCCTGTAAATGTTGCTGCACTTTGAAAACTAGTTGCAGCAGCAGCTGGTGCTGTGATTCGATATTCTAGAGGCGCTCTACCTCCTGTGGTTGTAAGCGTAACCTCTGTGGTTAAAGTTGGGCAAGTTAATGCCGTATTTGTAAATTCTAAATCTGTTGGAGGATCTAAAGGCGCAATATTAATAGTCTCTGTAATACTACAAGAATTGTCATCTCTAACTGTTACCGTATAAACCCCATCAATTAAGTCTGAAAATATAGTTCCTGTTTGAAAGTTTATACCGTCTATACTATACATGTATGGAGGGGTTCCATTTTGGATATTAGATACGGTAATCTCTCCATTACCTAAACACGAATACGGTGTCGTAAGTGCAACATCAGCGGTAAGTTGTGCTACAGTCGTTATAGGTACCTCTCGAGGATTCGTAAAACATGGCGGCTGTGTTCCTATCGTATACTGTACAACAATATCATAATCATCTTCTGGTAGGTTTGTAAAAATAGGAGAAGTTTGAAAAACAGGATCGTTTCCATTGCTAGATATACCATACTGTAACGTATTTCCATTTGTATCGGAAACAGTAACGGTTATGCTTCCAGAATTAGGAGCATCTGCACATAAAATATTTTCTGCGTCTACAACAAACGTAGGTGCTTCTACAGCTTCTACATCTATAGTAGTTTCTACTTCACAGTTATTAAAATCTACAACTCTAATCGTATAAGTCCCTGCTGTTGGGATGCCTACAATTGGTGAATTTTGAAATGTAGCAGCATTATTTACAAAATAAAAATAAGGTTCTGTTCCTCCTGTTGCTGTTATGGTGAGTTCTCCTGTTGTACACGTTAATGGTGTGGTTAAGGCAGAACTTGCCACCAATGGATCAGGCACAGTAATAATAACATCCTCTGTTTCTAAACAGCCATCTTCACTTGTCGCCGTGATGGTATATGTACCTCCTGCTAAGTTTTCAAATGTAAAATTATTTGCTATAATAGGCCCTACGGTGTTTATGACCGTACTGCCTTGAGCAATACTAAACGTATATTGCGCTTCTGCATCTGCTAAAGTCACTCTAACTTCACCTAAATCGTCACTACACAAGGGTTGTGTTGTACTAATATCTAAGGTTACGTTACGTTCTCTAATTTGAACATTAGGCACTGTAAAAATACAAGGATTAGGCGATACGTTTATTTGTCTTGCTGTAACGGTATAAACTCCTGGTACACTAACAGAAAAAACATTACTATTTTGGTAATTCGTTCCATCTATACTGTATTCGTAATCGTTAGGGACACTACCTACTATAATTTCACCTGGTGTTGTACAAATAATATCTGTAGCATCTACCGTTGGCGTTAATTGATTTTGAAATACATTAAAGAAAAACCGATTGAAACAACCACCAGGATAGTTAAGCGTTAAACGGTATTGCCCTGCTGTATCTACTAAAAAATTAGGGCCTGTTTCTACTTGATTCCACGTACACGTTGGACTTGTATTGGCACAATTTGAATTTAAAACAGCATCACAACTTGTTTCGTCTAATAGTTCCCATATAATGGAGGAAGCATCTGTAATATTGGTTTGAAAAAATCTTGAATCATTCGTTCCACATAAAAAGATATTCGACAGCTCTTCACCATCATCAGGACAGATTACGATTTGATCTGCAAAAGGTAAAATAGGATCTGTATCGTCTGAACCAAATAGGGTTACATTATACGTTTGCGTGATCGATTGACAAGGAGCCATCGCTGTATTAAAAGAAAAAAATTGTCCTGTATTATTTACTGTTATCGATTGTGTTGTTGCTATTACTGGTGTTCCTGTAGGACTTGTAGACCAGGAATACGAATCGTATCCATTAGCTGCTGTCAAAACAGTACTATCACCACATAGTACAACATCTTCTGTAAATGTACAATCTAAATTTGCTAAGAAATTCGTTGAACTTGGTATTAATAAACACCCTGTGTTGGTATTAAAACTAGGATCATCAGAAATCGTAAAATTAGTATTAACCGTACCTTGATAAGTACTAAATGCTTGATTTTCTACAACATTAGAACACACATCTGTTAACAAACTACAGTCTGAAACAACACGCACTCTAAAACGAATTGATTGCACAGCATCTCCTGCTTCTACCATTGTATCTTCAATAGCAAATATAAGTTCTCTAGTCGCCACATTATAACTTTGAATGGTAACACCTGGGGGAAGAAATTCAATATCGTTATTAACATCGAATTCTACATTTACAGGCAATACATCACGTATTGTAAAATTAGTGGCATTATCATTACCTACATTTTGAAAACCAATAATATAATTTAATTCGTCTCCTAAATCTACCAAATCACCTTCGATATCGGTTCCTGCTGGATCTTCAACCAATTTCGTTAGTACAATATTAGGTTCTATAATATCTACCGATAAGGCATAGAAATAAGGAAAATAAGTATCTCCTGTAGTTTGTAGTCTTACGGTAGCCGACGTGTCTCCATTACCAATAACACTATTGTTAGGATTGGGAATTTCAATAATTCCAGTATCAAAACCTAATGTATTCGTACTATTAGGGTTTCTATCATTAAAAGGCAGCCCTCCAGGTTGAGAAATAGTACTATTAAAGAAATTAAAATTAGCAAATAAATTCTCAAAAGGTGGTGGAAAAGGTCCTGGTGTCCCAGGACGGTCTGGAGCTGATAAGTTTACGCCATTTATCCTTAATTGATCGCCTCGTATTGGACTATCGCCTTCTAAAGCTGCAAATGCAAAATTTGCTCTAACAGGGCCTATGGGAATTGTTTGAAACCCGCTAACTGGCACGTCCAAAACAGGATTAAGAAACGCACTCATCGCACTAAACCCATCAAAACTTGTTATCAAACGCCCTGTTACTGTAGGATCTTCATAGACTATAAATAAAGACCAACCTGCTGAATGTCCTGTTCCATTATTAAAATCGGACGTTCGACCTTCTGCACTGGATACGTTAGCCACCGTATAAGTTCCAATTGTGTTTGTAAGTCCTCTTATAACATTTGTAATATCTGCATAACACGCATAAGGAAAACTATCTCCTCCATCTACAGATCCACCATTATTACCTACATTAGGATCTGTACTCAATGCATCAAATATAACAGTACCCGTAACGCTATTATAATCACCACTAGGGCCTCTTAATAGTACTTGATCTATAGGTGCTGTACCTGCACTTACAGCACTCCAATAAAGCCCTGCATGAATAATTTCAAAACAATTGGGATTAGGAATTGACAAATCTGCACTAGAAGAACTAAATGTTTGTGCGTTTAATGAATCAATATCGATATAGCGCATATCGACATCATCATTAAAAGTATCATCATTATTAAAGGCATTGTTATCGGGTCCTAATATATTGTTACCAATTAAAACAATATCTCCTCTTACTGTTTGATTAAACCTTGGGGTAAAAGGCACAAAATCTTGTGCAAAGGTTGACAAACTTAATAATAAAACTAAGACAAATGTCCAGTAGTGTGTATAAGTAGGTTTTCTCATAATATTTGGTTTTTATATTTCAATTATGCGGGCACAAATTGAAATATGGTTTTAGTTGTTATTCTTAGTTGTCTATTTTTACTAAACTCATCTGGCTGTTGTATGGTGCACCACTTTTTTCTTGTAATGCTTTTTTAGCAGCGCCAATTGAGCTGTACTGGTCCACATATATAAAATATTTATTTGTATTCACATCGAAAAAGAAATTAATATTCTTTTCTCCAGACTCTACCACTTTAGTTACAAAAGCGTCCCGTTTGTTAACGTCTGTATGTACTGCTATTACCATATAGAATCCTGGTTTTTCATTCAAGATATTTTTTACAATCTGAATATTATTCGATTTTTTCTGCCCAAAGTCAAAATCAGCTTCAGTGTAAGGTTCTGCTCTTTTAGTTGTTGATTGCTTAATTCTTGATAAAGCTGCTTTATCCTTATTGTATCTATCTTGTTGATTATCGAAAGCCGCTTTTCTTATACGTCGTTTTCTTTCAAAATCTAAAGCTTGCTTAATGCTATCTAAATTAGACATTAAGTCTTTTCGAGATGCAATAATTTTAGCTTGCTCAGCTTTTAAGCGTGATAATGTTTTCTCATAGAACGCATTTACAGGATCATTTTTATCTTTAACTTTTTTCTTGCGCTTTTCATAAAGTGCCTCTAATTCTGTAATCTTATTATTCTGATCTTTAAGTGCATCATCTATTCTTATTTTTAAACTTTCTAAAGCTTGGTTCTCTGCAGAAACACTTTTAAAAGGTTTTGGTGCTAAATAAATGCCTTGTTCACTCAAGTCATTCTCTTCTTTTAAGTCATCTAAGTCTTTTTGCTTATTAGCTATTTTTTCAGAAAGCCTGCTTAATAAACTTTCTTGAGATTTAACAGCTTTATTAGTACGTCTTGTAAGATCATTCATGGCTTGAGACGTTTCATCTGTAGCTACAGGAATTTCTTGAGCTTTTCTACGTGCTTCCTCTAATTTTCTTTGCGCTTCTAAAGCTGCTTTTCTTTTGGCTTCAGCTTCTGCTGCTGCATCAATTTTACGTTTCTCTTCAGCTAATCGTGCTGCTTCAACTTCCGCTTTACGCTTTTCTTCTGCAAGACGGGCGGCCTCTACCTCTGCTTTTGCTTTGGCGGCGGCTTCGGCTTTGCGTTTCTCTTCAGCTAATCGTGCTGCTTCAACTTCCGCTTTACGCTTTTCTTCTGCAAGACGGGCGGCTTCGGCCTCTGCTTTCGCTTTGGCGGCGGCTTCGGCTTTGCGTTTCTCTTCAGCTAATCGTGCTGCTTCAACTTCCGCTTTACGCTTTTCTTCTGCAAGACGGGCGGCTTCGGCCTCTGC
>CANNGA010000028.1 GCA_947504035.1 uncultured Flavobacteriaceae bacterium
CATAAAGCTAGAAATGCTCTTAGAGTGCCTTATTTAAACCATTTTTTAGGAAATTATGGACTTGTGCAACGGTTACCGTTGTTGTACGCAGGTTTTTCATTCTACTCGGTTTATTTTAATCAGCGAATCTAATTCCGCTTCGTATTTTTCTCGCCAATTTTTTCCATTTCTTTTATTCAAGTATCTTTCGATTTCAGCATTATAGATTTTTATTCCGTTTAATTCTGTTTGATTAACGAAGCAAGCTTCATTAGTTCTATAAAAACCGTATTTTCTATTTAATTTTATCTTGCGAACTCCTGGTTTTAAATTTTCAAATTCACACGAAACTAATCTTGGCTTATCTTTCCAAATGTCTAGTTGAGCAGTCAAATAATTAAATCTAGTAAAAAATCCGAATTGCCAGAATAAAATTCCGACTAATAAAAGTCCAATTCCGATTGTTATTTTCTTTTTGCGTTTCATTGGTCAACTTGCCTACAACATAGATATATATGCAATTGCACATATATCTCAGGTATGTGTTTCACAAATCTAAAGGATTTGTTACAGATTCAAAACTACTAATAGCTACATGTGTGTGTATTTCTGTAGTTTTCCAGCTATTATGTCCTAATAGAATTTATATCTGTCTCAAATTGGTGCCATTTTCCTGTAAAATACTTAGAGGTGGCTAAGACAGTTCAAACCACTACCTCACTCACAACATGACCTTTACACAAAACTACAAATCAAGGCAAAACAAAAAAATCGCTTCAAACATCTCGTTTAAAGCGATTTAATTAAAATTGTGACCTCAAAGGGACAGAGTTCGAACTTTTTGAAGCGTGATATTTCTCTAATCCTATCAAAATCTCATCCTATTTTGCAAGTATAAGTACGCTTTGATAAGCGTTTTTATTTAAGTGGATAAAGGCAACACCGCATATAGTATTGACCTATAGGTACACCATATGTTTCTTAGTTAGCCGACCTTATTTTCTTTCGACGTCAGTTATTAACAATGGGTTTTTATTCAGTTCTTCACTTATTAATTTTCGTCTGTTGGTTTTTTTGTCAATAATATTTTGATATTCTGTTGAAGTCAGTCCGAAAATCTGCAAAAATCCCACTTTTCCATTTTCAGTTTTCATTTCTTTGAGAGTTGGGTCTAAAATGAATAAAATTCCTTTTATTTCTGTTGAAGGCTCCAATCGAATTGGACCAGACGAAAGCGTTTGAAATTCTTTGAATCTCATTCCTTTCGAGAATGTTACTTTCGCTATATTCTGTAATAAATTAATTGGCCAAGTTGGATAATTTTCTGAAAATTCAGCGTATTTAAGTCTAAAAGTCAATTCAAAACCAAATCCGCTAATTTCTTTGTCTTCAGTTTCCTTTTCATAAATTTCTGAAAATCCATATGTTATGTAATGATAACATTTGTTTTCTATATCCACATAAATACTTATTCCATCGAGAGGTTCATTTCCTCCAAGTGAATAATAAACTTTTGGCGCATAATGTTGAGGAACTTGATTTCCATATTCTTTTTTCAAAATTTTGTCTATTGCATCCCAACCAATGGTTTCAGTATTTTCAGATTCTTGTCCATTCATAATGTTTGTTGAAAAGATTAAAAGGAATAAAGTTTTTAAGTCAATTCTCATTTTTTTTAATGTTGGCTAACAATTGAATAACATGCATTAGTGCATGTTATTTACACTATAAAGCTAATGTATTTTTTATTATGTCCTAATAGAATTTGTATCTGTCTCAAATTGGTGCCATTTTCCTGCAAAATACTAAGAGGTGGCTAAAACAGTTCAAACCACTACCTCACTCACAACATGACCATTACAACAAAAACACAAATCAAGGTAAAACAAAAAAATCGCTTCAAACATCTCGTTTAAAGCGATTTAATTAAAATTGTGACCTCAAAGGGACAGAGTTCGAACTTTTTGAAGAACGATATCTCCCAAATACTATCAAAATCTCATACTGTTTTAAAATGATTTATAATGAAAACTACGGAAGAACTCTAATTAAAAATTAGTGCTTTATTAGTTGTTTTTTAACACAGCTCTTAGTTTTTGTAGTGCGTTTTATTCAGTTACTTTTCTCCAAGCCAAACGTTTCCAATTTCAAACACATAAAAGTTGGTTCCGTCTTTCAACGTTTTTGTAATATGTTTTTTCTTTAATTTATTATTAAACCACTTTTTATCTTCCAAATACTCTTTTTCGTTTTCATAATCCTTTGGGTTTCCAATATCACTACTAAACAAAAAATCTTCGTCAAGCCTACATTCCCAATTATAGTTTTCAATCCTATTTTTTATAATTTCACCAAAGTCAATTTTAAATTCGTTTGCATTTTCGGGAATGTTAAAGGTATTTTAGTAAAATTCAATTGAATTACCAATCGCACATACAACTTGAGATTTTGAAAACCTTGGCTCAAAAAGCCATACTTTTAGGTAATAAGGCTCATTCAGTTTGTCAAGTTGATTTTTCCAACTTTCATAAATATCTAAAAGTCCACTTAAAATCCTTTTTTTAGTTTCCGCTTTTGGTTCAAGGATTTGGCTATTTGTTACCCCACGGCACTTATAAAGGAGGGGCCGATGGTTTTAAATATATCAAAGCACAAGACCATTACATCTGTCCTAATCAACAAATAGAACCTTTTAAAAAGGTGTTTAGAGATTACCGTACACAAACCTTAAAAAAGGATCAGTTATTTTTTTAAATGAAAACTTAATTTTCAATTATCTCATACAAAGATTGAACAATTTCACGAACTTGGTTTTTATTATTAGACATTAATATAATATTGAGGTCGTTTTCGAATTCACTAATAAACCTAGTTTCAAATTGATAGAATTGACCACCATGAATATGTGTCAAGAATAAGTCGTCAGATGAACCAAGTATAGCTGGATAATCTTTAAAATACTGATTTCGAAGAATTGTTTTTAGTGATGCTTCAGAAATCAGTTCGTAACTATGCAAAGCAGAGATCCATTTATTTAAATCATCGATTGAAACCCATAACCAACCTTTACTAGGGTTAATTTCTAATGAATTCTTTTTATCTTCGTTAAAACATCTAGTTCTGTTTGGATAGTTGAAATTAGGATCAAAAACTGCATCTTTCATTTTTAAAGGAAGAATTATATTCTCCTTCATAAACTCTTGAAATGTTTTGTTCGTAATAAATTCAATAATTTTTTTTGAAGAAAAATACTATTATTGTTATAATTAAAATCTGTACCTGGTTCAAATAGTAAATTAGGTAGTTGTTGTAAATCTTCTAACATATCTTGTTCATTCTCTGCAGTTTCATAATCAATTATAGGTAGTCCACTAGTATAGTTTAGAAGGTGCTTGATAGTAACTTTTTCCGACCAAGTAGGTAGCTCTAGACTAAATTTAGAAAGTTTGTCATCCATTCGTAACTCTCCCTTCTCAATTAACATCATAATAGATACAGCGAAAAATTCTTTTGCTGCTGAACCTATACAGAAAATAGATTTTTTTGACAGCTCAGTTTTTTCCGAACCGTCTGCATAACCAAATGATTTCTGATACAATATAGAATCGTTCCTTGTAATTAATACATTTCCATTAAAAATTCCTTTTTGATAACTCGATTGCATAATTGAATCAATAGTTTCTTGCCTTTGTGTATTGTTACATCCTAAAAAGCATAAAAAAAGGATGAGAATAGTATATTTCATAAGTGGCTACTGTTTCTTTTAATTGGCTACAACAATTGAATAACATCAGTGCATGTTATTCGCATTATAAATCTAATGTTTTTTTACAATCTGCAAATAATTTGAATCTACATATCTGTATATTTCTATGTTTTACTAGAGTTGCTATGTCCTAAAAACTCTAGTATATAGAATAACAATCATTTACAATATGGTAAAAATTCAACCCCCTACTCCACTCAAAACATTTCAATTACAACAAAAACTACAAATCAAGGTAAAACAAAAAAATCGCTTCAAACATCTCGTTTAAAGCGATTTAATTAAAATTGTGACCGCGAAAGGACAGAGTTCGAACTTTTTGAAGCATGATATCTTCCAAATACTATCAAAATCTCATGCTGTTTTAAGCTTGTAAGTACGCTTTAAAGATCTTTTTTATTTAAGTGGATAAACAACACCGCATATAGCGTTGGCCTATCAGCAATCCATATGCTTAGCTACTGCCCAAAGTTTTTATTCAAGTAATGCTTTTTTTAGCACTTCTTTATTTTCATAATTTCCATTTTCTACAATTCGATAAATTTTCTGTTTAAATATTTCTAATTCTGAATTTGCTATTTCCAATTCGTTTATAAACTCAGCATAGTTAAAAGCAAATTTTGTTTTTATCTCTTTGTCTTTTGGGGTGTCATCATAATATTCAGACAATTCAATTTCGTCTGCTTTATTGCGATAAAAAATTGATGGATGTCCAATCCAGATTTCTTTCCATTTTTTTGATTTTTCTGTGATAATTTTTTTCCAATTCTGATAGTCGTTTAATTCGCTACAACATTGGTGTTCAATTATCAGATTGTCTTTTTCAATCCGTAATCCACCATCTAGTGGAACAATTTGGTCATAATAATCTTTAGGTTCTATTTCCTCAATATGTGAGTCGATTGTTGCTATTATTAAATCGTCAGTTACTTTAGATAAAATTAGTTCATTATTATATTCGTCAACTTTAATCAACGCATTTATTTCAGTCGCTTTTTTATAAAGCTCTGTGTCATTCCATTCTTCTTGAATGGGTTGCGAATATAATATGTATTCGATTTTTCTCAAATTGTGGGCAACAATTAAATAACATGCATTAGTGCATGTTATTTACACTATAAAGCTAATGCATTTTTTATAATCTTCAAATGATTTACAGTTACATACATGTAATTTTATGTGTTTTCTTAGAGCTATCACCTAAAAACGCTTACATGAAAAATAACAATCAATTGTAAATAGATGAAAATTTCAAACCACCAATCCACTCATAACAGGAATACCGCATCTCTAGCAAGCTTTGTAAACAATGCCCATTAGCTAGTAGATGCTTGGGGAAAACCGCCAAAGAAAAGAAATTTAGTGTTACTTACTATAGAGATGAATATGAACGAAATAATGCAAGACTACAATCCCCTAAAGACAGAGTAATGAAAGCCAAACGGCAAAGTACCGTAGAACCTGTTTTTGGAACGCTTACTCAGTTTATGGGCTTACGAAAAATAAACGCTATAGGGATGAGACAGGCTAATAAAGTCATGCTGCTCTCTGCTATAGCTTATAACCTTAAAAAATACCTGAAGTTCACTCAAAATAGGGTAAAAAGTGATGCAGGACAATTGTTTTTGTATGTGTTCTACAAAAGGAGAATTTTAAGCCTCTAGTATCAAATTTAAGCCTTCTAAAATCTATATTTTAGATAAGGACATAAAGCTAGAAATGCTCTTAGAGTGCCTTATTTAAACCATTTTTTAGGAAATTATGGACTTGTGCAACGGTTACCCGTGTTGTAGCTAGTTATTTTTGGAACTATTTATATAAGCTATTTTCGGATTTTCTCCGTCATTATTCCGCTTTGAACGCCCATAAAGTCCAATTGTGATATCATCAGGTGAATTTGTTTCCAGTTCAGAAGGATTTACATATGTGTACATCCCATATCCGTGCCCAGATACAACCCAACCTTCAGTTTCATTCAATGTGATAACATTAAAATCTCCAGCAGGTCCGCCAGCGTGAACAGGTCCGAATTCTTTCATTAATCGTATTGCTTCTGTTTCAATGTTTTCAATTTGGGTTATGTCGTCAAATATTATGTATGTTCCATTTTTAAATAATACCCAATCCTTAAATTTTGGATTTATTGCAAGTTTAACATTGTCCAATAATGATTTTGTTTCCACTTTGGTATTTTTTAATTCAATTTTTGATTCATTATCCTTGTTTTTGTTTCCACAACCAAGCAAAATCATAGAGCTCAAAAGGATTATAAATATTATTCTCATTTGTTGGTTTTAATTAGCTACAACGTTGTTGTATATGGTTTGTTGCGTGTTTTAAGCACCTAATTTAGTAAATACAAACCGAATAGAAAATCCGCAAGGGTTTTCGTAAGTAGGCTTGAACTAGCAATAAATTATATACGGTATTGTGCTTTCGTTATTTTTTTATAATTGATTTTATCTTATCAAATTCCTTATTTACATGTAATTCTAAAATAGACTTTATTTCGGCATAATCTTGTGGTTGATATTCTGTTTCTTCTTCTCCAAAGATTATTATTAAATTCAAATTCTTATTCACAACTATAACTCGCTCTTCTTCTTCAGTTAAAATTGAAATCCAAAAGCTTCCATGTTCGTCATCCATTTCTTTAATATCCTCTAGAGCTTTTATTATATCGTTTGAATTTACGTTTTCTTTGTTGTATCCGCCTCCGTATTGAATATATGAGTCAGATAGTGATACTCCTTTAGATTGAGATAAATATAATTCAAGACGTTTACTAAATTTATCGAATTGGGGAATTTTCCTTTTTGATAAATATTTTGACAGTCCAGTTTTATCATTTATCAAGAAATGATAATAAATAGCATAGGTTAAACTAAATCCTTTACTCAATCCTAGAGTTTCAGAAGTTTTCTGCGTTGATTGAGAATTGTTTTTATCGTGCTTTTTTTCCTGATGATAACTGTAACAAATAAACTTTATCAAGTCCTCATTAGATTTTTCAAATACAGATAATATGGATTTAGAATTTATTCCGCTCTGTTTTATTTCTTTATCAGAAAGTTGTTTGAGTTTTTCTTGGTCAGAAGTAATTAAATCAACTTTTATAAGTCCAGTTATCCTTTCATCCATTTCCGAAACAAGAGGATGATTAAATAAATCTACGTTCTTTTTTCTTTTAAACCACATTCTTTTGTACGTGTTTTTTTAATGAAGCACAACGGCAGTTTGTCTAAAAACGATAAGCGTTTTAGTTTTTAGATTAGACATCTATTTTGTAACTTAAAGGTATGAAATTTATTCAAGGTAATGCTCGTACACAAATCCATCTTTTTCCTGTTTCTCTAGAAGCGTCTATGGCTCCCGATAACGAAGTTCGTTTGATTGATCTTTTTGTTGACAGTCTAGCTCTATCTGATTTTGGATTTAAGTTTGATTTCACAGAAAATGGTAGGCCAGCGTATCACCCAACAGACTTACTTAAGTTATATATTTATGGCTACCTTAATAAGATGCGTTCTTCACGTGACTTAGAAAAATCATGTAAGCGCAACATAGAAGTTATGTGGTTAATCAAGGGACTTCAGCCAGATCATAATACGATTGCAAATTTTAGAAGAGATAACCCCAAATCCATTAAGAAAGTTTTCAGAGCCTGTGTTGCTATGGCAGAACACTTCGCTTTGATAGGCGGCCATTTGTTAGCAGGAGATAGCACAAAATTTAGAGCTCAAAATAGTAAAAAGAATAATTTTAACGCTAACAAAATAGCACGACACATTGCCTATATTGATGATAAATTAGCGTTATACAATCAAGAGTTGTCTATTTGTGATGCCCCACGAAAAAAAGAAATACAGCAAACAATAGATAAACATATTAAGCGTAAATTAGATTACCAAAATATAGCGCAACAACTTGTAGAAAGTGGGGATACGCAAATCTCTACTTCCGATCCTGATAGTCGTCAAATGATCATAAGAAATAACATTACGGAGGTAGCTTACAATGTTCAAACTACTGTAGATGCTAAGTATAATTTACCTATCGATTACAAAGTTACCAATACTAATGATAGTAAGGCTATGGGTAATATGCTACAGCGCTCTAAAACTATTTTACGTAGTAATGCATTTACAGTACTCTAGGATAAGGGCTATCATACGGGAAGTGAATTTGAAATCGCAAATCATTTAGATATTGCTGTTATGGTTGCTATTCCAACAGCCCCTGCACAGGCACCAGATCCAGCCTATAAACCTGAATTCGATGTAAGAAACTTGATTTTCTAGTATAGAAAAAGCAGAATATTTAGTAAATTAAAGTGTTGAATTTCAATCAACTAAATGTATCCTGCTTATGATTTCTAAAGATAAAATTACTGAAATATTTTGTTCTATTGATGATTTTTGCGCTGTTTATGAGCCTGCTATGCGAAAAAGACAAGTAACAACAGGTAAAAAGACCAGAAATCGAAAGTTTACGATGTCTACAAGTGAGGTGGTTACTATCACTGTATTGTTTCATTTGAGCGGGATAAGGACTTTCAAACATTTCTATATTCTATATGTACAACAGCAATTACAAAATGAATTTCCTAAGACCGTTTCTTATAACCGTTTTGTAGAATTAATGCAATCTCATCTAGTGCCTTTAACCTTGTATTTAAAGACTTGTTGTTTGGGAGAGTGCACAGGTATTTCTTTTATAGATTCTACACCAATCAGAGCTTGCAAGAACAAGAGAATTAACAATAATAAGGTCTTTAAAGATATCGCCACCATAGGCAAATCAACAATGGGATGGTTCTATGGTTTCAAGATCCACATCATCATTAACGATAAAGGCGAACTCCTTGATTTTATTATTACTCAGGCTAATGTAGATGATAGAACACCTCTGAAACAAGATAACTTTTTGAAGAAAATATTTGGTAGCTTATATGCCGACAAAGGGTATATTTCCAAGGAATTAACTTCGATATTATTTGATCAAGGATTACACTTAGTTACTAGTATTAAAAACAACATGAAAAATGTACTGATGACAATGAGGGATAAGATATTGCTAAGAAAAAGATCGGTAATAGAAACCATAAATGATCAACTAAAAAACATTGCGCAAGCTGAACATTCAAGGCATCGAAGCTTTGGTAATTTTATTACTAATCTTGTAGCTAGTCTTATTGCTTATTCTTTTCAAGAAAAGAAACCAGCTATCAAATTTGAAACGGAAAACACCAAACAATTAGAGCTGTTTTTCTGAATCCTTAGATCGAACTCAGGTTATAATGTTGAGCATTTTAAATACCAAGAAGCATCTGATCATTATATTTGTCCACAAGGCCATAAACTTACCACTACAGGGAAATGGCATAAAGCAAAAACCTATCACTTTAAGCGTTATACCACTAAAGAATGTAAACAATGTCCTGTAAAAGATTTATGT
This sequence comes from uncultured Flavobacteriaceae bacterium, assembly GCA_947504035.1. Lineage (GTDB taxonomy): Bacteria > Bacteroidota > Bacteroidia > Flavobacteriales > Flavobacteriaceae > Jejuia > Jejuia algarum. The sequence goes on from CANNGA010000028.1 coordinate 9,203, forward strand.
ACAAAGGCGAAATACGGTAAAGGTATTCAGCGAAGTGAGTACCAAGAATATATTCAACAAAATAAAGAGCGCATTTTAAATAACAAATCCTATTATCGCAAACGGCAAGCCATTGTAGTCCACTTTTATCATAGTATCCGAAATCAAAGTTGTGAATATTAGTGATTTTATCAAGTGAATAAAACGTTAAAAGCCCTCCATCGTAGCCTCCATTTGTCTCCAAATATAGATTTCTCAATAATTCAGGGAGTTTCCCATTTGTTTTGATTTCAAAATCAATTATTTCGCATTCAGTAGCTCCGTTATTAAGTTTATAATTACCTTCTTGTTTTAACGTGTTTAAAATCTTACTTATCACTTGAATTTGATTTTTTGTAATTAAAGCTAACGTATCTTGTATGTTGCGTTTGCCTGCCGAAGGCTGTATATGCAATATACAAATTGTTATACCTAGTTTTTAATGTCCGTGTTTACTTCTCGTAACCAAATCATTATAGGCTCTTTTTAAAGCATTACCTAATTCAATATTTTCTTTTGAAATCAAGGGGTGAATTGTATTAAAGATTTCGTCATTGAATTCATTATCAGGATGGGGTCCGTCAAAAATAAATCTAAAAACACTGTAAATTTCTTTTTGAGTTCTCTTAGATAGAACATTACATATCGATTTAGTATCATTTTCAAATCTCTTATGAATGTCAAAACCTTCACGAATATTATCAGCTTGCCAAGTGCCGTTCACACAAATATTCACATATTTGTTAAAATATATGTCAGATGGTACTGATTTAAGGTTTGCGAAATGAGAAATAATAGAATAAGACATAAGACTTTCATTTTTACCTTTAGGTCCACCTGAATAATCATAAAGAACTGCTGGTTCACCTGTTTCTGAATCAAATCCAAAAATATTCTCCATTTGATCAAATGAATTGGGAAATGAGCAAAAAAACAATTTCTCAAATTCTATCTTTTTGTAACCTTTCGACTTCTTGCCCTTTTCAAAAAACATAACAATTGAATCCGCTTGAACTTTATTTGTTTTGAAATTAAATTTTGGACACTCAAATTTCGTCTCCTTAACTTTTTTTGATAAGAGCTGGGTATGATTAGCGACACTTTCGTTACTCGACTTTATACTATTTTGTTTCTTCTCTTTATTACAAGAGCAAATACTCATCAAACTAATAATCAATATTATCAAATGTTTCATATTGTATTTGGTACAACAATTGAATAACATGCATTAGTGCATGTTATTTACACTATAAAGCTAATGCATTTTTTATAATCTTCAAATGATTTACAGTTACATACATGTAATTTCATGTCTTTTACTAGAGCAAACACAGGTCTTTCGAATTGTCTTAAATCGCCCTATTTGCTATTTATAGTGTTGAAAATAACTTGAAACATTTTAAATATTGAAACCTATAAACAAAAAGGCCGTCTCTTATTCTCCTAACTGCTAATCTTTAGCTTATAAAATACATCTCGAAAATCGTTTTCCCCCTTATCCAAGTGACGGATCAGTCAAAAGGCATATAGCGTTAACCTATCGGCACGCCATATTCTTAGTTATTGTAAAACGTTTTTTTTATTCATCATCTCTAATTCTAATTAGAATACCTATTCCAGAAATAATTGCATCACGAACTTGAAATTTTTCTATTGAATATTTATAGGTGTCTTTGTTTAAAGAAAGTAACATTTTCTTTAATTCAATATCAATACTAGATTGTTTAAGGAAATTATTCAATTCTAGATAGGTTATTCTCTTTTTACCGTATTTGTTTTTATATTCTTTGGGTAAATTAGTTGTAAAATCTTTGTAGGCATTGGGATATTCAAATTGTATAGAACCTAAGTTTTCTAGTGAGAAGTTTTGTTTAATAATTGGAATACACTTTTTAAGATGTTTTAATGCAGTAGAAAAAAATATTTTTTCTGAATGCATAGTTGAATGTTCAATATCTATGCTAATATGAGATTTGGTACTATCTATTACAAACTCTCTGACGCGAATTTTAAAGTCAAGAGTATCTTTTTGGGTTATCCAAAAATAAGAAAACGACTTTATGGTAGAACTATCATAGCTTTCTATCTGATTAACCTTTTTTACTATAATTGTATCACCACTTTTTATTATTGTTTTTGGAAGAATTTTACTGGATTTTGTTTTAACTATTTGTTGGTTTTTTTCATTCTTATCATATTTACAGCTGTTTATGAATGAAATTATAAGCAGAATTAAAAAGGTTTGTTTCATTTTTTTAGCTTATTTACAACGTTAAATATATGGCATTTAGGGCAGAAGACTAACGGTTAACTTTCGATTAAGCACTAAGCCAAACTTTTGCATTTTGATTTATCTTTTTTATCATAAAGCCAAATCAAAAGATTTGGCGACTTTGCAAATAGACAATAAACTTTCGGTTAAACACTAGTCGCCCTATTTGCTATATATAGTGTTAAGTACTTTTTATTTTTCTGTTAGTTTTAGCTCTTTCATTTCCATTTCCATTTGGGGGCATGTCTCCTTTATTAACTGTAAGTTTTAAGTATTTATTATTACCTTCTTCCCCAAAATCAATACTGTAGCCTTTAGCTCCGTTTACAGTATCATTTAACCAATCGAAATATTCATCTCTCCAACTTCTGGGATTAGTACTATCTTCAACAAAACCTTGATCGTACAAATCATTTCTTCCAGCTATTTGAAGTCCAAAAGTATCAAGAACAACGAAAGAGAAACCATTATTAAAGTCTTCATAAAAGGGAGTGTTTACTTGAGCATTTAAAGAAAAAATTTTAAGTAAAAGTAAGATTAATAGATTTTTTTTAAAAATCATTGTATTTTATTGATTTAAGGAATTAATGCTAACAAATGAATAACATGTATCAGTGCATGTTATTTACACTATAAAACTAATGCATTTTTTATAATCTTCAAATGATTTACAGTTATATACATGTAATTTTATGTGTTTCACTAGAACTATGACCTAAAAACGATATATGTATCTTAATTTCCAGTAGTTTTTATTCAGATACATACTTTTCAAATTCAGACTTTTCTACTTTCTCTATTATAGTTAGTTTTTCTATTTTTAATTTTCCAGATTCTGTAAATGATGTCCTTTTATTATTCGGTTTTTCTATAAAATATTCGAATGTATCTCTTCTGAAATCATATTTTGACCAGGCAAAAGTTCCTTTTCCGTTTACGTTATAATAATCCGTTTCGGTTTTTGCATTTAAAATTCCGTATTCAATTACTTTCTTAAAATGTCCTTTATGAAGTTTAGGTTTCCACCAATAAGTAGTAAATTTTCCAGACTGAGCTTTGTCCTTTTTCCAATCAACTTTTAATTCAGGAATTCCGAGTATTCTTCGTTCAGAGTTAAATTCAATTCCGCGATCTTTATTTAGAGGAATGAAGAATTCTGTTATTGCAAACACTACAAAAATTCCAATATAAATTTTTCTCTTATCCCCAAAATTTTTGAGCAATTCTTTGATTGGTAATTCTCTGTTTTTATTCCAATCCCAAATTATTAAAATCGGCATTGAAATCAGAAATATCATTAAAATTCCAAAAAAGAAATAATGTCCTTTCATTTAGTCAAATTATAAGCAACAATTGGATAATATACATTAGTGCATATTATCTACACTATAAATCTAATAGTTTTTTGTGATCTTCAAATAACTTACAACTACATGCGTGTATATTTCTATGTTTTACTAACTATAAACTAAAACCCTTACATGTAGAATAACAATTATAAATGCCTCAAACAACTCAAACCACTACCCACTCAAAACACGCCAATTACGACAATTACGACAATTACGACAAAAATAAGAATCAAGGTGAAACAAAAAAATCACCTCAAACACCTCGTTTAAAGCGATTTAATTAAAATTGTGACCTCAGAGGGACAGCCTTCAAACTTTTTGAAGAGCGATATCTTCCTAATAACCTGAATTCGATGTAAGAAACTTGATTTTATAGTATAGAAAAAGCAGAATATTTAGTAAATTAAAGTATTGAATTCCAATTAACTAAATGTATTCTGCTTATGATTTCTAAAGATAAAATTACTGAAATATTTTGTTCTATTGATGATTTTTGCGCTGTTTATGAGCCTGCTATGCAAAAAAGACAAGTAACAACAGGTAAAAAGACCAGAAATCGAAAATTTACGATGTCTACAAGTGAGGTGGTTACTATCACTGTATTGTTTCATTTGAGCGGGATAAGGACTTTCAAACATTTCTATATTTTATATGTACAACAGCAATTACAAAATGAATTTCCTAAGACCGTTTCTTATAACCGTTTTGTAGAATTAATGCAATCTCATCTAGTGCCTTTAACCTTGTATTTAAAGACTTGTTGTTTGGGAGAGTGTACAGGTATTTCTTTTATAGATTCTACACCAATCAGGGCTTGCAAGAACAAGAGAATCAACAATAATAAGGTTTTTAAAGATATCGCTACCATAGGCAAATCAACAATGGGATGGTTCTATGGTTTCAAGCTCCACATCATCATTAATGATAAAGGTGAACTCCTTGATTTTATTATTACTCAGGCTAATGTTGATGATAGGACACCTCTGAAACAAGATAACTTTTTGAAGAAAATATTTGGTAGTTTATATGCTGATAAAGGATATATCTCCAAGGAACTAACTTCGATATTATTTGATCAGGGATTACACTTAGTTACTAGTATTAAAAACAACATGAAAAATGTACTGATGACAATGAGGGATAAGATATTGTTAAGAAAAAGATCGGTAATAGAAACCATAAATGATCAACTAAAAAACATTGCGCAAGCTGAACATTCAAGGCATCGAAGCTTTGGTAATTTTATTACTAATCTTGTGGCTAGTCTTATTGCTTATTCTTTTCAAGAAAAGAAACCAGCTATCAAATTTGAAACGGAAAATACAAAACAATTAGAGCTATTTTTCTGAATCCTTAGATCGAACTCAGGTTAATACTCTCAAAATCTCATGCTATTTTAAGCTTATAAGTACGCTTTGAAAATCGTTTGTTTTTTACTTAAACAAGATCAGACAACAGCACATATAGCGTTAGCCTATCGGCACGCCATATGTTTCTTAGTTGTACAACGTCTTTAGTCCAAATAATCTTCAATTTCCTTCATCTCGATTACGATTTCATCAGAGTCAGCTAAGCATTGGAGCATTTCAGTTGGAACAGCCCTATCTTCAATCGGCAACTTCCTGTACCATTCAAGGACTTCTTGGAATTGCTTTCTCCCTAGCGTTTGATTACCAAGCTTATAATTACAAAATCCAATTTGTTCGATCAACTTGACATATCTCCAAACCTGAAATTCTTTTAAGTCTTTTTTATTCACTAATTCATAATATTTCAGAGCATTTTGGAATTCTCCCTTATCGTGGAAGCAATGAGCTACATAAAGACAAGCTAGAAAATTTGTTGAATCAAGTTTATATGCTTCCAAAAATTTCTCTAGTGCTAGGTTTTTATTATGTTCCCTATTATCATCTGACATGTAATATGTTAGTCCCCAAATATGGAAATCTTCGGAGTCAAGTTCTTCGACTTCTTTTAGAATATTAAAAATTTCAAACCTTAAAAACTTTTTTCTTCCTTGGTTTTCCTCAAAGCCAAACTCATCATATTTCTTGATCAATACGTATTTATATTCTACGTTCATTCGATGGTGTACAACAATTGAATAACATGCATTAGTGTATGTTATTTATACTATAAAGCTAATGCATTTTTTATAATCTTCAAATGATTTACAGTTACATACATGTAATTTTATGTGTTTTAATAGAGCTATGACCTAAAAAACGCTTGTATGTAGAATAACAATCAATTGTAACTAAATGAAAATTTCAAACCATCAATCCACTCTTAACATGCTCGCTACAACAAAAAATACAAATCAAGGAAAAACAAAAAAACGCTTCAAACATCTCGTTTAAAGCGATTTAATTAAAATTGTGACCTCAAAGGGACAGCCTTCGAACTTTTTGAAGAGCGATATCTTCCTAATACTCTCAAAATCTCATGCTATTTTTTCTTGGAACCTATAAACAAAAATGTGATCCCTTATTCTCCAACTACTAATGTTTCGCTTATAAAATACAATTCGAAAATCGTTTTACTCCTGATATAAGTGACGGATCAGTCAACAAGACCTATAGCGCTAGCTTATCAGCACGCCGTACACTTAGTTGTTATAGATAGGCTTTTATTTCGTTATTATTTTTTTTCAATACTTTATTTGCCTCCTTTTTTATTGTTTTATCTTTAGTTAATTCAGTCAGTCGCTAAATCGAATCCTTTGACTTTAATTTTCCAAGTGAACTTATTGCGTATAAGACAACTTCAGTATCAAAGGTCAATTCAAGTAATAATTTTTCAATATCTGGCTTATGTTTTTTTGCCTTACTTTTAACTAACATAAACATTTGTCTTAACATTCTATTTTTCTTATCAGATGAAATTGCTTTTATCGGTTAAAAGTAAGCGTCTGAATATAAATGGTTAAACTGTACGCTTTGGTAAAAAGATTAATATTTGAGTGAATACATATTTACCTTGGTTCATAAATGTCGAGTTAAAAATCGACTAACCTAGGCAATTCAAATCGACACGTAACTTAAAACGACACAACTTATGGATTATCAATGATTTTAAAGAACATTTAATTATTTATAGTGGACGCTAGTGCTCAAAAAAGTAAAATTTATGCGACAGAATCTTTTTACTTACTCCTCCATAATAATACTTTAGCTTTTGAATATATAAGCTGATTTTCTTCAAAACCACTGTATGATGTTACAGTGCCTTGTTGTGATATACTCATTTGCTTTAGGATAGAAAGATCGGATCTCCAACTCCCCTCATTGATAGAATCATAATAGTAATAACGATTAACAAAAGAAAGTATTTTGAGATAACTTCGACAGGAATTCTTAAGATCTTCTGTGATTTTTTCTGCTTTTTCTAATGTAGCTACCTGCCAATCATCAAAGCCTGCATAGCTATAATTGGTAGTAGATCGGATAGTCCTTACTGTTTCTTCCCATGTTCGGAATGGTAATAGACTTGGATCTGCTATCATTTCATTTTTACCAGGAATGTCAATGAATTTAAAAGTATATCCTATTTCTGAGCTTTCAGGGGGGAGTTTATTTATTACTTTTTCAAAGGCAAATTCAATAGCATCTTTTTTATCTACTAAAGAGTATATACTGAATTCACTTGCAGCTACATATGTTTTACCTAAATAGAGTCCAGAACCTCTATTTTGGATCAGATAGAAATTATCACATTTCCGTTCTATATTCCATAGTTGATAAGTGCAGTTCTCTCCCTCCCAGTCTTTAAATGAGACCATTTGCCCTTTTGTATTATAATTACATGGAGTATTATTTGGGGTGTCCATTAGACTCAACGCCCTATTCTCATAACCATTAATTTTATATCCCTTGTTATCACCCAAATACTCTATTTTAAATTTAAATTCACGAGTATTATCGTGAAAGTTTAATTTCCTTAAATGCACACCAGGTTGTGCAGCAAATACATGGGTCCAACAAATATGGTCTCCTTCACAAGTTCTTGTTGGAAAAATAGATTCTAGATTAATTCGCCTTTCTAAGAAATAATTAATTCTGTTATTACTTATAAATGTTGAGCTTATCCAATTCCTCCCCAATAATATATCATGCTTTACCGCTTTTGGGGGATTGAAACCTGCCACATATTCCTTAGGGAAAGGAAAAGATTTAGCTATAATTTCAAATTTTCCTGCTCGTCTATCTGTTTTGTCATAATAAGCAGCCATAACTTGTGATTTCCCTTTTAACATATCAGGACGATGACTCCCAGGATGATAACGTGTTACATACTTACCATTAAAGGTCTTTATCATATAGAAGCAACTATTTTCTACAGGAATAAAATCAAATAAAGCTTCAGGTATTACCTTTCCATTGTTGTCCTTTCTAGCTGTTGCAGTTAGAAGATACGAAGGACCACTTATTCTACAGTCCTCACAAACAGACACATAAGTACCATAACTGGTACGCAAACGTATTTTTCCATCTTGATACTCAGCTGTTAAGACAGATTCTTCATTAGGTTCTCTACTTAAAGCATCTGTATTAGAGGTAAGGGTTAAAACTACATCAGGATATTTCAATTTCTGACAATCTCTACAAACTGTTACCCATCTATTTAAATCAGTAATCAAGGAGAACCGTGTTCCTTCTGGAATGGTTTGTTGCGCTTGTAATCGGTTCAAAAAAAATAATAAATGTGCGAAAATAGCAATCGCTAGTATTGATGCTTTCATAAGTTTTAATATTTAATGTTATATATCACTAATTTAAATAAAACACCTCTCAAACATGTAAATCACACGAAAAACAAGTAAATAATCCTAAAGACAAGCCCGCAAGACATTAAAATAATTTCAATTAATTATTCTTTTCAAACTTTTATAATATTTTACAATTCCTTGGTTTTTGACATAATTTGCTATCAATTTTTCAGCTCCATGTTTTTAGGGGACTTACATATTCTTTTAAATTTCTATGTTTGACTAGAGCTATCGCCTATACAACAACTCTGATGGACCTACCATCATCTTAATTACAGCATTCAACTCTTTTTTTCTTTGCTAGGGTTGATTCTTGGCATACTAAGAAAAGTAGGCGACTTCGAAGCTTCAAACTTGGTTAAACACAAAGTTTGGCACGAGCTAAAACCCATAACTTTATTATAATTTCGCCTATTTTTTTATATACCGTGTTGAACTAATCCTCGTGCCTCGGAATCCTTAGTTACTTTCTAAAAATAGATTAAATTTAGATATATAAATATAACACAATAATTATGTATCAAAAAAAAAGGACGACCAAGAATCAGCAAAATTGGAAACCAAAAGCTCAGGAATCTATTATTTAGGGCTTGCTGATTTTTAGGTTTGTTAATTTCTATAACTTTAAGCAAATGATCTCATATTCGCAGAGCTTCTTGT
>CANNGA010000029.1 GCA_947504035.1 uncultured Flavobacteriaceae bacterium
TGTCTAACAAAAAACACACAAAGTATTGTAAACATTAGGGGTGTAAAAATATAAGTAGAAAATCAGCAAGCCCTATGTAGCAACTGTTAATCTATCATCTGGTTGTAAGTATTCTAATTGCTGTTTCGCTTTTTTTAGAGTCAATTCAAACACACTATGAATGGTATTGACGTGCGTAATAGACTTCAGCACTGCTTCGTTGTAATTAGAAGCTTCTTTTGTAATTAAATAAGCGTTTATCAAATTATAGGCACTGTGCTTTTCTTTTGCATATGAAAAAAGATCGTTAGATAATGCACCTATTAAAGCACATGATTCACGTAATTCGATTATAGCTAATTCTTTAGTGTTGATAAGCGCATCACTTAAACAAATATTATGTACATATTCAATCAAGTCTATAACAGGATACATCCCACCAGTCATCAATCGTATGGCAATGTAATCATCTACTGTTTTATAGTCTTTTTTTATTAACGCATAGGACAAATGTTCAACGACTGAATTCGTATATTTATTAAAAAAAGAAGCTGAACTATCTGCCTTTAAAAGACTGCTTATATAGGCGATTGATTCGTATAATGTTTCTACTAAGTGCTGCTTAGAATGGTGCCGTTTCTCTCCTTTCCAAAGGTCCAAAATTTTATAAAAATCTGGAGATTGCCCTGTATTGGTGTCTTCTCCAAAAAAATCGTCTAAAAAATACAAAACATCGTAGGTTACAAGAACATTTACCATTTTATCTACTGGACAGTCTACATAAAGGTAATTAGTCATCGTTGTATGTCCTGCATATAAGGCATTATCGATAACCCCCAATCTGTTAGATATTGCTTTTGCTTTTTGAGAAATAAGACCTGCGTCTTTATGAATATACATTTCAGTTTTTGAAATGGTTAAATCCAATGAATTAAAAATCATGTTTTATAGGGTCTTATTAAGCCATTTATGAAATTTCGCTACAAGGTTTTCTCAATATAGTATGGGCAGCAACCTTTAGATAAGCGTTTCTATTTTACGTACAAATATAGACGTCTATTTTTACAAACCGTATAGAAATCATTAAAATTAGACCTGTGTTTTCCTTTAATAGCGTACACTTAAGATCTATTGTAGGCTTATGCTGTGTAACAAAACGAAATTTGGAAATGTTTGGTAAACATAAACGCCTTGACGCATCGTTTATCAACATAGAAATCTCAATAAGTGCGTTCACCCTTAAAACGCTTTTATAATTATTTATTGTACGCTAACAGCTATACGTTCTAACACTTTTAATTAATGGTTTAATAGTAAGTATTGGATCTATTTAAAAGCATTCTTTGCCAATTCTAAAGGCTTTCCTGGTACCAAAACACTGGTTTTGTTAATTTTGGTAAGAATATAAAAACATTCACGTTAAAAAACGCTCACTAGTACATCTTAAAACTGTCTTACATAAAATAATTTAATAACAAAAGCTGCTCTAAAAAGCAGCTTTTGTTATTTTTCGTGAATCATTATTGTTTACATAACGTGATGTTCACAAACGCTATTTCAAATTGCTTTTACACGGCAACCTCTGGTTTATGCAAGCTTACTACAACTAAAACGGCAATACCATTCATCCAATAGTAAGAAGCATCTAGACCTTTAAATGAGAAGATAAAAGGTGCTATGATAAATACGACTGCCACTAAAAAGTCGACAATTAAATGTATTTTATAAGAGACTACTTTAATGAGCCCTAAATGATGATCTGTTAATATTGTTAATATTAAAGCGGCTATTCCTGTAACTACAGATAATTGTAGTGCTAAAGGGTTAGAGCTACCCAACCCCAGTAGAAAAGGGAGTACTATTAATGCTATAGCTACTGGATAATCTAAAAAGGCGTGTATTCTCTTGGTTACAAATTTCATGATTTCTATATTTTTTAGTGATTTATTTTATTAATTGTGTGTTTTACTTAATTTCTCCCAGTTTTTATCGGCTACTTTTGTTAATTTCTTGTGATTGTTTTCTGCCAACCATAATTGTTTTGCATCTAGCTCTACATTGTTTAAATACAGGTAGTATTTGCCGTCTTCTACTATGAATTTATTAGGGTCTACTCTAAATTTTGCCCCTGCATAAATACCAAAGGCACAGAAGCCTCCAAATTGTGGTTCGTACTTAGCTGGGTTTTTATCGAAGGCAGCCTTTTGTGCTGCAGAGGTGAAGTAATAGTTTACTTTATTGTATTCTGACTTAAAGTTTTTGTTACCTCTCTGTGCTAATCCTAAATCTAAATACGATACGGGGCTATAGCCTTGTAAGGCAATGTTACTGTTGTCTATATTGTTGGCTTTATTGTCTTGAGCAAATGTTAGTGTGCTCATTACTAATGCTAATCCTAAAAGTGCTGTTTGTATGAAATGTTTCATGGTCTTGTTTTTTTATGTGTGCTTTAATTCTTTTTAATGTGTTATAGTTATTCTGCGTTAAAGTATTCTTCTTGAATCACTTTGCCTTCGTCATTCCAGATCCTACGAATGATCTCGTGCCAGTAGATTTTACTGCCGTCTTGCATATCGAAATCGAAGGTGAATTCTGAGGCGGATACATTTCCGTCTACTATAGAGTGATGATGTGTAATTCCGTTTACTTTGGCAATGGCGCCTGCGAAGCCTTCCATTTTAGCAATCATTTCTGCTTTGCCTGTGGTGCCTCCATTTCCGTAATCGGAGGTGTTAGCATTGTCTGCGAAAAATTCTTTTACGGCGTCTACAATCGCTCCTGTTGAAACTACGGCGTCTATGTTTTGTACTTGTTCTTTGATAGTCATCTTCTTTATTTTTTTGTTTTGTTATTTGTATACTGCAAAGATGCAACAGAACTAAAGCTAAGACGCTACAAAAAAAGGACTATGAATTGCACTTTTTGTTTGAAACTTGTAGTTCTCCTTTTTTAACTTGTGATTAAAGAGACTTGAAGAGCGTTTTAGGAAGGAGCTAAGTGTTTAGATGTAAGGTTTAAGACTTTTTTTAATAAGGAAGACTACAATAAGATTGTAAGCACCTGCAAGTAGGTGGCTTAGAAAGAGACAGTATCTTTCTTAATTATTGGCAGTAGTTTTTACCATTAACATATACTCATAATCAAATTCTGTCACCTTATAAATGCCATTTAATTCATTAAAATCAGTTTTTGACTATATTTGAAAACAGGGTTAAGTTATAAATAACCTAACCCTGAAATTTTGAACTTACACACTTTTTAGGATAGTGTCATATTTGAAGAAAGGGCTCAACTCTAAAAAAGTCAAACCCTTGATAAATTTTAATTTACACACTTTACGGAATAGTGTCTTTTACCATTAACATATACTCGTAATCAAATTCTGTTACCTTATAAATGCCATTTAATTCATTAAAATTACTTTCAATACTAACTTTATCTTTTTCAGTATTCCACACTCCATTTGTAACAATTGTATCATTAATTTTATTACTACTCCGATTACCGTTTTTATCACCATACTGTATTATTTTTTCAATTGATAAATGTTTATCGGGTTTAAAATCGACATTAATGAATTTCCTAATAATATTTTCTCCAAGGTTACCTTTTTTTCGGGTACTTAAATAATTATCAGCGTATTGATTATAATCATAGTAAAAGCTTTGACATTTACTTGTTCGGCATATATCCATAAAGTTAGATCTAATAAAATATATAGAATCCATACTTTTGTTAGCACTAACTCGCCAATTGCTCTTTCTTAATTCCAAAACTTCTGTGTTTACTTTCTTTAAATGAATCGTATCTAAATTCCATTTTGAACCTTTACGTCCACCTCCACCAAAGGTGCTAAAAGCATAGATTTTTTTTGGCTCATAATTTTCTTTTACTATCGTTTCTGAAATGAATAAAGGAGGGGCTTCCATTTGAAATATCTCAGTTAGCAAAAATTTATTATAACGTATCTCAGGTAGAGTGAACTCCCCATTTTCATCTGTAGACGTTTCTCCAACAGAACAGTCTTTAATAGGGTTGCCATTAAAATCGGTTATGACTCCATTTAAAATGGGCCTTCCCAATCTAGATATGCATGAAACAAAAAAAAGACAATTTAATATTAATATTGTTTTTATACTTTTCATTTTATTTACTGACAACACTTTAAGTTCCCTTAAATTAGAACTTCTTACTATTTTAATTTTCTATAAGTTATAGAACTCAATATAAATGATTAGGAAAGGGGTGCCTTAATTATATTTTTTCTCTGAAATTATCTCATCATTTTTATATTCTACTTCTTTAGCAACTTTTCCATTTAACTTGTAATATGTCCATAATCCAGTTTTTTCATCATTAAGATACATCCCTTCGCTTTCTATTTTACCAGCGTCATTATATGTTTTACTTATTCCATTTTTAGTTCCGTTAGCATAAGTATATGTTTGTTCTAACATATTATCGTCATTATAGTGTTTCCATTCTCCAGATTTATGACCTATTGCATATTTACCATCAACGATAAGTTTTCCTGTTTCAGAGTATTTTTGAAATATTCCATCTTTATAGCCATCTTTAGAATTTACGATTTCCTTTTTATTGCCATTTTCATAAAACTTTATTTCCGTCTGTAAATAGCCTTCGAGATAGTTCTTTTCAGCCAATAAAATTCCTGAAGGGTTGTAATATTTAGCAGTTCCATCTAAGCGGTTATCTTTAAACGTCTCTTCTAAACTTAATTTCTGGTTAGTGTGGTATTCTCGCTTTATGTACTCTTTACTCCCTGTATATATTCGTTCCCAAATTGGTCTCCCATCTTCAGTTTTCCTAGTCCAAGTACCAGTAGGTTTATTGTTTTCAAAATAATTAATTTCTATTAATTTAGTCCCCAGTCTTCCATCTTTTAGTTTGCGTACCCATTTACCCGCCTTCAAATCGTTTTTGTAAACTTCTGTAGTCATTACCATTCCTTTTGCATCAAAAGTTTTCCAAACACCGTCTTTTAATCCGTTCTTGTAATTAAAAACTCTATATACTTCACCATTTGAATAGTATGAAATACTTTTCCCCTGTGCTTTACCTTCTTGATCAAAATTTACTTCTTGTTCAAGATGGCCTGTAAAGTCATAATCTTTTCTTACACCTACCATCTTTCCATTTTTAAATGTCGCTTCGGCATATGCACCGCTTTCTTCTGCCAATTTGTAATTTCCATTTAAAAACTTGTTTTCTGATTTAAATAATGTTTCTTTTCCAAAACGTTGAGTTTGAACATCGTTCCACATAAGGTAAGTGGTTTGAGCTTTCACATAAGAGGTTAATAAAAGCAATAGCATTAAACTATAATTTCTCATAAATTTTAATTTTTAAATTGTTTATAAAGATCCTGTTTTACAGGTCTAAGGTTAAAGTTTTCACTAAACTATTCTCTGTTTTTTGAGCTATTTCGCATTAGCTTATTTTAAACCATTTCATGCATTATTAAAAGAGGCTTACCTAAAAACACACTTAGCCTCTCTGCAAATGATTTGGCCTTTTTTAACCTTCTTGTCATTGTACATACTGCTAGACGTTTATTATTTTTCATAATTAAATTAATTTCATGCAATTGGACATTTTGCTTAATATGACTACCTGAGGCTCTTAATTCTGAATAGCATAAAAACTGTATTGCCTCTACATCTTCACATTGATAATTATCATCATTTCTAAATAAATTTATTTTTCCCGTATTTTTATCAATATACTCTTTAGTCTTTAAGTCATCTTTCATTATACGATTACTAAACGTTAACAAAAAGCCTACTAAATAGATTAACAGTGTGGTAAATATAGAAATTAGCAATGGAAGCTCATCAAATAGCAAGAAATTAAAATGGTATAAATTATAAATGACAAAAGCCCAAAAAAGTAAAGTAATAATTCTAAGAAAATAAGAAAATAAACGTTGGTCTTTTGTACTTTCAAGAGAAGCTATACTATCATTAATTATAAGTTTTGTTTTATAACTCGTATATCGTATTGGTGTCTTCATTTCAGAGTAGAGTGCCTTATTCTCAGTCTTATTCATTTTAATGGTTAATTTTTGTTACTCTTTTTAGAGTTGTTTATGCGTTTTGTATTTATTTAACAACACAAAATCGAAAGGTGTCCATAAACAAGATTTTAGCCCGCTTTCTTTGAAACCGTTATTTACCCAACTGTTACAAGTCTTAAAACAAGAATAACTTCCCTTCGATTTATAAAAATCATCTATCGAAGCATATCCTTTATTTTCTAGAATTATTTTCATTCCATTTTTATTAACCTTAAATGTGTTTAGTAAATAACTATTCAGTTTTTTTAATTGAGTTTCATCTACTCTTACCTCAACCCAATGCGCTCTTTTTTGTTTGTACCGCGTTATATGCATTAATGTTGAACTTTTCAAAAACATGGCTTTAAAAGCATTGCTAAAAGTCAAATTGCCCCAGGATGGTGTGTTGAGATAAAAATTTTCGTCTCCCCAACCAAAAGATAAATACTTTTCGTTTTTGTTGTATTTGATTCCAGATAACACTAAACTATCAATATTTTCGATTAGAATAACCATATCTAAATGAATTCCATTCGTAGTCAAGTATATCACTTTTTCAGATTTTTTGCTTTCTCCTTTTCCTTTAATAGTTATAAAAGACAGAAGTAAAGAAAGAATTATGTACGTTGTTGGAACAATAAAAAAACATACAATCCATTTCATTATTTTCTTTCTTATTTTCATGTAATTTAGGCTACATTATTACTAACATCTCAAATATAAAACACATCGATTAAAAAACAATAAGTTTCTGTCTTTACAGTAATTTACCACTTACAACATTAAACAGCACTAATCCAACACATTAGACACTCTCATCTCTTCAGTTTTTAAATCTTTTAATGTCTGTAGAGAAAACGTAATGTAATCTATTGAGCAAGATTTATCTGGATTGTAAGGCCCAGTCCATGTTAAGTGTCCTCCCCCTCGAATTTCAAAATAAGGTTTAGATTCTAGATGTGTATATATAATGTTATTGCTAGACACATAACAGTCTTTTTCATAAAAATACAATCGATGGTAATCCAAATCATTACGGGTTAAGCGAGATAAATCTAAAAAATCATACATATCCATGTATAACTTATAGGGTATGCCTCTAAAAACGATTATATCATAAGGAGCCTCCGAATATTTAAAATTGATTTCAAACCTATTTAACAAATATTGATCGGTGTTTATGTCTTTATGAAAAATTGCTTTTATCTCTAAGGCTTCGTAGTTTAATTCAATTTCATCAGAAACTTGTACGAGAGAGTCTCCATACTTTTCTTGTAATACATTTAATTCTCTTTTTCTTAATTCTTTTAACCTTGTTATAGTAGCAGTGTTATCTTCACCTGTATCTCGAGTTATATTATTACCATATTCTTCGCTGTCTGGGTACTCATAAATGGATAAACTACGCTTTTTTTTGTAGATGCTTTCATATTTAGAAGTTTCTTCCTCTGTATAAGAGTTTTCATATATTTTAATTCTACCTTTTGGATATTTGTAAGTTACTCTTTTTACAGTTCTATCTGATTCTCCCAAAATAGAAGTTATCAACTCTAATGAATCTTCTAAGAAAAAAATGTTGTCATTATAACTAAATTCACATTTATTAAATTTAAAACGATGTTTTTGTGTCTTAAATTCTGTGGTTAACAAATTAAAATTAAGATTTTGTTTATTAGGTTCTGTGTTAAACTCAGTAAGGTAATCTTCTACTTTTTTGTTTAGAATTTTCGCCTTTATTTTTTCTTTCAATGCAATTTGTTTTCTTTCAATTTCCTCAGGTGTATCTGGAAAAATAACAGGATAAAATATAATGAATAAAGAAATGGCGAATAAAGAAAAAATACCTAAACAACCTATTGTTACTATTTTTAAAAATTTTTTCATTTTTTATCTCGATTAACTCTACGTCTACTAATTGATTTATAAATTTTTGAAACTGATTAAATTATTTTTTTAAAGAGTTGACAATTATGGTATTTCAAATACGCTTATATAATTGAAACATGTTGTTTTATATATGTATCACAGCTCCTCAAAATGTTACCAAATTATCGACATTTCTTCAGATTGATTACTGTTTTTTGTTTTACATTTATCATAATGCCGCCTAAAGCTTATAAAGTAATCCTATCCTTTAACTAAAACCATTAAGATTATGTATTTACAACAAAATCACTTCAGCCATTTCCCTTAAATAGATTTTAATACCATTATGGTAGCATAAGAAAGCAAAATTCGAACTTTTTGGGGATTAATGCCTTCCTTATACAATTAAAATTTTATGCTATCTTAAGTTCTTAAATTTTAGCTAAAAGCCTTTTTCATTTTAACCTGTTTTATTGCCTTAAAAACTCTATTACAGCTGTGGTCACCTTCAAATACTATAGTAAACGGCGTTTTGCAGTTTCACCATAATGATATTATGCTAAAACTGAGAGAAATACTAGAATGTATTGAACATTACTGCCTTATAGTAAGCTCCTTTTCTAATGCATAAAGTGAGTTAAAAGAAGAAAAAACGTAAACAGCATCTACAACGTTTGTTAAATTTGGCATGCCATGTACTTCTCAATTAGTCTAAATCGTTTTTATTTCAATGTTTCAATATCTTTTTTAAGTTTTTCAATATTTTTTTGAATATGCTTTTCGATTTCCGAATACGCATCAAGGCCAGAAGCACTAATTGTATGTATCTGCTCTAACGTCTCTGTTTTTACGATTCTTAATTCATAACCCCATTTCATTTTACTGTTATTTACCTCGTAATATTGGTTATCAAAACGTGTTAGAACTAAAATATCAACATCTACTTTTTCAATAATGGGGGTACAATATTTTTTATCAAATACGCCTTGATAAGAAACACCCATAAGTGTTTTGTATGGAAATGGTTTGACTTTGATGTTTTCAAATCTATTTAGTTCTCTTTCAATAACAGGATTAAAGTTGTAACTGTGTATTGCATATTCATATCCATTAGCACACTGAACAACAATTAGTTTAAGCGTATCAATACTTACAGTGTCTTCCTGTAAACATTTGTCGTTCTTAATTTTTAAGCTATCTATTAAGCTCCGCTTTTGTTTTTCTTCAATCGTATTTTTCGCATTCTTATCTGTCGTGTTACAGCCAACCACAGCCAATAGTAAAAGAGGAAGTATATTTTTGAACATCTTTAAACTTGTTAGTTTGTATCTTTTTTTAAGGACATGTATTTCTTATAGACTTTTACTAGACATATCTTCACTTGTTGTGATCTATATTATCATTAAAAATATAGCGTAAATTATAAACCGTTTTATTTAGATTATTAGCATACATTCTGTGCTTTTACATCTATTAACGATCGTATTTTTTACGCTTCCGTATCGATTTTATTTATATCATTGTTAACGGTTCGTTTTTTATTCATTTATCATTTATTCCAATTCTTTGTCGTAACGAACAAATGTCGTGTCCATTTTGTATTCATATTTACTCTTATCAAACTTAAAAAGTGTTATTTGAATTTTAGAAGGTTTGTATGGTTCAAGTGCTTCTGATGATTCTATAGTCCAAAATCCGTTTTTTTCCACTTTAAATTCAGCATTCTTCAAATAATCCATAAAAGCTAATTTGTAAAAATTGTCGTATTGATTTAAAAACAAACCATACATACAACCTCCTGTTCCACAAGCTCCTAAATATATTAAAATATCTTCTTTTCCATCTGCATTAAAATCTCCATTTTTATGAGGTTCAGTTTTCGCAGAACTATCAGGAAATTCAAAGTCAGAATTTTTAGGAGGAATAATTCTAACATAATTTTCACTAATTTTTTCATTAAGTATGAATAACCTGTTTTTGTTATTTATTGAGCTTTCAATTTGTTTAGCCCCTAACACAATCTTAGTCTCTTTCTGTTCTTTTTTAGTTTGGCAAGAAATCAAAACTAATAATATAAATCCTATCCTATTTTTCATTTTTTTAAATGGTGGTTATACTTTTCAAATGACGGCTAGCGTCTTAATATTTACCATCAAAAGGGTATTTATAATACTTTAATTTTAATTCCATTTTTTCCCAAAATTCATTAGAATATAAATTCATTAAAAATAATTTAGTTTCTTTACTTTCTTCTAAGTAATGTATTTTAATACCCTCTTTAAAACTTTTACCTCCACCTTTTGAGTAATAAATGATTCGAAACACCTCATGTCTTTGATGTTTTTTTTCATACCAAAATAGGATAAGATTTTTTATGATTAATTCTTTTTCATTAAGCTTTAAGTAGTACAATTGTGATGCCCCCATTATAAACATAAAGGCAGAAAAAAATAGTACTATTATGAAGAACCAATTCAAAGCTTTAACACCATTGTCAAGTATAATACCTATTGGTAAAATTAAGCCTATTAAAATCGAAAACACACCAGTTCCTTTAAATGAATAATTTCTAAAGCTGTAGTAATTTGATTTAACCATAATGTGATTTAATAATTATTTTTAATATGAGGTAAAGACTTCGGCTACCGTTAACATACTTATAAATAAGCGAATAAGTTTACCGAAACATTTATTTAATTTTTCTATTTAAAAAACATTATAAATTTTACAGTTAATTAGAGGGGGCTTTCTTATATAGAATTTCTGTTCTTAAAATTAAGATTTATTTAAAGTTTTAAATAATTCCTTTAATTGTATTTTTTTTAATTCAGGTTCTCCATACTCAGTAAATACTAATACATCATCAATAACTCTAAAAGTATGCATACCGCCTTTATCTGTCCAATTATTATACGAAGGACTAAAATTTAGACGTCCTATTTTTTGTGTTTCAATATTTACAATTTGAATGTTATATAAGCTATCTGGAGGGACATCCTGATGAATTATTAGATAATTATCAATTAATTGAATTTGGTTTATAGAAACCCAACTATGTCGTCCAGGTGCGCCTGTTACATTTTCATCTGATATAAATACCCATCTGTAAGTACTTCCCTTTTTAACGAAAACAGCGTGGTCTGTTTTATAAATTTGATAATCTTCGTTTTGAGCAATAGGAGTTAAATTTTCCAATGTTTTTATGTGGTATCCAACTGTGTAATAGACTAAATATCCTTGTTCATTTTTAGTTCTAAAATTTTCTTTTGTCTTACCTATTAATCTTTGTAAAGTATCGCCAGATATATTAAGATAATAAGCTTCTGGCACAGCTAAAATACTAGATTGCCAATTCGTTTTAGGACTAGCAATAATATTAAAAAATGGATGAGCATCTAATTGTTTTAAATTTAACTCTGCACTTATTAACCATTTTAGAGAACTATCCATATGCGCTCTTTTTTGGGGCAGTAAGTTTTCTTCAAAAACATCTAAAAATAACCTGTTCGCTCTTAAGGTCAAACTTTCAGGTATTCTTATTTTTTTTGTAAAAGTGTTATAACAACCATAATTATTTAATGAATTTTTTTCTTGGGATTTGCCATTAATAATCGAAATAGTTCGTCCACCACAAGAACTTCCACTTTCATAATAATTTATAAGCGTATCCATTACCTTGTCGTTATTTAAATCTCTAACAATGGTATCAAAAGTATTTTGTTGAGCAATTAACTGTTTTTGAATACAAATTAGAATTACTAATATAATAATCAGATTTTTCATCTTTTTTTAGGTGTTTTTTTAATTGCATTACAAGTGTCTTAACAAGACTTTTAACTATGTGCATTTAGTTTTAATCTGTTATAATCTATATATCAAATTTATCTTAAATGTTTACGTTGTTTTTATTACCTATTTTGCTTTATAAATTCTGTTGGATTTAGATACCCTTCTGTGATATCTGAATAGCCACCACCAATAGGCATTTCAACATTATTTCTAATTTCAAAATGTAAATGTGCGAGGTATTGCCCGTCGGCATTTCCTATAGTTCCAATTTTTGTTCCTTTTGTAATCCATTGTTTTTCTTGTACTAAAATTGTATCACAGTGGGCGTATAACGATTCTATAAGTTTTCCGTTGGGCATCTTGTGTATGATGCGAATTATATTTCCCCAGCCACCTCCATAATCATCAGCAAATTTTACGTAGCCATTTGCTATGGTGTAAATAGGGTCGCCTAAATCTGAATTTCCACCAGTCACAGCATTCCAATCCTCTCCTAAATGTAGATCTTCTTGAAACTTCTGTGCATTATAATACCCTTTGGCATCGGGTTTTCCAACTGGAAAATCAAATGATTTAGAAATATAGCTCGAATCGTAAACAAATTCAGGCTTGTGTTCTTTTACTTGTTCTGTTTTAACTTCAAGTTTTGTTTCTTTTATTGTACTCGTATTTTCTGTTTTGCAACTTAAAAAAAGACAGCTTATAAAAATGTAAGTTTGTATTTTAATGGGCATTCGTTTTTTAAAGTTTAATGTTTATAATATGTATTACAGGCACATAAAATGTTACTAAACTATCGTCATTTTTATCTTCTTTTTGTTATTCGTTTCCTTCTATAAACTTTGTATGGTATAAAAAGGCTGTTCTTTTAGATGTATGTCTTCGTGATTGCTCTATAGCAGTACATTCTCTAAAACAATTCCAACAAGAGATTCCTACAGAGGTCTGTTATCATAACTATAAGCTTATGCTACGCATATTGCAACTTGTATACTGCCTCTACTACGTATTCCATCCCGTAAATTAGTCCCTATGTACCGCATACAAAATTTATACACATTACCATAACTATAAGACAATTAGATGTTAATTATCTACGCCATAAGAGGTCGTTATTGCTTTTTCGGTATCGTAAATCAAAAATCCTTGGGTGTCTTTATCCAATTGCCCTAATAACTCTCCCTTCTTATTCCAAACAGAACTTAACCCGTTAGCCACAAAATTAGCGCTGTCACCAATAGAATTGCACATAAGAATGGGGATTTCAAATTCTTTAGCTACTAAAGGGAAGTGCACATATGCTTTATGGGTTCCTCTATCTGGTTTTGAAACGCTTGCTATATACAAATCTGCATTAGTTTGTACTGCTTTTACAAAATGCGCCCGCTGAAGCGTTTCATAACAGATTCCAAGAGCAATATTTTTCCCTTTAATTTTTAGTGATGGTTGATTGGTGCTGCTTACGAAATATGCCAATTCATCAGAATGAAGCAAAGATTTGGAGTAAACCATTCTCTCTTTGTTGGGTTGAAATACTAGCATACTGATATGAATACCATTAGGTGCTTTAGTTGGCATTCCAACTCCAATTGTTATTTGGTTTTTATCGGATAGGTTTTGGAACGGATTAAAAATACGGTCTTCTACTACTGTTGCCAGTTTATTTGCCAATCTGGGTTCGTAATTGGTTATTGAGAGTTCTGGAAACACGATAAAATCTGCATGTAATTCAACTGCACGTTCAATACATCTTAAATGATTTTGAATGTTTTTAGGAATATTTCCACTTTCAGATTTTATTTGTGCGATGCAAATTTTCATTTTCTGAATTTAGTTTATTTTGATTGCCCGTAACGGGATAATTCTACATAATGACTATTTAAATGGCACTACACTGTTAAACCGTTGTTTTGTAATTTTTAATTATTTGATCGTCCCAAACTTGAACTTCTATGTATTTATCATATATAAAGCGTTCTTCAGATTGAGATTTTTCCGTTGTGGGTAGTCCATGCTCTTTAATAAGGGCATTTATGTCTTCTAACAAAAAAATTTGTCCATTACAGTCTTTTCGATAGGTTTTAAGTTTAGGTTCATCATATAACTGATACGAGACCATACTGTCAGGATAGGTAAAACTTACATGTTCAGGTTTAAAATCAGTTAACGGAATTTTTATAACCCCTGGATTTACATACCAAGACTTTGCAAACTCGCAATCTCCTAAAGTAAAGTAAAAAGGCGCTTTTCTATTGGGTTTCCCGCCTTTTAATATAAATTGTTCTTTAATTCTATCTTCTAAAGCAAACCTTAAATCAAGGTAGTTTTTAGGCCTTTTACTGTTCCAGCCTTCAGTAATTTTACTTTGAATGATTTTAGCTTTTTCTTGACCATATTCAGTAATATTGCGGAAAGGACCGTTTTCTAGTTCGTAATAATGAAATATGTATTTAGGGATGCACATTGCATGTAATTGATAAAGTTTAACATTATAAATAAGCGTTGTAACAGAAGAAAATACTATCTTCTCTTTTAATTTTTATGTGTAAGTTACTCACTTTTACGTTTCTCAAGTATACAACTTATAACGTTACCACATTCGATCTATGAGCGCATTATTACTTATCTATGCTGTATTTTACATGCGCTCTCACCGCTAACTTAGGGTAAGTTTCATAAACCGAACAATAACTAAAAGCTTGTTGGCCTATCGACATGCCACATACTTTCTAGTTATTGGCATTAGTTTTAGTTATACCTTGATACACATTAGGGTTATGTTTTTCCATGTAAAATTTAGGATTAGGTATTTCAGTAAACCCAAATTTTTTATAAAGCCATTCGGCCGTATCAGTTAATAGAATCCAACGTCTTAGTCCTTGAAGATTAGGGTGCTCTATTATTTCATTCATCAGCCACTTACTTAATCCTTGTCCTCTGTAATCTTTTAAAATATAAACATCTCCTAAATATGCAATCGTTGCATAATCTGAAATTACTCTAGCAAAGCCAATTTGCTTGTTTTTGTAATAAAGCCCAAAAGTTAAAGCGTTTTCAATTGATGTTTTTAAAGTATGGATTGGAATTCCTTTAGCCCAATCGGTTTCGTTTGCAAGGAATTTATGAATGCTCAAAATGTCTAGTTTATCCCTGTCTGTTGAAATGGTATAATCATTTCTGTGTGCTTCTCTAATTTCCATTTTAGTTGTCTTATATGCTCTTGAAGAGACATGGTTTACACAAGTTAAAAATTAAGATTTAGTATTCTAATTCTTGTATTCTACAAGGTCTATGTTTTTTAGTAGTGTTAGGTGCATTCATATATCAATATCATATTCCATTCTTCTTGCTGTTGCTTTCGCAATAGCAACTCCAAACAATCTTTTAATGATGTGAAAAGACATATTTATTCCGGCTGAAATTCCTCCTGAAGTTAATACATTCCCCTCATCTACGTACTTTACATTTCTTATGACATTTATATCTGGATAATCATTTTCAAGCCTCTCTAAATCCATCCAGTGCGTTGTTGCTTTTCTATTTCTTAGTAGTCCACATTCTGCCAACAATAAGGCACCAGTACAGACAGAAGCTAAAATATCAACTTTTTTACTTTGTTTAATAATCCAATTTAATGTTTTTTGCTTTTTTATTTCGACTTTTTCAGCACCATAGCCTCCTGGAATTATTAAAATATCAATATCATAACTATCTTCAAAGGTGAGATTAGGCTTCACTTCTAAACCATTTCTAGCTGTAATAATTTCTTTAGTTTCGCTAATAGTAAAAACTTCAAAAATTGAACACTCATTTTTAGTGGCTAACGAAAATACTTCAAAAGGTCCTGCAAAATCAAGAACTTCTACATCATTGTATATAAAAATTCCAACTTTTAGCCTTTCAATCATTAATTACGTTTTTTCAATGATACCAATTATGTTATAAATACATTTTTAACACTTATTTCCTATCAATGAGATGTTTGTGTGTTTTGCCCATTCCAGGCGTTACATATCCAACAACAGTTTCTTTTTCTTGTTTTCCATTATTTAAATAGTTCATAGAAATAGAGCAATCGCCCTTAACTCCTACCCAAACAGTTTTACTTTCATTCGGCTTTAATTCAGGGATATGTTCCGTTTCACATCCAATAATATTTATATGCGTTAATTTATTGCCAGTCTTATTTGTGAAGGTAATACGCATGTTGTTCAAGAGCGTTAACGAAATCCATACATAAAGAATTAGTATAGGGATATTAGCTAACATGATTCTACATGTCTGCAACACTTTTTTTTGATGGTATGGGTCTTTTTTAGATTGAGAGCGTACTAAAATAAAAATGATAAGATTGATGATTCCAACGCACACAACATAACCATATCCTAAAAAGAGTAAATTCGAATTAGAGGTAACAAAATAAAGCCCAAAAATTAGTGTTCCTATCATAAAGGATACAAGAGCTGTTCGTCTTCCTAAATTGATATATTTTTTTGAATTCATTTACGGTTTGAAATTAACTATTTCATAAACACATTTTTAGCGCGCCTATTTAGGGCTTGCTGATTTTTAGGTTTGTTAATTTCTATAACTTTAAGCAAATGATCTCATATTCGCAGAGCTTCT
>CANNGA010000030.1 GCA_947504035.1 uncultured Flavobacteriaceae bacterium
TAATTACTAAAGAATCAATTAAAATCTACTATATTTAAAATAAATATGGCGGGTTTTGAGACAGACTGCCGTTGTAAGCAAGTGTGAAAAAAATCTAGAAATGTTTAAAATATTCAAGAAATCTAAAGAAACTAATTCAAAAATCCCTCAACGAATTCCCATAATGAGAATGGAAGATTATCATACTCATTATTTAGGAAAAACAAATGATGGAAAATTGTTCTTTGGCTCTGAAACATTTGCTAATAAAAAACCTCATTGGGAAGTTAAACCTGAATTACAAAGCCAAAACCGAATTGATTTAGCAATATTGTATTTATTTGACAAAAAAGGCAGATTTATAGAATCGAAACATTGGTCAACCGATTTGGATAACGAGAGACAAAATACTACTAAAAAACTAGAAGAACTGATTGCTAATTTAGGACAAGTTACTTTCTGTAATATTGAGATTGAAACTTTTGAGATTAGTATTGATGGAATAAAGTGTGGATTAATCCCTAATGAAGAATCTGAAAGTATTGACTTGTATCCAAGTAATACAATCTCATTTCAAAAACCTTGGGATGGAGAATATTACACTTGAAAAAGAAAGCCAGCTTACAATAGCTAAGCATATGGCGTGCCGATAGGCTAACGCCATATGCTTCTTAGTTGTGGTCTTTATCCACTTAAATAAAAAAGCAATTTTCAAACCGCATCTATAAGCTCAAAATAGCATGAGATTTTGAGAATATTTGTAAGATATCACTCTTCAAAAAATTCGAACGCTGTCCCTTTGAGGTCACAATTTTAATTAAATCACTTTAAACGAGATGTTTGAAGCGATTTTTTTGTTTTGCCTTGATTTGTATTTTTTTGTTATAGCAGGCATGTTATGAGTGGATTAATGGTTTGAAATTTTCATCTGTTTACAATTGATTGTTATTTTTCATGCAAGCGTTTTTAAGTCATAGCTCTAGTAAAGCACATGAAATTACATTTATGTAACTGTAAATCATTTGAAGATTATAAAAAATGCATTAGCTTTATAGTGGAAATAACATGCATTAATGCATGTTATTCAATTGTTAGCTACATTTGAAAAATGACAAAACAAGAATTTTTATTTCATCTAAAAGGTGCAAGTTTAGTATCATTAAAATTTGCGGAAAATTATGTGAAAAATAAGCTGACAACTGATTTCAAATATAATGTGATTTTAAACGCTTCAACCGACGATCCAAGCCTGACTCAGTTTGATATTTATCCAGAAGATAACGGGAAAATGAAATTGGATTTGACCGATAATGAAGTTGTCGAATTACTATATCGGAATGGAAAAGTTCCCGTTTGGATTGATATAAATGTGCTAAAATCGAGTAAAATAAGTACAACTTTCAATTTACTTTGTGCTGGCAGGTATTCAGATAATAAGAAGGAATATTATTACGATAACAATGGTTCTGGACCATTTGGAATTAAAAGTCCCAAATTACCAATTGGGTATAAAGAAGGACAAAAATTTAAACTTAATTGATAATTGGAAATATTATATAAACTTTTACAAGTCTTATGCTTATTCGGATTTATTTATTTGTGGAATCACTTTATTATTAGGAATATGATTAAAGCATTAGTTGGGTTTCACAAAAGGAAAAATCAAAAAAATATTAATAGACAGCCAATAAAATTTCTAATCAAAAACGAGATTAATATTTACAAAGTTTACGCTTCATTTTTTTGGTTTGGAGCATTTGTAATATCCTATGGGATTTTATTCAGTTAAAAACGTAGCCTAACTAAGAAGCATACGGCGTGCCGATAGGCCAACGCTATATATGTTGTTGTCTTTATCCATTTAAATAAAAAACGATTTTCAAAGCGTACTTATAAGCTTAAAATAGCATGAGATTTTGATAGGATTAGAGAAATATCATGCTTCAAAAAGTTCGAACTCTGTCCCGCGGAGTTGAGGTCACAATTTTAATTAAATCGCTTTAAACGAGATGTTTGAGGTGATTTTTTTTGTTTTATCTTGATTTGTGCTTTTTGTTGTAGAGGGCATGTTATGAGTGGATTGATGGTTTGAAGTTTTCATCTATTTACAATTGATTGTTATTTTTCATGCAAGCGTTTTTGGGTCATAGTTCTAGTAAAACACATAAAATGACATGTATGTAACTGTAAATCATTTGAATATTATAAAAAATGCATTAGCTTTATAGTGTAAATAACATGCGCTAATGCATGTTATTCAATTGTTGCCAGTAATATGACCAAAAACCTACTAATTATTTTAACCCTATTATTGATTCCTATAACCGTTTCCGCTCATAAAGATTTCTGGGTATCTAAAAGATATGGAAATGTAACAAGTAGGATCAAAACAGGTTATGGGTATGAGGAAATAAGGAAGGTTCAAATTATTGGGAAATTAGCCGAACAACTAGCCCTGAAATCAGATTACACTGAACCTATACTTTTAGATTTTGATCATGCATATACAGGGAATAGTAACTCTACTTACTATTTAGGTGTTGATGATCAAGAAATCACTTATAATCATGGTGCAAATGAGCAAAAAATCTTAATAAAAAAAAAGATCGTTATTTATCAAATAGGTAGTTCTTTCAATATTATTAATACTCTAAAAATGCTTGAGTATTCCATTAAAAACAGGACGAAAATAGAAGTAGAACAGAAACCAATTAAGCGTTGGAAGCGTACGATTAACTCTATCGACAAAAATAAAACAATTGATATTCTTAAGAGCCCTGAAACAGAATTAATTAATAGTATTAAAAACACAAAAATATATAGACCTGAAAAAGATTTTAAATCTGGTTTTACATACTTCTGGAAAAATGATCGTTATAATATCGTATTTGTAGAAGAAAGTAACGAGAAAACAATTACAACATCTACTAATATCTATGACTTTGAGAAAAGAGATAATATTGTTTTTGTTTTTAAAACGCCATCAAAACTAATTGTTCATGAAACTTCTAAAAAAGAAATTATCTCTAAAAAATATAGGATTAGAAATGCTAGCAAAAATTATAAGCCTTATAAAATATCCAAAATTGGAGACAATATGTATACGATAAGTTTTTCTTATTACTATAGAAGAAGACGTAAAAAGCAAATTTTGATTTTTGATCAAACAAAAGGTAGACTAATCAGAGGAAGGAATAAATACTTATAATGATAAATAAAAACTGCTGGCAACTAAAAAGCCGTATGGCGTGCCGATAGGCCAACGCTATATGTGGTGTTGTCTTTGTCCACTTAAGTAAAAAACGATTTTCAAAACATACTTATAAATTTAAAACAGCATGACGTTTTGATAGTATTTGGAAGATATCACTCTTCAAAAAGTTCAAACGCTGTTTCTTTGAGGTCACAATTTTAACTAAATCGCTTTAAACGATACTTATGAAGCGATTTTTTTGTTTTACCTTGATTTGTGTTTTTTATTGTAATGATCTTTTTTTGAGTGGGGTAGTGGTTCGGATTGTTTGGTTTTTTTAACTCTTAACCTTACAAAACTTAAAAGCCTTTTTCAAGGTGTTAACCAAATAAAGTATCTTTGAATAGTAAATGAACGCTCTAAAATCGTTTATAAAATGGTGTTCTGTAATTGAAAAAAATGATTTGATGAAAACAACGTTCTTTGGATTTATAATAGCCCTATTTCTATATGTGCCTCAAACATCTAAATCTCAAAATTTTGACAAAAAAATTAATGCTTTTATGGATTCACTTTATGTGAAAAATAAGAGATCTATTGGTATGTCTATACATATAGAGGCGCCAAAAAAAGGTATATCACATAGTTTTGCAGTTGGTTATTCTGATAAAACACAAAAGCGTAAACTTGAGACTAATCAGCCTGGGTTAATCGGAAGTAACATTAAAACTTTTGTGTCTGCAACAATTTTAAAATTAATAGAAAATGGTAAGCTGGAAATAGAACAGCCAATAAATGAACTGTTATCTTCAAAAACTCAAAAAATCTTCAAGTCTGACGGGTACAAACTTCAAAAAATTAAAGTGTTTCATTTGTTAAGTCATACAAGTGGAATAGGAGATTATGTAGATGACGGATATATTAGTTTTGTGAATAAAAACCCTGCTCATAGATGGACTCGCCAAGAACAATTATTGCGAACAGTAGAAGTTTCAAATCCTTTAGATAATCCTGGTATAGTTTTTAAATATGCTGATGTCAATTATCTACTACTTACTGAAATTATACAAGAAATAACAGGCAAGCCTTTTTATAAAGCGATGCGAGACGTACTAAATTACTCGAAGCTTGGTTTAAATGATTTATGGATGCCTACACTTGAAAAAAAGCCAACAGGCGTAAAAGGGTTGGTAAGTCAATATTGGGATACATATCAATGGGATTCAAGTCAAATAGATATTTCTTGGGATTTATATGGCGGCGGCGGAATTGCTTGTACACCAGAAAACTTATCTAGATTTATGTACCAACTTTTCAACTATAAAATAATTGAAGATGAAAAAATACTTGATTTAATATATAAAAAAGTTGAAGTAGAAAAACCTTGGATTCATCCTTACTACATGGGGATATATGAAGAGCGTTATAGAGATTTAAAAGGCTATGGTCATGGAGGGTTTTGGGGTACTAAAGTTATTTACTTTCCTAAAATTGATGCCTCAATAGCTGTTTTTATATTAGAAAGAGATAAAAAAAAGTTACAGCAAATAATAATAAATAGAATCGTTGATGTGATAAATGCTACAACAAACATCAATTAAGTTACGTGTAAGTATTAGCCGTTATAAGCTTAAAATAGCATGAGATTTTAATAATTTCAGGAAGATGTTAACTTTTAAAAAGTTCGAGAGTTGTCTCTTTATGGGTGTGATTTTAGTTAAATCGTTTTAAACGAGATGTTTGAGGTGGTTTTTTGTTTGGCCTTGGTTTCAGCTTTTGTAGTAAGAACTCCGTTTTGAGTAGAGTAGTGGATTAAACTGCGCTAGCTGCGTTTTATAATTGGTGACTCCTTACTTTTTATAAATTATAGGGATGCATTCATATAATATACTGCTATGTGTCCTATTCAATTTTAAAGGGACAGCACCCTAAATATTATGAATGTTCCTTATACGACTTTCAAAAGTTTTCGAACTATTG
>CANNGA010000031.1 GCA_947504035.1 uncultured Flavobacteriaceae bacterium
TGAAGGGGGCGCTGACAGTCTCGTAAATTTTACTAATTTAGTAAGAAGTTTAACGGAGCTGTCAGGCTCTACTCTACGCAAAAATTTGAACAAAATGAAGAAAACAATATTAATTTATCTTTTCCTAATAATAAGCTCTTTCTTAAAGGCGCAGACTACTTATTATGTAAATCAAAGTAACGGAAATAATGCTAATAATGGAATCACTAGTTCAACAGCATTTAAAACTATAAATCAAGCTACAAGTGTAGTTAATCCCGGTGATACTATTTCAATCATTGGAGTTTATGCAAACAGTAGTTATAATGTCTCATTTAATTATACTAACAACCACGACCCGCATTTATGGCACAAGGAAAATTCTATCCGAATAAATAATTTAAATGGTACTACTACTAGCTATATAACAATAAAAGCTTTTGATAACAATACTATTCTAAAAGGTGATGGAGATAATATCTTAAGAATTACTAATAGTTCATATTTGCGAATTGAAGATTTTAATATTGAAGGAGAAGTCCCAAATATTCCTTTGTTAACAGCAAATGCTTTACAGTTTGTTTATATTGATGTAGATAATACAATAAACCCTAACGATCCTACGGCTTCAGAAATTCTATACAGAGATCAAGATTGTATCAGTAATTGTACTGCTGGAGCAGTTGTCGATGGAGAAATATATACCGACCTTTCAAATATGAATATACACAGACCGAGTTATATAGACACAAGAGGAGTATTTTTAAGCAACGTTCATCATATAGATATTATAAATAATACAATACACGATACACCTGGTACTGGATTAAGAGTCGCTGATTGTGAGGATATAAATATCATTGGAAACGAAGTGTACAATTGTTCAAGAAAATCTTATTCAGGCACTCACGCCTTAGTAGTGACAAAAGCTACAAGTACAAGAACAACTGATGACTATAGAGTCAAAATACAGCGGAATAAAATACATCATAACTACAATGAACAGTATTCTTGGGCTCCGACTAAAACAGTTATAACGCCGCATATTGATGAAGGTAAGGGGATTTCACTTCAAAGAAACCAAACGACTTACAATAGTGACGGATCAATAAACATAAACTGGGAAAACGGAAGAATACTAGTTGAGAATAATATTTGCTACTTAAATGGTTTTAGCGGTGTACATAGTAATGATGGGAATAGAATTGATTTTATAAATAACACGTGCTACTTTAATTCATATACAAAATCAATAACAGAAGGCATAACATCTTCAAATGGAGGAAATATTGGCATAAGCGCTCAAGGTGGCTCTGATATTAAAATCATCAATAATATTTCTATTATAGATAAAGGATTGAGTAAGTCTGCTATATCTTCAAATATATCGTCATCAGATGGATTAGTAGTTGAAAATAATATTATTTATGGAACTGATTTAGGTGGAAACACTGGAACTATAAATGAAGACGCAGATATTGTAGCGGTGCAAGTAAATACACAAAAAACAGATCCGCTATTTGTTGACCCTATCAACTTCGATTTTAATTTACAATCAACTTCTCCATCAATTAATAATGCAAATCTATCCATTACTCCATTAATAGATTTTTTTGAGGAAAACAGAGACAGTTCACCCGATATTGGTGCAATAGAATATATTGATGTTACTTTAAATCTATCGGAATATAGTCGTAAAGATTTTTCAATGTATCCTAATCCTGTAAACAATATAATTTACACTCAAGGAAACACTTTTGAACAATCAGATGTAAAAATAACTAACTTATTTGGTCAAGAATTCCAAAATTTTAGTGTGACGGAAGACTATTCTATTGACTTATCAGATCTACCAAGTGGATTGTATATTATAAAAATTAAAACTTTTGCTAACAAAATATACAAAAAATAGCTCACTAATTACAAGACTCAAAGTTTTGCACTTTTTAATGACTTTAATTCTAAACAATGAAAATCTAGCATACTAATCACGCTACTTTTCATAGTGTGCCAAGAATCAACCCTGGCAGATAAAAAAAAAAAGGGGGATTGAATGCTGTAACTAAGATGATGGTAGGTCCATCAGAGTCGTTGTATAGGCGATGGCTCTAAACCACCTAAAGGTGCTTTGATTAAGAGTCATGGTACTGAGCGTTTAGGAGAATCTAATCCGCGAGATTAGCAGGTATGAATAAAGGAGTTGAACGCAAGTGAACCATTTATGAGGTGTCGAGAAGTAGGAACCTCCAGTCAAAAGCTACAGGGCGGAGTATTAAGAAAATGTCTAGTAGACATTTTTAGCATACGAGCCAGTTGGTGTGTGGCAAATACGGAGTTAAAAGTGATGTTTTGCTTAGATAAGACATTAATTACAGAAGTTACCTATTTACTTTCTGTAAGGCTGGCGTCATTCAGATGGCAAGACCTTTATTTAGGCTTAATTACGGAACTTGGGAAGCTGCATACAAATGAGAAGGGAAATGCACAATAGGCACACCCTAGAGGCAGAATACCGATGCTGTATGTAGTGGCAGATTAATCCGTAGTAGTTTAGAAGTTTCTGTAAAGGAAATGGAGCGAAGGGGTTAAGTTGTAGCGTTACATTTTACAAATCAACTTACAAAGTGAGGATGAATTTATGGAATGAGACAAAATCAATACCAATAAGCCGCCAAATGGTTTGGGCGGCTTATTGGCAAGTGCGATCCAATAAAGGTAGTGCAGGAATAGATGCTATTAGTATGCAGGAGTTTGATGCAAACCGTAGCAGCCACCTGTATAAACTTTGGAACAGGCTAGCATCAGGGAGTTATTTTCCACCCCCAGTAAAAGAGGTAGGAATTCCTAAGAAAGACGGATCAATCCGAAAATTAGGAATCCCTACCATTAGCGATAGAGTGGGACAAATGGTGGTTAAGATGTACATTGAGCCAAGATTAGAGGTTATATTCAGTTCAAATTCTTATGGTTACCGTCCCAATCGAAATGCCCATCAAGCATTATCAAAAGTACGGAATAACTGTTGGAGATATGATTGGGTATTAGATCTGGACATCAAAGGGTTCTTTGATAATATAGACCACAGCAAACTGATGTTAGCCTTGGAGAAACACGTGCCTGAAAACTGGGTGAAATTCTATATCAAAAGATGGTTAGAAGCCTCTGTTATTACACCATCTGGGAAGCACATCCAAAAGCAAGGCACACCACAAGGCGGAGTCATTAGTCCATTATTGGCAAATTTATTCTTGCATTATGCCTTAGATAAATGGATGGGACAAACAGATAAAACAGTAGAGTTCACACGATATGCCGACGATGTGATACTACATTGTACCACACAAGCTCAAGCAGAACAAATACTGCAATTAGTAGATGAGAGAATGAGATCGGTAGGTTTGGAATTACATCCACAAAAGACAAAAATAGTCTACTGCCGAGATTACAAAAGAAAAGGAAACCACCCTGTAGTTAAATTTGATTTTCTAGGGTATTGTTTTCAGCCAAGAACTTCCTGTTCTAAGAAAACAGGAAGGCTATTTATAGGCTACGATTGTGCTATAAGTATTAGTTCAAGAAAACGCATCGCAGACAAACTGGAAGCTCTTAATGTAAACAAACTTACATTTAAGAGTATCGTAGGTGTAGCCCAATATCTTAACCCTCTTATAAGAGGATGGATAAATTACTATGGTAAATTTAAAATGTATGAGCTTACCAAAGTATTTAGGTTACTAAGTAGGCGATTGGTGTGGTGGGCAAGGAAAAGGTATAAGCGTTATAAAACCAGTATAAGGAAAGGTTACAAATGGTTAGCATCTGTAAGGAAACAGTATCCTACGTTGTTTTACCATTGGAACTTTGCGCAAATAAATGTTATCGCTTAGATTTGTACAACAAGAGCCGTGTGAGGGGAGACTTTCAAGCACGGTTCTGTGAGAGGCTTAGGGTGAAACTCCCTTTGCCTACTCGATTACATAAACGTTACCAGCAATTCAGAATGACATAAATGAAAGAAAAAATTGAGAGAATAAAAGACAAACTAAACCAACTTAAAAAGTTGGATAGGAATTTTAACGCTTTTGGCTCTCAACGTCATAAATACAAGTTAAATACAACCAAATCTGAACAAGAATTAATTGATTTTGAAAAAGCACATTCGATTTCATTACCTGAAGAATACCGGGAATTCTTAAAAAATATCGGAAATGGAGGTGCGGGACCATATTATGGGCTTGAACCTCTAGAAAATGGGAGATTTGCAGACTTAGATTATAAAAGAGAAGAGGATTTAATTGACCTCTCAAAACCATTTCCTCATACTGAGCATTGGAATCTCGAATTAGGAGAGCTTACCGAAAATAATGAAGAGGAATATGCAAAAAAGGAAGAAGAATATTTTGACGAAAAATGGATTAATGGACTACTAAGAGTTTCTAATTTCGGATGTGGAGTTTACCTAAATTTAGTAGTTAATGGTCCGGAATATGGAAATTTATGGGTTGACGACAGATGCAATGATCAAGGTATTTATCCAGACCCTTATTCTGAAAAAGATGGACGGATTCAATTTCTGGATTGGTATGAATCGTGGCTGGATAAGGAATTACAAGAAAAAAAAGCTGGTAACAATGGTAACCGTTGCACAAGTCCATAATTTCCTAAAAAATGGCTTTAAATAAGGCGCTCTAAGGGCTTTTCTAGCTTTATTTCCTTATCTAAATATAGATTTTAGAAGGCTTAAATTTGATACTAGAGGCTTAGAATTCCCCTTTTGTAGAACACATACAAAAACAGTTGTCCTGCACCACTTTTTACCCTATTTTGAGTGAATTTCAGGTATTTTTTAAGGTTATAAGCTATAGCAGAGAGCAGCATGACTTTATTAGCCTGTTTAATCCCTATAGTATTTATTTTTCGTAAGCCCATAAACTGAGTAAGCGTTCCAAAAACAGGTTCTACGGTACTTTGCCG
>CANNGA010000032.1 GCA_947504035.1 uncultured Flavobacteriaceae bacterium
AAAAATCGCTTCAAACATCTCGTTTAAAGCGATTTAATTAAAATTGTGACCGCAAAGGGACAGAGTTCGAACTTTTTGAAGCATGATATCTTCCAAATACTCTCAAAATCTCATGCTGTTTTAAGCTTATAAGTACGCTTTGAAAATCGTTTTTTATTTAAGTGGATAAAGACAACACCACATATAGAGCTGGCCTATCGGCACGCCATATGCTTAGCTATTGTGTGTAGTTTTTTAACATCCAGGACAACTTATAACCATTGGTTCAATTGTTTCAATCAATTCAGGTTCCTCTGTTTTTTTGGGTAGTTCCCATCCATTTTTTTCAGACCAATATTTTTTTCTTTTTTCAATATTTTCAATCCTTTTTTTCGCTTCATGTTTCCAAAAGGAATTAGGATAATCGTTTATTAGAAACTCATAATCTGATATTATTTGATTTGGTGATTTTTTCAATTCAGATAATATTATTTTTTCGTAAATTTTAAATGGTTTTATAAATTCAATATTCACAGAGTTCAAACTATCCAATAGTATTTTATTCTGATTTTCAATATTAGAAATTCGGTTTTCCAAATCTTTCAATTTTTCAGAATCATTACAAGAAGTGAAAAGTAGAATAGAAATTATAATCACAAAAATATTTTTCATTTTAATTTCGTTTTTTTAATTACACACAACATTTAATGTAAAATGCGTTTTAATGAATTTTTACATATTGTTGTGGTGTCGTTTTAGTATTTTAAGTTGTCAAGCTCATATTTAAAAAATGTTTCAAACTCTCCCTTAATAGTCAATCTGTGCTGCTTGATTAAATCAAAAATTAAGTCTTTAATTGTTAATACTCTTGAATCGACTTTTAGTTTTTCATTTACCTGAAACAAAGAATATAAACTCAATTTATTTCTATCACTAACTGGCATAGGAAGCTGATTTTTTATTGCTTTATAAATTTTAAGTCTATCCGTTTGGTTAAATTTTTTATCCAAAAAAGACTCACTGAATAATTCGTTTTCAAATAGATTTTGCATTTTTAGTGAATTTAAGATTCTGGATTTTAAAAATACGTATGCAATATCATTACGTAAAATAACATTATTATGAATAAGCTCTAATTTTTTGTTATCTAAAGGAAAACTAAAACTGTGTTTTTTTTCTAATTCTTCAGTGTTTTCTGGATAAGTTCTCATCTATTATAATCTTCTTAGCATCTTATTTTAAATGCACTATACACTTGGTTGTGGTGTCGTTTTTATTTTTAATTCAGTTCCAATTTCAGGTTTAAATTTCTGTTTTTTCTTCTCAGGCTTAATTAAATACATATAAACACCATTTTTTCTCTTATTCAATTCTTTTTCCACCGCTATTTTTCTTTCTGTTAGAGTTTTGAAAACACTGTCTACGTGCATAGATTCAGTTTCACATTCAAAATACTTTTCGGATTTGTCCAAAATTAAAATTCCATGATGAACTCTTTTTTTGATAATCCAGGTTTCGTCAGAAGTCGAGTCAGTTATTTCAGTATTC
This sequence comes from uncultured Flavobacteriaceae bacterium, assembly GCA_947504035.1. GTDB lineage: Bacteria > Bacteroidota > Bacteroidia > Flavobacteriales > Flavobacteriaceae > Jejuia > Jejuia algarum. The sequence goes on from CANNGA010000032.1 coordinate 1,528, forward strand.
GGTGGAATTCCGTTTACACTATGTTGCAACTCTGTTAAAATTCCGACTCCTGTGATATTATAACACTCAACTATTTTCACAAAGTTCGATTCCATATTTTCTTTAATTTCAGTCTCATTGAGTTTGTTGAGTAAATGCACCACAACGTTTAGCTATGCGTAGTGCGGGAGAAGAAAATGACTGGTTTTCGACCTAGCACTTAGCCAAAGTTTATGTTTTGTTTTTATATTTTCTAAAATACTAAATTTAATACTTTGGCGACAAACCAGATAGACAACGACTTTTCGATTACACCAAAAATCCGCATTATCGCATAGGTGTTGTTGTAAAACGTTTTACCTGTCCCAACCATCAATCATATAATTTTTTTCAGTCAGCTTTTTTTCAATCCCAGACTTTTGGGATTTAAACCATAATTCAAATCTTGTAGGATAGAAATTTTCAAAAGTTCCCTCATCAATTACAGTACTTCCTTGATAAAGTTGATATTTGTCACTCAATTTTGTTATAGTACTTTTTGTCCGATTACTTAATTTCCATTCAGATAACCGTACATTTCGCGTCAATTGTTACCGTTGTTAGGTGCAGTTTTAATAGTTTTTCGGTTCCTTTATAAATTCCTTAAAAGTGATGTTAAAAGGATTAATTTCACCGTTCTCTTTTTGAATTCCTACAATGGACGAATCTAGATTTATTAATATTTCTTTTTCACTTTCATCTTTTCCGATTTGAAGCCACTTGTCAGGATAATTATTTTTTTTTAATAATGATTTTATAATTCCATTACTAGATTTCTTGTTTACTAGAGCTTCTAATTCTTCATAGTTCAAAAACTCTTTGACTTTTATATATTGTCCATTTCCAATGGAGAAATTTAAATTTATGTTATTGTACTTTCTTCCATTAAACAATCTTAGATAGTGTTTAAAGTAAAAAGGTAATTTGATTGCATATTTCTTTTCAAACTTTTCAATTTCTAAAATGTCAAGTCTGTTATTTTGCTCATTACTATACCAATGTTGACCACTATGAAATTTAGTTTCGATTGCTCCTTCGTAAATAGGGGTGTCACATATTTCGTTGGGTAGAAATTCAGTAAATCCTCTTTCAATAAGTTTTATGCTTTCATTAAGTTCGTATTTCAGTCTGTCAAATAATGAATTGTGTTTTGTTATGTTTAAATTTTCAATACTTTGTTCAGAAGTTTTTTTCCCAGTTTCATTACCATAAGAAACTATTTCTTCAATTAGACTATCTTTTTTAAAGTAACGCCACTTATTTAGATACGGATAGACTGGGTATGTTTCCAACGAGACTCTTTGGTAGATATCTAAAATTTTTAGTTTTGTTTTGAAGAATCTATCGACTGGTTTAGATTTATCATTGAAGTGATTAAATATTGATAAATCATCCCAAGCCAAATCATTGAATATAAAACCACTTGCTGAATTATTTTCTAATGTTTTAACAACAATTCCATAGCTTGGACCATCTATCTCAAACCATATTGATGATAGCCAAGTCAAAATTATTTGTGTTTTTAAACTCAAAATTAAATTTTCTAATTCTTCGTTATCGAAATTAGGATATAATTCAGGGTCATTGAATACTATTCCAATTTCTTCATCCATATCGCCAACTCCGCCTTCATAATCAATAACTGGAGAAAGTGTCCACGAATCTACTCCTTTAAAAAGCGTTACATAAGGATACTCTGGATATTCACTAAAATCAGGTATTGTTTGGAAATTATATTTTTTCAGCAGAATTTTAAATTTATTCTTGGTTGATTTGTGTTGCTCCACTAGACCATCAATGAACTCTTCTAAAAAACTAATTAGTTCCTTTAAATCAATTAGGTTCTGATATTTACTTTTTATTATTTCTAGAAGCTGTTTTTTCATTTTTTTTTGGGGAATTGAACCTAACGTCTCGGCTATGCGCAGTGGCGGATTAAGACCTCATACTTTTTAGCTTCGACCATAAGTTCGTTTTGTTACTGCTCTTTAATTTTTGCGATTCAACCGCCATTGCCGTATAGCCATTGTGCCTGTTGCACAAGTCTTGCTAAATATAATAATATTAATTATCTTTAGTAATGCAAGGAAAAAAGACCTATCAA
>CANNGA010000033.1 GCA_947504035.1 uncultured Flavobacteriaceae bacterium
CATGCATCTTCAGAGTGAACAGTTAATTGCTCTGGTAGGATTTACACCTACTGGATGTATGCCACTTCGTGGCACACTAACGTTAAGTATAAGAAATCGTAGGGCAGGTGATAAGCACTATCGTTTCGGTTTATTACTTAGCTAAATATAAATATTTTGCTTTTATCTTTTATACTATAAACGCCAAATTTTATATTTGGCGGACTTTATTAATATTCACAGACCTTTCGATTTAGCACAAACGCCCTATGTTTTTTAGCAGCCATTGTTGTAGAGCGTTTTTTATAAGTGTCCGTTCATTCTAATTATATCCATACCAATTTCAGTCTTTAATTCAATTAGAAACTCTTCTTTTAAATCAGGCCAATTCCAAAAAGTAAATCCAAGATTTGAAAATGCAATTGAATTGTCAGTTTTATAGCTGCTTAAATTACTTTCAGTTGAACAATATGGACAATTCAAAGATGCTTTCTCATTATTTGACCATTTATCAAATTCAAGAAACACAGTATTAAATCTGTTTAATTGTTCTTCAGTACAATTTTCGGTATAAAAATCTTGAGGCGTGATTCCTTCAAACCGGTTTGTATTACAATTTGGGCATTCTAATTTAGTAAATGGAGTAAATGCACCTGCATTAAATACTTCTCGTTCAGTTTTTACTTCAAGACCACATACTTGTAGGCGCAAAATATTTTCGTCATATCCAATAGCATCTATGTGTTTGTTTGCTGGTTTGTAGCCTTTTTTCTTTGTACTTAGAATACAGTCGGACAATTCATTTTCTATAATTTCTTTAGCTTGTAGCCATTTCAGAATTTTTTTACCTAATTCTTCAGGGCTTTGAACTTCTTTTACGGTACTAATAGTTATATAATTATCGCTCATTTTTACAGATTAATAGCTTTATAATTTAAGCATTTTTCTACAACACTTTCGACAGTCGGATTATAATGATTTATATTATCTTTTCTTGCATTGTAGTTTTCTGGGTAATAGAATAAATTTGCTCCATTTGGATATGGAACATTTTGATTGAAAGCCTCATATAATTTATCAAGTTCCTTTTCGGTTCTTTCAGCTTTTAATATCTGTTTCCCTATTTCTATTAACTCTTCTCTTGTCATTTTTGGTAATGCTCTACAACATAGATATATGTGCAATTGCACATATATCTCATGTATGTGTTTCACAAATCTAAAGGATTTTTTACAGATTCAAAACTACTAATAGCTACATGTGTGTATACTTCTGTAGTTTTCGAGCTATTATGTCCTAATAGAATTTGTATCTGTCTCAAATTGGTGCCATTTTCATGTAAAATACCAAAAGGTGGCTAAAACAGTTCAAACCACTACCTCACTCACAACATGCCCATTACAACAAAAAATACAAATCAAGGTAAAACAAAAAAATCGCTTCAAACATCTCGTTTAAAGCGATTTAAATAAAATTGTGACCGCAAAGGGACAGAGTTCGAACTTTTTGAAGCATGATACCTTTCAAATACTTTCAAAATCTCATACTATTTTGAGAGTATAAGTCCGCTTTGAAAATCATTTTTTACTTAAACAGATTAGACAATAACAAGGCGTATAACGCTGGTCTATCGGCACACCACAGTTCTTAGTTATTGTAGGTAGTTAATTTTCTATTCTAAATATTCTTATGAAAATTTTCTCTAATTGAACAGGAAGTTCCATTTCTCTTGGACAATTTGTGCTATTTAATTGAGATAAAGAGCCAAAAGGACCTCCTCCATTTAATCCGCTAATTTTTATAACAGTTCCATCTAAGCAATTTGGGCTACTTTTGTAACTATAAATCTCCCAAAAGCTAAATTTTTTCAATTCAGATTTATATTTTTCTACATCACTTTTATTTATTGTTCTAGTTAAAGAATCAGATTTTTGAATTCCGTTTTCAAACAAAATATCATTTTTTGAGTAAGTTGGGTCAGTCAACGTTTTCTTGGTTAATTCATAATTTAATCCATCTCCATAAATTCTATATAAAGTCAGTCCACCAAAAGCTGATTGATATTTTAATTCAAATAGTTCAAAATCATAAGCTTTATACTTTTTGTTTTTGTAAATAATAGAATCCTTTTCATTTTTTGGAACTAAAGAATCATTTACTCTTTTAAAAATAATCTTTTCTTGTAATTCAGTTAATGAAGGCTCATTTATTTTATTAATCCATAAATTTTCCCAATCTGATGTGGACTGAGAATAAGCTAAGTTTGACAGTGTGAATAGTATGGCGTATAGTTTTTTCATAATTACCTACAACATGCTCGTGATCGAGTAGGCTAAGGGAGTTTCACCCTAAGCCTCTCACAGAACCGTGCTTGAAAGTCTCCCCTCACACGGCTCTTGTTGTACAAATCTAAGCGATAACATTTATTTGCGCAAAGTTCCAATGGTAAAACAATGTAGGATATTGTTTCCTTACACAGGCTAACCATTTGTAACCTTTCCTTATACTGGTTTTATAACGCTTATACCTTTTCCTTGCCCACTACACCAATCGCCTACTTAGTAACCTAAACACTTTGGTAAGCTCATACATTTTAAATTTACCATAGTAATTTATCCATCCTCTTATAAGAGGGTTAAGATATTGGGCTACTCCTACGATACTCTTAAATGTAAGTTTGTTTACATTAAGAGCTTCCAGTTTGTCTGCGATGCGTTTTCTTGAACTAATACTTATAGCACAATCGTAGCCTATAAATAGCCTTCCTGTTTTCTTAGAATAGGAAGTTCTTGGCTGAAAAGAATCCCCTAGAAAATCAAATTTAACTACAGGGTGGTTTCCTTTTCTTTTGTAATCTCGACAGTAGACTATTTTTGTCTTTTGTGGATGTAATTCCAAACCTACCGATCTCATTCTCTCATCTATTAATCGCAGTATTTGTGGAAAAATAAATACTATAGGGATGAGACAGGCTAATACAATCATGCTGCTCTCTGCTATAGCTTATAACCTTAAAAAATACCTGAAGTTCACTCAAAATAGGGTGAAAAG
>CANNGA010000034.1 GCA_947504035.1 uncultured Flavobacteriaceae bacterium
AATTTTAATTAAATCGCTTTAAACGAGATGTTTGAAGCGATTTTTTTGTTTTACCTTGATTTGTAGTTTTTGTTGTAGCGGGCATGTTTTGAGAGGGTAGTGGTTTGAACTGTTTTAGCCACCTCTTAGTAGTTTACAGGAAAATAGCACCAATTTAAGACAGATACAAATTCTATTAGGGCATAATAGCTCGAAAACTACAGAAATACACACATGTGGCTATTAGTAGTTTTGAATCTGTAAAAAATCCTTTAGATTTGTGAAATACATATATGAGATATATGTGCAATTTGAAAAAACATCCCGTAATTAATGGCGAAAAGAGATCCTAGAAAGACAGCATTAAATAAGAGAGATAAAGAAATGTCTGCTAAATTAAAAACTCTTTTACCCGCAGTATTAAAATCAACTGGAATAAAGACAGTTCAATCATTACATGGACTCATAGGTCATAAAAATGAATATTTCATTGATGTTAAAAATGAGATTATAAATTCTGAAGAGGAATATGTTACGAAATGGCTGAGTGGATTAGAAAAATCTGTTAGAGAAACCCCTAAACATTTCAGAAAAACAACTGAAAATTCTAAATATTACATATTCAAATCAATACAAAATAATCAGGTTTTTAGAGATTATTTATACTTGTTCCTACAAAGGACATTTTTAAGAAATACCGATGCTTATACAAAAGCAAGACCAAAAATTGAAGAATCAGAAATTTGGATTGGACAAAATAATGCTGATTACGGAATTTTAATAACACCTAGATTTAACGGAAATAATTGGGAAAATGATAAAAGTGAAATTAGACACTTTAAGCAAAAATATTGGAGTATTGGACATATTTTAAATACAGGACTTTTAATTCCATTAAGTAATAACAAATTTGAATTTAAAACTGTAGAAGAGTATTTAAATTTCTTTAAAAATGTTATCGTTAGAAATTCGGGCTCAAATTATGAACTTGAAATTGCTGAAAAATATTCTCAATTTGTACTTAATCACTCTAACCCAACTGAAATCCCCTTATTAATTCCAGAATTTCGTTATAAGGGTTTAACAAAAAAACACGAGCATAGACTAGATTTTACAATAATTCAAAGTGCTGATTTGAATAAAATAGGATTTGAATTGTCACCTTGGTCTACTCACGGAAAATTAAAAGGTGTAAAAAAGAAAACTCAAATAGTAGTAAATAAAGAGGCTAGTGAAAATTTTGAAAAGGAAATTTCGAAATTAAGAAAGTACTTTAAGAAATATAATATCTATTCTCTAATTTATTCAGATGAAAGTCTTAAGGACTTAGATTCTATTTTTGAGGATATGAAACTATATTTAGAACCAAAAACATTTGACAGACAATTAAAACTTCATATTTATGACAAAATAATGAACAGTACGCTATAAAACTGCACACAACTAAGAAGCATATGGTGTACCGATAGGCCAACACTATATGCGGTGTTGTTTAAATAAAAGACGATTTTCAAAGCGTACTTATAAACTTAAAATAGCATGAGATTTTGATAGTATTTGGAAGATATCGTTCTTTAAAAAGTTCGAACTCTGTCCCTTTGCGGTCACAATTTTAATTAAATCGCTTTAAACGAGATGTTTGAAGCGATTTTTTTTGTTTTACCTTGATTTGTGTTTTTTTTTATAATGGGCATGTTATGAGTGGATTGATGGTTTGAAATTTTCATCTATTTACAATTGATGGTTATTTTTCATGCAAACGTTTTTAGGTCATAGCTCTAGTAAAACACATAAAATTACAAGTATGTAACTGTAAATCATTTGAAGATTATAAAAAATACATTAGCTTTATAGTGTAAATAACATGCACTAATGCATGTTATTCAATTGTTCTGCATAATTTGAAATGAACAGAGGTATTTATATACAAATAATAGGAAACGAAGAATTCCAAGACAGAATATTTTGGAGTGAGTCCTCTGATATTTATGCGTTTTTGCGGAATCATACGCTGAAAATTGAACATAAGTTTGACACAAAATTCAATGCTTTCTCTGACAATGAAATTCCAATGGATGGAATAAAAATGTTGAGAGATGGAATTAAAAAAGATTTGAATTTTCTAATTGAAGAATATGAAAATAAACCAATTGAAAACGGACTGAATTCAGTTGAAGTGGATTATAATGGAAAACGAATGAAATTATACTATAAAGCTTCAAAATTACATTTAATGATTTTGAATTTAATTCGATTTCAAAAAAAAATGGAATCCGTAATTGAAGAAAATAAAAAAGTTTATGTCTGTGGAAACGCGTATTTCAATGACACTATGTTAGAGACGTTAATGAAAATCAGAGCTGAATTCAAAACAAACGGAATAGTAAGTATTAATGGAATTCAAGAAACTGAATTGACAACATTGATTAAAGACAAAAGTCTGATAAAATCAGGCCCAAATTATAGATTAACACGCAAAGGTCTGATAATAGATATTGCTGAATAAAAAACTATGCACAACTGAGAAGCATATGGCGCGCCGATAGGCCAACGCTATATGCGGTGTTGTCTTTATCCACTTAAATAAAAGACGATTTTCAAAGCGTACTTATAACTTCAAAATAACATGAGATTTTGATAATATTAGGAAGATATCACTCTTCAAAAAGTTCGAATTCTGTCCCTTTGAGGTCACAATTTTAATTAAATCGCTTTAAACGAGATGTTTGAAGCGATTTTTTTGTTTTACCTTG
>CANNGA010000035.1 GCA_947504035.1 uncultured Flavobacteriaceae bacterium
TCGTAATATATTTTAGCCCATTCACCAGTTATGTCTTCAAGATAAGCAACATCGTTTTTTATTAAAAAGGCTTTACGCTTAGTGTCTTCTGTCATGCCATTGTAAAAATATGTTTTATTAGAAACTACTTTTATTTTAGATGATTGAACTCTTAAATTAAAGTCTTTTATCAAGTTATAGGTTTCTGAAGAATTGATTTTTAGCAATTCGAAAATTTTCACGGGTAAAGCATTTATAATCTTAAAATTAACGTCTTCATCTTTTCCGTAATCAAAACCATCGTATAAAATTTCAGTAATTTCAAAATACCTTTCAAAATTTTTACTTTTATTTATCTTACGATTATCTCTGTCATTTATGCAGTGTGTAGATTCTACTAATATATTACCTATAGTTTCTAGATTTTGAAATGTCTTATTTTTTTTATTTGTCAGCTCAGAATTTATTGAATCAATGAATCCGATCTGCCCTATAAAAATTTTAGCACTATCTAAATTTCTTTTAGGAATCGTTATCTCAAGAATTTCTTTATCTTTAATTATTTTGTAGTATTTACTTGAGTTAAAATCTTTGAATTCCGATTCATGTTCTAAATAGTAAGAAAAACTTTCCCAAATCCCCTTGAAATCATCAATATTGCCTTTAGGACTGCCTACTTTTAATGCTTTACCTGCAATCAAATTTTCTTTTTCATTACTTTTATTTGTCTCTATAGACCGTTTACACGAATAAACTAGCATAATGATTAAATAGAAAGTAATTTTAGTAAATAATTTAATTTTCATAGTTTATTTATTGTGCTCACTTTTGCAGTTTATTAAATAAAATACATTGAAAAATACGCTGCAATCAAGACCTATAAATAGTGCTCTAATTTTTTTCCTAAAGTTTCAAAATACTATCTATTTCCTTTTTTATAGATCGTATTTCTTTTTCTTTTTGAAGCTGAATTTGTTGATTAGCTTGCTTATTTTTCCATAAATAAATAGTACCATTTTTGAAAAAAATGGAATCTATTTTTACACTAAAATGTTTGTCTTCATTATCTGTTCTATAACGATAAGATTTATATTTGGTAAAAACATGTTCTTTGCCTAAAAAGTAAAATTGATAATGTTCATTCTTCAAGGAATCTTGTCCTAATAAAATGTCCTTGGAGTAGCCAATACCTTTTCCCTTAAAGTTGTTTAGTTCTTCATGAACTAATATGAAAATTTTGTTATCTTTTTTTAAATATTGCCTTTCTTCGCTAAAATCAAAATATTCAGAACTGACTAAATCGTTAATTTCAGATATTATACTATCTGCATATTTCTCATTTTTACTTGGATTCTTTAAAAGGTTTTTTTCATCATTTCCTTTACAGTAAATAAAAAGTAATGCTACTATAGCTGAAAAAAAAATCGGCAAACTATTTTTTATAATTTGGCTCATATTTTCTTGAAATTTTGAATATTAAAAAAATAACATGCAATATTTAAAATAATTATTCATTGCCTACTTTTTAAGAATTTCTAGAGCTAAAAAAAGGTTACTGAGTACTAGCAAGCTATTTTACTCTTTCTAAAACCCTTTTAGGTATCTTTTCTTTCTTATTTTTGGATGTCATTTGCTCAACATAAACTAAATATGCCTTTTTAGCATGTTCTTTTTTCCCCAAACCCCAATACGCATCTCCTAGATTAATGTAAGCCACAGTGCGATCAGGGAAATTTTCTATTATTTTTTCTAATAAATAAATAGCTTCTTTATACAGCCCTGATTGTTCTAAATAATATGCTATATTATTTAAAGAATATGAACAGGTAATATTTGAATAGGAAATATAATTCTCTACGATAGAAAAAATATCCTTATTGCAACTATTTTTCAGCTTCATTAATTCCTTATCTTGGTGTAATTTTTTGACATAATTCTCATACTGATATAAATTAGCTGTCCCTTCTTTTGAATTACTGTTTAGATACATTTTAAAATAAATTCTATCTAATGATTTACCAGATACAATGTCTGAATTTTTTTCGTCTGAAAAATCCATCAATTTTATAGAAATAGAATTACTTAAAACAAATAATGTATCAAAACTAACAGTAGTTTGAATCATTTTTTTTATAGTTAAGTCGTTTAAATTTATTTTATAATGACGAGATTCTATAGAACTACCCTGTCCGTATTTATATTGGATAATTGCTAAATTACTATCTATTTTTTTTGATGAAATTGAGGGAAATGGCCCATACAATGTATCTAATTTAGTAATTTCAGAATTATTTTTTCTAATTAAAATTTTTGCAATAGAATAATTAGGGTTTTCAAAAACAGAAGTTATTATAGTATCTTTTAATTGATTTTTTTCGGATAATTTTACTCCTGAAGATTCTATATTAAAAGATGTATTTAAATCTTTTTTACACCCTAAAGACAACAGAATAGCAAATACTACTAATAATATAGTTGGTGTTTTCTTTCTCATTACTATGATCTTACTTACCTGATCTTTTATTTAATTTATATACTCTGATATGGCACTTTTAATGTTTAAAATCTCTTCTTCTTTATTTTTTAGTTCT
>CANNGA010000036.1 GCA_947504035.1 uncultured Flavobacteriaceae bacterium
GATCTTTTATTTAATTTATATACTCTGATATGGCACTTTTAATGTTTAAAATCTCTTCTTCTTTATTTTTTAGTTCTTTAGCGCTTGGAGTAGGATTATTTTTCCAAAATATAACACTATTCGATTTAAACAAAAGAGTATCTAACACTCTATTCTCTATAGTGCGACTTGATTTATTATAGTTATACTTTTCGTTTAGAATCAATATAACTTCTTTATTTACATCTATAAAAAATGTGAAATTTTCAAAATTTCTAAAACTATCACTGTTATTTTTATAGCTGTAATCAATTTTTTTTTGGTGTGTTTTCATATCCTCAACGACTTCTATAAAGTATTTAGTACCTCTGTCATAATAATTTTCCCCGCCATTTGGTTCTATATTTTCTGAGTTTTTTATTGAATTTATTTTAGTTATTACTTTTTTTGAAACTTGATTCCATTCCTCAACTGTAATCAAAGTTTTATTTTGGAATTCCATCTTCCCTTTTTCACCTATATTTTTACAGGAAAAAAACAAGAACGCTAAAAAAATAATTGATCTCATATGTACTTTATTTAAAATTAGATTCATAGAGTCTGGAATGTAAGTGATGATAATGTCCAGTCATATGATCAGATTTTTTTAAAATTTGTTTTTTCTTTTCTAGAATATAGTTAAAGCTATAAAACTTTTCCCACCCAAAATCAAATAACGAATCTATAAATTTCTCTTGTCGTTCTTTATCTAAATCTTTCGGACTAGTATTTATATGTAAAGAACCTCCCGTTTTATCTTTTCTTAAGTACCTAAAATCTCCATTTTCTCCATTTACATGGGTTTTACTCGGAAAGCCATGATTATTTTTTCCTGTAAAACCTACAATAGTAATATCTTTATAGCCTACTTACGCAATAGCTCCTAATACAGAAGCATTAATTTTTTCACAAACTATTATTTTAGTTTTATTACTAGTTGAACTCGTTTATAATTTATTAATCAACTTGATGTAAAGTGAAGATGAGTTAGCGTCTTCAAAATTGATAGCTCCAAAATCATGAATATCATAAGTTTTTTTAATACGTCCCCTATCTGGAGTTATCTTACTTAGAAAATGATATTCTATTCTTGAGAGATAAAAACTATCCAGCCATAAGTTTTTAATAGCCTCACCACGAATTTCGCCACCTTCATTATCGCCGTGGTAGTTGATGTTTATTTCTTCTTGCCCAGATCCTTATAAGCATTTTTTTAATTCACAAACTTTTGTTGAACTATCTAATAATGTTCTATTTTACTTGTAAAAGTATCGCTAATCCAGGCTCTTAACATTTGTCCTTTGTAATTATAATTAATTGGATTATCACATAGTTCACTATTCAAATTGTTTTTTTTAATTTCCACAAAAAGCCAAGTTCTATCTTCCTTTTTTATTTCAAATAAAACTTTAAGAATACTATTTTTTTTCAGTTTACCAATTATATTTGTGTTTGGAACACAAGAAAAATAGGATTCATCTTCTTTATATTCTCTTATAACTGGAGAAAACCTAATATTATAATTATCATTTTCGATTTTAACATCATAATTATTTAGACTTATATCCATTTCCTTTGGAGACAAAAATTCTTTAGAGTCATTAAATAAGACATAATTATCTAATAAATTGATACTATCTTTTTTGAATTCAAAAGTCCTATAAGAAGTATAAGGACTTTCCCCACAACAATGATTTCTTTTTATTAGAATTTTATTTTCTTTTAATAAATATTTGAAACAAAGTTCAGAGATCTCCTTTGTTAGTTTTTCTTCTTTATTCATATAAATATCAATACAATCTGACTCTCCGCACTGATATAGGTAGATAAAATCATCATCACCATCACCATCTAAATCTTTAGATTTTTTTTCAAAGTCATTTATCTGTTTTTCTTTAATTTTATTTTCAATGGAATCAAATTGTTTTTGAAAACCACTATTTTGTGTAAGTTTTTCTTTTTTGGAATTAGTATTGTACTTACATCCTATAAGCATAAAAACTAATAAATAAAATATTGAATATTTCATGATTAGAGTTCTTTAGAATAGTTTATAGGTCTAAAATAACCTTTCCAACCATTATGTTAATTTAAAGCCCCACCTTTTCTTTTATAAACAGAAGTTCTAGTATGTTTAAAAAGATAATAACAGATATGAGCTTTAACATCATAATTTAGTTTTTAATTTAAAACCTGTACATCTTTAAGCTTTACGTAACCACTTGTAATCGTTTTTCCATCGTAATATATTTTAGCCCATTCACCAGTTATGTCTTCAAGATAAGCAACATCGTTTTTTATTAAAAAGGCTTTACG
>CANNGA010000037.1 GCA_947504035.1 uncultured Flavobacteriaceae bacterium
TAGGGCTTGCTGATTTTCTACTTATATTTTTACACCCCTAATGTTTACAATACTTTGTGTGTTTTTTGTTAGACAAAAAAGCGTATAAATGCATTTGCTTTTGTATCTTTTTATCAAATACCTTGCACTTATGATCAAGTATACTCCTGCAAATCAATTAACATTAGAAGGTTTTGAGCATCCTTTTGATCAAGAATTATCAAAAGACAATAGGTGGGTAAAATTAGCTTCTTTACTTCCTTGGGATGATTTAGCCTCAGTTTATTGCAAACAACTCAGCAGTACTTCAGGAAGGGAGAGTATAGATGTTCGTATGGTCATTGGAGCCATTATTGTTAAGCATAAATTAGGTTTAGATGATCGAGGTACAGTAGCTATGATAAGTGAGAATATCTATCTTCAGTATTTTTGTGGCTTAAAGAGTTTTCAAACGTCCCCACCTTTTCATCCTACAGTTTTCGTAGATATTCGCAAACGAATGGGAGCCTTGGAATTTGATTTATGGAACACTCTGATTATCGAAAAGGCAGATCATCTAAAACCTAAAGGTAAACAAACGATCTCAAAAAAGAACCTAGACAAAGATGATACGAGTGATTCAGATAATACTAATGTTGATTCACATAAAGGGAAATTCAAAATTGATGCTAGCGTTGCTAATCAAAAGATTACTTTTCCCACTGACGCAAAGTTATTAAATAAGTGTCGTGAAGAAAGTGAGCGACTTATAGATGTTTTATACAGGCAGACCAACGGGCTTAAAAAGCCTAGAACTTATCGTCGTATAGCTCGCAGTGAGTGGCTTTCATTTTCAAAGAATAAAAAGAAATCAAGAAAAGTGATTCGTAAGTTTATAGGCAAACAACTTAAATATCTTCGAAGAAATTTAGATCATATCACATGTCTTTTAAACGAGATTGAACTATTAGAATCTCAAAGCGAAAATAGTTTAGGAGTTAAAAGTGCTTTTGCTCAGAAATTTCCAGCCACAAAAAGAGACCAGAAAATATATTGGGTCATACAACATATTTATGAACAACAAAAGTATATGTATGATCAAAAGACACATCAATGCCCCAATAGAATCGTTAATATTTATCAACCCTATGTTCGCCCTATTCCAAGGGGGAAAGACAAAGCAGGTACTGAATTTGGAGCAAAAATTAGCGCAAGTGAAATCGATGGTATGAGTCGTGTCGAGCATATTAGTTGGGATAACTTCAATGAATCTCAAGATTTAGAGTTACAGTTAAAACTGTTTAAACAGACCTATGGGCATTACCCCGAACTATTATTAGCGGATCGTATCTACCTCAATAGAGCCAATAGAAAACTTTTGAAAGAAAAAGGGATTAGAATTGTAGGCAAACCTTTAGGAAGACCTCTTAAAGAAGAGCTAAATGCCTATCAAAAACGTAAACTCAAAAAAGAGCGTAACCAAAGGAATCTAATTGAAGGTAAGTTTGGGCAAGCTAAAAACGCATATGGACTCAACAATATTCAAGCTAAAAGAAGTGATACTTCTGAAAGCTGGATTGGTGCGATCTTTTTTATTATGAATTTGATAACTCTGGGAAAAATAGCTGAAAAGTTCCCCGTTTTTTTGAACACAATCTTAAACCAATGCAA
>CANNGA010000038.1 GCA_947504035.1 uncultured Flavobacteriaceae bacterium
CTATTAGTCGTCTTTCTCTAGAAAGGAGGTGTTCCAGCCGCACCTTCCGGTACGGCTACCTTGTTACGACTTAGCCCTAGTTACCGATTTTACCCTAGGCCGCTCCTTGCGGTGACGGACTTCAGGCACTCCCAGCTTCCATGGCTTGACGGGCGGTGTGTACAAGGCCCGGGAACGTATTCACCGGATCATGGCTGATATCCGATTACTAGCGATTCCAGCTTCACGGAGTCGAGTTGCAGACTCCGATCCGAACTGTGATAGGGTTTATAGATTCGCTCCAACTCGCGTTGTGGCTGCTCTCTGTCCCTACCATTGTAGCACGTGTGTAGCCCAGGACGTAAGGGCCGTGATGATTTGACGTCATCCCCACCTTCCTCGCAGTTTGCACTGGCAGTCTTGCTAGAGTTCCCGACTTGACTCGCTGGCAACTAACAACAGGGGTTGCGCTCGTTATAGGACTTAACCTGACACCTCACGGCACGAGCTGACGACAACCATGCAGCACCTTGTAGATAGTCCGAAGAAATAAGTGTCTCCACCTAATGCAATCTACATTTAAGCCCTGGTAAGGTTCCTCGCGTATCATCGAATTAAACCACATGCTCCACCGCTTGTGCGGGCCCCCGTCAATTCCTTTGAGTTTCATTCTTGCGAACGTACTCCCCAGGTGGGATACTTATCACTTTCGCTTAGCCACTGAACCGAAGTCCAACAGCTAGTATCCATCGTTTACGGCGTGGACTACCGGGGTATCTAATCCCGTTCGCTACCCACGCTTTCGTCCATCAGTGTCAATATATTGTTAGTGATCTGCCTTCGCAATTGGTATTCTATGTAATATCTATGCATTTCACCGCTACACTACATATTCTAACCACTTCACAATAATTCAAGATAACCAGTATCAAAGGCAATTTTACAGTTAAGCTGCAAACTTTCACCTCTGACTTAATTATCCACCTACGGACCCTTTAAACCCAATGATTCCGGATAACGCTTGGATCCTCCGTATTACCGCGGCTGCTGGCACGGAGTTAGCCGATCCTTATTCTTACAGTACCGTCAGAACTCTACACGTAGAGTGGTTTCTTCCTGTATAAAAGCAGTTTACAACCCATAGGGCAGTCTTCCTGCACGCGGCATGGCTGGATCAGAGTTGCCTCCATTGTCCAATATTCCTCACTGCTGCCTCCCGTAGGAGTCTGGTCCGTGTCTCAGTACCAGTGTGGGGGATCCCCCTCTCAGGGCCCCTACCTATCGTTGCCATGGGGTGCCGTTACCACTCCATCTAGCTAATAGGACGCATACTCATCTTATACCGTAATCTTTAATTATTAATCGATGCCAATCAATAATACTATGGAGTATTAATCTTCATTTCTAAAGGCTATCCTCCAGTATAAGGTAGATTGTATACGCGTTACGCACCCGTGCGCCGGTCGTCATCTGGTTGCAAGCAACCAATGTTACCCCTCGACTTGCATGTGTTAGGCCTGCCGCTAGCGTTCATCCTGAGCCAGGATCAAACTCTTCATCGTTAAATTTTAAATAATTTTAACAACTAATTAGATTTCTCTCTATCTCAATATGATTTATTCTCTTTGTTAA
>CANNGA010000039.1 GCA_947504035.1 uncultured Flavobacteriaceae bacterium
ACGAGAGTTTTTAGGTCATAGCTCTAGTAAAACACATAAAATTACATGTATGTAACTGTAAATCATTTGAAGATTATTAAAAATGCATTAGCTTTATAGTGCGAATAACATGCACTGATGTATGTTATTCAATTGTTGTGTTTCATTAAAAATGACAGAAAAAGCAATAGAGAAATTAAATAAAAAACACCTTCTAATAATTGGAGGAACAAATGTTCAACGCCAAAAATTGATAGACGAGATCATTAAGGGGTTTAATTGTGAGTCCTTTAGGTTTCCGAAGCAAATGAGAATAATTGACGATTATATCGACTTTGTAAGAAAGGAAAAACTATATCAACCTTGGTATTCCAAAAAAGGGAAATTTGGTGCTAATCAAGTATTGGATTTCCATAGAGACTGGATTTCTGAAAATAATTTTCTAGTTGTAATGGAAGAATTTCAAGAAATGGAGCAGATATGGAAAATGGATTTATTGAAATCTTATATTGACCAAATTAAGAATCGAAAAAAAGGAGAAAAAACGATTCGATTAATTATCTCTCAAGAAAATGAAAATGGACTGATTGATGATCTTTCAACGGAGTTTTATGGGAATGAAAAAGACCGAAGAACACCTATACAAATTATCAAAGGAAGTATTGAATTAGTTGAAATAGAATAAAAAACGAAAACACAACAAGTTGTATATTGCATATGCTCCCTTAGGGAAGCAAACGCACCATACAAGAAACATTAGGTGCAATTAGAAAAATGAATAATCAGGAAAAAGAAAATAATGATGCTCAGCGATTAATTAACACTTTGGTTAGTATAATTCAAAAACGATATGATTTTGAGTTTGAAAGTTCTCATCCATATATGGAAGATGGTATTTCAAAAGTAATTACAAAAGGAGATTTAAGAATTTACTTTTTCTGGGATTATAGAGAATCACAAATTTCTTGGGAATTTCAAGAAATTGACGAGTCTGTTTACGGATATAAAAACAGTATTCATTATTCATATATTAATACTAAAAATACTTTTTACGAGAGTTTAGAATCAATTAGACGACATTACAACTCTGATTTGAATAAGGAGTACACCTTCTATTCTAAGGAACAATCATATCTTGAATATTTAGGTAAATGGACAGAGCAATACCCAAAAGCTTTTGAACTTGGTGATTTTAGTATTATTAAACACCTTTCAAATTATCAACAGAATGAGGAAGAAAAAAAGAAAGAATGGGAATTGATTGATAGAGCGAATCAAAAGTGGAATAAAAGTAAAAAAAGCACCTAATAACTAAGAAGCATATAGCGTTAGCCTATCGACACGCCATATGTTTAGTTATTGTCTGATCTTTTTAAGTAAAAAAACGATTTTCAAAGCGTACTTATAAGCTTAAAACAGAATGAGATTTTGAGAGTATTAGGAAGATATCATGCTTCAAAAAGTTCGAACTCTGTCCCTTCGCGGTCACAATTTTAATTAAATCGCTTTAAAC
>CANNGA010000040.1 GCA_947504035.1 uncultured Flavobacteriaceae bacterium
CTCGAAATGTTTACAATAGGGCAACGCAATCGCATGCGTGCTACTTTAGCACCAAGAGGACCAAGACGTAATTTTGTACAAACAAGTAACGAATAGCAGTTGCGGGGCTTAGTACATATAAATTGAAAAAACAGACAATTTTTTATGGCAGACGCAACCCTATTTAGGGTTGCGTTTATTGTTTACAGTGCGTTACAAGTAGCTATGTTTAAAGATTACAGTACGTTAAAACAATCACGTCTAAAAACTTTTTTTAGAGTATAAATAATTAAAAAACACATAATTTTCTTTTGAATAAAATGAATTCTCTGGTAACGTATTATGATTTTAGTGGTTTTATGACAATTAACCTATGTCTGTAAAGTTAAAGTGTTTTGTCTAAGATTAGAATGCACTATTAAGCTGTAGCTTTGCGCTTTTAACTAAAATAACAACTATGAGAAAATTAGTATTAGCATGTAGTTTTGCGTTCGTTTTAGGGGCGTGTAACAAGGAAGAAATCAATGGACCAACTTCTGCTACAGATCCCGAAGCAAACCAGAGTGTTTCTGTAGATAACAACGTAAAAAAGAAACATTATTGTTTTAATGAAGAAAGGTATTTAGAGCGTTTAAATAACGATCAAGAATTTGCAGAAAGAATAGCAGCGATAGAAGCGCACACCGAAGCTTACAACGCCAGTTTAAAAACAGAAAAAGCAGACTTACCTATTTATACTGTTAACGTGGCCGTAAATGTAATACACAGAAGTGAGGTGCCTATTTCGAGAGAAAGTATCAGAAGACAAATCGCATTTTTAAATCAAGCATTTTCAGGACAAGATACAGACAGGGCCGCTGTTCCACAGATGTTTAGACGTTTTATAGCAGGAGATACAAGAATACGTTTTGATTTAAAACGCATTCGATTTAGAAGGAATCAAAAACGATTTACAAATGCAGAAGATCTGTTTTTTGATGTGGAAGGGGGCATAGACCCTTTAAACCCTGATACGACAATAAATATATACATTTCTAATGCTGAAAACTTTACTGAAGTTGTTTTCGGAGTAGCTGCTTTGCCTGGAACTGAACCTGAGGTAGATCATATATTTATAGATGTGGCTACCGTAGGACCTACCCCAAGTCCAGGGCTTTTTTCAGAAGGTAAGGTTTTAGTGCATGAAATGGGGCATTATTTAAATTTATTTCATTTGCCTGGACTGCAAACTGAAAATTGTAGATTTGACGATAGAGTAGGCGATACGCCTAACAGTTCTGAGCTATATGGTGGAGCACCTGAACTGGGGAGCCAAAGTACAACTTGTGGTTCTCAAGATATGTTCATGAATTATATGGGGGTATCTTATAATTTTATTGTCGAAATGTTTACAATAGGGCAACGTAATCGCATGCGTGCTACTTTAGCACCAAGAGGACCAAGACGTAATTTTGTACAAACAAGTAACGAATAGCAGTTGCG
>CANNGA010000042.1 GCA_947504035.1 uncultured Flavobacteriaceae bacterium
AATAAAGTAAACTATTACTTTACCTCTGCAGCACAAAAGGCCGCTTTCGATAAGAACCCCGCCAAGTACGAACCACAATTTGGAGGCTTCTGTGCCTTTGGTATTTATGCAGGCGCAAAATTTAGAGTAGACCCTAATAAATTTATAGTAGAAGACGGTAAATATTACCTGTATTTAAACAATGTAGAGCTAGATGCGAAACAATTATGGTTGGCAGAAAACAATCACAAAAAATTAACAAAAGTAGCCGATAAAAACTGGGAAAGATTAAGTAAAACACACAATTAATACCTTAAGCACCATTGATAAGCTACAAGCAGTGCTTGCTTGTAGCTTACCTTAAAACCATTACTAAAAATAGCCCCAACCCTTTAAAACCCCTAAAATATGTGTACATCCCACTCGCATTATATGAATGAAGCCATAGCACTTGCACACGAATGTTTGGAAGACGACTTAAGAACGCCCTTTGGATGCGTTGTTGTTCATAACCATAAAATAGTAGGTATTGGCAAAGCATCTGTTAAAGTTAACAATGACCCTACAGCACACGCAGAAATTGAAGCCATACGAGATGCATCTCAACATTTAGAAACGATAGATTTAAGTGACTGCATTCTTTACACCAGTAGTGAACCCTGTTCCATGTGCTTGTCTGCAATCCACTGGTCACAAATAAAGACGGTCTATTATTCATGTTCAAGAAAAGATGTGTTTGGTTTCGGACTTCCAGATGCGTTTGAATTGGTAGAAAAAAGAAAAAATCTCACAAAATTTGAAATGATTCAAATTAAAAACGACCAAGGGGTAAACGTATTTGAAAATTGGATTTCAAAACAAAACATGAAAAAAGCAATTTAGTTAGCCTAAAAAATCTATAGCGATTAATAGCAGTTTTAAATTTAATTTAAAAATAGTGTTAGGTAATTAACGTTAAACACGACAACATAAAAGTAGATAAGAAAAGTACAATTTGTAGTTCTTTTTTTATAGCGACATAATCTTAATACTGTTTCATCTTTGCAGTAGAATAACCACAAAACATAAAGATGATTATTAATTAACCATTTAACCATTAAAAAAACAAAACATGAAAAAACTAGTAAAAACAGCACTTTTAGGATTAGCATTAGCAATGAGCACATTGGTATCTGCTCAAGACAACAAAGCGAACAACATTGACAACAGTAATATTGCCTTACAAGGGTATAGCCCCGTATCGTATTTAGATTTAGGATTAGCACAGATAGGAAA
>CANNGA010000043.1 GCA_947504035.1 uncultured Flavobacteriaceae bacterium
GGGGGATTAGCTCAGCTGGCTAGAGCGCTTGCCTTGCACGCAAGAGGTCATCGGTTCGACTCCGATATTCTCCACGAAGATTCTAAACGAAGTTTGGGATTAGAAAGTTCATTGACATATTGAAACAAGATACATGAAATTAGATAGAAATATTTAATAAAGTAATAAGTTATTTAACAACAACAACGAGCGTTGTTAAATAGCGTAACGCAATTGATTATACTTAGTCAATTGTAGTAACTCATTAAAAAGACAAAAGTACAATAAGCTACAAAAGAGCGTATGGGGAATGCCTAGGCTCTCAGAGGCGATGAAGGACGTGATAAGCTGCGAAAAGTTGCGGGGATCTGCACACAAGAATTGATCCGCAAATATCCGAATGGGGCAACCCACTATATTGAAGATATAGTATCCGCAAGGAGGCGAACCCGGAGAACTGAAACATCTAAGTACCCGGAGGAGAAGAAAACAAAAGTGATTCCGTTAGTAGTGGCGAGCGAACGCGGATTAGCCCAAACCAATGTTGTTACGGCAATATTGGGGTTGTAGGACCACGCGATTAGCGTTAAAATGAATTAGAACACTTTGGAAAGAGTGACCAAAGAGGGTGATAGTCCCGTATTTGTAAGTTTTAACAATATAGTGGTATCCTGAGTAGTGCGGGGCACGTGAAACCCTGTATGAATTTGGCGGGACCATCCGTTAAGGCTAAATACTCCTGAGAGACCGATAGTGAACTAGTACCGTGAGGGAAAGGTGAAAAGAACCCTGAATAAGGGAGTGAAATAGAACCTGAAACCATACGCTTACAAGCGGTCGGAGCACGTTTACGTGTGACGGCGTGCCTTTTGCATAATGAGCCTACGAGTTACCGTTGCTAGCAAGGTTAAGGGCTTCAGGTCCGGATCCGTAGCGAAAGCGAGTCTGAATAGGGCG
>CANNGA010000044.1 GCA_947504035.1 uncultured Flavobacteriaceae bacterium
GCTTCAACGTACTATTCCGTCAGTACGCACCAAATATTCGCCTCCGTCACTTTTAGTAAGAGCAGGTACAGGAATATTAACCTGTTGTCCATCGACTACCCCGTTCGGGTTCGCCTTAGGTCCCGACTAACCCTCAGCTGATTAGCATAGCTGAGGAAACCTTAGTCTTTCGGAGTGCGGGTTTCTCGC
Organism: uncultured Flavobacteriaceae bacterium; assembly: GCA_947504035.1. Taxonomy (GTDB): domain Bacteria; phylum Bacteroidota; class Bacteroidia; order Flavobacteriales; family Flavobacteriaceae; genus Jejuia; species Jejuia algarum. The sequence continues at coordinate 190 of CANNGA010000044.1, forward strand.
CCGCATTATCGTTACTTATGCCTACATTTTCTTTTCTATACGTTCCAGTATGCCTCACGACAAGCCTTCAACACATATAGAATGCTCCCCTACCACTTTCGTCCATAGCTTCGGTAGTATGTTTATGCCCGATTATTATCCATGCAGAACCGCTCGACTAGTGAGCTGTTACGCACTCTTTAAATGAATGGCTGCTTCCAAGCCAACATCCTAGCTGTCAAAGCAGTTCCACCGCGTTTTTTCAACTTAACATACATTTGGGGACCTTAGCTGATGGTCTGGGTTCTTTCCCTCTCGGACATGGACCTTAGCACCCATGCCCTCACTGCATACAAACATTTTATAGCATTCGGAGTTTGTCAGGAATTGGTAGGCGGTGAAGCCCCCGCATCCAATCAGTAGCTCTACCTCTATAAAACTATGTATACGCTGCACCTAAATGCATTTCGGGGAGTACGAGCTATTTCCGAGTTTGATTGGCCTTTCACCCCTACCCACAGGTCATCCGAAGACTTTTCAACGTCAACCGGTTCGGTCCTCCACTGTATGTTACTACAGCTTCAACCTGCCCATGGGTAGATCACACGGTTTCGCGTCTACCACTACTAACTATA
>CANNGA010000045.1 GCA_947504035.1 uncultured Flavobacteriaceae bacterium
TGTAATATTTCTTTACTAAAATACCACTTACCCATTAATAGAAAATCATCTGCATAACGTACCATACGGATGTTTGCTTTTGCAAACTTTCCCTGTGGATGATTTACAATTTTATCAAATGCATGGAGATAGATGTTTGATAGTAATGGGGATATAACACCGCCTTGCGGGCTTCCTGCTGTACTTGCTAAGAGCTTTCCATTAGGTAACCGCACTGGAGCTGTAAGCCATTGGTGTATCAAACTTAGAATGCCTTTATCTACCAACCTTTTCTTTAGTAAAACAAATAATTTATTGTGTGGAATCGTATCAAAGTATTTTGATAAATCCGCATCGTAGACAAATTGGTGTCCATCATAAATGTTTTGTTTTACTTGTTTTATCGCTTGCTTTGCGTCTCGCTTTGGACGAAATCCGTAAGAGGTATTACAGAATTCTGATTCCCATAGCGGTTCGATTAACAGCTTGGCTGCCATCTGTACAACACGATCTCGAATTGTTGGTATCCCGAGTTTTCTAAAGTCTCCTTTCTTTTCTTTAGCGATGAGTACTTGCTTAACTGCTTTGCTCTTGTAAGTGCCATG
>CANNGA010000046.1 GCA_947504035.1 uncultured Flavobacteriaceae bacterium
TATGTTAGCAATAATTATGAAAAAATTAATAACTCTTATATTTCTAATTTGTCTTTATAGTTGTAAAACTGAAAATAAAACTAATTTAAGTACCGAAAATGAAGTTGAAGAAAAGGAACAAATAAAAAAAACAGAATCAAAAATTGAAATTAAATATGTTATAGCTAAATCTGGATTAAATTATAGAAAAAGCCCAAAAGGAGAAGTTCTAGGTAAATTTGAATATGGTGAAAACCTAAAAATAATTGAGCACAGTAATATTTTTGAAAGTATTAACGACAAAAATAAGTTAATAAAAGGAGAATGGGTAGGTGTTAATATTAATAAAAATACAGTTTATACTTTCAGTGGATATTTATCAGATAAAGAACCTACACTACAATATCAAAATAAAAAAGATTTATATAAAATATTATTACCTTCTACATATCGTGACTATGAAAATGATAACCCTGCAGATTATTTAAATAAAAATTGGATTGCTCTTTTTAAAGAAGGTTCTAAATATTACACAAACAAAGCTAATTATAAGATTGAATTAGGAGAATCTGAATGTTCTGGA
>CANNGA010000047.1 GCA_947504035.1 uncultured Flavobacteriaceae bacterium
TTGTTGGCAACAGTTTTTTTACTTAACAATCAAATTGAATAGCTATTTCATCTATTTTTTTTATAATTTCCTTTTTAGTCGCATAAGAAGAAAGAAAGAGTATAACTCTTTCTTCTTCATAATCTCTATTTGCTTGAAATATAAAATCTAATTTCCCGTCAGAATCTATATCTCCCACAAATAGTATTTCTACAAAAGTATCTTTGAATGATTCTTCTTCTAAAAATAATGACTCATTATTATTGTTTGTTGATATGTATAATTTATAATTTTTCACATCTGCATAAAAATCAGACCCCTTTTTACTCAATGTTTTTTCAGGTGATATAAATTTCCCTTCTGCTCTTATTTTATAATCAATATTATTATACTTAAATACTACTACTTCTTTAGGCCAAATCTTGTTTTTATCAATTTTTTGATGATATATTTCATCATACTTAATGTTCGAATCCTTGATAAATAGAAGAGTTTTATTCTCTGTTTTTATAGTTTTGGTAGAAG
>CANNGA010000048.1 GCA_947504035.1 uncultured Flavobacteriaceae bacterium
AGAAGCTCTGCGAATATGAGATCATTTGCTTAAAGTTATAGAAATTAACAAACCTAAAAATCAGCAAGCCCTATTTAAGATTCCAAACTGAATATGAGTACTTCTAATGGCACAATACACCTTTATAACAAAGGCGTTTGTCTCCATTCTAACATCGAGAAAAAGATAAAATTGGAATAAATATACCAGAGGCCTACTCTATTGTTCATGACTTGACATAAAGATTGGTCTTCAAGAAAAGCTAAATCAGACATAAACCTAATATCTAAGATAACGGTAGCAAACCCACTCTCGTTCATCTAAAAAAAATTCAGGCAAACAAAAAAAGCTGCCCTTTCGGACAGCTCTAAAATCTGTTGTTTTGTTATTACTGGCTTGTGCAATGGACACACCTGCCAATACATATTATGTTATGCGGCACTTATAACTGTTGCCTCTTCTGATTTATGTAAGCTCACCACTGCTAAAACTGCAATGCCGTT
>CANNGA010000049.1 GCA_947504035.1 uncultured Flavobacteriaceae bacterium
CCCTCTAATACACTAATGTTTACTGGTGTATTGATCGCTTGATTGGCAATCGTCTCATCGTCGGCAATTGGTGCTAACTGTGTGAAGGTTGCATCTACTTGACCCTGATCGGTTAAGCCGTCTTCGTCTTCTACGGTATATACAAAGCTGATTGGTTCGGTACTGTCGGTCGCTGGGGTGACTACTAACGCACCACCTACTAGGGTAACTTCTGTACCATCGGCTAAGGTCACTGCTGGACCGCCTTCGGTAATCGGCTGGCCGTTTACTTCGGTGATTGTTAGGTTTGCGTTGTCACCGTCTGGATCGTCATCACCATCTAAAACGTCTACTGTAAATGCGGTGTTGATCGTTTGTCCTGGTACAACTTCATCATCGGCTACTGGCGCCAACTGTGTGAAGCTTACATCTACTTGACCTTCATCGGTTAAGCCGTCTTCGTCTTCTACGGTGTATACAAA
>CANNGA010000050.1 GCA_947504035.1 uncultured Flavobacteriaceae bacterium
ACTGTAATACTACCAGTAGCTAAACTAGAGGTTGTGTCAGAAGTAGAAGCCGATGTGCTTTCAGTAGATGTTGATGGTGTTTCAGTTTCCTCGATACTATTAGTAGTAGCTACAGGAGTTGCGCTATTAGGTGTTTCTGTTTCTTCTGAACCTACAGAAGTTGTTTCAGAGATGGTTTCTCCTCCAGATACAATGCTAGCACTTCTACTACCATTATCACTATTACCAGAAACAGCAGTGATGGCATTTGTAACTTCTCCGCCTCGTAATTCTAATCTAGCACCAGCACGATTAGAACCATTACTAGAAGTTGTGTCTTCTGTAACAGCTTCATTGTTGGTAGTAACAGTTTCAGTACTTGCATTATTCATGTTGTTAGAAACCTCTTCTGCTACAATTTCTCCATTAGCACCAATTGAAGCCGATGAGTTTCCAGTAGTTTCAATGTTTTGGTCTACGAT
>CANNGA010000051.1 GCA_947504035.1 uncultured Flavobacteriaceae bacterium
GCCAACTGTGTGAAGCTTACATCTACTTGACCTTCATCGGTTAAGCCGTCTTCGTCTTCTACGGTGTATACAAAGCTGATTGGTTCGGTACTGTCGGTCACTGGGGTGACTACTAACGCACCGCCTACTAGAGTGACTTCTGTGCCATCGGCTAAGGTTACTGCTGCCCCGCCATCTACTATGGCTTGTCCGTTTACTTCGGTGATTGTTAGGTTTGCGTTGTCACCGTCTGGATCGTCATCACCATCTAATACATCAATTGTTACTGGCGTATTGATCGTTTGATCTGCTACAACTTCATCGTCGGCTACTGGGGCTAACTGTGTGAAGCTTACATCTACTTGACCTTCATCGGTTAAACCGTCTTCGTCTGTTACAGTGTAGGTGAAACTGATCGGTTCGGTACTGTCCGTTACTGGGGTAACATCTAGTGTGCCATTGGTTTGTAGCGTTAC
>CANNGA010000052.1 GCA_947504035.1 uncultured Flavobacteriaceae bacterium
TGTTTTAATTCTTTTTTAATGTGTTGTACTTATTCTGCGTTAAAGTATTCTTCTTGAATCACTTTGCCTTCGTCATTCCAGATTCTGCGAATGATCTCGTGCCAGTAAATTTTACTGCCGTCTTTCATATCGAAATCGAAGGTAAATTCTGAGGCGGATACATTTCCATCGACTAAAGAGTGGTGGTGTGTAATTCCGTTTACTTTGGCTATGGCGCCTGCGAAGCCTTCCATTTTGGCAATCATTTCTGCTTTGCCTGTGGTGCCTCCGTTTCCGTAATCGGAGGTGTTAGCATCCTCTGCGAAAAATTCTTTTACGGCATCTACAATTGCTCCTGTTGAAACTACGGCGTCTATGTTTTGTACTTGTTCTTTGATAGTCATCTTTTTTGTTTTTTTTGTTTTGTTATTTGTATACTGCAAAGATGCAACAGAAC
>CANNGA010000053.1 GCA_947504035.1 uncultured Flavobacteriaceae bacterium
CCGAGTTTTCTAAAGTCTCCTTTCTTTTCTTTAGCGATGAGTACTTGCTTAACTGCTTTGCTCTTGTAAGTGCCATGGACCAAATCTTGTTGAATATCTTCTAAAAAGGTTTTTACGCCTTGTTTTTCGATATCTTCAAAATTTTGACCATCTACGCCTACTCCCTTAGAATAATTGCTTTTGACTCTTCTGTAAGCTTCTATTAGCGTTATGTCTTCACTCAATTTTCCGTAGAGACTAAACGCCTTGAAGTTTTTGTCTTGCTTGGCTCTAATGTATAGCTTCCTTTGAAAAACACGAAGCCTTTCTTCACAGTGTGAAGGACGTGCTAATAGATGAGAATCAATACTCGTCGTTCTGTTTTTCATATAAGCTTTTCTAAAGTAGAGCTCCTTTCCTAGATAGAGTTTTGTTGTCT
>CANNGA010000054.1 GCA_947504035.1 uncultured Flavobacteriaceae bacterium
TTTGTTGGCCGCTAGAGCCATAAAAAGAAGCTGTTTCTTTATAAAGGAATTCTAAATGTAATACGGCTTTTAACTGGCGGTAAAAGTTAGTTTTAGGAACATGGTCGCTTAATTTAAACGTATGAAACAACTTTTCTTGATAGGTCTTTTTTCCTTGCATTACTAAAGATAATTAATAGTATTATATTTAGCAAGACTTGTGCAACAGACACACCGTGTATAATTAATTGCTTGGTTCTAGCCTACTTACGAAAATCCTAGCGGATTTTCTATTCGGTTTTTATTTGCTAAATTACGTGCTAAACCACGCAACAAACCATATACAAACACGTTAGTGTGCCACGAAGTGGCATACATCCAGTAGGTGTAAATCCTACCAGAGCAATTAACTGTTCACTCTGAAGA
>CANNGA010000055.1 GCA_947504035.1 uncultured Flavobacteriaceae bacterium
GGGCTAAGTCGTAACAAGGTAGCCGTACCGGAAGGTGCGGCTGGAACACCTCCTTTCTAGAGAAAGACGACTAATAGGTTTTATATTGATATTATATATATGACTTTATTCTCGAAGCTGTTAATTTAAAAAAGAAGAGTAAAATAGTAGAGTCTCATAGCTCAGCTGGTTAGAGCGCTACACTGATAATGTAGAGGTCGGCAGTTCGAGTCTGCCTGAGACTACTAAATTACTTAAAAGGAAATTTTAGAGGTTGAGTAGCCGTTATAAGTACTGTTAACTAATAACTGTTAACTAACTACTAAATATACGGGGGATTAGCTCAGCTGGCTAGAGCGCTTGCCTTGCACGCAAGAGGTCATCGGTTCGACTCCGATATTCTCCACGA
>CANNGA010000056.1 GCA_947504035.1 uncultured Flavobacteriaceae bacterium
ATACTTGCATTGGCTTTTACAGGGGCAGAATCTACGGCTTGCGTGCTGCCTTTTACCATGCCTTTATTAACGCACATCTGAAAAACATGAAGAAATACACCTTCAAAAACATGCTCTGGAAATAGCTGTCTGGTTCTGCTTAAGGTGGAGTGCCATGGTAGTGGCTCGTCAATATCAAAACCTAGAAAATAGAGAATATCTAGTCGCATGCTACAATGGGCTATGAGTTTTCTATCGCTAATAATATGCTCTAAATAGTCCACTAAACAGAGTTTAAAAAACACAATAGGATCTATGCTTTGTTGGCCGCTAGAGCCATAAAAAGAAGCTGTTTCTTTATAAAGGAATTCTAA
>CANNGA010000057.1 GCA_947504035.1 uncultured Flavobacteriaceae bacterium
AGCTCAGAACTGTTAGGCGTATCGCCTACTCTATCGTCAAATCTACAATTTTCAGTTTGCAGTCCAGGCAAATGAAACAAATTTAAATAATGCCCCATTTCATGCACTAAAACCTTACCATCTGAAAAAGTCCCTGGACTTGGGGTAGGTCCTACGGTAGTCACATCTATAAATATATGATCTACCTCAGGTTCACTTACTACAGGCAAAGCAGCTACTCCCAAAACAAATTCAGTAAAGTTTTCAGCATTAGAAATGTATATATTTATCGTCGTGTCAGGGTTTAAAGGGTCTATGCCCCCTTCCACATCAAAAAACAGATCTTCTGCATTTGTAAATCGTTTTTGATTCCT
>CANNGA010000058.1 GCA_947504035.1 uncultured Flavobacteriaceae bacterium
GTCAAATCTACAATTTTCAGTTTGCAGTCCAGGCAAATGAAATAAATTTAAATAATGCCCCATTTCATGCACTAAAATCTTACCTTCTGAAAAAATCCCTGGACTTGGGGTAGGTCCTACGGTAGTCACATCTATAAATATATGATCTATCTCAGGTTCATCATCTCCAGGCAAAGAAGATAATCCTAAAAAAGGTTCAATAAAGTTTTCAGAATTAGAAATGTATATATTTATTGTCGTATCAGGGTTTAAAGGATCCATGCCTCCTTCGACTTCAAAAAACAGATCTTCTGCATTTGTAAATCGTTTTTGATTCCTTCTAAATCGAATGCGTTTTAAATCAAAACGTAT
>CANNGA010000059.1 GCA_947504035.1 uncultured Flavobacteriaceae bacterium
TCTTTGGCGGTTTTCCCCAAGCATCTACTAGCTAATGGGCATTGTTTACAAAGCTTGCTAGAGATGCGGTATTCCTTTTTTAAGGTTTGTGTACGGTAATCTCTAAACACCTTTTTAAAAGGTACTATGTGTTGATTAGGGCAGATGTAATGGTCTTGTGCTTTGATATAATTAAAACCATCGGGACCACCTTTGTAAGTGCCATGAGGTGGGATATAACTTTTTATCCCTTTTTGCTCTAAGTAGGCATAATTCTCCCCACTACTATAACCTGTATCTGCTAGTAGGTGTTCAAATTTAAATCCAAAACACCAAAGGCGCCTATCTAATCTATTTATTAT
>CANNGA010000060.1 GCA_947504035.1 uncultured Flavobacteriaceae bacterium
CGTGATAAAGATACCTTTAGAACAGCTAAACAGAATAAAGCGTCTAAAACCCAGCAAACCATTACAGCCAATACACAGGAACTCAATAGTATTGCCGCGAGAAACAAGAACTGGAGTTCACAACAAAACCATAGGCCTGGTGCTGCCAACAAAGGATCTAGATATACCAGTAATAAAACCCATTATAGCCCCACAGATCCTGACGCCAGAATATCTGTAAAACCTGGAAAGGCCAGAAAATTAAACTACAGCAGTCAATTAAGTGTAGATACGGCGCATCATGTTATAACAGACATAAAGGCCTATCATGCCGATGGTAAAGA
>CANNGA010000061.1 GCA_947504035.1 uncultured Flavobacteriaceae bacterium
TATTTTCAGTTTTACAACTATAAAGACAAATTAGAAATATAAGAGTTATTAATTTTTTCATAATTATTGCTAACATATATATATATATGTGCAATTGCACATATATCTCGTGTATGTGTTTCACAAATCTAAAGGATTTTTTACAGATTCAAAACTACTAATAGCTACATATGTGTGTGTGTATTTCTGTAGTTTTCGAGCTATTATGTCCTAATAGAATTTGTATCTGTCTCAAATTGGTGTCATTTTCCTGTAAAATACTTAGAGGTGGCTAAGACAGTTCAAACCACTACCTCACTCACAACATGACCTTTACACAA
>CANNGA010000062.1 GCA_947504035.1 uncultured Flavobacteriaceae bacterium
CGCATGCGTGCTACTTTAGCACCAAGAGGACCAAGACGTAATTTTGTACAAACAAGTAACGAATAGCAGTTGCGGGGTTTAGTACATATAAATTGAAAAAACAAACAATTTTTCATGGCAAACGCAACCCTATTTAGGGTTGCGTTTATTGTTTACAGCGCGTTACAAGTAGCTATGTTTAAAGATTACAGTATGTTAAAACAATCACGTCCAAAGTTTTTTTTAGAGTATAAATAATTAAAAAACACATAATTTTCTTTTGAAAAAAATGAATTTTCTGATAGCATATTATGATTTTAGTGGTTTTATGACAATTAAC
>CANNGA010000063.1 GCA_947504035.1 uncultured Flavobacteriaceae bacterium
ATATGTGCAATTGCACATATATCTCATGTATGTGTTTCACAAATCTAAAGGATTTTTTACAGATTCAAAACTACTAACAGTTACATGTGTATGTATTTCTGTAGTTTTCCAGCTATTATGTCCTAATAGAAGTTGTATCTGTCTCAAATTGGTGCCATTTTCCTGTAAAATACGAAGAGGTGGCTAAAACAGTTCAAACCACTACCTCACTCACAATATGACCTTTACACAAAAACTATAAATCAAGGTAAAACAAAAAAATCGCTTCAAACATCTCGTTTAAAGCGATTTAATTAAAATTGTGA
>CANNGA010000064.1 GCA_947504035.1 uncultured Flavobacteriaceae bacterium
TATTCAATTTTAAAGGGACAGCACCCTAAATATTATGAATGTTCCTTATACGACTTTCAAAAGTTTTCGAACTATTGAAAGTCGTAAACACTACATCTAAACATTTAGCACCTTCCAAAAACGCTCTTCAAGTGTCTTTAAACACAAGTTAAAAAAGGAGAACTACAAGTTTCAAACAAAAAGTACAATTCATAGTCCTTTTTTTGTAGGGTCTTAGCTTTAGTTCTGTTGCATCTTTGCAGTATACAAATAACAAAACAAAAAAAACAAAAAAGATGACTATCAAAG
>CANNGA010000065.1 GCA_947504035.1 uncultured Flavobacteriaceae bacterium
CGTGCTGCTTCAACTTCCGCTTTACGCTTTTCTTCTGCAAGACGGGCGGCTTCGGCCTCTGCTTTCGCTTTGGCGGCGGCTTCAGCTTTGCGTTTCTCTTCAGCCAATCGTGCTGCTTCAGCTTCTGCTTTACGCTTTTCTTCTGCAAGACGGGCTGCTTCGGCATCTGCTTTCGCTTTAGCGGCGGCTTCAGTTCTACGCTTCTCTTCAGCTAATCGTGCTGCTTCAACTTCCGCTTTACGCTTTTCTTCTGCAAGACGGGCGGCTTCGGCCTCTGC
>CANNGA010000066.1 GCA_947504035.1 uncultured Flavobacteriaceae bacterium
ATTGACAACAGTAATATTGCCTTACAAGGGTATAGCCCCGTATCGTATTTAGATTTAGGATTAGCACAGATAGGAAACAAGGAATTTAAATCGGAGTATAATAAAGTGAATTACTACTTTACCTCTGCAGCGCAGAAGGCCACTTTCGACAAAAATCCTAGTAAATACATGCCAGAATTTGGAGGCTTTTGTGCCTTCGGCATTTATGCAGGCGCAAAGTTTAGAGTAGATCCTAACAAATTTATTGTAGAAGATGGTAAATACTACCTGTACTT
>CANNGA010000067.1 GCA_947504035.1 uncultured Flavobacteriaceae bacterium
GTTCCTTAGCCATGAATCTCTCGAGCTCCTTAGAATTCTCATCCCAACTACCTGTGTCGGTTTAGGGTACGGGCTGCGTCTTTCGCTTTTCTTGGAAGTCGATTCTCTGGATTATCACCTTGACCGAAGTCTCAGTGTACTATCGCCGTGTTACCACTAGCTTCAACGTACTATTCCGTCAGTACGCACCAAATATTCGCCTCCGTCACTTTTAGTAAGAGCAGGTACAGGAATAT
>CANNGA010000068.1 GCA_947504035.1 uncultured Flavobacteriaceae bacterium
TAAAAAGGAAATTATAAAAAAAATAGATGAAATAGCTATTCAATTTGATTGTTAAGTAAAAAAACTGTTGCCAACAACGGTAACCGTTGCACAAGTCCATAATTTCCTAAAATGTGGCTTTAAATAAGGCATTCTTAGGGCATTTGTAGCTTTATGTCTTTATCTAAAATATATATTTTAGAAGGCTTAAATTTGATACTAGAGGCTTAGAATTCTCCTTTTGTAGAACACATACA
>CANNGA010000069.1 GCA_947504035.1 uncultured Flavobacteriaceae bacterium
CCTATATTCCCTCTTAATCGAGGGGACTTTGGATTTAACTTAGATTGTGATTTTTTTAGTTTTCTTGTCATTATTAGAGCAAGAGTGAGTCCCTCCTAATAAGGCGAGATTAAGGGAGGTGTTTTTGAATACTGAATCAAGAGATAACCTTTGACACATCCCTATATTCCCTCTTAATCGAGGGGACTTTGGATTTAACTTAGATTGTGATTTTTTTAGTTTTCTTGTCATTATTA
>CANNGA010000070.1 GCA_947504035.1 uncultured Flavobacteriaceae bacterium
GCAAACATCCGTATGGTACGTTATGCAGATGATTTTCTATTAATGGGTAAGTGGTATTTTAGTAAAGAAATATTACATTACATTGACAGAATAATGGAAAATATGGGATTAACACTAAATAAAGAGAAGACCAAATTATTGCACAGTAGCAAAAGCAGTCTCTTCTTTTTAGGGTTTGAGTTTAGGAATATAAAATCCAAATTTGGATGGAATACAAAGAACTATACCAATGT
>CANNGA010000071.1 GCA_947504035.1 uncultured Flavobacteriaceae bacterium
AATCTTCAAATGATTTACAGTTACATACATGTAATTTTATGTGTTTTACTAGAGCTATGACCTAAAAACTCTCGTATGTAGAATAACAATCATTTATAATATGGCAAAAGTTCAACCCCCTACCCCACTCAAAACAAGACCATTACAACAAAAAACACAAATCAAGGTAAAACAAAAAAATCGCTTCAAACATCTCGTTTAAAGCGATTTAATTAAAATTGT
>CANNGA010000072.1 GCA_947504035.1 uncultured Flavobacteriaceae bacterium
GGCGCTGGCGTAGCTTCCGATGTGCCTTTCTACCTTTACTTTTCATCCATTTAAAGAGTTTATAGTCCAAATGCGTCTTGATGATTTTTATGGTTTCCCAGATATGAGTCACTTTACTTATCGAGAAATAGTTAAGCCAACCTATTAGTAATTCGTTGACTTTCCATACGATCCATTTGATTCTCCAATGCCTTCGCTTTGACAAGAGTTCTCGTAG
>CANNGA010000073.1 GCA_947504035.1 uncultured Flavobacteriaceae bacterium
TTTTGGTCTACGATCCCTTCAGTGCTAGACACTGTAATACTACCAGTAGCTAAACTAGAGGTTGTGTCAGAAGTAGAAGCCGATGTGCTTTCAGTAGATGTTGATGGCGTTTGAGTTTCTTCGTTAGAAGATGTTTCTTCTGCTACAATTTCTCCATTAGCACCAATTGAAGCCGATGAGTTTCCAGTAGTTTCAATGTTTTGGTCTACGAT
>CANNGA010000074.1 GCA_947504035.1 uncultured Flavobacteriaceae bacterium
TCAAAAAACAGATCTTCTGCATTTGTAAATCGTTTTTGATTCCTTCTAAATCGAATGCGTTTTAAATCAAAACGTATTCTTGTATCTCCTGCTATAAAACGTCTAAACATCTGTGGAACAGCGGCCCTGTCTGTATCTTGTCCTGAAAATGCTTGATTTAAAAATGCGATTTGTCTTCTGATACTTTCTCTCGAAATAGG